>NZ_JAAOLG010000001.1:0-973914 GCF_011602025.1 Rhodococcus sp. IC4_135
TGGTCGAGTCACTGGTCAGGTAACTCGTTCATCACTACGCGATGGCCCACCCACAGAACCGGAACGACACGCCCCACCTGCGGCTACGCTGTCTCACCGAATGTCCACCACCCCAGGGGACTTACCCTGAAAGTGCGTCTCTCCGGGGCAATGACCGGGTGGAGTAGCTGGGCGGTGCAACCTGCTGGATCTGGTTGCATAGCCGACTTTCGGCAACAAGTGGCGGTGTCCGGAGCGCTCGGTCTGGCCTCGAAGATCGCGAAGCCGGTGTTCGAGTGGAATCATGAAGCGATGATGCGTGGCGGGCACCGCGGACTGTCCGCGTATCTCTCCTCGCCGTGATGGCAAGCCGAACTTGCACACGCTCGAGCAATTGAGGTCCACCCGTCGTGTCATTTTGACGCAGCGTCAGTTATCGTTCACATCAGCAGCCGACAAGTATGTGTAACTCACATGCACAAAACGGCTTGACCTGGGAGGACGCTATGCGGACGCGAGATTCGACGGTATGGCATTGGAACGTGAGCCCGCGAGCACGGGTTATCTTCTGCCTGACCAGGACGTTCGTGAAGCCCATGTTCACCCTCTGGCCGACCACCGAACGCGGTATCCGCCAACTCGAGCGACTCGACGCGATGGCGGACAAACTGCCGAAGCCGAAGAACCTCGACATCGAGCCTTTCACGCTGGGTGGTGTGCCCAGCGAGAAGGTGCAGCATCCACGCAAAGCGCAGGGCGAATTGGCCAGCGCCACAATCCTCTACTTCCACGGCGGTGGGTTCGTCTTCTGCGGTCTGGCAACGCACCGCGCGCTGTGCGGCCTGCTCTCGGCGAAGACCGGCGTACCGGTGATCTCCGTGCGCTACCGACAGTTGCCGGAAGGTTCCATCGGCACCTCCGTCAAAGACGCGATGGCCGCGTACACCGCGTTGCTCGAGACAGCGGAAGATCCGAACAAGATTGTGGTCGCCGGTGACTCGGCGGGCGGTTACCTGGCCATGAAGGTCGCCGAAATTACCGCACTGCGCGGAATCACGCGGCCCGCAGCCGTCGTCGGATACTCGCCGCTTCTCAACGTGAACCTCGAGGACCACGATCCCGATTTCATGAAACGTGACGCCTACCTACCGATGTCACAGGTGGAAAAGCTCAAGGACCGGTGGCTCGAGGGTCCGGACGAGATTCCTGGTGCGCAGTCGCCGATCAACGCCGACGCCAGTCTGATTCCGCCGTCGTTCCTGGTGTCCGCCGAATACGAATTGATGCGTCCGGACGTCGAGATCATGACCGAAAACTTGATCAAGGCAGGACAAGCCGTCGAAACGCACATCTGGAGTGGGCAGATCCATGCCTTCCCGGTGATCGGCAAAGCACTTCGCGAGGGCAAAGCGATCGTCGATCTCACGGTCAAGTTCCTCGAGCGAACGATGGCCTCGCAGAACCAGATCAGCGCCTGACGCTGCTCTTCATCCGATGGACGTCAGTGTCGCGTAGTCGTCGTTGTCGAGAACGCCGTCGACGACTGCGCGAACTTCCGAGGCATGCAAAGTGATAGAACCGCCGTGATTATCGAGGAAGGCTGTGTCCGCGGCGTCTCGGCCGGTCGAGATGCGCACAAGATTGCTGCGCGGGGCCAATTGCGTTGCATCGACTACGCGCCACACGTTGTCGATACTGGCTTCGACGACGGCGTGAAAATCCATCGGATCGCACCCCGGCGCGTAGACGGCCACAAGGCGAGCGGGAATCCCCACCGCGCGTAGCAGTGAGATGGTCAGGTGCGAGTAGTCGCGGCACACTCCGGCACCTGCCAGCAGGGTGTCGACCGCACTGTCGGTGCCACGACTGGTGCCCGGAACATAACTCAAATGTGTACTCACCCAGCGCGTGACTTCGAGGAGGAGTTCGGCCGGGGGAGTGGCGAGATCGAATTGCCCGGCGACAAAACCGAAGAACTTGTCGGCCTCGGCATACCGGCTGGGGCGCAGATATTTCGACACGTCGTAGTCGCTGACCGACGCCGGTTCTGCGCGGCCGATGACGGTTGCGTCGTAGCTGACGATCAGTTTGCCTGGGGCACAGTCGAGTAGATGAATCCGGGTGCCGTGTTCGGCGATAATCTCACGGGGTTCGATCGGATTGCCGTCATGAACGAACGACATCGTTTCCAGTAGCTCGACCCCCGGTGCGCGCGTCACCGCGATCTTGAACTCCAGGTTGGTCGCCTCGTCGATCTCGATGTCGAGCAGGGCGGCGACGGTACGTTTCATCGGGTCATCTTTACACCGAATTCGGACACCCACCACCTGGGAGGATTGTGACAGTGCGATCAGGCTTCGGGATAGTCGATGTCGACGCCGCTGCTGAGGTCGCTGCACTCCACCAACTCGACCCCGTGTTCGCGTAGGTAGGCGTTGGCGCCCCCGTCCCCGGTGAGTGACTTGGCAAGCGTCGGCCAGTGGTCGCGTCCGATCAGGACAGGATGGCCGGGCCTGCCGTGAAAGACAGCTCTTCGCAGTATGTTTCGTGAGCGGGAGCTCTGGCCCACGATACGAGTCACGGTTTCGGCGTTGAGGTCCGGGACGTCGACCAGGGAGATCGCTGCCGCCTCGGCGCCCTCGATCTGCATGGCCGCCTCGAGTCCGCAGCGCAGTGACGCGCTCATTCCGTGTTGCCAATCCGATATCACCACAATGACATCGGTGGTGGGCAGTAGCTCGACGGCGGCCTCGGCTTGGGCGCCGAGGACCACGATGACCGGCGAGAGGCCGGCGGACTGCAGTGTCGTCACCCCGTGGTGGAGCCACGACTGACCGTCGGCGTCTGTGACGAGAGCTTTCGGTTTGCCCATGCGGGATCCCGCCCCGGCAGCCAGCAGGATCCCGCACGTCGACATGACTACGCTCCGGTGACCCGCGGACGCAGCCACTCGATCAGATCGTTCAGAACCTCTTCCTGCTCAGGCTCATTGAAGATCTCGTGGTACAAGCCGTCGTACACCTTCAAGGTGACATCCGAAGAGCCGGCCAGATCTGCGACGAGCTTGCTGCCGGCGGGGTCCGTCAATCGGTCGTCCGAGCCGTGTTGAAGCAGTACGGGAATGGTGAGCGATGGCAGGCGCGCCGGGAAGCCTTCCGCGGCGGTGATCATGCCGCGCGCGATTCCGGCAGGAACCTTGCCGTGGTGAACCAGCGGGTCGGCGTTGTACTTGTCGACGACCTTCTGATCACGCGATACGGCAGCTGCTTCCAGATTCTCGACGGGCACGTCGGGGAGATATTTGCCGACGATCTTGCCCAACTGCATCACGATCTTCGGAGTACCGGTTGCGATGATCACGGCAGGTCCGGACAGGGCGAGGGCTTTGAGATCGGCCTGATGGTCGAGGGCGTAGGAAAGGGCGATCGCGCCGCCCATGCTGTGTCCGAGCAGGAACTTGTCCTTGCCGGGATGAGCCGCCGTCACGATCGAGAACAACGTGTGGACGTCGTCGGTGAAGTCGGAGAATTCCTTCAGGTGAACGCGCTTGCCGCCAGAACGCCCGTGCCCGCGATGGTCGGGTGCGTACACGATGAGCCCGAGTTCCCCGAGACGGGCAGCAACATGGTCGTAGCGCCTCGCGTGTTCGCCGAGGCCGTGGCAGAGGACGAGAACCCCGGTGGGTTCGCGGTCCGGAGTCCACACGTCGTAGACGATCTTGGTGCCGGCCACTCCGGTGAACGACGACTCTTCGTGCTGCATTGTTGCGCCCTCTCTGCGACCGGTTCCGGTACGCGGATTCTCACATGCTATTCGTCCCGTGCGCAGGGCGCGGGTGTTCCGGGTGTGCGGTCGACGAGGAAACTTCGACACTTGTTTGTTACGGCTGGTTACATTAACTTGGGGGCGTGACCGGACAAACTGTTGATCGTTCCCACATTGCCTCCGCCACCCGCTCGCGGCGGTTGTGGCGACCCGCGGTTCGGGCATTGCTGGACGGCGCGCTTCCGCTGATCGACAAGCGGATGGCCGAATCGGTACGCCCGTTCGACCGTCCGGAGATGATGCGCCCGCATCTAGCCTCGCGAAAATTTGCCTGGACGCACTACGGGATCTTCGTTCCCCGATTGCCAGGACCTTTCCGTTACCTCAACACCATGACGCTGATCGGTGCCACCGGGACGATGGTGTTCGACAACGACTATCTCGCTGCACCAGACGCACGAAACACCGCGACCGTGCTGAGTTCCACCGCTGCGCCGGGGCATCACTTCTATCAGGCGTACGACACCGCCGATGAGTGTGCGTTCGAAGACGATGGTTCGCAAATCGCCTTCGGTGACAACCTGATCATCGAGAACAGCTATCCGAACTTCCGTGTCACCGGGCGATACGACTCTTTCGACGTCGATCTCGAGATCGTGGCAACGGATCAAGCGTCGTGGTTCGTGCGCAATCCCGTCTACGACCATGTCAGTCTGCTGGCGCACTGTTCCGGGACGATCTCGAGTCCGGATGGACCGGTGAGTATTTCGGCTCCGTGCACCGTCGAATACGCGCGGTGCATGACACCGCAATCGTTGACTCGCCGCGCGCTTCCCGAGTCGTGGAAGCTTCCGGCCGACTTCTTCACCTACCAGATTGTTCAGCTGGACGACCGGCATCAGTTGTTGCTCACCGATGTTCGAGCGTCAGGAGTTACGGCGTGCAAGCTCGCCTACATTCGGACTGTTGACGGCAGTGCGAAGGTCTTCGACGACGTGGTGTTCGACGTACTCGAGTACGCCGACGCATTGCATGTCGACCCGGAGGGACGTGAGATGCGTGTGCCGCGCGTACTACGTTGGCAGGTACGCGATTACGGCAGGACGATCGTGGAGTTCGAGGCCGAGATCGACTCGGAGTGGCGCTACGGCCACGGTAAGGGGTACGTCGGCGCGTACACCTACCGGGGAAGTTTCGACGGTGCGTCGATCAACGGCACCGGTTACATCGAATGGGTGGACTGCGAAGTCTGAGGCCCCTAGTGTGTATCGGTGCCTTTCGTCGACCCTGCCGAGCTGACGGTTCGTCCGCAGAAGATCCTTGTCGCGGGGACCTCAGGTGCCGGAAAGACGACTCTCGCCGGTCGAATCGGTCAGCTTCTCGAGATCGAACACACCGAGTTGGACTCTCTCTTCCACGGGCCAAACTGGATTCCGCTCGAGAGTTTCGAACCCGAAGTACGACGCTTTTCCAGCGGGCCGGCCTGGGTGACCGAGTGGCAGTACGGTGCGGTGCGTCGGCTACTGGCCGAGCGTGCGAACCTGATGCTGTGGTTGGATCTGCCTCGGCGGACGGTGATGCGCCAGGTGATCACACGAACCGTGCGTCGGCGATTGCAGCGAGAGGTGTTGTGGAACCGCAATATGGAGCCGCCACTGCACACCATTCTGTTCGATCCGGATCATGTGGTTCGGTGGGCCTGGCGAAGCGACGGACGCAACGCGGAGCGAATGGCCACGGTCTTGGTCGATGTGCCGTCGTTGCCGATAGTTCGGCTGCGCAGTCGAGAAGAGATCGAGGCTGTGCTCGAAGTCCTCGGTCGTCTGCCCTCAGATCGTCTGAGCTAGGCGAAATCCCAGGTCGTCGATAGCAAACGTCGGGTGGCTTCGCCTTCTTACGGTAGCGCCGCAACCGCGTTCACTTTCGGCCCAACTGCCGCCGCGAAAGATCCGGTACGTGCCGTACACCTCGGGGTCGTAGAGATCCCAGCACCATTCCCAGACATTGCCGATCATGTCGTACAGGCCCCAATTGTTGGGCGCCTTCATCCCGACGTCATGTGCCCGTCCCCCTGAATTGTCGCTGTACCAGGCAATCTCGTCGATTTCGCCGTAGCGGTAGCCGGAGGTGCCGGCTTTGCACGCGTACTGCCACTCGGCCTCGGTGGCGAGCCGGTAGCCAGTTGCCGCCCGGTCCCACCGCGGAGAATCGGTGTCGACGTCTTGATATGCGGGTGTCAGACCGTCCGCGACTGACAGCGAGTTGCAGGTTGCGATGACGTCTTTCCACGAAAGGTCGACCGCGGGTTTGCTCGAATCGCCCGACGAATTTCCGTGAAGCAGTGCCCTGGTGGTGAGATGGCGTGCGAGGCGGAAGGATTCGACTTTCGAGGTCCATGCAGTGCCTTTGCGGTCGTCCCGAAGGTGCACCTCGCCGGCAGGGATCTCGATCATCAACTCCGCTGCTCCGGTCATACGTCCATCATCGCAGAAGCTCGGTTGCTCACCCGGGGAGACGCTCGAACGCTGCTTGTGGATCAAGGCCGGTGCGCATGCGCCATGCGGTCAGCGCAAGCCCGAGACACACCACCTGTGCCGGATCGTCGAGGGAAACACCCATCAGCTTCTCGATGCGCGTGAGCCGTGCATAAAGCGACTGACGCCGGATGCCGAGGAAATCCGCGGTTCTCGCCTTGCCGCCCCGATGTGCGAGGTACGCGTCGAGTGTTCGGACGAGATCGGCGGAATGTGCTGTGTCGTAGGCGATCAGCGAACCGAGTTGCTCCGTGACGAACGAGGACAGGGAAGCGGGCGTCGTGCCGGCGGCGAGGAGTCGTTGGACGCCGACGTCCCTCGCGAGGATCACGCCGGTCCGGGTGCCGAAGCGTCGCGCGATCTGGACGACCTCGCGAGCTTGCGCGACCGCCACCCCGACGCCGGACAGATCCTCGGCCGGCGTCGCAACTCCGAGCGTGCGTACTGCGGAACCGCCCGGCCCGCGGCGTAGCAGCTCGTCGGCTTCGGTGAAGGTGGCCCGAACTCGTGCCGGGGATGCGGACGCCCACCCGTGCGCGAGCACGATGACGTGATTGGCCGCAGTCCCGACGACGCAGGAACCGAGCACGGCCCGCACGGCGTCGCGTACTTGGTCAGCGAGCTCTCGAACCGGCGTTTGCCGATCGACGTCGACAGCGGCGACGAGGACATGGTGCCCCTCCGACAACGGCGTCCACCCGGCCGCTGTCAGTCGCTCGGACAAGTCGCCGTGTGATGTGAGCACACCGCCCACCACGTCGGTGATCACCGATTGCGCGAGTGACTGTCGTGGGCCGACATCGCCGTGACGTCCGAGTTCCAGAGCCACGGCGACGGCGGCGCAGTTTGCGACGGCGGTTCGGCGTGTGGTTGCGCGCCCGCACAGGACAAGTCGACCGAGCGAGTTCGTCGGGCCGCGTACGTCGTGGATCGTGCGCTCGGTCTCGGATCGCTCTGCGCCGGTTGTGCTGCGCTCGACGGTTCTGCCATCCGCGTCGAGCAGATCGACGGCGCACCCCGCGAGTCGTGACACCTTGTCGAGCAGCGCGGTCATGCCCTGGCCTGCGACCACGAGACTCAGAAGTTCTTGCCAGACAGGCTCGCCCGCTTGCGCCGAACCGAGAGTGCGGCGGAGCATCAGGTCGTGAAAGTCTTCGACCATCCGCTCGAAGGGCACTACCGCGTGCAGGGCCAAGAACGCGAGCCCGCGTCGGCGCGAAGCTTCGACGAGTTCGGGAGGGGCCGTGAGGAACGAGCGACCGACTTCCATCGCGAGCGCGACGCATCCTGCGTCCGCCAACTGGTCGATGTAGGCGGTGAGCTGCTCGGGAGACCGCCCGTGGAGACCGAGGCCCGTGGTCAGAAGGACCTCACCTCCGGACAGCAGCCCACCCATCTCGTACACCTCGGAAGAATGGACCCAGCGGACCACCGCGGTATCGACGTCGCCCGCGAGCACCTCGATTGCGGCGGCCTTGAACGAGGGCATCGCAAGAACTTGTCGCAGAGTCGGGAGCATTTCTATATCGTCCGCCGAGGGGGCACTTCGTCATAGAGCTAGTTCTGCCGAACTGACAGGTTGTCCCTTGTCGGGCTGTTACCACCGTGGTCGGATTGTGACACGAGCCACAATCGACGATTTTGGTCAGACTCCAGGAGCGCACATGAATCACCCGGCACACACCGATGAGTATTTTCTCGGACTTGCGATCGAACAGGCGAAGATCGGTTGGGAGGAGGGCGGCGTGCCGATCGGCGCGGCGCTGATTCACCGCGGCGAGGTTCTCGCAGTCGGACGCAACCGTCGGGTCCAGATGAACAGCGCCATCCGTCATGGAGAGACCGACTGCATCGAGCGTGCCGGACGGCTGCCGGCCTCGGTGTATCGCGAGTGTGTCCTCTACACGACTTTGTCGCCGTGCTTCATGTGCGCCGGAACTGCGCGCCTGTACGAGATCCCTCGAATCGTGGTCGGCGAAAATCGTTCCTTCGAGGCGTCGGAAGAATGGTTGCGCAGCAGCGGAATTCAGGTCGACGTCGTCGACGACGCGGAGTGTGTGGCACTGATGGACCGCATGCTGACCGAGCGCCCGAGCCTCTGGCTCGAAGACATCGGCGAAGTTGTATGAGCAGCGCCGTCGAACCTGCCACGGTCGCAGGCGATTCGGAGAGCGCAGGCCCTCCGGTCGACCCGGACTATCCCGTTACTCCGGTTCCGCTTCATGCACGAAAGCCGTTCTTCTCACTCGCGGTGGTGTTGTTGGGGTTCACCATCTTCACACCGACGATGTTGGCCGGAGCAGCGCTCGGTACCGCGTTCTCGTTCTGGAAACTGATGGTGGTGATCGCCGCCGGATCCGCCATCTTGGGGGTGTACGTCGCCATGATGGGGTTCGTCGGAGCCCGAACCGGACTCACAACAGTTGTGATGGCGCGCTACAGTTTCGGCACTCGCGGGTCCAAGCTCGCTTCGATCCTGCTGGGCGGTACCCAGATCGGCTGGTACGGAGTGATCATCGGCACAATCGGCGATCTCACCGCGCAGGCATTGGGCTGGGATTCCTATCTCGCGCGAGCGTCGGTGATGATCGCGGCGAGCATCTTGATGTGCATCACTGCCTGCTACGGCTACCGCGGAATGTATTGGGTCTCGCTCGTCTCGACGCCTTTGATCCTGGCGTTGGCCTGCTGGGTCGTGTTCCGGTCCCTCGAGGAAGTCGGTGGATTCTCCGGCCTGGTCTCGGTTCAACCACAGACGACCATGACGATCGCGCTCGCAATCACCACTGTGGTCGGCACATTTGTATCGGCGGGAACGCAAGCGCCCAACTGGACCAGGTTTGCCCGTTCCGGATCACAAGCGGTGTGGGCCTGCGTTATCGGGTTCCTGCTCGGAAACGGATTGATGATCCTGTTCGGTGCCATCGGAGCCATCACGTTCCACGAGGGTGACTTCGTGCTGATTCTCTACAACCTCGGGCTTGTCGGCTGGGGCCTGGTCTTGCTGTTCGGGAATCTCTGGAAGAGCAACGCCGACACCGCTTACGCCTTCGGGGTGGCCGGTGCCGAATTGTTCAGAAAGCCCCGCAAGACCCCGTTCGTCATCGGTGGATGTGTGATCGGAACGGCACTCGCCCTGACCGGTGTGCACAACCATCTAGTCGACTACCTGAGCCTTCTCGGGACGTTCATCCCGCCATTGGGCGGTGTGATCATCGCGGACTTCCTGTGCCGCTGGCGGCGCGGCATTCCCGAGAGTTACACCCCGCAGCCGGTCCACTGGCGAAACCTCGCCGTCTATGCCGTCGCAGCGTTCCTCGCATGGCTTTCCGGTGAGTTCGAAGTGGGAATCCCGCCGCTGATCGGCATCGTCGCAGCGATTGCGCTGACGATGTTCCTGCACAGGGTTTTCGGTAACACCTCGGCAACCCGGGAGGTCTCGACCTCCACCGTCTGAAGCACGCTTCAGAGACCGGCGAGCCCCCGGCGGTATCGACCCCGCCGGGGGCTCGCGTCGTTGATAGAAAGGGCAGACGCTTCCGTCCCAACCGTCACCGCAGAACAGGCAGGTACGGTGCCTCGATTCCCTGCTCTTCGAACGCAGTCAGCGCCGAGCGCGCAAATGCGCGCTGGACTGCCCACTGGCGTCCAGGCTTGACCTGCGCCGTCACTCTAATGGTAATTGCCTCGGCAGTAACCGAATTGACTCCCAGCATCTCCGGCTTGTCGATCATGTCCGCCCTGATCGGTTCGGACTCCGCCGCCTCGAGGACAGCTCGCGTTGCCACCTCACACGCTTTGTGCACGTTCGCGTTGTGAGCGATCGGGAGATCGAGAACTGCAGTGGCGTAACCCTGACTCATGTTGCCGACTCGCAGGATTTCGCCGTTGCGGCAGTACCACAAGGTGCCGTTGACATCTCGAATCGTGGTAACTCGCAGGCCCACGGTTTCGACGGTCCCGACCGCGTCGCCGAGATCGACGACGTCGCCGACACCGTACTGATCCTCGAGCAACATGAAGATGCCGGAGAGGAAGTCACGCACCAGGTTTTGTGCACCGAAACCGATGGCAAGACCGATGACTCCGGCGGATGCGATGAACGGCGCGACGTTGATCCCGAGAATGCCGAGGATCTGCAGCACACACCAGACGAGGATGACGATGGACACTGTCGACTTGAGTACCGAACCGATGGTCCGGGCTCTCTGCGATCTGCGCTCGTTCACCTTGGCATTCGGAGACTTACGGGGCTTCGACATTCGATCGATCCCGCGGTGCAGCGCGAAGCGCAGTACGACTGCGAGCGCCACGTAGATCGCGATCTCGACAGGTCGGTGTATCAGCCAGTCCCGGTTGGTGTCGGTCAGTTCCCATGCTTGTATTTCGGAAATCATCCCCATGCAGTCTACGGATTCCGGCCGATCCGGGCATCGGTGCAGGGCAGGCGGTCCAAAGCCGAACAGGCAGCTAGGCTTACGCCATGGCTGCGTTCACTGGCATACCCGTTGCTGCACTCGATTTCTACGAAGACCTGGAAGCCGACAACAGCAAAACCTGGTGGGCAGCGCACAAGGAGACGTACGACGAGGTGGTTCGTCGTCCGATGGCGTCGTTGACCGCGGCGTTGGAGGACGAATTCGGCGCGGCCAAGCTCTTTCGGCCATATCGAGACGTTCGATTCTCGAAGGACAAGATTCCGTACAAGACACATCAGGGCGCGTTCGTCGGTCTTGCCGAGAGCTGTGGCTACTACGTGCAGATCGACGCGGCAGGGTTGATGGTGGCCGGTGGTTTCTACGCCAGCAGTTCGGAGACTATCGCGCGTTATCGTGCGGCTGTCGACGACGACGTTCGAGGGCCGGAGCTCGAGAAGATCCTGGCCTCCGTCGAGAAGGCCGGATTCACCATCGGCGGCGACAAGCTCAAGACGGCGCCTCGCGGATACACGGTCGATCACCCGCGAATCGACTTGTTGCGACACAAGTCGCTCACTGCTGGTCGCAGTTACCCAAGCCCCTCGTGGCTGGACAGCGCCAGGACGTTGAAGGAAGTTCGCACAGCGTGGCGCGCATTGACGCCTCTGGTCGAATGGTCCGGACAGGTGCTCGGACCGAACTGACCGTCCGACAGAAAAGTGTGACGTAGCCGTCGGAGAGTTCACCTCGAGTTCATCGAAACTCGAGACGCCTGGGGCTAGCGTGGTGTGTGTAACCGAAAGTTTCGGCCCCGCTTCGAGTCGCAGCGCCGCAGTTCGAAGCCATTTTCTCTCGATCGACATCGTGAACAACCCGTGTCAGTGGAGACCATCATGGCTATGTTTCTCGCTCTCGTCCTGATCATCTCGGTCCTCGGAATCGTCGGCACCTACCTCGCGTTCAGCGCGGTCTACTTCGTCGAGATGCGCAAACTCGACAAGTAGGGGGCTCGATTTGGCCTGATCCGACTATTTCTGGGCCGATCGCGACGACCCTCCCTGCGTACGCTGTTAGGGCATCCTTATCCGCTCGCAACAGTGGATGATTCATTTCTTCTGGAGGTTCGACACGCATGCCCGCTCAATCCACGCTCTTGCTTCCCGAGGGCTACTCCGACAACCGCCTAGTCTCGGACCTCACGCGTCGGCAGTTCGGCTTCGGTGCCGGTATCGCCGGACTGGGCGCGTTCCTGGCGGCCTGCGGTGACAGCGGGAGCAGTTCGGGTGAAACCGAAATGCGTTCTGTGACGACACCTCTCGGAACGTACGACATTCCTGTCAATCCCAAGAGGGTTGTCGCGATCGACTCTCGACTCGACCTGGAACCTGCTGTAGCGCTGGAACTTCCGCTCGTCGGCTACACGTACGCCCAGGCGACACCGTGGGTGCCTATCGATTCGTCGGTACCGTTCCTGTCGGAGATCCCCAACCGCGAACAGATCTTGGCACTCGAGCCCGACCTGATCGTGTGCCTCAACTACGAGAGCGAGTGGTGGCCGGTAGCCGAGATGTCCACCATCGCACCGGTTCTGACGACCGAGTTCACCGACGACTGGCGTACCAACCTCTCGCGGCTGTCGGGCTGGCTCGGTCGAACGGCCACACTCGATCGATTGACGCTCGACTACGACAATCTGATTTCCGACATCCGCAGTCGTCATGCCGAGAAGATTGCGTCCAAGACCGTCGCCAGTGTCTCGTTCATGCCCGACACGAACACGCTGTACGTCACGAGCATCCGTACGTCCGAGAAGGGCGACAAGCCCAGCGACATGACGCTCGGCGACATCGGTGGCAAAACTGCCACCTCGGAGGGCCTCGATCCCGAGGGTGGCGTCAGCCTCGAAGGCCTCGATGTGCTGGCCGGCGTCGACGGCTTCATGATCACCGAAAACGAGGACAGTGCCGCGTACCAGGCATTGGTGGCGAGCAAGCTGTGGCAGCGACTCCCGGCAGTGCAGGCGGGCAACGTCACCAGTCTGGGTGGCTCCACGTTCTACGGTTCGATCTACACGATTTCGTACGTGGCACAGGGTTGGGATGCGCTCTACAACAAGATCAGCTGAAGCCTCTGCCGACTGGACCGATGAGTTTCGGTAGCGCGGGCGGTCTAATCAGGTAGGCATTGACCAAACCTGAGGAGATCGACGTGCAAACAGAGCAATCCCCAGAGGTAGTGCAATCCCGCGACGGTACGACCATCGCATACGAACGCTCCGGTGCCGGACCAGCGGTGGTCCTGGTTGCCGGAGCGTTCTGCGATCGAGGATGGTTCGATTCTCTCGCTGCAGAGTTGGCGGCGGGTTTCACGGTGTACTCGTACGACCGGCGCGGACGCGGGGACAGCGGTGACAGTCGTGCGTTCTCGATCGACGCCGAGGTAGAGGACTTGCGGGCGGTCGTCGCTGCCACCGGTGAAACGCCGCTGGTTTACGGATTGTCGTCGGGTGCTGCGCTGGCTTTGGAAGCTGCCGCGCAGGCCGTACCGATGCGCAAGCTCGCCGTTTACGAGGCGCCGTACATGGACGACGACCAGCGTGACGTGACTGCCCAAAGCGATCTGGAGCGGTTGATCGCTGCCGGTGACAGGGAGGGGGCTGTGACCCGTTTTCTGGACCTGACCGGCGCGTCTTCGGAGATGGTCGACGAGATCAAGCGGAGTACCGATTGGCCCGAAATGTGCGCCATCGCGCACACCTTGCCCTACGACGTCGCCGTGTGCGATCACGGCTGCGAGTCGCTCGACTGGCTGGCCTCGATTACCGTCCCCACGTTGGTCATGTACGGCGGTGAGAGTGGTCGATGGGCACCTGCCTCGGCGACGCGAATCGCTGCAAAAGTCTCGGGGACAAAAACTTTGGAGATCCCCGGTCAGGGTCACGGCGTTGCCGACGACGCTATTGTCCCGGCTCTGCGTGAATTCTTTTCCGGCTGATCACTGGGCGGCGAAAACGATCGTCAACCTGGGGTTGACGTTTTCGATTGCGTCAACCTATGGTTGACGCATGAGCAAGCCAGTGGAAATGACCAACAAGGTTCGACTCGACGACCTCATCGACGCGATCAAGAAGGTGCACACCGACGCGCTCGACCAACTGTCCGACGCGGTGATCGCAGCTGATCATCTCGGTGACGTTGCAGATCATCTGATCGGCCACTTCGTCGACCAGGCGCGCAGGTCGGGAGCGTCGTGGACGGAGATCGGCGCGAGCATGGGTGTCTCGAAGCAGGCCGCACAGAAGCGTTTTGTTCCCAAGGCGCCGAATGATCAGAAGCCGATGGATCCGAACGAAGGATTCAGCCGGTTCACTCCCCGGGCGAAGAACGTCGTCATGGCCTCGCAGAACGAAGCCCGCGCCGCCGGTAATGCAGAGATCCAGCCTGAGCACCTGATCCTGGGGCTTGTCGAGGAGCCTGCCGGGTTGGCTGCGAAGGCGATAGTGGCGCAGGGGGTGGACCTCGGGTCCGTTCGGGATGCAGTGGCGGGTGTACTACCGGCTCCGACTTCCGAACTGCCAGAACTCATTCCGTACGACGCTCGTGCGCGCAAGGTCCTGGAACTGACGTTCCGTGAGGCTCTTCGTCTGGGCCACAACTACATCGGAACCGAACACATCCTGCTCGCGCTGCTCGAACTCGAAGACGGATCAGGTGTTCTGGCCGATCTCGGAATCTCGAATTCAGTGGCGGAGTCGAACATCGTGGGCGCGCTGGCCGTCATTCAGGATCAGTGATTCAGGGGCGAACCTGATGCAGAAGAGGGCCGCACCCTTGCGGGTGCGGCCCTCTTCTTGTGTCACTGATTAGACAGCGCGCACATTGGTGGCCTGAGGACCCTTCTGGCCCTGGCCAACCTCGAACTCCACACGCTGGTTCTCGTCGAGCGACTTGTAGCCGTTGCCCGAGATTTCAGAGTAATGAACGAACACGTCCGGTGTTCCGTCGTCGGGAGCGATGAAACCAAAGCCCTTTTCGCCGTTGAACCACTTCACGATGCCCTGTGCCATACCGATACTCCCTACAAACTCGATCCGGGCCCTCACATCGAAGTCCCGATCTCGATATGTCTATCCTCCCACGCCGCGCAAGTCGAAGGGTGGGCGACGTGCAGAAAACGGTTTGTCAGCATGATCAGAGGTGGCCGCGCTACTGATCTTCGACGCTGGTTCTGACCAATTCACGGAAGGCGAGGACCAGTGGTTCGCGTGCCCGTCCACGGCGATAGATCAGGGAGAACGGTGCCTGATAGCCGAAGGAGGCAGGCAGTAGGGGGCGCAGTCGTTGCTGGTCTACCCAGTATCCGGCGTAGTGCTCGGGTAGATATCCGATGTATCCGCCCGAGAGGATGAGAATGAGTTGCCCCTCCATGTTCTCGACGGTGGCCGATCTCTCGGTGAATCCTTGGCGAGCCAATTCGGCTTCGCTCCAATAACCCCTGGTGACCATTCGTTGACGGGTGATGACGTCCGGGTGCACCCGCTTGCTCGCGAAGAGTGGATGTTTGTCGCTGCAGTAGAGCCAGTGCTGCTCGCGGTGTAGGGCCTGTGCGGTCAGACCGTTCATCGGCGAGGCGAATGCGCCGATCGCCACGTCGATACGGTCGTCTAGGACGCCTACTTGAAGCTCGTGCGGAGTTTGGACCTTGAGGTCGAGATAGACGCCGGGGTGTGTTCGGCTGAATTCGCCGATGACGTCGGCGAGTGGGAGCGTCGAGTCCGTGACAGTCGAATCCAGCACCCCGACGGTCATCGTTCCCCGCAGTTCGCCTTGGAGTGCGGTGGCATACCGCTCGAACCCCTCCAGTTCGCCGAGGATGCGGACGCACTCCTGGTGGTAGAGCTCGCCCTTGCTGGTCAGACTGAACCCACTGCGGCCGCGGTGGCACAGGACGATGCCGAGCTGGCGTTCGAGCTGGCTCATGTAGGTGCTGATCGCCGAGGCGGACAGGCCGAGGTCCTGTTGCGCCGGCGCGAAGCCCTGGTGGCGCACCACGGAGGTGAAGATCCGAAGCAGTTTCAGATCGGGAAGTGAGCTGCGCATCGGGTACCTCGGCAGAGTCGCGAACAGATACATCAGAAATTTCTGAAGTGATTATTTGTATCAAGTGATTTATTTCACGTCAATCGTCTTCTACGGTTTCCTCAGGCGGTCTGACGAGACCGGCGTCTGCACTCGGACCTGCTGGTACTTCACGAAGGAATCGTCACCATGGACATAGCCATAATCCTGACCTATCTGGCCGCAATGCTGGCGTTCGGTTGGTGGGGCAAACGCCGCGCGAGCAACTCCAGCGAGTACCTCGTGGCCGGTCGAAGGCTCGGCGGAGTTCTCTACACGAGCACGATGGCCGCCGTCGTCATCGGCGGAGCGTCCACGGTCGGTGGTGTCGGCCTCGGCTACAAATACGGAATCTCCGGTATGTGGTTGGTTGTCTCCATCGCCGCTGGTGTGCTCCTGCTGAGTCTGTTGTTCGCCTCCCGGATTCAGCGTCTGAAGGTATACACGGTTTCGGGAATGCTGAAGTTGCGCTACGGAATCGACGCAACCGGCGCGTCCGGCATCGTGATGATGGCCTACACGTTGATGCTCACCGTTACGTCCACCATTGCCTACGCCACTATCTTCAACGTGCTCTTCGGGTTCGACCGGACGCTCTCCGTAATCCTCGGTGGATTGATCGTCGTCGCGTACTCCGCGATGGGCGGCATGTGGTCGATCACCCTGACCGACGTCGTTCAGTTCGTCATCAAGACCATCGGAATTTTCTTCCTCCTGCTCCCGTTCACATGGTCGAAAGCCGGTGGGTACGACGGGATCAAGGAGCGTGTGGGCGACGCAGCGTTCTCGCTCGGCACCATCGGCACCGGCACGATCATCACCTTCTTCGTCGTGTACACGCTCGGAATCCTTATCGGGCAGGACATCTGGCAGCGTGTGTTCACGGCCAAATCGCCCGAAGTTGCGCGCTGGGGCGGCGTCGCAGCGGGCGTCTACTGCCTGCTTTACGGTGTGGCAGGTGCACTGATCGGTCTGGCGGCCTCGGCTCTGATGCCTGACATCGGATCTTCCGACGACGTCTACGCCGACGTGGCAGTCCACGTTCTCCCGATCGGTCTCAGCGGCATTGTCCTTGCAGCGGCCGTCGCAGCGATGATGTCGACTGCTTCGGGCGCGCTGATCGCTACTGCCACCGTGGCGCGGCAAGACGTCTTGCCACTCGTCTCGAAGATCTTCGGGCGTACACAGCCTGGCCTGGATACGTCCGATCCGGAAGCAGATGTGCGCGGAAACCGTCTGTACGTCATCGTGATCGGTCTCGTCAGTATCGTCCTCGCCGCCCTGATCAACGACATCGTCGCGGCGCTCACGATTGCGTACGACATCCTCGTGGGCGGCCTGCTCGTCCCGATCCTCGGTGGTCTGGTGTGGAAGAGGGCCACCGGAACCGCAGCGATGGCATCGATGGCGGTGGGAACGGCAGCGACTCTGATCACGATGTTCGTCGTCGGCGACGTGCTGGCCAACGAACCGGTGTACGTCGGTCTGGTGAGTGCACTCGTTGTCTTCGTTGCGCTGAGTCTGACCACGGCGCCGACTCCGCCCGCAGTCATGAAGATCTGGAACGAGCGAGTTTCCGGAAAGGGCACGGAGACGGCGGAACCCGAAGTCGCCCCGATAGCCTGAAGGTCGGTGCGTGCAGGAGTGCAGCCACAAGGAGGTAGATCGTGCCCAAGGTCGTTGATCACGACGAGCGACGGTTGGTGCTGGCCGACGCTGTTCTCAGCCTGATCGCCCGCGAGGGTATCTCGGCGGTGACCACCAGGGCGGTTGCCGAGGAGAGTGGATGGTCGACCGGAGTGTTGAACCACTACTTCAATTCTCGACACGAACTTCTCCTCGCCGCGCTGCGCCGGGCCGCGGACATCCAAGGTGATCAGTATCAGGTCATCCTGGATCAGGTCGACAACTCGGCGCTCGAAAAGTTGCGGGGAATCACCGCCAGTGTCTTGCCGCTCGACGATCGGCGCCTGGCGATGACGCGCGTGTTCCTCTTCTTCTATGCCGAAGGCGCACAGGAAGAGAAAGCTCGCAGTGAGATCGCGGGCTTTCTCGCTCGGTGGCGCCGGATCGTTCGCGAGACGGTTCTGGAGGCGCAACAGGAGGGGTCGGTGCCGGCAGATGTCGACCCCGACCTCGTGACGATCAGGTTGGTCGGACTCACCGACGGCCTTGCCATGCAGTCGATTCTTGATCCCTTCATGATGGACGCCATTCGGGCTCCCGGCGCGGTGGCCCGAGGCGTCGACGCAGTCCTGCAAGCGATATCCGCGGAGGCTCGGACGTGACGGATCGAATCGTGGTGCTCGACGATTTCATCGACCTCGGCACTCTGCGAGAAACTCTCGGCGCCGCCGGGATCGACGTCGGCGTCGAGTTCAGTTCCGAGATCCCGAGCGGCGCAGGCATAATCGCGCTACTGGTGGGGCCGGAGACTCTAGGGCTCGACGCACATCATCTCGACTCCTTGCCGGATCTGCGTCTCCTGGCGGCCACCTCGGCCGGGTTCGATCACCTGCCGGTGGGCGCGGCGCATGATCGGGGCGTCACCGTCACTCGCGCGGTCGACTACTGCACCGAGGAGGTTGCCGATCACGCGCTGGCGTCGATCCTGTCCTTGCTGCGCTCCATCGGTCCGCTCGATGCCGCAGTGCACCAAGGTCGTTGGAGTGTCGTGGAGTATCCGCCACGTCGGATCGCAGGAACAGTTCTGGGCCTCTATGGATTCGGACTGATCGCTCAGGCACTTGCCAGCCGTGCAGCAGCGCTGGGGATGACGGTCTTGGCAGCGGGGCGTTCGCTCTCGGCCGGAGCGCCCGGCGTCGAGGTCGTGGAGTGGGACGAGCTTCTGCGTCGATCGGACGTGTTGAGCGTGCATGTTCCGTTGACTGCGGAGACTGCGGGCATCGTGGACGCTCAGGCTTTGGCGTCGATGAAGCCGGGATCGTTCCTGGTCAACGTCTCGCGCGGAGGCCTCGTCGATCACGAAGCGCTCGGAAGTGCTTTGCGTAGCGGCAGATTGGCCGGCGCTGCGGTCGACGTGCTACCGGCAGAACCGCCGACTGCTGATGATCCGATACTGCAGATTCCGAACCTGACGATCACTCCTCATGCCGCCTGGTATTCGTCGGCGGTCTCGGGGACTCTGGCCAGGCAGTCCGCACTCAACGTCGTTGCGGTGCTGACGGGAAAGACCCCGGTGGGCGTTGTAGCCGCACCGGGGTCCTGAGGGGCGCTCGCCTCAGTTCTTGTATTCCGGATCGATTCGATCGAGAAGGCGAAGTAGTGCAGCCCAGGCTAATTCGTAAGCCTGGTCGTCACTGAATTCGTCTTTCACCTCGCCCGCGAATTGTCTGGCGGTGTACTCCGCCAGTTCAGGGGAGGGTAGGCGCAGACTGCCGGAAGCCTGTGCGGCGATCTGGATGTCGCATGCTTTCTCCAGGTAGAACATTCGCAGAAATGCTTCCGACGCAGTCTCGCCGACAGTCAGCAGGCCGTGATTGCGGAGAATCAGCGCGGGGTGGGTGCCGAGATCCTTCACCAACCGCTCACGCTCGGCGGTGTTGAGAGCGATGCCCTCGTAGTCGTGGTAGCCGACCCGATTGTAGAACTCCATCGAGATCTGGTTGAGCGGCAGCAGACCGTCTTCCTGTGCTGCGACGGCGCAGCCGGCCTTGGTGTGCGTATGAAGGACGCACTGTGCGTCTGACCGCGCGGAGTGCACTGCCCCATGGATTACGAATCCTGCTGGGTTGACCTGATATTCGGACGGCTCGACGAGGTTCCCGTCGAGATCGATCTTGACCAGGTTGGATGCTGTGATCTCTTCGAAGAGTAGGCCGTACGGATTGATGAGGAAGTGATGTTCGGGCCCCGGAACGCGCACCGAGACGTGCGTGAAGATGAGGTCCGTCATCTTGAAGTGGGCGAGCAACCGGTAGACGGCGGCGAGTTCGCGGCGAAGTTCCAGTTCGGACTTGGCAATTGTTGGCGGGGTGGTGGCCGGCGCGCTCATGCGGTCTCCGTTTCTATGAGCAGTACAACTTCGTTTAAATATATCAATCGATATATTTAAACGTCAATGGTTGTCGTACACCGAAACGTAGGAGCCCCACGCGTGCTCAGGGTGGGCTAATCTCGCATTCGCTGTGCCCTCGGCGCGCGCAGCAGACGCCGAGAAGGAGAGTGCACACGTGTACGGAACGATTCGCGAATCACCGACGACCGCTGAACTTGTGGACCAGCTCAGCCGCCGTGGGTTCTTCGGCGTCGGCGCGGCGGCAGCGGCCGCCATCCTTGCGGGTTGTTCGACGGCGTCAGATGCCGTAGACGCCGGCGAACAACGCGAGGTGATCAATGCGCTCGGCACCACCACGATCTCGGGAAAGCCGGAAAGGATCGTTGTTGCCAGCGACTTCACGGATCTGGAATTCCTGCTCTCGCTCGGCGTTCACCCAGTCGCCTACGGCAACACAGGATCGTGGGACCGCGGTTCACTGCCGTGGCAGAGCACCGCGGGAATAGCCGATCTCGAAAGCTTCGGCACCACAGGCGAAATCAATCCGGAAATCATCGCTCGTTACTCGCCGGACCTCATCATCGGTATGAAGACTTATCTCGAACCGGCAGCCGAGAGGCTCAGTCAGATCGCGCCGGTCGTAGCGCTGGACTGGACCACGTCGTGGCGTGACGGCGTTGCCACGGTCGGGCAGGCCGCTTTTGTCGACGAGGCCGCTACTGCAGCGATCGCCCGGACCGATGCCCTGATCTCCGACACGGCAGCTTCACTCAACGGTCTGGGCGGCAAGGCGATCATGATCGGCTCGATGTACGGCGATCAGTTATATGTGCAAGGGGATGCCAGTGCACCCGGGGTTCTGCTGCGAGAACTCGGACTCAACTATCGCGGATACAACGCCGAGCAGATGACTGCGCTGTCGATGGAACAGGCGGAGGTGCTCGCGCCCGCAGACATTCTGCTCAGCCTCGCTTCTGACCAGGAAGCCACGACGAGGTTCGAGAACTTCGCAGTTTTCCAGAACCTCCCCGCGGTGAAGGCGCGAGCCTATGCGCCGGTGGAACTTCTGCTCTCGAATGCTTTCGTCGACAATTTCGGTCCGCTGAGCGCGCCGTACGCCTTGCCGCAGCTCGCCGAGCTCTTGTCCGGACTTGCGGCGGGCCAGGGAAAACAGCTTCCCTGACCTCGCTTGCGAGCCTGTGGACGCCGTGTCGGCCTAGCATCGAGACATGGTGGACATAGATCTGACGGGCCGCGCCGCAGTAGTCGGCGGATCACAACCGCTGCGAGCGATACTCGAAATCCCCACTACCCCCGGCCCGTGGCCGGGGGTAGTGATGATTCACGAGGCTTTCGGGCTCGAGGAGGTGATGCAGCGTCAAGCCAAGCGGCTGGCCGCTGCGGGATTCCTGACGCTTGCCGTCGACCTCTACAGCGCGGGCGGGGCGAAGCGGTGCCTCGTGCCCACCATGACGTCGATGCTTCGAGGCCACGGCAAGGCGTTCACCGACATCGAAGTCGCTCGCAGCTGGTTGGTGGAATCCCCGGACTGCACGGGAAAGATCGGTGTCATCGGATTCTGTATGGGCGGCGGCTTCGCGATGGTCAGCGCCGGAGATTTCGATGCTGCATCGGTCAATTACGGTCAGCTTCCACGCAAACTCGATGAGGCCGTGGTGGATGCGTGCCCGATCGTCGGGAGTTTCGGAGGCAAGGACTTTTCGCTCCGGGGCGCGGCAGCGAAACTGGAGACGGCGCTCGACAATGCCGGTATCGAGAACGACGTCAAGGAGTACCCCACCGCCGGCCACGCGTTCCTCAACGACGCGGAGGCCGGACCCAAGGTGCTTCGTCCGTTGGAGCGCATCGTCGGAATCGGTCCCGATCCTGTTGCAGCGCAGGATGCCTGGAAGCGAATCGACTCGTTCTTCGAGCGCCACCTGGCATGATCAGCGACTGGTTCTCTCACCGCCGTTGACTGCCAATACCTGGCCGGTGATCTGCCGGGCGCCAGGTGAGGCCAAGAAGTGGACGGCCGACGCGATGTCGTCCGGCGTTCCGGCGCGCTTGGTGCTGGTGGATTCGATCAGCATCGCGCGACGCTCGTCCGTCAGAAAGTCTCGGAAGAACTCCGTGTCGGCGATGTAACCGGGGGAGACGATGTTCGCCGTGATGCCTTCGGGGCCCAGTTCGGCGGCCAGATCGACATTCCACGTCGCAACTGCCGCTTTGGCAGCGCCGTACGCTCCCGCGCCCTTGTCGGCGGCAATCGATCCGATGGTGATGACGGCACCGCCACTGGGGATTCGATCTCGAATTGCGGCTGTGGTCAACACCGCGGAGATGAGGTTGGAGTCCAGATTGGCACGCCACCCGGCGGCCAGGGATTCCAGATCTGACGGCGCTTCGCGATCGAAGTCCGTGTTACCGCCGGCGCAGTGCACCACGACGTCGATGGTTCCCGGAAGCGAATCCTGCAACCGCTTCAGGTCTTTCGGGTCGGAGTTGTCACACGTCAAGGCGTGAACAGCGTCGCCCAACTCCTCCGCGGTCTTTTCGAGTGTTTCCGTGCGTCGGCCGGTGACGAAAACTGTGTCTCCGTCTCGGGCGAACGCTGCTGCAACTGCGCGCCCGATCCCTGTTCCGCCGCCGGTTACCAGAACTGTGCGTGTCATGCCTACCTCCGTGAGCTACGTTTAGACCTATACGAAGAACGTATCATTTAGAGCTAAACGAGGTGTGCAGTGGTGGGCGACTACAACCCGGACGACGCGGTGGACGCGGTCGCGTTGGCCTGGCTTCGCGAAAGGCCGGGCACGCCGGTAGAGGGTATCGGCATCGTGACCAGGCTGTGGATGTGCGCCAAGCTGCTCGGTGAGGATCGCCGACGGGTACTCGCCTCGGCCGGTGCGGACACCGCGACTCTGGACCTGCTCAGTGTCCTGCGGCGATCCGGCGAGCCGTATCAGTTGACGACTCGCCAGATCACCGAGCAGACCGGAGTCACGGCCGGTGCGATCTCGCAGCGACTCGCGCGCGCGGAGAACGCAGGTCTGGTGGAGAGGTCTGCATCCGAGGGCTCACGAATCGTTCTCGTGACACTCACTGCCGCCGGTCACGAGCTGGTGGAGCAACTGGTGGACCGAGTCCTCGGCCGTGAAGCCGAACTGACGTCGATTCTCACCGAGCAGCAGCAGGCCGAACTGACCGAACTGTTGCGTGTCTTTCTCGACGGTCTACGCGGCGAACTCGGTGACCCCGGCGTCGCGCACGTCGGAGCTTGATCAGGACAGGCGCTCGAAGACCGCAGCCAGGCCCTGCCCGCCGCCGATGCACATCGTCTCGAGGCCGTAACGCGCTTCGCGACGGTCCATCTCGCGCAACAGGGTGGCCAGGATTCGTCCACCCGTGGCGCCGACCGGATGGCCGAGGGAGATGCCGGAGCCGTTGGGGTTGATGCGTGGGTCGTCGGCCTCGAGCTTCCAACTCTGCAGGACTGCGAGTGCTTGTGCCGCGAAGGCTTCGTTGAGTTCGATGACATCCATGTCCGCCAGGGTCAATCCGAGGCGGCCGAGTGCCTTCTCCGACGCCGGGACGGGACCGATGCCCATGGTGCGCGGGGGAACGCCCGCGACACTCCAACTTGCCAAGCGCGCGAGGGGGCGCAGTCCGAGTGCGCGGGCCTTGTCTGCGGTGGTGACGATCGCCAGTGCTGCGCCGTCGTTCTGGCCGCTGGCATTACCTGCGGTCACGGTGGAGTCGGGGTCGATCTTTGCGCGCATGGGACGAAGGCGCGCAAGCGATTCCATCGAGGTGTCGGCCCGCGGATGCTCGTCGGTGTCGACGATCAGGGCCTCACCCTTGCGCTGCGGAACGGATACCGGAACGATTTCCTCGGCGAAGACGCCGTTCTTCTGGGCGGCGACTGCACGCTGATGCGACTGCACCGCGAGTGCGTCCTGATCCTCTCGGCTGATGGAGAACTCGGCACGCAGGTTCTCTGCCGTTTCGATCATTCCGCCGGGAACCGGGAATTCGCGTCCACCGGCTGTGACGCGGGCACGAGCGAGACGATCGCTGAGCGCAACACCCTCACCCTTGACGCCCCAACGCATTCCGGTTGCGTAGAACTCGGCTTGGCTCATCGACTCGGCACCGCCCGCGAGGACCAGGTCACTGCCACCGGACTGAACCTGCATGACGGCCTGGATGATTGCCTGCAATCCCGACCCGCACCGGCGATCCACCTGCATGCCGGGAACGTCGACACCCAGACCGGCGTTCAGCGCCGCGATGCGTCCGATCGCCGGAGCCTCACCGTTCGGCGAAGCCTGGCCGAGAATGACGTCGTCGATCTCTGCGCCGGAAATGCCGGTACGCGTGACGAGTTCGGTGATCAGCGTCGAGGCGAGATCTTCCGGAGCGACGTCACGGAATACCCCGCCGAAGCGGCCGACAGGGGTGCGGAGGGGCTCACAGATGACAACGTCAGGCATTGGTTCTTCCTTGGGTATGCCCGGTCAGCGAGTAGCTGCCGAGTGATTGTTGGACGACTGAGTACGTCCGAGATCGACGGAGATAGCGTCCGCGGTGGCGACTGCGGCCGGAACCAGTTCACCGCGAACAGCTTCGGCGCTGTAGCGGGCGGCTTGGGTGGAGATGTTGACGGCCGCGACCACGTCACCGGTTGCGTCCCGGATCGGTGCGGCGAGCGAGCGCAGACCTTCTTCGAGTTCCTGGTCGACTATCGCGAACCCGTCGGCGCGAATCTTCTCGAGTTCGGCGCGCAGTCCGTCGGCGGTGGAGATGGTCTTGCCGGTCAGGCGGGCGAAGGACACGCGGGCGAGGTAGGCGTCCAGTGCGTCGTCCGGCAGGCCGGCGAGCAGAACCCTGCCCATGGACGTGGCGTACGCGGGAAAGCGTGTGCCGATGGTGATGGACACCGTCATGATGCGGCTGACCGGAACACGGGCTACGTACACGACGTCGTCGCCGTCGAGGATCGACACGGAGGTGGATTCACGGACCTTGGCGGACAGGGCTTCCAGATGCGGCCCGGCGATCTCGGGAAGGGACAGACTGGAGAGGTAGCTGTAGCCGAGTTCGAGGACTCGCGGCGTCAACCAGAACACCGAACCGTCCGTACGTACGTATTCGAGTTCGACGAGTGTGAGCAGGAAGCGGCGAGCAGTCGCACGCGTGAGATCGGTGTGCCTGGCAACCTCGCTGAGGGTGCGACGCGGGTGCTCACCGTCGAAAGCCTTGATGACGGAAAGCCCACGGGCCAGCGACTGCACGTAGTCCGGGGACGGTCCCGGCGACTGCTCGCTGCTGTTCTCACTCATGTTGTCTCGTTCTCCTCAGGTTCGGCCGAGAGGTCCGCGAGTGCTTGCCTTCCCAGCGCAAAAGCCAAGTTGCTGTTCGGCACACCCGCATAGACCGCGGTATGGAGAAATACTTCCACGAGTTCGTCGGGATCGATCCCGGCACGCAGTGCAGCGCGAATATGCATGTCGAGTTCGTGTTCGTTGCCGACGGCGGTGAGGATCGCGAGAGTGAGGAGTCGGCGAGTGTGGTGATCGAGGCCGGGGCGTGACCAGATGTCGCCCCACGCCGTGCGAGTGATGAAATCCTGGAACGGGGCCGTGAACTCGGTGGCACCGGCGATGGAACGGTCGACGTGGGCGTCACCGAGCACCTGACGTCGTACGGTCATGCCTGCCGACACCGCGGCGCTCCGTTGGGCGAGCGCAGATATGTGCGAGGCAATATGCGTTGCAAGCAGTTTGGTGACGCGCCCGGCCTGTTCGACGTTGGCCAGGTGTGCGCCGGGATCAACGACGTGCAGTACCGCATCGGCGATACCGTCGGCGATCGCGCTCAGCGTCGCCGGAGGTGTGGACGGATCCTGCTCACCCGCGACGAGGAGCGTCGGAGCGACGATGCGGGCCAGGTCGGCGCGGCCGTCCCACACCGAAAGTGCCTCGCAGCAGGCGGCATAGCCCTCGTCGGGTGTGGCTTCGACCATCGCGACGTGGCGGGCGACAAGTTCCGGATCGTTGTCGGCCAGTCCCGGGGTGAACCAGCGTCCGACCACGGCGGCCGCGATGGATGCAATACCGTCCGCACGGACAGCCTGCGCACGATCGATCCACGGCTGAGCCGGGGCGAACTGCGAGGACGTGCACATCAAGGTCAAGGTCACGACGCGAGTGGGGTGGTGCGCGGCGATCCACTGGCTGACAGCGCCGCCGAGGGAGAGCCCGACCAGATGTACGGACTCGAGTTCGAGCGAATCGAGGAGAGCGATGACATCGCCGCCGAGATCGGCAATGGAGTACGGGCCGGCGGGAACCGGTGACTTGCCGTGGCCGCGATGGTCGACGGCGATGACGCGGTAGCGATTCGACAGCGCGTGAATCTGCGGCTGCCACATGGACAGATCGGATCCGAGTGACCCCAGGAGAACCACTGCGGGAGCATCAGGAATGCCGGTCTGTTGAAAATTGAGCGCGACGCTCATCGAGATCCTCCTGTAGGGCGTTCGGCGAGGGCGCGGTCGACCAGATCGGTGGCGTGGCCCAGATAGTGTGCGGGGTCGAGCAATTCGGCGATCTCGGTTTCGCTCAGGTGTTCTGCGACAGCGGGATCTCGATCCAGTCCGACCCCGGAAGTGGCTGCCGCTGTGACGATGTCGCGCGCTCGATCAGTGTGTGCGGACAGAGCCTTGGTGACACGCTCGGCAAGAATCAGGCCACCGGTGATGTCGAGATTGCGAGCCATCGACTCGGTGTGTACGTGCAGACCGGTGAGGCTGACGGAAAGCTGGTGCGCCGCTCCGCCGGCCAGGCGCAGGAGATCGGTGACTGTTTCCCACTCGGCGTGCCAGGGGCCTGCAGCGCGAGCGAATTCGTGATCCATGTTCGACAGAGCTGTGGCCACCAGTGCGGGAGTGCGTCGCGCTGCTGCGCGGGCGGTGATCGCGGCAACCGGATTCTGCTTGTGGGGCATGGCCGATGAGCCGCCCGGAGCGCTCTCGGCGACCTCGGACAGCTCGGTGGACGCCATGACGGTGATGTCGGTGGCTGGCTTGGAAACGGCGCCGGCGACGATACCGAGTGTGGTCGCGAGTTCTGCGATGGTCACGCGGTCGGTGTGCCACGGAGTGATCTGCCTGGCCAGGCCGAGTTCGTCGGCCAGCGCGTCGGCGATCCTGAGCCCGTCGGGATACAGAGCAGCGAGTGTTCCCGCGGCTCCGCCGAATTGAACCGGTAACGTGGACAGCACGATCTCGAGGCGGATCGCCGCGGCGTCGAGTGCGGTGAACCAACTCGAGGCCAGTAGCCCGAAGGTGGTCGGAAGTGCTTGTTGGCCCAGGGTTCTGGCGACCATCGGAGTGGCGCGATGGATGCGAGCGAGGTGGGCGGCGGAATCGGCGGCGCGGGTCAGATCGGCCAGAACCACCGCGCCTGCGCGTCGCGTCAACAGCATCAGCGCACAGTCCATGATGTCCTGGCTGGTGGCGCCCGGGTGCACCACGGAGGCAGGCACACCTTCCTGTCCGACCCTTTCACGCAGCATCTTCACCAGTGGGATGACGGGATTTCCGCCGGCGGCCGACGCGCGGCCGAGCGCCACGATGTCCAGGCCGCCCGGTTGTGAGAGTTCAGCTGCAGCAGCCGCCACCGCGGCGCAATGTTCCCCGTCTGCCAACCCGACTGTGGCCATCGCACAACTCAGTGCGGCCTCCACGTCGAGCAACGCGGTGACCCACGCCTGGTCGGACAGGTGCTCCGATACTCGGGTGGCCCCGAACACCGGGTCGAACAGTGCGCCGCGAGTGGGCATGTGTACTCCTCTTACAGCTCGAAGAAGGGCGTCTCGACGCCGTTCGCGTCCTCGTCCTGAACATAGACCGTCCAGGAGTACCCACCGTCGACCTTGGTTGCAACCAACTTCGCGCGTTCGGTTTCGCTCAGTGAGGACAGCACCGGATCTGTAGCGTGTGCGTCGGCGTCTTCGGGGAAGTACAAGCGGGTGACCAGGCGGTCGAGCATGCCGCGAGCAAATACCGACACGTCGACGTGTGGCGCCTCGCTCACGTCAGCTTCGGTGGGGAGCGCACCGGGCTTGACTGTGTGGACGAGAGCTGTGCCCGTGGGATCCGCTGCGCTGCGGGCGAATCCGCGGAAACCGGCGGGAGTGAGCTCCACTGCGCCGCGGGGATCGTCCGGATGGTTGAAGCGTCCGAGCGTATCGGCCTGCCACGTTTCGATCATCGCGTCGGCGACGGGTGTGCGGGCGCCGTCGATCACCGTGATGGCCAGCGTGATTCGTCCGGGGGCATCGGCGGGGGCGGCGTCGGGGCCGTCCGTCCAGGGGAGGCCGATGTGCCAGTACGGTCCGACGGTCTGAGAGGGCGTGACACCGAAGGGGGCAGTGGTGAAGTCGCCGGGGACGACCGGATAAGTGGGTGCGGGCTTCGCGGTGTGATCAGTCATCGTGGTCTTCCTCGTTCTCGAATACGGAGGCATCACGGCCACGCAGGACGATGTCGAAGCGGAACCCGAGAGCCCAGTTGGGGACTGTAGCGTCGTAGTCGAAGACGCTGACCATGCGATGGCGGGCCTCTTCGGGCACTGAGTTGTAGATCGGGTCCTGGAAGAACATCGGATCTTCGGGGAAGTACATCTGTGTCACGAGGCGCTGCGTGAAGGCCGTGCCGAACAGCGAGAAATGGATGTGTGCCGGTCGCCAGGCGTTGTCGTGGTTCATCCACGGGTAGGCGCCAGGCTTGATCGTGGTGAAGCTGTAGTGGCCGTTCGCGTCGGTGACGCAGCGACCCAGGCCGTTGAAGAACGGGTCCAGCGGCGCGGGCCAGTTGTCCCCGGTGTGGCGGTAGCGCCCACCGGCGTTGGCCTGCCAGACCTCGAGCAGGGTGTGGGGGACCGGCTTTCCGTCGCCGTCGAGTACGCGGCCGTGGACAACGATGCGCTGTCCCTGTGCTTCGCCGCCGTTGGCAATGGTCAGGTCGTTTTCGCCGGCGCCGACGCGATCTTCGCCGAACACCGGTCCGGTGAGCTCCGTGAGCCGCTGGGGGAGCAGCTTCAGCGGTTGCTTCGGGTGGCGAAGGGAAGTCGTCTTGTAGTCCGCGAAATCGGCCGGGGCGTTGACGCCAGTCGGCCGCTGGTACCTCGGCGGTAGATGCAGCATAGGGAACCTCGTCGTTCGGTTACGTGAAGTTGTTCGCAATGTGTACATGTGTTGCGCTCTGCGAACAGAATAGGTCGTAGATGTGACCCAGGCAATGCCGGGGGTGAAAAATGTTCGTGATGCGGACGGGGGTTCACAATACGTACGCGTCGCGCTACTGTGATCGACATGATGGACAAAGTCATTCCCACTGCTGCCGAGGCCGTCGCCGACGTGCCGGACGGCGTCACGATCGCTGTCGGAGGATTCGGGCTCGTCGGAGTGCCGGAGATCCTCATCGATGCGCTCCTCGAGCAGGGCGCGACATCACTCGAAACGGTGAGCAACAACTGCGGCACCGACGGGTTCGGGCTCGGAGTGCTCCTGGAGAAGGGGCGTATCCGTCGTACCGTCAGCTCGTACGTCGGCTCCAACAAGGAGTTCGCGCGTCAGTACCTCTCCGGTGAGCTGGAAGTCGAACTCACGCCCCAGGGCACGCTCGCCGAGCGCATGCGCGCCGGGGGAGCGGGCATCCCCGCGTTCTTCACCCCGGCCGGTGTCGGCACCCAGGTTGCCGACGGCGGCCTGCCACTGCGCTACGACGGCAACGGCGGCATCGCAGTTGCCAGTCCGCCCAAGGAAACTCGTGACTTCGACGGCGTCACCTACGTGATGGAACGCGGCATCGTCGCCGACTACGCACTGGTCCATGCCTGGAAAGGCGACCGGCACGGCAACCTCGTCTACCGCGCGAGTACCCAGAACTTCAATCCGGCAGCAGCAACGTCGGGACGCATCACCATTGCGCAGGTCGAGCACCTCGTCGAGCCGGGTGAGCTCGACCCCGCCGAGATCCACACGCCCGGCATTCACGTTCAGCGCGTTGTCCACGTCGGCCCCGTGACGGTCGGCATCGAGAATCGGACGGTACGAGCATGACTTCTGTACTACCCACCAAGCTCACCCGTGAAGAGATGGCGGCGCGCGTTGCGCGCGAACTCGAGGACGGACAGTACGTGAACCTCGGCATCGGTATGCCGACGCTGGTTCCGAACTACCTCCCGACCGACATCACCGTCGTATTGCACTCGGAGAACGGCGTTCTGGGCGTGGGGCCGTACCCCACCGAGGACGAACTCGATCCCGAGCTGATCAATGCGGGCAAGGAGACCATCACCGTTCTTCCCGGTGCGTCGTTCTTCGACTCCTCCGCGTCGTTCGGCATGATCCGCGGTGGTCAGGTCGACGTTGCCGTGCTCGGTGCCATGCAGGTCAGTGCCACCGGGGATCTCGCGAACTGGATGATCCCGGGTCACATGGTCAAGGGCATGGGCGGCGCGATGGATCTGGTCCACGGCGCAAAGCGCGTCATCGTGATGATGGAGCACGTCTCGAAGAAGGGCGAGCACAAGATCGTCGAGGAGTGCTCGCTTCCGCTGACCGGTAAGGGCTGCGTCCAGCGAATCATCACCGACATGGCCGTGATCGACGTGACTGACGAAGGACTCCGTCTGGTGGAGACGGCGCCGGGCATCAGTGTCGACGACGTGGTTGCTGCCACCGGAGCGAAACTGATTCTCTGACAGTCTGTTTAATCTGAAGGCTCAGCCGCCGGGTCGTGACTTCCATCCGACCCGGCGGCTGCTTTACGCGCCGTTGTCGTTCAATTCGCTCTCGACCGGAATCCAGAGCTCGAACCGGGCGACTGTGAAATCGTCGTTGTATTCGGTACGCATGATCTCGGGACCAGGTACGGAGCGAAAAGGGTTGGCCGGGAACCATTCCGTGTAGATATCTCGCCACAAGTACTGCACAGATTCGATTGCCGACCCGTCGGCGGTGAACACGGCCCACGTGTGTGCGTCGACCGTCAGTACGTCGAAACCCGTGGGTGAAGGTTTGCCGGTGACCACCCCCAAGTAGTAATCCAGTTCTGTGCCTTCGGTTCTGGGATGCGCCACATTGTCGACAACACTGACGATTCCCGCCGGTTCCTGATCGGACAGCTCGCGCAAACCGCGCAGCGCAACCTTGTCGACGGAGCGGGTGAAATCTTCGATCGCAGAATTGGGACCTTCGTGAACCAGCGGAACCCGGGCTTTGAATCCGACGACGGTCAGGGCAGGTTTTTCCACAAGCATGTAGTCCATCGGTGTGGCTCCTTCCAACGTCACGTGAATGACAAGTTTCGGTTGTGATTTGAGAACGGCGGGAGCACGTTTGACCGCGCCGGGGCTCACTCCGTGAAATGCGGTGAACGCTCGTGTGAAGGCTTCCGCGGATGAGTAGCCGTATTTCACGGCGGTCTCCAACACCCCTGATCTGCTGACGGACAACTCGGCGCCGGCCACGGTGAGTCGACGTCGACGGATGTATTCGGATACGGGAATGCCGGCAAGGGCCGAGAACATCCTCCGAAAGTGATACTCCGAGGTGGTTGCCAGCCTTGCCATCTCGGCTGTGTCGATCTCGCCGCGCAGATTGCTCTCGATGTACTCGAGTGCGCGGTTCAGTCCGTCGATCATCGTGTCTTCCTGTTCACGGGTTTCACGCTACGCAGATCGCTTGGGTCGTACCCGACTATCCGTGCCCGAAAAAGTAGGGCAGGAAATGCATCTGGACAACTCAGTTAATCATCATTATCTTGAATCGAACATCGTTGGTTGACCAGGAGGCACAGTGAGCACCCGTTTTCCGCAGTCCGAATTGACCGAGGTGCCCGAGGACATCGCCACCAAGATTCTCGAGATCCAGGAGAAGTCGGGGTTCGTGCCCAACGTCTTCCTGATGTTCGCTCGGCGCCCGGCCGAGTTCCGGGCATTCTTCGCGTACCACGACGCGATCATGCTCAAGGAAGATTCCGCGCTCACCAAGGGTGATCGCGAAATGATCGTCACCACGATCTCTGCGGCCAACAAATGTACGTACTGTGTCGTCGCGCATGGCGCGATTCTGCGGATTTACGAGAAGAAGCCGCTGGTCGCCGATCAGGTTGCGGTCAACTATCGCACCGCAGAGATCTCCGATCGTCAGCGCGCGATGCTCGACTTCGCCACGAAGGTGAACTCCGCCTCGCACGAAATCGCCGACGCCGACTTCGATGCCCTCCGTGGGCACGGCTTTGGTGACGAGGACGCGTGGGACATCGCCGCGATCACCGCCTTTTTCGGCCTGAGCAACCGAATGGCGAGCTTCTCCGGCATGCTGCCCAATCCGGAGTTCTACCTGATGGGGCGCATTCCGCGATCCTGATTCCCGCGCGTCGAACAGCAGCTCTCAATTTTTCGGACCGACCGGTCGTAACGTCTGGGGTTCAGCTGACGAAGTAAAGGCTGTCCACGCCGGAATTGCCGTCTTCGTAAAGAAGGCCGAAAGGTTGAGCGCTATGTCGGAGAAGTCCATCGCCCATTCTCGGAGGGTCCGCTCTGCGGCCGCCGGTGCCGTACTAGCTCTCGGATTGGCGGTGGGCGGCACGGGAATTGCATCGGCAGAGCCGGAAACCGTGTGTACTCCGAGCGCTGATCCGCTGGTGACCTGCGCCGAGGAAGAGGCAGCTGCCACCACCGACGCCGACCCGGCGACGAGTACCGAGACCACACCCGAGAAGGTTGAAGCCGGGGTCGCGGGCGCGGGCAGTGTCGAAACCGCAGGTACGGACGCCGCAGCACTGGCCGAAGCCGAAGCAAAAGCCAAAGCAGCAGCCGACGCGGCAGCAAAGGCAGCCGAAGCAGCCGCGACGGCGGGGGTCGACTCGTCCGCAGCGACAGACACTTCGGTGAAGGCGACCGAGGCAATGACTCAGGCGAGCGTCGAGGCAACCAAGGCGGCGGTCGAATCGACCAAGGCCAAGGCGGAGGCTGGAGCCGCGGAACAGTCTGCCAAGGAAGCCGAAGAGGCGGCCAAGGTTGCGGAGTCCGCTGCGGCCGATGCGAAAGAGGTAGCAAAAACAGCTCAGGCAGAAGCAGACGCTGCCGCAGCCAAGGCTGCGGAACTCGAGGAGGCTGCGAAGGCCGCCGGTTCGGGGCCCAAGACCGAAGAGGCCGCAAAGGCGCGCGCCGAGGCTAATGCTCTGCAGGCCAAGGCCGACGAGGCGAAGGCCGCCGCGGATGCAAACGCCAAGCTGGTTGCGGACAAGAACAAGGAGGCCGAGGAAGCCTTCAAGAACTGGGATTTCGCGAAGGCAGCCGTCGCCAAGGCTCAGGCGCTGGCCGCAGCGTGGAATGCCAAGCAACTCGCGATCACCGTCAAGGAAACTCAGAAGGTGGCCACCGCCGCTGAAACCACGGCCAAGGCAGCCGAGTCCGCAGCAGCAACCGAGGCAGAAGCTGCCACCGCCGCCCGTAAGGCTGCTGATGAAGCGGCAGCCACCGCAGCTTCCGCATTGAAGGACGCCGAGGCTGCACAGAAGGCCGCGGAGTCGGCACAGGCCGAGGCCGATGCTGCGGGCGAGGCTGCCACCGACAAGCGAGCCATCGCCGACGAAAAGGCCGCCGAAGCCGCCAAGAAGGCCGAAGCTGCCGAGGCGGCGAGCAAGAAGGCGCAGGATCTCTACCTAGCCGCCGAAGACGCGAAGGCCGCAGCCGACGCCGCAGCAGCAAAGGCCAAGGAAGCTCAGGCCGCCGCGGCCGCAGCAAAGGCCGAAGCGGATGCAGCGCAGAAGATCGTCGACGAGCTCAAGGCAAAGGGCGAGAAGGAGATCGACAACGGAACAGGCGTCGGCGGTGAGGTGATCATCGGTGAGCACACCGACGACGGCTCCGGAGTCACGAAGGTCGACGAGACCACCGCTGTAGTGAACAAGACCGGCGTCAAGCTGGTCGGCTACTACAACAACAAGGGAGCCTTCGACGTCGTCGACTACTACGTCACCGATGCCGACGGCGATCCGGCGCTCGCCGGAGGCCTGCCCCCGGTAGACCTTGCTCTCGGCGACACTGCAAGCAGCACCAGCGGTAGCAGCAGCTCCAACCTGCCGGCTGTACTGATCGGCGTCGGAGTCGTAGGCGCTGCCGCCGCAGCAGCTACGACGGTGGTTGTTCGTCGCAAGCGTCATGACGGTACGGGCAACACGTCTGCGTAGCGCCGGCCTCTCGGCGGTAGCGATCCTCGCACTCCTCGTTTCCGGATGTTCGGGCGAGAACGCGGGATCGCTACCCGATCGCTCGCCGGTGCAGTCGCACATCGCGGCTGCACCGGCTTCGGTGACCGTCGATCCGGCAGAACCTGAGCGGATCGAGTTGAGGTCTGCGTCCGGGGTCACGTACCTGAGCAGTCCGTTGCACTCGGAGAAACTGGTGCGCGGCGGCGAGAGTGGGCAGCAGCTGAATCCGGTCGACGAGCTGCCGGTGTGGTGGGGTGAGAGCGGAATGCCGGGAACGTCGACCACACAGACCGTTGTTGTCGTCGGCCACAACTTCACCACTCGCGAAGCACCGTTCCGGGCGCTCCGGGTGGTGGAGCCAGGAGATCACGTCCTGCTGAGCACACCGAACGGGGTGCTCGAGTACGAGGTCGAAACCGTCGGGCCGCTGCACAAAGGTTCGCTGCTGGGCACTCACGAGTTGCGTGAATCGGTTCCCGGGCGGTTGATCCTCGCCAATTGTGATGTGGTCGAAGGAGAGTCGACCGACGATAATTACGTTGTCATCGCCCAGCTGGCAGCGCACTGAATCCGTGGCAGTGCAAGAATGGGTGCATGGATTCCCTCGGACTTCTCTCGGAACTGGTAGCTCTCGACACGGTCTCGGGGGAGGCCGCTCCTCAACGACGGGCGATGGATTCGATTGTCTCGTTGGTTCTCTCACATGTGCCACAGGCGAAGGTGGAGTCAGACCTGACCGGCAATCATCCCTGGGCCTTGATCACCAACGAAGCAGCACCCTCGGCGGCAAGACTGTTGTTCGCCTGCCACGTCGACACGGTGCCGGTGGGCACCGTCTCGGACTGGGAATTCGACCCGTATGCCGCGCAGGTCGACGGTGAATTGTTCCTCGGCAGAGGGACATCGGACATGAAAGCCGGCCTTGTCGCCGCTACTGCCGCGGTTGTCGACGCCTTCGAACGTGGAGTCCCGGTCGCACTACTGCTGACGAGCGACGAGGAAATCGGGTCGCTCGGGGCCGTTCGTTCGGCCGACGCCGTAGCGAATCTCGAGGTCGGGGCCGTCATCGTTCCCGAGGCGACAGGAAATCAGATCAACCTCGGGCACCGCGGTGCACTGTGGCTCGGCGTGTCCGTCAAAGGGAAAGCCGCGCACGGGAGTACGCCGCAGCGCGGAACAAACGCCGTCCTCAAACTGCTCGACGTCGTCGACCGAGCTCGACGTGAGCTTCCGCTGTCGTCCGACGCGTTTCTGGGCGCAGAAACCTGGAACCTCGGCTTGGTCGGTGGGGGTTCGGCTCCGAACATCGTGCCGGACAGTGCCCATGCGGTGATCGATCATCGCACGGTGGGAGACGGAACCGACCTGCTCGCTTGGTGGCGCGCCCAACCGGAAGTCGACTCGGTGGAGACGTCGATTCACCTGGGAGGTGTGCGTACCGACGCATCGGACTCGTGGTTGGCCACCCTGCCGTTCCCCGTTGCAACCGAACCGGTTTCGTACTTCACCGATGCTTCGGTACTGGCCGCGGCCGCCCCCGGAGCTCCCGTCGTGATCTGGGGCCCTGGCACTCCCTCGTTGATGCATGCGGCGAACGAAAGCGTCAAGGTGTCCGAACTGGACGATGCGATTGCGGCCTACGGTGCGGTTGCCGCTGCTTGGCCGACGGTGGACTGACGGACAATCAGTTCAGGAGCAAGCGCAATGTGGGCTGTCGACTCGGAAGAGTTGTTCATCGCCTGATCCAGAAGTCGCACAGCTTCTTCCGCGATTCTCTCCTGCGGCTGCCCGACGGTGGTCAACGGAGGGTTGCACAACTCGGAGAAGGGAATGTTGTCGAAACCCGTGACCAGAACGTCGCCGGGAACGTCGATGCCCAATGAGTGGCAGGTCTGCAACACGCCGAGTGCGATCAAGTCGTCGGCGCAGACCAGAGCGTCGGGACGAGTTCTGCCGGTCAGGATGGTGTTGGAAGCCGTGCGCCCCCACTCGATCGAGTACTCGCCGAGTTGTGTCCACTCGTCACGAGTTTCGATCCCCATTCGATCCGCGTGGCGGAAGAAGCCGGCCCGGCGAAGTTCTGTTGACGAATTGGTCAGCTCGGAACTGATGAAGGCGGCCGATCGCGCGCCACGCTCCGACAGATGCTCCATCACCAGGGATTGAGCGGCGTCGTCGTCGACACCGACCCAGTCCGTCTGGGTATCCATGGCAAACCGGTCGAGTTGAACGACCGGAAGCGTTGCCGCGCTGGCTCGGACTGCTTCGGAACTCAATTCGCCGTGGCACGGGCTGATGATGATTCCGTCGACTTGCCGGGAGACGAGCGACTTGAGCCGCTGCGCTTCCACGTCGGGGTCGGAACGAGAATCGCACAGGAACAGTTGTAGTCCGCGCTGAGCGAGGACGTGTTCGACGTTGACCACCAGCGAGGTGAAGAAGGGGTTCGCGATACTCGGAACCACCATTCCGACAGTGTCCGTCCGATTACGACGCAGTGAGCTGGCGATGATGTTTCCCGAGTATCCGAGAGAATCCGCGGCTCGTTTGATCGTCGCCGCAAGCTCGTCCGAGACAGGCCGGGAGCCGGACAGTGCCCGCGAGACGGTGGCAGTCGACACCCCGGCCAGTTCCGCGACATCGCGAATGGTCGCCTTGCGCATGCGTCCCCCGTTTTCTGCTCGATTCGGGTCCGAGGTTATCGAACCGCACGGTCCAGTGTCCCGCATGTAACGCGATTGAGGCAATCGTTTACAAATTCGAATTGTGAAAACCTTGACATAACCCGGTGTTGATCGCATAACCTGCTAATTCATCAAGGCAATCGATTACATCGTGTGCAGATCTTGTGCATGGACATACAGCGCAAATCTTGCGCATGGAATGGGGTAGCTGAAGTGACCGCATCACCGCTCGGAGTCTTTCCGCCCAAGCCCTCGGCGTTGGCAGAGATGTTCACCGGCACGCCTTCTCTCATCGGGGCCATTCACCTCCCAGCCCTGCCGGGCAGCCCGCACTACACCGGGCAGCCGGTTTCGGAGATTGCCCGCTTCGCCGTGGAGGAAGCACACGCGTACATCGACAACGGTTTCGACGGCGTGATCGTCGAAAATCACTGGGACATACCGTTCCTCAAGCCCGGCGAACACGGGTACGAAACCGCCGCCAGCATGGGAGTCATCACGGCAGCGGTGGTCGGCGAGTTCGGCAAGGCCGTCGGCGTCAGCATCCTGTCCAACGCCGGCGAGTGCGGAGTGGCCGCAGCGTGGGCGGCAGGCGCGAGTTTTGTGCGCGTCAATCAGTGGGCCAATGCCTACATTGCCAACGAGGGTTTCATCGAGGGTCAGGCTGCCAAGACGACGCGCTTCCGTCATCGCATCGGCGCCGACCCGGTCCGGATCTTCGCTGACGTGCACGTCAAGCACGGTGCGCATGCCATCGTCGCGGACCGCACCGTCGCGGAACAGACCGAAGACGCCGAGTTCTTCGACGCGGACGTCCTGATCGCGACGGGTTCGCGCACCGGTGACGCCGCTTCGGTCGACGAGGTTTCCGTGATCCGAGACAACACCGTTCTTCCGGTGATCATCGGATCCGGCATCACGGCTGCCAATGTCGCAGCGCTGATGAAGGAATGCGACGGCGCGATAGTTGCATCCTCGGTGAAGGACAATGGACGCTGGTGGGGACGGGTCGCAGGCGAGAAGGTCCGCGAACTGTCCCGGGCCGCAGGAAAGTAGCCATGATTGTCTTTTGTGGATACGCCAACAACGATGTGACGGTACATGTCCCACACGTACCGGTACTCGGGGAGCGCGTTCAGGCAACGGCCATCAGTCAGATCGACGGTGGAATGAATGCAAATGCTGCGGTATCCGCGGCCAGAATGGGCGCGCAGGTGATCTTTGCCGGTGCCGTGGGCCCGGACGCGCGGTCCACCGAGTTTCTCGAAGCCCTCGAGGCAGATGGCGTCGATACCAGTTGGTCGCCGCGAGATGCGTTCCTGTCGACGGCAGTAGTTCTCATCGCGCAGGACGGCGATCGCTCCATCATCAGCCAGGACGACCCGAACGATGCCGAACGCATCGGTGTTGTGGTCACTCGCTTGGCCGCTGCCGGCGGTGGACGGCTGTTCCTCGACGGATACCGGACAGAGTTTCTGCCTGACGTACTGCCGGGAAGCGTAAGTCTGGTAATCGATCTGGACGGCTGTGAAAACAAGGCCGCGGCGCTGCGCGCGTTCGCGCTCGCCGACCACGTCGTGGTAGGGCGTGCCCTGTGGGAAGGCGAGTTCGGAATCGCTTTCGATCAGTGGCAGACGCTGGCCGCCGAGCACAACACCCACCTGCTGGTGACCGACGGCTCGCGAGGTTGGACACTGGCCACACCGGACGGCGAGGTGACGAGCGAACCGGCAGTAGTGGTCGACGTCGTCGATGCAGTCGGGGCCGGTGATTGCTTCGGCGGTACGTACATCGCTTTTGTCGACGCCGGGCGCTCACCGGTGGACGCCGCACGACTCGCTGGGGCATCGGCTGCATTGGCGTGCGCCACCGCCGGCCCCCGCGGATGCCCCACCCGAGATGAATTGGACAGCTTCACAGCAACATTGACCCCTCACACCCTTTTGGAGACTCGATGATGAAACGTGCATTGCCTCTGGCGCTGGGAGCTGCAGTCGCGCTCACGCTCACCGCTTGTGACTCGGCTTCGTCGAGTGACTCGAAGGACGCATCGGGTGGCTCGTCCATCCCGCAGCCGACCCGGGTCGCCGAAAGCTGTGACGGGACGAACGGCAAGCTCAAGGTCGGTCTGGTGACCATCAACCTTCAGGCGCTGTACTTCAACCAGATCAACAATGCCGCGAAAAACGTCGCGGACAAGGCAGGCGTCGACCTGCAGATCATCAGTGGCAACGACGATTCCGTCGCGCAGGCCAACGCCTTCGACAATCTGATCGCCGCCGGAGTCGACGCGATCATCGTCGATGCAATCGACACGGACGGAATCAAGCCGTCGGTGGTCAAGGCCAAGAACGCGGGCATCCCCGTCGTCGCTGTCGACGCGACCATCGACGATCCGGCACTGTCGACTCAGGTCGGTACGGCAAATGCCGAGGGAGGTGCCAAGATCGGAAACACCTTGGCCGACGTCGCGAACAACACCGGAACGGTCGGTATCGTCGGTGCGCTCAACAGCACTGTCCAGTTGGAGCGGCAGAAGGGCTTCACGGAGACCGTGACCGGCCGCGGAATGACCGTCGGCACCGTCGTGGACGGACGTAACATTCAGGAGAACGCGCAGACTGCAGCGGAGAACCTGCTGACCGGCGGTGGCGACATGAAGTACGTCTACGCAACCGGTGAGCCGGCGTTGATCGGACTCGTCGCGGCGGTCAACAGTCAGAAGGCGCAGGATCGCATCGAAGCAGTCGGTTGGGATCTTTCGGATCAGGCGGTAGGCGGACTCAAAGCCGGCTGGCTTAAAGGCGTGGTCCAGCAGAACACCTTCGAATTCGGCCACGAGGCAATGAATTCGGCAATCGACCTGGCTTGTGGTCGCGGCGCTCCGGCGAACATCCCCGTCCCCACCCAGATCGTGACCCCGGAGAACGTAGCCGACTACATGTACTACTTGGAGAAGTAATCATGGCACCTCCACTGATCGAACTCTCGGGCATCACCAAGTCGTACGGACCGGTGAAGTCCCTTCAAGGAGTTGACCTTCGGCTGGCGAAGGGTGAAGTACTCGGAGTGGTCGGCGACAACGGCGCCGGTAAGTCCACGCTGATGAAGATTCTCGCCGGTGCAGTTCAGCACGACGGCGGCGAAATGCGTGTCAACGGTGAACCGGTACGCTTTTCGACGCCGCTCGACGCGCAGCAGAAGAAGATCGGAATCGTCTACCAGGATCTGGCTCTGTGCGACACGCTCGACGTCGCCAGCAACCTGTTCCTCGGCAGAGAACCGCGAAAAGGTCCGTTCCTCGACCGGCACGCCATGCACGAGAAGGCGGCTCACATTCTCGCCGACCTGCATGTCAAGGTGAAATCGACCTACCAGGAGATCGGGCAACTGTCCGGCGGGCAGCGGCAAACCGTCGCGATCGCCCGCGCAGTCTCCTTCCGACCCGACGTACTGATCCTCGACGAGCCCACCGCGGCGCTCGCCGTCGCAGAGGTCGAGTCGGTACTCAAGCTGATCACGGACGTGGCAGCGGCCGGGGTGGGCGTCATTCTCGTGACGCACCGCTTGCAGGATCTGTTCCGCGTGTGTGACCGAATCACGGTCATGTACGAGGGGCAGAGCGTCGACGACGTTCCGATCGGCGACCTGAACATCGAGTCCCTCGTCGGACTCATCACTCGAACTCCGGTGCCGCAACGGACATCGGCAGCAACACAGGGAGCCACGGCATGACCACTCTCGAGAAGACCCAGGCGCCGATCGAGCGCAAGCTCGCCGCGAAACCCTCTTTGTGGGACAGCGTCAACAAACCGACGCTCGCGATGCTGGCGGTGACAGTTGCTGTCGCAGCCGTCTTCTCGGCAACCACGTCGTCATTCCTGACGTTCACGAACCTGTCGAACTTGGCGACCCAGATCGCTCCGGTTCTGATCATCGCGGTGGCAATGACTTTCGTGATCACGGCCGGTCAGATCGACCTGTCCGTCGGTGCGATCGTCGCGTTCGTCGCGGCAATGAGTGCCGAGCTGATCCAGGCCGGCGTCGATTCGTCCCTGGTCTTCGTCGCCGCCCCGGTGATGGGTGCGGCCTGGGGCCTGGTCAACGGGTGGCTCGCCGCCTATCAGGGCATTCCGCCGTTCATCGTGACTCTGGCGACGATGTCCGTCATCCGCGGTATCGCGCTGTACCGGACCGAAGGGTTCTCCGTTCCGGTCCCGGCCGACACCTACTTCGCGAAGCTCGGAACTGCGGAGTTCCTCGGGTTCTCCGCCAGCGCCTGGATTGCTCTCGTCGTCGTGGTCATCGGAGCAATTGCGCTCAACCGCATGCGTTTCGGACGTTACGTCACCGGCATCGGCTCCAACGTCGAATCGGTACGACGGTCCGGCGTCAACACGCGTCGCGTGCTCATGATGACGCTCGTCTTCACCGGCCTGGCTGCCGGCATCGCGGGACTGCTGATCGCGGCTCGACTGGGCTCGGGATCGGCCAACTCCGCAACGGGATTCGAGCTCACCGTGATCACCGCGGTGGTTCTCGGTGGCACCAACCTCTTCGGCGGTCGCGGCACGGTGATCGGTACCGTCATCGGCGCCGTCCTGACCGGCATCATCGCCAACGGGCTGACCTTGCTCGGCGTGAGCCCGTTCCTGACGCCGATCATCACCGGTGTCGTTCTGCTTCTGGCCATCTGGATCAACATGCGCGGACACACACTGAGTGCGCTGTGGCGACACCTGCAGTCTGCACCCTCGGGGCCTGCACGCTCATGAGCAAGGTTCGTACCGTCACGGGAACTGTGGACAGCTCGGAACTCGGACTGGTTCTCCCACACGAACATCTGCACAACGACGTCACCGGTGCGTACACCGAGGCCCCGGATCCGGTTGTGGCGCAGCGGTTGGCCGGTCCGGTACGCGTCGAGGATGCCTGGCTTCTTCACGACAATCCGTACTACAGTCTCGACAATTGTCGAGTCGACGACGCAGCGGCCGTGGTGGAAGACCTTGCGGACTTCGCCCGCCTCGGTGGTCGGACGATCGTCGATCTGACGCCGCCGGGACTGGGCCGGGCGCCGGAGAAGCTGGCGGAGTTCTCGCGCACGTCAGACGTGCGAGTGATCATGGGTTCTGGCTGGTACCTCGAGACGACCCATCCGGTCGAGGTTCACGAACTCGGTGTCGACGATCTGGCGGGCTCGCTCGTCGCGGAGTTCGATCCGGCAAAGGAATTGGCTCCGGGAGTGATCGGGGAGATCGGTATCTCCCCGCTCTTCACTCAGAACGAGGCGAAGGCCTTGCGTGCGGCGTGCATCGCTCAGCGTGAGGTGGACGTGCCCCTGTTCGTCCACCTTCCAGGGTGGCAGCGCGTCGGACATCATGTTGTCGACATCGTGGTCGACGAGATGGGCGTCGATCCGCAGGCCGTAGTTCTGTGCCACATGGACCCGTCGGGGCACGACGCCGACTACCAACGATCGCTCGCCGACCGCGGAGTCTTTCTCGAGTTCGACATGATCGGGATGCCTTTCGATTTCCCCGGCGAGGGTCTCTCTCCGCATCCGGCGGAAACAGCCAGTGCGGTAGCCGGATTGGTCACCTCCGGTCACGCATCACAACTCTTGCTCAGTCACGACCTCTTCCTCAAATCAATGCTCAGAAAGCACGGCGGAAACGGATTCTCCTACGTACCACTCGCCTTCGCCGCCCGGTTGGTGCGCGCAGGCGTAGATCCCCAGCAAGTGTCCGCACTGATGCGAGACAACCCGAGGTCGCTCTTCGAGCAGGCCGCGAAAGGAAACAGAAGCAGTCATGGGTAAACGAGTACTGATTGCCGGCGAGAGCTGGATGACGACGTCGACGCACGTCAAGGGCGTCGACGAGTTCAGTGTCCATTCCTACGTCGAGGGAGTCGGTCCGCTTCGGGATGCGCTCACCTCACGTGGCCACGACGTGACACACATGCCCGCACACCTGGTGCCGACGCAGTTCCCCGGCACCGCAGAAGCATTGTCCCAGTTCGACGTCGTCGTTCTCTCCGACATCGGAGCGAACTCGCTGCAGTTGGCTCCCGGTGTGTTCGACCAGTTCCGCGCCGGCGAGGATCGCCTTGTCGCGCTTCGTGACTGGGTCGGTGCGGGTGGCTCGCTGATGATGATCGGTGGCTACCTCTCGTTCTCCGGATTCCAGGCGCGAGCAGCTTTCCGGCAGACCGCGATCGCCGAGGTATTGCCTGTGACGATGCTGGCCGAGGACGATCGCGTCGAGACACCGGCCGGGATCGTTCCCACCGTCGTCGATGCTGCTCACCCGGCTCTCGGTGGTGCCGGGGATTCGTGGCCGGCGCTCCTGGGATACAACCGCGTCGTCGCAAAAGACGGTGCTGCGGTTCCCGCCACCATCAACGGCGATCCGCTTGTCGCTGCGGGTGAATACGGCGCCGGACGGTCGATCGTCTTCACCTCGGACTGCTCTCCGCACTGGGCTCCGCCGGAGTTCTGTGAGCAGTGGCCCGGATACACCGACCTGTTCGACGGCTTGATCAGTTGGGTCGCCGGCGAATGAGTCGGTCCTCAGACCTGCTCGCGCGGCAGCAGAGCAACCTCGCTGCCGCGCGGGCGGTTCCATTCATCGAGGACACCATCGGCGGGACGTTGAGTGATGAGGGATTTCGCCGGTACCTCGTGATCGAAGAGGCATTCGTACTGACGGCCGTCAAGGTGCTGGGGTTGGTGGTCGCCGAATCCCCGACGCTCGACGACGCGCTCGACCACGTGACGTCGATGTCCAACCTGGTCGGCGAACAGCGCGAGTATTTCGCGCAGTTGCGTTCCCGCTTCCCCTACGAGGGGGACGCAGCGGCTCTGGTCGAGGAGTCGGCCGTGCTGTCCACCCATGCCTTGACCCTGGCTCGCGAAGAGGGCAGGGCGGCAGCCCTGGTGGGCATGTACGCCGCGGAAACCCTGTATCTGTCGTGGTGCCGGGAGGCGGCGGCAGTGAAGGTAGAGCGCGAACCGGCGTTGCAGGACTGGGTGGACATGCATGTCGCTCCGCCGTTCGTGTCCCAGGTGGCGGTATTGGCGTGCGAAGTCGACGCCATGCCCGAGTCCGTCACTGACGAGGACCTGGATCGGTGGTTCTCCGGCATGCTCGCCGCGGAGATCGATTTTCACAACGTGGCGGTGTGAACCACGGCTGTGCGCCTTTATTAACCCCCGGCGGTTAATAAAGGCGCACAGCAAAAGGCCCGTAGGTCGCTTTCGCAACCTACGGGCCTCTTCTTTGTAGCGGGGACAGGATTTGAACCTGCGACCTCTGGGTTATGAGCCCAGCGAGCTACCGAGCTGCTCCACCCCGCGTCGGTGTGAAACCAACAGTACACGACTTCTGGAGGTGCAATTACCACCCCCTGTCACCGGCTGGAGTGAGCGCTTTCCGAGTAGTAACCGCGGATGTGGCCGACTATGCGCTGACGTGCGAGTTCGCCGTCACCCGCGTTGACCGCATCGATCAATCCTCGGTGTTCGTGACGTAGACGCGTGCAGGTACTCGGCCAGCTGTCGATCTGGACGCCCGCGAGAACGTAGGACTCGATGGACTCGCGCAGGCCGGTCATCATGGCTGCGATCACCTGATTGCCCGCCGCGTCGGCGAGCGCCACGTGGAACTGCGCGTCGAGTAGCAGGAATTCCTCGGCCGAGAGAGCTGCGTAGTCCATCGAGTCGAGCAGTTCGACAGCGGCGCTGAGGTCAGGGGCCGGGGTTCGCGATGCCAGGGACTGCATCACCTCGGATTCGAGCACGAGTCGTGTCTTCACCACGTCCGAGACCGGAAACCCTTGTGCTGCAACCTGCATTCGCATCAGCATGGTCATGCCGCCGGTCGGTTTGGCCACGATCATCGCTCCGGACGTCGGGCCGGATCCCGTCTGCGCTTTCAGCAGGCCGAGAGCTTCCATAACGCGCAGGGCCTCGCGGACCGATGACCGTCCGACGCCCAGTTCGGCCGCCAGAATTCTCTCTCCCGGAAGCCGCTGGCCTGGAGAGACCTCGCCTGAAACGAGCCGACGTTCGAGATGACTCAGTACTTGTTCCCACGCTCGCGGGCCCGGCTCGGTCGGCATGAGGCAAGAGCATAACCGGGTGGGCGTCGTTTATGGGGTGGCCTGTCCAGGGATGTATTACTGTGGTCAGACCACACCGACAGATTGCGGGGATCCACATGCGCGTAGCGCTGTTCGCCACCTGCATCGGGGACACGATGTTTCCCGACGCCGCCAAGGCCACCGCCCTCCTGCTGACCCGTCTCGGGCACGACGTCGTATTTCCGTCCGGGCAGACCTGCTGCGGGCAGATGCACGTGAACACCGGCTACCAGCCAGGTGCGCTGCCGCTGGTCGCGAACTACGCCGACACCTTCGGTGACACGTCGATCGACGCCGTTGTCGCACCGTCGGGATCGTGCGTCGGTTCGATCCGCCATCAACACGAGATCGTCGCCGAGCGTTACGGCACCGCCTCGCTGTGTGGACAGGTGCAGACCGTGAAGGCAAAGACGTACGAGCTTTCCGAATTCCTCGTGGACGTTCTCGAGGTCACCGATGTGGGCGCGTACTTCCCGCACCGGGTCACCTATCACCCGACCTGTCACTCACTGCGCATGCTGAGGGTGGGAGACAAACCACTTCAGTTGCTGCGCAACGTCCGCGACATCGATCTGGTCGAACTCCCCGAAGCAGATTCCTGCTGCGGCTTCGGTGGCACGTTCGCCATCAAGAATGCCGAAACGTCGACGGCCATGCTGGCGGACAAGATTCGCCACGTCGCGGACACCGGCGCCGAATTCTGCAGCTCCGGAGATTCCTCCTGCCTCATGCACATCGGCGGCGGGATGTCGCGACTGCAGATGGGCGCCAAGACCATTCACCTCGCGGAGATTCTGGCGTCGGTGGAATGCCGGGTGCACGCATGAGCGCGGTGACGCTGGGTCTGCCCAGCTTCCCGCCGAGGTCACCCGAAGGTGCAGGATTCCTGCGAGGTACTGAGAAGTTCCCGGTCGCAGCACATCACGAGCTGGCCAACGCGCAACTGCGACGCAATATCGGCAAGGCGACGCACACCATCCGTGCCAAGCGCATCAACGTGACCGGCGAGCTTCCCGATTGGGAAGAGCTGCGTGACGCGGGTTCGGCGATCAAAGCCGACGTCATGGCGCGGTTGCCGGAACTGCTCGAACAGTTCGAAGCTGCAGTCATCGCGCGCGGTGGGCAGGTGCATTGGGCAGCGGATGCCAACGAGGCCAACGCCATTGTTACCGAACTTGTCAAGGCCACCGGCACCGACGAGGTCATCAAGGTCAAGTCGATGGCAACGCAGGAGATCGGGCTCAACGAGCATCTCGAAACCCAGGGCATCACCGCCTACGAGACCGATCTCGCGGAATTGATCGTCCAGCTCGGCCACGACAAACCGTCGCACATTCTGGTTCCCGCCATCCATCGCAACAGGTCCGAGATTCGAGAGATATTCCTTCGTGAGATGCCAGATGTCGATCCGAACCTCGGGGAGAATCCGGCCGAGCTCGCCGCAGCCGCACGAAAATTCCTGCGCCACAAGTTCATGACGACGCCGGTCGCAGTCTCCGGCGCCAACTTCGGTATCGCGGACACGGGAACACTGACCGTCGTGGAGTCGGAGGGCAATGGGCGAATGTGCCTGACGCTGCCGAAAACGCTGATCACCGTGATGGGCATCGAGAAGATTCTGCCGACGTATCAGGATCTGGAGGTCTTCCTTCAATTGCTGCCGCGGTCGTCGACGGGGGAGCGGATGAACCCGTACACCTCCATGTGGACCGGAGTGACGCCCGACGACGGTCCACAGGAGTTCCACCTGATCCTCCTCGACAACGGCCGGACCGCCGCGCTTGCCGACAAGATCGGGCGGGAAGCCCTGAGTTGCATACGGTGCTCGGCGTGCCTGAACGTGTGCCCGGTCTACGAGCGCACCGGTGGTCACGCTTACGGATCGACCTATCCGGGGCCGATCGGCGCGGTGCTGACTCCGCAGCTCGCGGGCATGCATGGCAAAGACGATCCCAACTCGACGCTTCCTTTTGCCTCGAGTCTGTGCGGTGCGTGCTTCGACGCCTGCCCGGTCAAGATCGACATACCGTCTCTTCTGGTCGAATTGCGCCACCAGAAGGTCGAGCAATCCGGTGTCACGGCAGAGTCTTTGGCGATGAAAGCCGCCTCTATTGCGATGTCGACCGAGGGCCGATGGACCCTCGCGCAGAAAGCCGCCGGGATCGGACGCGTCGTGGCCGGTAAGAAGGGGAAGATCTCCACCTTGCCACCCCCACTGAACGGTTGGACAGCTGCCAGAGACATTCCCGCACCACCCAAGCAGACCTTCCGATCCTGGTGGGACTCCGACGAAGGCCGCGCGGCATTGGACGAGGCTAGTCGCGACGGGAAGGCAGACAGATGAATTCACGCGAGTTGGTACTCGGACGCATTCGTGATGCCATCACCTTGGCGCCCGCCCGTGAGAGCGAGATACCGCGAAACTACCGGACTGGCAGAACCATGTCCGACGGGGAACTCATCGATTTGTTCGTCGACCGTTTGGTGGACTACAAGGCGCACGTTCACCATTGCGCTGCAACAGAAATCGCCGAGGTCGTCACCTCGATACTGACGGCACAGGGGCTACGCACATTGGGAATCCCCGCCGGCCTCGACCGATCGTGGGTAGCCGGATTCGACGGAACGCTGGTGGTGGACCGCCCTGACGTACCGGCTCCTGAACTCGAGAACCTCGACGCCGTTGTCACCGGCTCGAAGGTCTCCTGCGCCGAAACCGGCACCATCTTCCTCGACGCCGGTCCATCGCAGGGCCGCCGTGCGTTGACGCTGGTACCGGACACACACATCTGCGTCCTGTATCGCAGCAGTGTGGAAGTGGGAGTGCCGGAGGCGATTGCGAAGTTGACGCCGGAGCGCCCCACCACCATGATCAGCGGCCCGTCGGCGACCTCCGACATCGAACTCGAACGCGTCGAAGGTGTCCATGGTCCGAGGAATCTTCACGTCGTCATCGTGGAGGACTGATTCCCGTCGAGCGGGAACGCGGAGGCAACTGGCTACATCAGCGTCTAACGTCCCGGCCATGACACAACTCTTGGCAGGCAAGGTCGTTTTCATCACCGGTGCAGCGCGGGGTCAGGGACGCAATCACGCGATCCGACTCGCGCAGGAAGGTGCACACGTCATCGCTGTCGACGTGTGCGCGTCGGTGTCCGAAGACGTGGGTTACGCGGCCGCGACTGAAGCCGACCTCGAAGAAACGGCTCGTCTCGTACGAGCGGAGGGGCGCGAGATCGTCACCGCTGTAGCGGACGTCCGCGACCTCGAGGCGCTGCGGGCGGCGGTGGCGTCGGGCGTCGACAGGTTCGGTCGCCTCGACGTCGTGATCGCCAATGCGGGCATCGCAACGTGGAACCGTTTCTGGGAGATGCCGGAAGAGCAGTGGTCGACGCTGGTGGACATCAATCTCAATGGTGTCTGGCGCACGATGGCAGCCGCAGTTCCTGCAATGATCGAAGCCGGCAACGGCGGTTCCATCGTGATTGTGAGCAGTGCCGCCGGCGTTGCCGAAGCGCCCGGCTGCGCGCACTACTCGGCGGCCAAGCACGGCCTCGTTGGTTTGGCACGCACCGCGGCAACGGAATTGGGCGGCTTCGACATTCGAGTCAACAGCATCCACCCCGGCGCGGTGGAGACCGAGATGGGCAACGATCCCAACGTCGGTAAGGTACTCACCGCTCATCCGGAGTACATGAACTCGTACAAGTGGCCGCTCACGTCCGTCCCGCGCACCACCGTCGAGGACATCTCCAACGCCGTGGTCTATCTCGCGACAGATCTCTCAAGGGCGGTCACCGGGACGAAGATCGTCATCGACATGGGCCAGACGATGGCGTAGTACACCTGTGGCGGCGTAATCGTCGGTATCCCTGTCAAGGTTTTATGTCAGTAGCGAGCGTCTCGGTGGCGTGCGTCGTCAAATTGGCTAGCGTGACAAAGGAAGTCGACCACTTCTTACCCCGAGGAACTGATGACTACTCAAAACCTGCCTGCCCTTGTCGATGTCGCGTGGCTGAAAAGTCGCATCGTCGATCAGAACCTGGTCGTGGTGGATGCAACCACCCATCTGCCGGTTCCCACCGACGGTCCGTACATTCCTGAGTCCGGCGGCGCCTCGTACCGGACCGCCCATATCGAGGGTGCGCTGTTTGCTGACCTGTTGACCGACTTTGCTGATCCGGACAGCAGTGACGCGTGGACCGTCCCGAGTTCGGAACGATTTTCCGCGGCAGCCGGTGCCCTCGGCATCGGTGACGGCGCAACTGTGGTGGTGTACGACCAGCACGACGGCTTCTGGGCTACTCGCCTGTGGTGGCACCTCCGTCTCGAAGGTTTCGATTCGGTGGCGGTTCTCGACGGCGGCTTGCGTGCGTGGCAGGCTGCGGGACTGCCCGTGACGGACACCGAGTCAACCGCGACTGTTCGCACGTTCACCGGCGTCCGTAGGCCGGAGTTGTTGCGTTCGACCGAGGAGGTGGCCGCGGCACTCGACGACTCCGACACCATCCTGGTCAACGTGCTCGATCCGGCCACGTACCGAGGTGAAACCAGCACGTACGCCCGTCCCGGCCACATCCCGGGCAGCGTGAATCTTCCTGTCTTCGAGGTGCGTGACCAGGAAACAGGCGAGCTTCGCTCGGTTGAGGATCTGCGAGCCCTTTTCGACGCGGCAGGACTCCTCGATACGACCAAGAAGGTTGTCACCTATTGCGGCGGCGGCATCGCAGCCACCGGAGTTGCGCACGCTCTGGCCTTGGCCGGCCGTGAAGACGTCGGAGTCTATGACGGGTCACTGACGGCGTGGGCAGGAAATTCTGATCTGCCGTTGGTCACCGGACCCTCACCGCGCTGACAAAGACGAAAGGGCGTCTACTCGCACACTGCGAGTAGACGCCCTTCGCGTTGCAGGATCACACGGACAGTGACTGCTTCAGTTCAGGGACCAATGGAAAGACCTGCGTCGCTATGCGCTCGAGTTCTTCGTGGGCTGGGGAAGTTTGAATCAGGAGAAGGGTCAGGCCGGCGTCCTGGTATGCGCGGATCTTCTCGGCAACCTGTTCCGGGGTGCCGACGAGGTCCGGGCGTAGTCCGCGGGTGCCGACGGAATACTCGCGTCTGGACACCTCGACGTCGAGTTCGGAGTTCGCGACGAACTCTTCGAAAGACGCGTAGCCAGGTGAATCGGGATCGACTGTGGTGATGCGCTCGAGTTCGGCGCGTGCCTCGGTTTCGGTGTCGCGGACGATGATGTAGGTGGACATGCCGAATTCGGCCATGTCTCGCTGGTGGATTCGCTGTGATCGGGCGTTCATGTCCGCGATCTTCGTGCGGACCTCATCGACGGTCCCGCCGTGCAGGACGTAGGAGTCGGAGAAGCTTGCGATGGATTCTCGGCCGCTCTCGCTCTCACCACCTGCGAAGATCGGGGGACGAATGCCGGGTTTGGGGGACAGGATCGAATCACGCACCGAGAAGTGCTCTCCTTGATAGCTGAAGGGCGTGTGTTTCCACAGACCACGGAGAATGTCGACGAATTCGGTGGCTTGGCGGTACCGATCGTCGTGGCGCGTGAAGGCGCCGCCGTACTGACGTGCCTCCTCTTCCCACCAGGCTGCAACGACATTGAGAGCGAACCGGGCGTCGCCGAGTTCGGTTGTTCCGGCGATGTCGGTGATCGTCGCGGATTCCTTGGCCGTCACCGCCGGCAGGTGGAATCCCGGGCGCACGGCCGTCATGACCCGAAGTTGTTCTGTGACAGCCAGAACAGCCGACGAGAGTGACCAAGCCTCGAGGCTTGGGGCTTCGATTCCTTTGCGATCGTTGAGATAGAGTTCAGGTACGAGCGTTGTGTGATAGCCGAGGCGGTCGGCGAGCTGTGAGAGCTTCTTGACGTACTCCCACGTTGCGGGCATCTGCTCGTCGCCGAGGTTACGTAGGAAGCCGCCGTAAATGGGTGTCCAGTAGCCGAAGTGCATGTCATTCCTTCTCAGATGGCGTCGAGTGATGCGCGCAGATCATCGACGAGGTCGTCGACATTCTCCAATCCGATCGACAATCGGATTGTGCTGTAGCCGAATCCGGCCTGTTCTCGTTGGGCGTCGTCGAGGTGGCTGTGGGTGGTGGTGGCGGGATGGACAACCAGCGAACGCGCGTCTCCGATGTTGGCGACTATGGCAAACAGTTGCAGCGAGTCGACGAACTTCGCGATCTTCGAGTCGTCCACGTCGAGATCGAAGGAGAATACCGAGCCTGCTCCGCGGGGCAGGTATCGCTGGGCGGCGTTGTGCCATCTGTTATCCGGCAGACCCGGGTAATTGACCTGGGAGACGGCAGGGTGTGCGTCGAGGAAGCGTGCGATCTCCAGGGCTGAACCCACTTGACGGTCCAGTCGAAGGTCGAGTGTTTCCAAACCTTGCAGCAGCTGAAAGGAATTGAACGGTGACAACGCCGGACCCAGATCGTGGACGATCTTCGTCTTCGCGTAGACGAGATAGGCGCTGCGTTCGCGACCGAACTCTTCCCACAGGACCAGATCGCCGATGCGAGGATACGGTTCGGTGAACTGGGGCCATCGCTCGGGTTGTGCGCCGAAGTCGAAGGTTCCGAGGTCCACGATGACACCGCCGAGCGAGGTACCGTGTCCGCCGATGAACTTGGTGGCAGAGTACACGGCGATGTCCGCGCCGAAGTCCCTCGGACGCAGCAGATACGGAGTTGCGATCGTATTGTCGACGATCAGTGGAACGCCGACGTCGTGAGCGATGTCTGCCACGGCTGAGACGTCGAGCACGGACGCGATGGGATTGCCGATCGTCTCGGCGAAGAATGCTCGGGTATCGGGACGGGCCGCGTCACGCCAGGCCTCGAGATCGTCCTGATCGACGAGGGTGACGTCGATCCCGAAGTCCGCGAAGGTGTCCGTGAGGAGATCGACTGTTCCGCCGTACAACTGGCGCGCGGCAACGACGTGCTGCCCTGCCTTGGCGAGGGTCAGGAGTGCAACCGCAACGGCAGCTTGCCCGGACGCAGTTGCCAGTGCCGCGACACCGCCGTCCAGGTCGGCGAGACGTTTCTCGAACACGGCCTGTGTCGGGTTCCCGGTGCGGCTGTACAGGTTTCCCGTGCGGCGCAGAGAGAAGATGTCCCGTGCCTGCTCGAAGCTGCCGAAGTCGTAGGCAACCGATTGGTAAATCGGGGGAATGGCGGTGTTCTGCGCAGTTCCGGGTTGGTAACCAGAGCGGACCTGCCGGGTTGCGAACCCTGTGGTCTCGGACATCGGTATGGCTGTCCCTTCGTTGATCGTGCAGTGGGCGCTGTCGGTGAATCACAAACCAGATATGTTCGGAACAAAACACGAAGCGGTGAGCAATTGCACCCGTTTTGTTCGGGGTGAGCCTTAGTCTTGTTCGCGTTCGAGTGGTCGGCCAGAGTGAAATTGTCAACTCTGTGAACAACCATTCCGAATGAGGTAATCAGTGGAAATCGACTGGCTGAAACCTGAAGCGACAGGTCGAGGTTCCGTGATAGTCGTCGGTGGTCGTGGTGAGCGGGCCGACGTGTACACAAGGTTCGCCCGCCGAATCGCGTTCGACGGTTACCGCGTCGCGGTGGTGGAGAACGACACCGACACGATAAATCGTGCCATCGCTGATGCGCAGGCCGACCTTTCGCTCGCAGTGGTGGGGTCGGACAGCGGTGCCGTGGCGGCTCTCGCCGCTGCCGTTACCCATCCCACTGTGACCGGGGTGGTGGTAGCGGGCCTTCTCGTCTCCGATCACGAAGCATCAGTGCAAGACTGGGACCGCGAGCTCGAGATTCGGTCGGCCTGCCCTGTTCACCGTGGTGTTCTCTCCTCGGCTGATGCTCTCGAACCTGGTTCGCTCACAGACGAAGTTCCGATTGCCACTGCTGAAGTGCTTGCTCAGGTTGATGTCCCGGTTCTGGTCGTCCACGGACAGTCGGACGTCCTGAGCCCTGCACTTGATGTTCTCGAACTGAGCTCGTCTCTGCGTGATGTCCGGGTAGTCGTCGTACGCGACGGTCGACACGACATACTCAACGATGTATCCCACCGATCGGTGGCCGCCGAGATCGTTCAATTCCTCGAGCGTCTCCGCCTGCCCTTTACTCCTGACATCATCCTGCGAGATCCGACTGGGGTTCACGCGGTGTGATCGTCCGTCTGCGCAGTGGAACGGTGCTCTCAACGAAAGGTGATGGATGTCAGCGACATTGGAATCTCAGATTGTCGATCCCGAATGGCTGGTGGAGCGGATCAGTGGCCGGGCCGCGGACCTGGCCGATGCTGTCGGCAAGCTCATCCGGTCAGGTGAGTTGCGCCCTGGAGACCGCCTTCCGACTGTTCGTGAGCTCGCACGGTCGGCGGACTTCAGCGTCGGCGCGATCGTCAATGCCTGGGGCCGGTTGCAAGAACAAGGCTTCGTCCAAACTCGCCGTCGCGGTGGCACTGTCGTTCTCCCGCCGAGAGACACTGTGCCCGAACGCGGAATACCTGATTGGCGTGGTGTAGATCTGGCGCAGAACGCGCCGGATCTCGCGCTGCAGCCATCACTGTCCGAAGCCTTGCTGTCGAGCCTGGATGCGGAGACCTTGAATGTCTTCGGCCGTGAGCTCATGACAGAACGGTTGAGAGATGCTGTTGCGCAGAGCTGGCCGTTCGAACCGGAAGCGTGGGCCACAGCCGGCGGGGGCACCGAGGCGCTGCTGTTGGCAGTCGAGGCGGCAGCCCCGCCCGGAACGATTGTCGCCGTTGACGAGCCGCTGGGACCGGGAGTGCTCGACACGCTTCGCGACCTGGGACTCGAAGCGATCGGGGTAGCCGCAGACTGTCACGGTCCTCGCCCCGACGCTCTCGAGGCGGCCTTGATTGCCGGTGCCACGGCGTTCGTGTTCCAGCCTGGGGCGCCGTTCGCGGTCGACCACGAGGTCAGCAACGAGCGTATCGACGAACTCGCCGAGGTTCTGGCGCGTCATCCGAAAGTCTGGGTAGTCGAGGACGATTCGATAGGACCGCTCGAGCCCGTGCAGCCACCGTCGCTCGGTGGACGACATCCACACCGAGTTGTGCGAATTCGTAGCTACTGCAAGGCGTATGGGATCGACGTGCGGACGTCGGTGCTCGGTGGATCGCGCGAACTCATCGAGCGGGCGATGAAGGTCAGAAGTCACGGAGTCGGGTCGAACAGTCGAATTCTGCAGAACACGCTCGCCCACTTGATCACCAGTGCAGATGCCGAACAGGCGGTGTCGACAGCGCATGAGCGTTACGCGGCCAGGCGCACCGCACTTCTGAAAGCTTTGATCGACCGTGGTATCGAGGCATTCGCAGGACCGCACAGTCTGGTTGTGTGGGTAGGGGTCTCGGATGAAACCGCTTCTCTCGTGGCGTTGGCGCGACAAGGAATTTCGGTGGGCGCGGGTTCACGTTCGTTCGTTCGGGCTCCCGCGCAACAACTTCTGCGTCTGTCGGCTACTCAGTTGCCTGATGACGACGGACTGATCGGGCAGTTGGCAGATGTGGTCGCGGGTGCGGTCGCAGAGTCGTCGAGAGAATACTTCGACTGATCTGGCTTTGTTCAATTATGTTGTGCAACATATGGATTATGTTTTGAACATCGAGAATTTAATACTCTGCACGCGTCTGTTTGCTCCATACACTTCAACTCGACGTACAGAGGCGCATGCCTTTTCGGTGAAGGAGCGGAAACATGACCAGACGGCAATTGAAGTTGGGTGCAGTCCCCACCCCGACAGGTGGACCGGGGCACCCCTACACGTGGCTGGATCCGGAGATTCCCGGGGACGCGAGCGTCGACATCGACTGGTACATCCGCTACGCGCGCCTGGCGGAGGAGGCGAAGTTCGACCTCGTATTCATTGTCGACAGCCAATTCATCACGGCGGACTCACCGCCGCACTACCTCAATCGCCTGGAGCCGCTGACATTGCTGTCTGCGCTTGCCGTGGCGACCGAGCACATCGGACTCGTCGGAACCCTGACCACCTCGTTCAATCAGCCCTTCAATCTGGCGCGCCGACTCGGATCTCTCGATCTGATCAGCCGAGGGCGTGCCGGTTGGAATGTTGTCACCAGCGGAGACAGTGGAACTGCGGGGAACTACGGACTCGACGAGCACTACGACTACGCAACTCGCTACGGACGTGCACTCGAACATGTCGAGGTGGTGAAGGCCCTGTGGGACTCCTTCGAAGACAATGCATTTCCGCGGGACAGGGAATCTCGTCGCTTCTTCGATCCCACCAAGCTGCACACCCTGGATCATCGGGGCGAGTACTTCTCGGTAACGGGCCCCTTGAACCTCGAGCGTTCACGCCAGGGTCAGCCGGTGGTGTTCCAGGCAGGCGATTCCGAGCAGGGGCGTGACCTCGGAGCCCGCATCGGCGACGGAATATTCACTCACGCGCCCAATTTCGAGGCAGGGGTGGCCTTCTATTCCGATATCAAATCCCGCGCCGCGGCGTACGGACGCTCACCCGAGGACATCGTCGTCTTGCCCGGCGTTACTGTCACGGTCGGAGACACCGATGCCGATGCTCGCGAGATAGAACGCGTAACTCAACTCGGGGACAACGACTTCGGGAGATCTCTACGTGAGTTGGGGCGTCCGTTCGGTTGGCACGATTTCGGCCGATACGACCTTGACGCACCCTTCCCTCGTGAGGCCCTGCAATTCGCCGAACGGAGTTTCTACACACAGGCGAAGAAGATCACCGAACTCGCCGTGGATCGTGGACTCACTTTGAGGCAAACTGTTGAACTGCTGAATGCGCCCAAGGTGTCACCGTTCACGGGCAGTGCCGAAACCGTTGCGAACGAACTGCAGCGCTGGCTGGACGGACGTGCCCTCGACGGAATCAACATCCACATCGGTCACCCCGCGCAGTTCCAACGCTTCCTCGACGAGGTGCTGCCGATTCTTCGGGAGCGGGGGATAGTGCGAGAGGAATACGAGCACAACACATTACGTGGAAACCTTGGGCTCCCCTTCGCGGCGAATCGCCACACGCTTGCCGAGCGTGAAGGAATTCGCCCTGCCCCACTGCCTGGCACCTCGGCGTCGCTCTCCACGAGTATCTGAACAACCCACTCTTGCCGGACCTTTAAGAAGAAAGAACACCGATGAAATTCTCTCGCCGTCTCACGGCACTCGTGGGACTCGCCACGGCCTCGATGCTGGTGCTGGCCGGCTGCTCATCGGCTGGCGGATCCACGTCCGGCGATGCTGTCGTCAAGTGGGGGCAGTCCGGGGTAGCTCCCGGAAACTGGGATCCGATTGTCACCGGTGCAACCGGAGCGACTGTCAACCTGACCCCGATTTACGAACCGCTTCTCACTCAAGACGAGGACGGCAAGCCCGCTCCCGCGCTCGCGGAGAGCTGGGAATACAACGCGGAGGGCACGGCAGTCACGTTCCAGCTTCGTCCCGGGTTGACCTTTCAGGACGACAGTCCGCTCGACGCCGACGCGGTGGCCTACTACATCAATCGAGCGATCACGCAGAAGAACTCCGCACTCGCCGGTTCGTACAGCAACATCAAGGACGTCGTGGTCGACGACGAACTCCACTTCACGGTCAATCTGAAGAGCGTCGACTATCAGATTCCCTACCTTTTCAGCATCCGTGCGGGTCTCATCACGAGTAAGGCTGCCGCCGAGAAGGACGTCGACGCACTCAACACTCGAAATCCGGTCGGAGCCGGCCCGTTCAAGGTCGTAGAACTGGTACCCGAGTCGCACGTGACCTTGGAGAAGTTCCAGAACTACTGGGATGCCGACAACATCCACATCGATCGGATCGAGATCCACTTCGGTAACGACGCTGCGAGTCTCGTCTCGGCAGTACAGACTGGGGTCTACAACTTCGTCACAGTCGACGTCACGCAGATCCAGGCCGCTCGCGCTGCCAATCTCGATCTGGTCCAGGACATCACGAAGAACTGGGCAGTTCAATTTCTGAGCGTCAATCGAAACATTGCACCGTTCGACGATCCCCGCGTCGTCGAAGCATTCCGTCTGGCAGTCAACTCGCAGGAGTTCGTCGACAAGGTCACTCTCGGTGAGGGTGAAGTCGCTAATCAACTTGTCCCCAAGGGGCATCCGCTCTTTGCCGATGCGATCGAGGGTGTGTACAAGTTCGACCCGGCGCGGGCTAAAACTCTTCTCGCCGAGGCCGGTCACCCAGACGGCCTGGAAGTGACTCTGGACGCGTCACCCTATTCCGCTGATTCCCAGTCGGAGGTGATTCAGTCACAGCTGGCCGCAATCGGAGTGAAGGTCACCATCAACAAGAATCCGAACTGGTCGAAGGGTTACTTCGGGAAGACCCAGGCGTTCTCCACCTACGGCTACGTCGGCCGGAATTCGCAGGCACAGACGCTCACCGAGCACTACGACGTCGGTGGGGTGCTCAACTTGAGTTCGCCCTATTCGTCCCCCGAATTCCAGGGGGCACTCGCGAAGTTGCGGGCGACGCCGATCGATGCACCGGAATACCCGTCCGTCGCTCGTGCGGCGTCCACTGCCGGATTCCTGAACGGTTCGAGTATCCCGCTCTTCGCGCAGCCGGTCACCTGGGCGAAGTCCTCGGACGTGTCCTCGGATTTCCAGAACCGTGAGGGATTCCTCAACTGGCGCGGCATCACGGTCGGTTCCAAGTAGTCGATCCGTCGTACGGCATTCATCTCTTTCAGTGAAGGACACACCATGACAACGACGACAGCACTTCCCGGGCTCGCGCTCTTCGAGGTGCCGCCCGTCACCGACAATGCAGGTGCCGGGTACGCCGTACTCCTCGACAATGCCGTACGAGCGGAATCTCTTGGCTACGAAACGTATTGGTTGGCGGAGGGTAGGTTTTCGAATATCGGGCTGCCCTCCGCACTGACCCTTCTCGCGGTGCTGTCGGAGCGAACAGATCGGCTGCGCCTCGGTACCGCCGTCATTCCGCTGGCCTTCGATCACCCTCAACGCCTCGCGGAGACGGCGGCAGTGGTCAACACGTTGAGTGGTGATCGCCTCGAGCTGGGGGTAGGGAAAGGGAATGGAGGTGGATTTTCGGCGGCGGCGTACGACGCGTTCGGCCTCGACGAGAACCGGCGCGAAGAACTCTATGCGGACGCCCTCGCCCGACTGCGAGGTGCATTCGGAGTCCAGCGCGTAGTGGAGGGAAAGACCTTCGGTTTCTACCCGCCGGCGGGAAACCTTCCGCAGCGTCTGTGGCAAGCGACGTCGAAGCTGGATACCGCGGTTTCCATCGGCAGGGCAGGCGACGCATTGCAGCTTCATCGCTTTGCTTCCGGCGGCCCGACAGGCACAGTGCAGAAGGATCTCGTCGACGCGTATTCGAGTGAACTGCCCGCCGATCGCGGGCCGCGAATCGGGGTGTCTCGATCGGTTCTTCCCGCGGAGAGCAAGAAGGATGCCGTGCGACTGTTCACCGAGCACATCGAACGTGATCCGGGAGCGACACCGTGGATTACTCGTGGATCTTCACCCGCCGAGATCTTGCGTGATTTCTACATCCTGCACGGGACGCCCGACGAGATCGCCGCGGAACTACTGGAAGATGCCGCGGTGTCGGCGTCGACCGACTACCTCTTCAGTGTGCCGCTTGCCTTGGGCGACAAGCACTACCGGGAAAGTCTCGCAGTGATAGCAGACGAGATCTACCCGACGCTGTCCGCTGTGCGTCCGAACGCGTCGTCGCGAAACTCGTTGTCCACATTACCGATACCTGTCGGCTGACCCTCGGACCGGGTAGAGAGGAAGAGCAATGGTCATCGATCTGCATTCAGTGGTCACCCCGAGCGCTGTATCGCCGCGCGCTCCGTTCCGACGGCCGTCGGTGGCAAAGCGCGTCGCCGTGACGATTCTCCGGTCAGTCGGCATCTTCGTGCCCGTCTTCGTGATCGCAACCTTCATCACGTTCTCGTTGCGGGAGATCAGCGGCTTGTCACCGGCCTACCTCCAGGCAGGCGACAACGCCACACCAGAACTAGTGGCCCAGATCGAGAGTGAATGGGGCCTGGATCGTCCATTCCTTCTGCAGTATATCGATTGGTTGGGGTCGGTGCTCCGCGGCGACCTCGGGGAGAGTTGGTACAACGGATTCCCTATCTCCGAACTACTCTTCGACCGAGCGCTGATCAGTCTGTCGATCGCAGGACTCGCATTGCTCATCGGTGTGACTGTCGGGCTTCTCCTGGGGGTGCTTGCAGCATCTCGTCCGACCTCGCTACTCGACCGTGCAGTCACGGCGTTCTCCACGCTCATCTCCACGATGCCGCCGTTCATCGTCGGTGTTCTGCTCGTATCGATCTTTGCGGTAGGTCTCGGTTGGTTCCCCGCGGCGGGTTATGCGCCTGTTGCACAGGGGATCGGTCCGTGGCTCTGGTACGCAACACTTCCCGCGCTCGCATTGAGCCTCGACACCGTTGCGGAGGTCGCCCGCCAGACGCGAGTGGGTCTCGTCGACGTCTATCGCCAGAACTACATAGTCGGGGCGCAGGTGCGCGGACTCGGCACGCGGCGAATCTTTTTCGTGCATGCATTGCGGAACGGGATCGGCCCGACCGTCGCTCTTCTCGGCCTCAAGTTCCCGGCGCTCCTCGGTGGGGCGGTTGTCACCGAGACAATCTTCGGTATCTCCGGCTACGGACGGTTTGCGGCCGACTCGGCCGAGCGCGGCGATGTCCCGGCAGTCCAAGGGGTGCTTGTGATCTCGATTGTGATCGTTGTGGCATTCAATCTAGTTGTGAACATCATCCTCAACCGCATCATCCCCGCCGCGACGAGAGGTCTCTAGAATGTTCCGCAATATCTGGGCGATCCGCAGTGGCCGCCTCGCCATCCTCATTATCGGTATCGCCGTTCTGCTTGTGGCCCTCGGTCCACTCCTCGCGCCCTACGACCCGCTCGAGGGATCCGAACTCGTTCTCTCCGGGCCCTCTTTCCAACACCCTCTCGGCACCGATTACCTCGGCCGAGACAGCCTGAGCCGATTGTTGGCGGGCGCACCGCTCAGCATCGCGAGCGCGGTCCAAGTAGGTGTGATCGGGCTTGTCGTCGGTGCTGTTCCCGGGGTGCTCTCGGTGTACTCGGGGCGCTTCTTCGAGTGGGTGACGCTCAGACTGATCGACACCCTCATCGCGTTGCCCTTTCTCGTTTTCGCAGTAGCGGTAACTGCGCTGCTCGGCAATGCGCTCACGCAAGCGATGATCGTCGTCGGTGTGCTCACCGCGCCGGCGTTTTATCGCGTTGCCCGCGCATCGACCCTTGCTGTGGCCAACTCGCCGTACGTCGAGGCAGCTCAACTCGCCGGGGCCGACGTCTCCTGGATCGTGCGTAAGCATGTGACGGGCAAGGTGTTTCCACCTCTCGCGATCACATTGGCGAGCACGCTCGGCGTCGGGCTCATTGCCGTTGCGGCGCTGAGCTTTCTGGGAATCGGAGTTCAGCCTCCCGCGCCGACGTGGGGTGGAATGCTTGCCTCCGATTTGAAGTACCTGACCTTCCGTCCGTTTGCCCCGCTCATTCCGTCGATCCCGATCATCGTGCTCGTCTGGGCATTCAACCTGCTTGCCGACCTCATTCGTGACGTGAGTGGTGAGTCGGGTCGGCGACTGGTCGCGCGGTCACGTCGTCGACGGGGCCTTACATCGAAGCAAGGAGTATGAACCGATGTCGTTACTGCTGACTACGGAAACCGCACCGGAAACGGTTCTGCGCGTGACTGATCTGCGGATTGTCAACGAGGTCGACGAGGTTGTTCTCGTGGACGGTGTCGATTTCGAGCTTCGGCGCGGCCAAGTCCTCGGCATCGTCGGTGAATCGGGGAGCGGGAAGTCGATCAGTCTCCGGGCGGTACTCGGTCTTCTTCCCGCCGGTCTGGCGATCGCCGGGGGGACGATCGAACTTTTCGGCGACGACACGTCCCGTTTCACGAATGTCGACTGGAATCATGTTCGGGGTTCCGGGATTACGGCGGTTTTCCAGGATCCTGGCTCGTATCTGAATCCGTCGATCCCGGTCGGGAAGCAGGTTGCCGAAGTGCTGCGCGTCAAACGCGGGCTCGGGCGCCGTGCGGCAAAGGCACAAGCGTTGACCTTGCTCGACGAAGTCCGGATACACGATCCCGAGCTTGTGTTCCGGCAGTACCCGCATGAACTCTCCGGAGGGATGCTTCAACGAGTACTCCTCGCGATCGCCGTATCGCTGGAGCCACGCATTTTGATTGCCGATGAGGCGACGACAGCACTCGATGTCACGGTGCAGGCCGAGGTACTCGACCTGATCGTCGATCTGACCGAGCGTCACGGGCTTTCGCTGATCGTCGTCTCCCACGATCTTGCTGTTGTCGCACAGGTGGCCGACGCCGTCGTGGTGTTTCGTGACGGCGTCATCGTCGAACGCGGATCAACTGCGCAGGTACTGCACGATCCGCAGCACGAGTACACCCGACTGCTCGTCTCGGAACACGAGCTTTACGGTCTCGACCGCTTCACGAGAGAGGTTGCTGCACATGTCTCTTGACCAGAATCCCCTGCTCGACGTCAGGAACCTCGACGTCTCCTACGGCCGTGGCGCGAAGCGCCGTCAGATCCTCGACGGCGTCAGCTTCCGAATCGCTCCCGGTGAGGCGCTCGGCCTGATCGGCGAGACGGGCTCCGGTAAGTCGACTGTCGCGCGCGCGATACTCGGACTCGTCGAGACCGACGGAGGAGAGATCCTCGTCGAGGATCACGATCTGACGACGTTGTCGCGCACTCAGTGGCGCGAGTTTCGCCGAGAGGGCATCGTGCAGTATGTCTTTCAAGACCCGCTGCGCAGTCTCGATCCAGAGCGCACCATCGCGCAGTCGCTTGCCGAGCCTCTCGAAATTGCCGGCGCACTCGGTCGTGACGTGATTCGTGAGCGGGTTGCGGCTTCTCTGGCGACAGTTGCTCTCGACGCCGACATTCTTCCTCGATTTCCCGGTGAGATTTCAGGTGGTCAGCGTCAGCGAGTCGCGGTCGCGCGTGCGCTCATCACCAACCCTCGGCTCATCATTCTCGACGAACCGGTGAGCGCCCTCGACTCGGCGAACCGCGTCAATGTCATCGAGATCCTCGCGGCGCTGCGTGATTCCGGTGCAACATTGCTCTTCATCTCTCACGACCTCGGCTCAGTTGCCGGCGTAACGGATCGACTCATCGTGCTGTATCGAGGTCAGGTCGTGGAAGAGGGACCGACCGCTGAAGTTCTGCGACGGCCAGAGCATCCGTACAGCCGACTTCTTGTCGGTTCCGCTCCGACGCTGCGACGCGGAGCGGTCGACCGTGCGGAGCGAGAGGAACTGCGCCGGCTACTCACCGAGCACGACGTCTCTTCTCTTTAGAGCAGATTGAACTGCGCTACCTCGATGGTGTTCTCGACTGCCTCCGAGAGTGTGCGGATACGTTCGTCGGCGCCTGGCGCGGTCAGTACAGCCAGACGATCGGCGTCACCCATCGGAATACTTCGTGCCAGGGCGTACAGCCGAGAACCCAACGGATCCAAGGGATCAGGTGGGACGGGCATTCGCGGGGTCTGTTCGCCGGCTCGTAGTGCGAGCTTTCCCAACATGCCGTACATGAACTCGATGCGCTCGAGCAAAGAGTCGTATTCGTAAGCGGTGACGGGTGTTCCGTTGTTCTCGTCCGGCCACAGTTCGACCTCGGCAAGCGGGTAGGGATCGTCCGGCAGCCAGCGATTGACTCGGATGCGGTCCTCGGTCCGGCAGTACAGCTGATACCGTCCGGCACCCATGGCGACATGAGACTCGATCCGAGCCAGAGTGCCGACGTCGTGGCGTGATTCGCCGCCGCCGACCTCGTGGCCACGCGCGATGAGCACTACCCCGAACAGTGGGCCGTCGGCAGCTTCGAGAACGTTCTCGACCAGCGCGCGGTACCGAGGCTCGAAGATGTTCAGCGGCAACACCTCGCCCGGTAGCAATGCGGAGCCGAGCGGAAACATGGGGAAGATGGGCATCAGGGGATTCTCAACCTCGGAATCGGAGGGGCGGGGAAATCGCCGGGGCGATCGATTTCGGCGAGCAGGTGTTCGGACCACGTCAGTAGACCGGGGATGTCGAGGCCGTGCGGGCTTTCCACTTCGTAGTGCCTGATGCGGTCGTGACCCTGGCCGAGGAGTGAGACGGCGCCGGTGTTGTTGCCCCGAAGCAGATGGGTGAGCCCGACGGCCAGCTGAGCCAGTCCCTGCCACAGGTCACGTTCCTCGGGCGGCGCGCTTTTCCACGTTCCTTCGAGAATCTCGTGTGCGTGAAAAGGCATGCCGTGGTCGAGGAGGCGCTGAGCCTCGGTGATGGACTCGTCTGGTGGCAGGCGTACATCGTCCGGAATGCGCGGAACGCCGCCCGGCGCGTCGCGTGGCAGTGGACGGCCGAGTCCGTCGCGGGGCCGCGAATTGAGGGGTTTCCCAGCGGCGTCCCGGTCGCGTTCGGTCATACACTCAGCCTAACGGCAGCACCTCGGACGAACCCGCCAAAAGTTTTTTCGAGTCGCCTGTCGATTCTGGGGAGAACCGTTCGTCGTCATGTTGTAAGGCAAGAAGGCCGGAAGAAAACAACAGACCAAGGAGTCAGTCATGAAATACATGTTGCTCATCTACACCGCCCCCGGCGGAGACACCGAACCCCAGTGCACGTTCGAGGACTGGCAGCAATACGACAAGGAAATGAAAGATGCCGGCATCTGGGTGTCCGGCGATGCCCTCGCCGACCTGACCACCACAACGACGGTTCGGATCTCGCAGTCCGGAGAAAAGACCGTCACCGACGGACCCTTCGCAGAAACCCGTGAGATCCTCGGCGGCTACGACGTCATCGACGTTCCCGATCTGGACGCAGCGCTCGCGTGGGCCGCGCGGTGCCCCGGCGCGCGCGACGGTGGCAGCGTCGAGGTGCGTCCGCTGGCCGGGTTCGGGGACTGATTCGCCGTGGACGAGCAGGCCGAGAACTCCATCGAGTCAGTGTTCCGGGAGGAACGTGGACGGCTCTTGGCCTCGCTCGTCCGCCGTTTCGGTGACCTCGATCTGGCCGAGGAAGTCACGTCCGAAGCCGTCGAAGCCGCGTTGGTGCACTGGCCCGTGGACGGAGTTCCGGAAAAACCCGGTGCCTGGCTGCTGACCACGGCGCGTCGTAAAGCCGTCGACAGGCTTCGTCGTGATCAGGCCTACGCGGCGCGATTGGCCGTGATGCAGGTGGACGCCGACCGTGCCGACCCGGCGCCTCCCGTCGTCGAGGGGGAACTTCCCGACGAGCGGTTGCAGCTGTTCTTCACCTGCTCGCACCCGGCGCTCGCCGAGGACGACCGAATCGCACTCACCTTGCGTTGCCTCGGCGGGTTGACGACGCCCGAAGTAGCTCGGGCCTTCCTCGTGCCCTCGGCGACGATGGCGCAGCGGATCGTGCGTGCGAAGAAGAAGATCCGTCAGGCTCGGATTCCCTTCCGAACTCCCAGCGCCGAAGAACTCCCGGAACGTCTGCCTGGTGTTCTGCAGGTGATCTATTCGGTGTTCACCGAGGGGTACGCAGCGAGTTCGGGTCCAGATCTGCAACGCGTCGACTTAGCAGTAGAGGCGATCAGGCTGGCGAGGATCTTGCGCGCTTTGCTTCCCGAGGAGCGCGAGATCGCCGGGTTGCTCGCGTTGATGCTTCTCGTCCATGCGCGCCGGGATGCCCGTACCGACGCCGGTGGCGCGATCGTGCTCCTCGAAGATCAGGATCGCGGGTGCTGGGATACGCCGATGATCGAGGAAGGAAGCGACCTGGTCGTGGTCGCGTTGACCGGGGGAGCGCCGGGGCCGTACGGGGTCCAGGCGGCTATCGCCGCATTGCACGACGAGGCCGCCGATGTGCAGAGCACCGATTGGCCGCAGATCTGCGCGCTCTACGGAGTGCTCCTCACGTTGACGCCTTCGCCTGTCGTCGCAGTCAACAGGGCAGTGGCGCTGGCGATGCGCGACGGCGAGGAGGTTGGGCTGGCAGCGTTGGAAGAACTGGCAGCGGAGCCCAAACTTGCCGACTACCACCCGTATCACCTGGCGCGCGCCGAACTGCTCGCGAGGTTGGGGCGTGCCGACGCGGCAGCATCTGCGTATCGGCAAGCTCTGAAACTCGTTGGTACGGAACCGGAGAGGGCCTACCTGGAGCGTCGGTTGGGTGAGATCTCTGACTGATCGGCGCCTCAGATCAATTCGAGTCTTCGGGCCATGTCGGACACGAAAACACCTGTCGGATCGATATTTCTGCGCATCTGGATCCACTCGTCGATTCGCGGATACATCGAGTGGAAGTTCGCCGCGGTAGTCCGAGAGTCCTTGGCGGTGTAGAGGCGACCGCCGAATTCGAGTACCCGTTTGTCGAGGGAAGCGACGAACTCACCCAGTCCGGGCTTGATCGGGAAGTCGAAGGCCACGTTCCACCCGGACATCGGAAAGCTCAGTGGCGCTGCGTTTCCTTCGCCGAAAAGTTTGAAGACGTTGAGCGCTGAGTAGTGTCCCGAACGCTGGATATCGCGGATGATGCTCTTGAATTCGTCCACCGCGTCGACGGGTACTACGAACTGGTATTGCAGGAATCCCTTGGATCCGTAGGCGCGGTTCCACTCACCGATGAGGTCGAGCGGATGGTAGAACTGCGTCAGATTTTGGACCTTTCCGACGTAGTTGCCGCCGGTGCGGTAGTAGAACTCGCCGATCGCAGAGGCCGAAAGCTTGTTCATCAAGCCGTTGGGAAAAACATCCGGTGTCGTGAACAGTTGTGGTGCATCGAATTTCAACGGATTCTTCTGCAATTTCAGCGGAAGCTGATCGACGGTCGCCAACGAACCACGCGTGATCGAGGCCCGGCCGAGCTTCGGCGGCGCACTGACTGCATCGAACCAGGCGCTCGAATACGTGTAGTCGGCTTCGCTGCCGTCGCTGTGAAAAGCGACGGTTTCATCAAGACTCGCGGTCAGAGCGCCATCGTTGACGAAATACGCCGTCTCGGTCGGCGTCATCTCGAGGGTGACGCGCAGGATGATCCCGGTCAGTCCGATTCCGCCGACGGTAGCCCAGAAGAGCTCGGATGTCGGGCCATGCGGTTCCAAGGTTCGGATACTGCCGTCGGCAGTGAGCAGATCCATCGAGCGGACATGATTTCCGAAGCTGCCTTCGGTGTGGTGGTTCTTGCCGTGGATATCGCAGGCGATCGCTCCGCCGATGGTTACCTGGCGTGTTCCGGGGAGAACCGGGACCCAGAGGCCGAATGGTAGTGCCGCCCGCATCAGCTGGTCGAGGGAAACTCCGGCGTCCATCTCCACCAGTCGGGTCTCGGCATCGATCTTGTGAATTCGACGGAAGGCAGTCATGTCGATGACCAAGCCGCCGGTGTTCTGCGCGTTGTCTCCGTAAGACCGCCCCAGACCGCGGGCGATGACTCCGCGTCGGAGGTGCATGGGCTTGTCGGCATTGTCGTCTGCGACGCGGGCGACGGCCTTAGCGATCGCCTCTACATCAGGGGCCGAAACGACGTGCGAGGTCGTTCGGGCTGTGCGACCCCAACCGCCGAGGACGGTGGACGCAGTGGTTGGTAGATCGGTGGAGTTGTCGGGCACGAAATCCGAGGGTACCTGTTTGCGGACCAACTGGTCTGAAACCGATGGCTGTGCCGGTTCGGCTATCGCGGGAGGTCGAAATCGAAGTACAGGGTCTCGGACCAGTAACCGAGGCCGAGTTCGCGTAGCGGTTCCTCGACGCTCTCCTGAGTCGGCGTGAACAGCCGCTCCCAGAATCGCGGCTTGACGGGTGCGAGCGTGGCCAGAGCCGCCTCCATCTCCGCATCAATGTTCGCCAGACCGGCCATCAGGGCCGTGCCCTGTTCGGCGAACGGTTCGTCGTCCATGTCGAAGATCTCGCCGCACTCGAGGACGAAGTAGTGGTCGGGTTCGGTGTGGCTGCGCAGGAAACGCAGCGCATCGCCGGCCATCGTGCCGAGTTCGGGGTGATCGATGCGGCCGAGGAAGTCTTCGAGCCGGGCGATACCAGGACCACAGGGCGCGGTGACCGCGATCAGGTCGGGGGTGTCGTCCCAGATGATCGACTGGCGGGCGAGCGGATTCACGGACACAAGGATCCGGGGGACCAGCGGTAGCGCGTACGACCACTCCGAGATTCCTTTGAGTCCGCGGGTGCGAGCGGCAGCCGGATTCTCATGCGGGGCAACAGGGGTCGAGTAGAGATAGGTGCGGTTGGCCACTGGCCGAGTCCTTTCTGCGGTCGGCGTCACCTGATTCAGGCGGCGCCCACCATCCTCAATGCCAGGTCTCCGTACAGTTTTCCGATGTCTTCCGGATTCGTGTAGTTGCCGGCCGGGAACCAGCGGCACACGTCGACGCACAGGGACATCAAGGCGAGGGTGACGCCTTCGGCATCGGGGATCGTGAAATCGCCCGACTGCACGCCGGCATCGACAACCTCCCGGACCACCCGCGTCGTGCTGCGGCGAAGCGCGACGACGGTTCGGTAGTGCTCTGGTGTGAGGGCGGTGAGTTCGTACTGGACAACGCGAGCGAGTGAATGGTGCCCCGCCTGCCAACTGGCAAACGTGCTGATCAGTTCCTGCAAGCGAACGGACGGTTCTTCACCCGGTCGGTCGGCGCCCTCGACCACCTTCAACGCTTCGGTGTGGCCTTCGTAGCTGATCGCGAAAAGCAACTCTTCTTTCGAGCGGTAGTGCGGGTACATGGCGGCCGGACTCATGTCGAGGCGCGCAGCGATGTCACGGGTGGTGGTGCCGCCGTAGCCCGCGGAGGCAAAAGCGTCCACGGCTGCCGCGCGGATACGGGCCGCAGCTTTGGAGGGGCTGATCACCACGTCAGGTGAGTCGCTCACGGTTTCCTCCAGGTGTGACGGATTTCGATGTTGACAATATCCCGCTCTCGATTCACTATAAGCAGGTGCTTAGATTCTAAGCGAATGCTTAGGAACATCGTTACGTGTGGCATTGCCACGCCGAAAGGAAGCAACTCGTCATGCGTCGCACTCTGTACGGACCCGATCACGAGGCATTTCGCGAATCTGCCCGCGAATTCGTCAACCGGAACATCCTTCCGGTCGCAGAGAAGCTGATCGACCAGCGCTTCATCGATCGTGAAATCTGGCTCGAAGCGGGACGTAACGGTTTCCTCGGGCTCGAAGTTCCGGAGGCGTACGGCGGAAGCGAAGCCGGCGACTACCGCTTCAACGCGGTTCTGGCAGAAGAGCTCTCGCGCGCCAGTGCAGCTGTTGCCTCGAGCTTCGGTATCCACGCGGACGTCGTAGCTCCCTACCTCGTTCAGCTCACCACCGAAGAGCAGAAGCAGCGTTGGCTGCCCAAGTTCTGCACCGGTGAGATGCTGACGGCCATCGGCATGACCGAGCCTTCCGGTGGATCCGACCTCGCCTCGCTCAAGACCACCGCGGTCAAGGACGGCGACGACTGGATCATCAACGGCTCCAAGACCTTCATCACCAACGGCTACAACGCCGATCTCGTGATCGTGGCGGCACGGACCAGCCCCGAGAAGAAGTCCAAGGGCATCACGCTCTTTGCCGTCGAAACCGGCATGGAAGGCTTCGAGCGCGGACGCAAGCTCGACAAGGTCGGCCAGCACGAGTCCGATACCGCCGAACTGTTCTTCGAGAACGTTCGCGTGCCGTCCACCAACATTATCGGTGAGATCGACCGCGGCTTCATCCACATGATGGAAATGCTGCCGCAGGAGCGCGTCGGCGCTGCGGTGTCCAACATCGCGCACGCTGCTCCGATCCTCGAAGAGACGCTGCAATATGCCAAGGACCGCAAGGCTTTCGGTCAGCCGATCGGCTCGCTGCAGTGGAACAAATTCCTTCTCGCGGATCTCGTGACCCGTATCGAGGTCACTCAGGCCTACGTCGACAACTGCGTCGCGGCACACGCTGCCGGCGAGCTGACCGCCATCGACGCCGCCAAGGCTAAGTGGTGGACCGCGCAGGTGCAGAACGAGGTCCTCGATCACTGCGTTCAGTTGCACGGCGGCTACGGCTTCATGACCGAGTACCGCGCCGCTCGCGCGTGGATGGACGCCCGCGTCACCAAGATCTGGGCTGGATCCAACGAGATCATGAAGGAACTCATCGGCCGCGATCTCGGCCTGTAATTTCGCAACTGCAGTCGATACGTCACTGCCGTCCATACGTCACTTCCCGAACCCGACGACACAGGAGCATCACCGCGCATGTCTGTTCTCGACAAGTTCTCTCTGACCGATCGAGTGGTCATCGTGACCGGTGCGTCGTCGGGCCTCGGGGTGGCGTTTGCGAAAGCCGCAGCAGAGGCCGGTGCGGACGTCGTCCTCGCAGCTCGCCGCGTCGACAAGCTCGAAGACACCGCCAAGCTGGTGCGTGACGCAGGCCGCGAAGCGCTGTGCGTGGCCACCGACATCGTCGATCCGGCTCAGGCTCAGAACATGGTCGACGCCGCGATGGAGAAGTTCGGCCGCGTGGACGTGCTGGTCAACAACGCCGGCGTCGGAACTGCCGTTCCGGCGACCCGCGAGACCCCGGACCAGTTCCGCGCCGTCATCGACATCAACCTCAATGGGTCCTACTGGGCAGCGCAGGCCTGCGGCCGCGTCATGCTCCCGGGCAGCTCCATCGTCAACATCTCGAGCATTCTCGGATTGACGACCGCCGGACTCCCGCAGGCCGCCTATGCGGCGAGCAAGGCAGGCGTCGTCGGATTGACCCGCGACCTCGCACAGCAGTGGGGGACACGCAAGGGCATCCGCGTCAACGCGATCGCGCCAGGCTTCTTCAAGTCGGAAATGACCGACCAATACAACGACGGCTACTTGGATGCGATGGCTCCACGCCTGATCCTCGGCCGCATGGGTGACCCGGAAGAGCTCGCGGCCACCATGGTGTGGCTCGCATCCGAGGCAGGCGGATACGTCACGGGACAGACCATCGCCGTCGACGGAGGAATCACCATCACCTGACGCCGATGCCGAGAAGTCGCCGGCTTTGCCGTATAAGTAGCTGGTGACCTCTCGCGCCGAACCTCAGGAGAACTGGGAAGACCGTCCGCCACCATCCATGGCTGCGACGGAGCTTCTGCGTGACCTGCCGGTGACCGCCCGCGGCGTCCGTACCAGGGCTTCTCTGGTTGCAGCGGCTCGAACTGTGTTCGAGCGCGCCGGGTATCTCGACGCCCGTCTCACGGACATCACCAAGGAAGCGAACTGCTCCACCGGCACCTTCTACACGTACTTCGACAACAAAGAGCAGATCTTCGCCGCAGTTCTCGACGTTGCGCAGGAAGACATGTTGCACCCCGGCATGGGGCGGGTCCGCGATGTCGACAATCCGTATGCGGTCCTCGAATCGAGCAACCGTGCCTATCTGACGGCATTTCGCCGTAACGCCAAGCTGATGGGTCTGCTAGAACAGGTATCGCACATCGATCCGGCTTTCGCGAAACTGCGTCGGGACCGAGCCGAGACCTTCATTTCGCGTAATGCCCGAGCCATCGAACGCTTGCAAGCGGCAGGCAAGGCAGACAGCTCGTTGGATCCGCTGCTGGCTTCCCGAGCATTGTCGGCGATGGTGAGCCGTCTTGCCTACAGTTCGTTCGTCTCGGAAGAACCTGGCGCCGACGGCAACCCTGTCCCGTTCGAGGACGTCGTCAAGACGGCTACCCAAGTGTGGGCCAACGCCCTGGGCCTCGAAGGCGACCGCGGGTAGTTTTCAGCCTTCGCCGCGGGCCGCGAACTGCTCCTCGAGGCTGTGGCGCAATGTCTCCTCGCTGTTCTTGACAGCGTTTTCGACGAACGGCCCGATCAATCGGCCGAGTGCTTTTCCGGCAATGCCGCCGGGGAGTTTGTAGGCGAAGTCGACGGAAAGCTCGGTCTTGGAATCGTCGATCGCGGCGAATTCCCAGGTGGACGAGTTGGATACACCGCCGAGCGAAGACAGCTTGATGATCCGATTCTTCTCCCACTCGGTGACCTCGAGCTTGGAGCGCAACGTGCTGGGCCCGATCTGCATGGCCGCGTCGAACGTGGCGCCGAGCCCCTGATCGAACTCTCCGAACGGGGTGAACTCGGAAACACCGAACATCCACGTCGGGACATTGCGGTAGTTGTCGATGTAGTCGAAGGCGACATCAACCGGCACGGCAGCAACCGCGGTGTGGCGAACATGGATCATGACTGGTCCCTGTCTTTCGGTGAACACCGACTCTAACCAATGGCTCCGACGTGTTCGGCGGCGGCGCAAGAGCGATCTACGGTATCGGTATGACGAACGAGCTTCCGGTACGCGGGTCCTGGCGCGATTACGAAGACCTGGGATTGCCGAAACCGCTCGCCGCGGCGCTGGAGGCCTTCGTAGAGCAGGGTTATCACGGAACGTCGATCCGTGACGTGGCGTCGCGGTCCGGGCTGTCGGTGCCTGGGCTGTACCACCACTATCCGTCCAAGCAGGCTCTGCTGATCGGTCTGGCGACCGTCGTGATGACGGAGTTGTTGGAGCGAAGCCGCGCCGCCGAACTCGATGCCGGCGACGACCCCTCGGACCGTTTCGACGCGGTGATCGAATCTCTGTTGCGGTTCCACATGTTTCGACGCGAGCAGTCGTTCGTCGCCTCCTCCGAGATCCGCAGCATGGAGCCCGACAGTCGGGCGAGCTACATCGCGCAGCGCGACGAACAGCAGAAACAGGTGGACCGGATCGTCCTCGACGGCGTCGCTTCGGGAGTGTTCGAGGCCGACCATCCCGAGGATGCCAGCCGCGCCGTTGTGACAATGTGCGTCGCCGTGGCGGTGTGGTACCGACCGGACGGTGAGTTGTCTCCGGAGGAGTTGGTGGAGAGGTATTTGGAGATAGCGCGGCGCATGGTGGGGGCGAAGCGGGTTGGGGAGTGACTGTGGGGACTGAGAATTGGCTGATGCAACTCCGCGAATCAGTCTGAGTTCTTCAGCAATTCGAGCGCCGCGTCCCGGCCGGCCCCGAAGGGGTCGGTGCCGATACCGATCCCGTCTGCGACGAGGGCACCTTCGTGAAGCAGCATGATTGCCTCGACGAGACGTTCGTCGGCTTGCCCGTCCGTCGCCAGAATGCGCCGAAAGACGTCCAACATTTCCTGCTTCTGTTCGGCGATGACAGCGAATACCTGATGTGAGCGATCACTGAACTCAGCGTGAGCGTTGATCATGCTGCACCCCTTGCCTCCGCTCGCCCTCGACCAGGAGGCGGAAGCATCGAACACCGCACTCAACTGTTCGGCGCGGCTGTGTCCGGCTGATGCCAACTTCTTGTCGCGAAAGTTCCGCCACCGCCGATCTCGATCCTTCAGATATTCCACGACGAGACCGTCTTTCGAGCCGAACCGCTCGTACAAAGTCTTCTTCGTGACCCCGGCGTCCAGTGCGACGGTATCCACACCGACGGCGTGAATTCCCTTTTCGTAGAACAACTTCGACGCCGAATCCAGGATGCGACGTGCTTTCGGAGTCAATTCGGGTACGGATTCCTCTGCCATGGACAAAAGTATACCGATCTGTATAGTCGAATCCATGAGTAAACAGATCGGTATACCTCGGATTCTGACCTCGAGATCTGCCGTGACGGCCACCTTGTCGATCCTGTTCGTCGCGTGCTGGAGTTCAGGGTTCATCGGGGCCAAACTCGGCGCCGGCAGTGCCGAGGTACCCACGCTGCTGATGTGGCGTTTTCTCCCGCTCGCGGTGGTGCTCGTCCCGATTGTCTGGCTCTCCGCGCGGCGCCGGAACACGATGCCGACACCGCGAGCGCTCGGCAGGCAGGTAGTGATCGGGATGCTCTCCCAGAGCGGTTACCTGTTGTCTGTGTACTGGGCAGTCGATCTCGGCGTGAACACCGGGACAACTGCGCTGATCGACGGTATTCAGCCGCTGGTGGCAGCCGCGCTGCTCGGTCCGGTCCTCGGCGTCGCAGTCCCGCGGATGCAGTGGGTCGGGTTGGTGATAGGACTTGGCGGCGTCGCGATGGTCACGGCAGCGGACGCCGGAGCCGGTACATCGGCGCCGTGGTGGGCCTACGCGATTCCGTTCCTGGGGATGGTGAGCCTGGTTGCATCCACCTTCGTCCAGCAACGCGCTCCCACGTCCATGCCACCACTGCAGGCCTTGGCCATCCACTGCTCAACCAGCGCAATAGTTTTCACGACTCTTGCGTTCGCTTCGGGTGCTGCCGCACCGCCGAGTGTCAACACATTCTGGATCGCATTGCTCTGGTTGATCGTGTTGTCCACCTTCGGCGGTTACGGCCTGTACTGGTTGTTGCTGCGTCGCATCGGCATCACGTCCGTCAACACCTTGATGTTCTTGATCGCTCCGGTCACCGCGGTTTGGGGCGCACTGATGTTCGGAGAATCCTTCACTCCGTTCACCGCGCTCGGATTGGCGGTGGGCATCCTCGCCGTCATCGTGGTCACCCGCGTGGACAATCGCCCGAAGAAGCAGGACGAGGGCACGGATTCCTGCCCAGCCAGAGCTTCGATCACGTCGCGCTGACGAGGCCCGATCTTGATATGAACCGCTCGCGGAGCGTGGTGAGTTGCTCTGCGGTGAGCTTGAGTCCGTTGAGTGCGTAGTCCTCGATTGTGCCGAAGTGCGTGCGCATTTCGTCCAGCGCGGCGTCGAAGTAGCTGTCACGGACTCCGAGGAGGGGCCGGAGCAGTTCTCCGTCAACGCCTTTGCTCGCGGCGAAGTCGAGGATCGGTTCCGTCATGGGCGCCAGATCAGTGTTCGTCTCCAGATAGTCGGCGCGTACATCGGCTTCGTCGGCGCCGAGGAGGAGCAGGAAAGAAGTTGCGGCCCATCCGGTTCGATCCTTGCCGGTGGTGCAGTGGAAAAGTGCTGCCCCGGCGCGTTTTTCGTCGATGAGGTCGAGGTAGAACGTGCGATAGGCGTCGAGTGCGGACGGCAGGCTGACGAAGTTGCGGTTGGCTTCCTCCATCTGCGCGATCCCACGGCCACCGCTGACACTCTCGGCGTACGCGGCCGGGTCCGTCATGAGTAGTCCTGTGGCCGCGGCGTTGTGGGCATTGTCGGCGAGAACGTCGAGCCAGACTGTCCGCGTGGAGTCAGGGAGATTGTCGAGTGCGCCGTCGCGCTCAGCTGCGGTCCTCAGGTCGTACACAGTCCGAACGTCCAGGCGGGCGACCGCGGCAACGTCGTCGCCGTCGAGTTTTGCCAGCGTCGCCGAACGATAGAGCGCGCCGGCGCGGACGGTGCCGTCTGCAACGGGAATGCCACCGAGGTCCCGGAAGTTCGGAGCGGTCTTCAGGAGAACGCGACGATCGAGCGGGTGAGTTGGCATGGCTGACTCCTCGTGGGTTCCGTTTCTGCACTGATCATTCATGCCTTCTGCACACTGCGCACGAGCTTTTCGGCATTACGTCTCTTGATCCACTTGTCGATGACGAGAGCCATGAAGATCCACCCTCCCAACGCCGTGATCACCCACACGATGATCGGGGCGAGGATCCAGGACCCGACGCCGCTGATCGCAATGCCGTCGGGGACCAGGGTCGCAACCCAGAGCGCGAGCAGTGTGGCGACCAAGCCGACACCACCCGCGAGTGGAGCCGCATAGTGCAGTGCCACGCTGAGCACGAACGGGCCGAGAATCATGTGGGCGAGGGTGAATACACCGATAGCGGCCAAGAAACCGTTGACGCTCAGGCTGACCCCGGGTAAAGCGAAATGAACGACGATCAGCGCGATCGCGCCGAGTACGCATTGCGAAACGAGCTGAAACAGCAGACGCATGGCTTGTACCTCCGTGGGCGGGTCGAATCACCCGAGAGTGGTGTGTGCGTGGGGAAACGCTTCGTCAGAGCGCTTCGGGACGAGGAGCCGTCCAGGAGCCGTCGAGCACGGAGGGGTGGGGGCGGTACAGGCGCAGCACGTAGTTCCAGCCCGGCATGATGGGCAGTGCGTTCGCGACGCCGTCGAGGTGAACACCGAAGCGGATAGTCGTGCTGCCGTCGGCATCGAGGGCGGCGGTGAGGCTGTTGATGCTGTTCACACCCAGGGCGTTCTCTTCGAAGTATCCCGCTGCGTTGTACAGCGAGACCGACCAGAACGCATCCACGGGAACGTCGGTTAGGCGGAGACGGTATTCCCCGACCGGGAGACCTTCGTCGAAGTTGACGTAGGTGGCCTCGTACTCGGGAAGGCCACCCCATCCGGAGGCGGTACCGAGCAGGTGCCTGATGGGGTCGACTTCCGCAGCGGTGCCGAATGAATGGTCGTAGGTGGTGATGCCACGCGCGAGTGCGAGGAGCGCGTCGCGGGTCTCGGTCTGCGACTGCTCGTCGTAGCCGGGCATCGGGAACTCACCGGTTCCGCCGCCGTCGATGGTGAGGGCGTCCTGCAACCGGTTCACCTCGGTGACGTCTTCGGGACTGTTCGGATCGACGAGGATGCGCACGATCAGCGCGGCGTAGTCGGTCCCAACCAATTCGCGCGTGAGCAGGTGCTCTCCCGGATCGCGCAAGATGACGGGACCGTAGTGATCTTGACTGACCACCCACACGGAGATGTAGCGCTTGCCGGTATCGGGCACCGTGATCGTGACGTTCTCGCGCACGTCGATGATCGCGCTGCTGTACAAGGTGTCGCGGTTCTGGCGGATGATCGGCTGGTTGTCGAGTGACCCGAGATCACGAGTGTGGTTCCACGTGCCCAGGCCGACGCCCGCGGCCAGGCGAGCGAACATGAGGTCGGATTCTGCCCGATTGAAGTTCAGGACGTTGACTGCGATCGCGGACATAACTGGTTCCATTCGGTGTCGGGTACGGCACGGGAGCGGGGATCCCTCGCTCCATCGGGGGTGAATCAGCCGAGCAGTCGTGCTTTCGCTGCTTCGAACTCTGATTCGCTCAGTAGGCCCTGCGATTTGAGGTCGCCGAGTTTCTGCAACTCCGCGACGAGATCGACCGAGGCTGTGGGTGTGGGTACGGGAATCGGGAGTACGGCCTGCTGCTGCGCAAACTCGTACTGTGCGTGCTCGTATTCGGCCTGGGCTCTCCGTTGCCGGCGAGTGGCCATGCCGTCGCTGACGGCGGTCGCGGTACCGGTCACGACCGCGGTACGGGCGGCGAGGCCCAACAGTCCGGGGCGTCCTCGTCTCGGGATGTACGGCATGTCAGACCTCCAATTTCGGGATGATCGTGTCCATGAGGGCGTTGACGACGGGTGCGGGTATCCGCTCGTAGCCCAGCAGCACCGCGCCGGACTCGGCGGTCCGGGCGGCGAGTTCGCGCTGATAGACCAGCTCGAGAGCGACCAGCAGCGCTGACGCGCCGGCGGGGATTGCCGCCGCGAGTTCGGTGATGTCGTCGTGCCCGAGCAGACCGGACGCGCCGAGCATCTCGACGCTGATCTCGAAGCCGTTCGGTAGTTCCTCGACCTCGACGAGGGTGAGTTCACCGTCCTCGGCCTTGGCGATGAGGATCAGATCGAGCAGTCGCACCAGGCCGGTATCCGTGAGGTCGGTGAGCGCGGAGAGCGCGGCGGGATCGAGGCCGGCTCCCGGCAGGCCGAGAAGATAGAAGTCGACAGGTCCGAAGCGGGCACTCACGACAGGACCTTCAGTTTCAGTGCGGCGAACTCGTCCTCGTTGATCGCTCCGGCTTCGAGCAACGCTGCGGCTGTGGCGATCTCCTCGCTGGGGCTCTTTCCTGCGACCTCGCGGATATACGATTCGGCAGCGTTCTCGGCGTCACGTGCGGCCTTGTTGCTGCGTTCCGTCATCCCTTCGCCGCGGGCGACGAGGTAGACGAGCGCGGTGAGGATGGGCAGGAAGAGCAGGAAAAATATCCAGACAGCTTTCAACCAGCCGCTCAGCTTGTGGTCGCGGAACAGGTCGGCGATGATCGCGAACAGCGCGAAGAGATATCCGATGAAGACGGTCGCCCACAGCATCCAGCCGAGGCTTTCCCAGAAACTCATGTGTCTTGTCCGTTCGTGTCGGGCCTGCGCACCGGTATTCCGCCGACTGGCGCAATTCGGTTGATTGCGGCAATTCTCACCGGTTTCCGCAGGCTTCGATCGCCGTCTCATCCGAAGCGGATGAGACCGGATTTCCACGGCGGTCGAATGTCTCGAGTATCTTCGACACATGATCGAAGCCGTGCGTGATGCACTCGCCTCCGGTGAAGCGGAGCAGGCTCGACGCGTGCTGCGGAAGAATTGGCTCCGTCTGATTCTCGAATCTCATACCAGGGAACTGGAGCAACTCTGCCTTGCTCATCCCGATCCGCACGATCCGCACATCCTGCTGATAAGAGCGTGCTGCCGTGACCTCAGCGGCGACCCGTACGGCGCGGAGTTTCTCCGCGGGCAGGGTCTGCGGGTGGCGTCGGACGATTTTGTCGTCTGCTTCACCGACCTGCTGCTCGCTCCGGACACCTCGACCAAGGCCGTGATCGCCGATCGCGCGCGCCACGCGCTCTCCCAGTGCGAGCCCGAAGACGATTACCCGTCCGCGCTGTTCCTCCTCGGATGGACCGAGATCAGGCTTCGTCGTGATCTTCCTCGTGCCATCGCGCTACTTCGTTCCGCCAGCGATGAGGCACAGTTGCAGTCGCGTGCGGAGACATTTCGTCTGGCGCAATCCAATTTGGCGTTTGCCCTCACCCACGCGGGAGCATTCACCGAAGCCGAACAGATTCTCGACGGCCTCCCGTCCCGAGAAGTGGCGTCCGACTGGGAACGCTTCGAAGGTGGCCTCCCGCAGTCGAATCGAGGATGCATCGCGTACTGGCGTGGCGACTTCGAGGAGGCGATCGCTCAGTTCGACTCGATCATCGTCGACGGCAGTCCCGGAACCAACTTCGAGGCGCTCGCCCGGCTGTACCTGGTGATGAGCCTGATCGCTCTGAACCGGGAAGACCGGTACCACAACGCCGCTCGTCTGCTGCGCGGCGTGAGCACTGCGGACAAGCACGGCATTCCTTGGGATACATTGCGACGCGTCACCACGGCCTGGCTCGCCCACGCTCAGGGGCAGGACGATCAAGCGCGCCGGATCGCAACGCCCACGCTGACCCGAACCGGTGCTGCGGTCGCTCATGCCCTTCTCGCGGAGCTCTATCGAGTCTTGGGAGATCCGGAATCGTCGGCTCGGGCGCTTCGTTTGGCAACCTCGGCGGGGCTACCCCGATATGCGTTGGTGAGCACACTTGTCACGTCTGCTGCGCTGAGTTCCGTCGCAGGGCGTGGATCGCAGGCGCACGAGCAGTTGGATCGTGCGCTTGCGGAGGCAAGACCCGAGCGGATTCTCGCCCCTTTTCTCAGCGGCGATCCGGTAATTGTCGATCTCTTGAACGCGCACGCAGTACAAGGGTCGAGACACCAGGAACTCCTGCGCACGATTCTGGAAAAACGGAGCCGGCTCTCTGCCCAGCTCACAGGAGTTCTGACGGAACGTGAGAACGAGATTCTCACGTTTCTGCGCACCACGATGACTGCGGACGAGATCGCTGCGCACCTCGGCATTGCCTACCCCACCGTGAAGACACACATTCGCTCGATCTACCGCAAATTGGGTGTGACCAAACGGCGTGCCGCTGTTCAAGCAGCCGACAACCTAGACCGCGGGATCGGGCGCGATTCCGCGGCGGAGGCTGCGAACCGTCAGGTCCAAGGCCTGTAGTCGCGTCCCGGAACCGCGGTTCACGTAGTCCATGGACGTGTAGAGCAGTGACCACAGCAGGTTCTGCACCCAGTCCGAACCCATGTCGGGGTCGATGGACCCGTCGGAGTGTCCGCGCTCGATGGCGTCGGTGACGTCGTCGTCGTTCGACGCGGACTCGGCAAACGAATCTTCTTGATACACGCCGGGAGTGAAGAACAGGACCGTCAAAAGGTCGGCCAGTTCGAAGTATTCATGGCACAGGCGAACCAGTGCCTCGGCTCCGGTGCCCTCACCGAGTCGCGCCGCCGCTGCGGCCTCACCGACGGCGCGGGTGGCCTCGGCGGCGACTGCGTCGACCAGGTCTGACCGTTCGGGAAAGTAGCGGTGCAAGGTGGTTCGTCCGACCTTCGCGGCCGAGGCGATCTCGCTGAGCGTCGCGGCCGGCTTGGATGCGAACACCGAAACGGCAGCATCGAGGATGGCCTTCCGGGTGCGCTCGCGGGTCGCGCTTTGTTCTGGTGCGCTGTGGATCGTTGTCACGAATTCGAAGCGTAGCCGTGTCAGGTTTCGGTATCCAGTGTTTCCGTATCGGAATTCCTCTTGCCCTTTATGGAACATTCGTGTTCCATAAATTCATGCTTGAATCCGATGCGCCTCAGCCCGCGCCGAAGTGGAGCAATCTCCGCGTCCTCTCGGAGTTCGCTCGCCCGCATCTGCCCTCGCTCCTCCTCGGATTGGTGCTGGCTCTGTGCGGTTCCGCGGCAACGCTGGCAACGCCGATGGTCACCAAATGGGTTCTCGACACCCTCGACACCGGTGCGTCGCTGAAGGGGCCGATCCTCACGCTCGTCGTCCTCCTGGTCGTCGGTGCGGTGCTCGGCTGTGCTCAGTGGATCGTTCTCGGGACCGCTGCCGAGAAGGTTGTCTTCGACGCCCGGTCTTCGCTCGTGAGGCGATTCCTCGCCGCGACCGTGCCTTCGCTGCAATCGCGATCCGTCGGCGAATTGGTCACCCGGGTCACCTCGGACACCTTGCTGCTGCGGGAGGCGGCGTCGTCGGCCGCAGTGAATATTCTCAACGCAGCCGCGTTGACCATCGGAACAATCGTTCTGATGGGCGTTCTGGATCTGCCGTTGCTGGGTGTGACCATGGTGGCAATCGTGTTCGCCTCCATACTCTTTGCCGTTCTGATGCCGCGGATCTCCGCAGCCGAGGCGCGAACCCAGGAATCGCTCGGTCAGCTCGGCGGCGTTCTCGAGGGCGGTTTACGTGCGATCCGGACGGTCAAGGTTTCCCTGGCCGAGGATCGCGTCGGCGCTCTGGTGACGAACAACGCGTCCGATGCGAAAAAGCATGCGATCACGGCGGTTCGAGTGTCGGCAACCGCGTGGACTGTCGCGTGGACCGCCATTCAAGGCTCGATCATTGCCATTCTCGGCTTTGGTGCCTGGCGAGTCGCCGACGGCGAAATGGCAGTCTCGACGCTCATCGCGTTTCTGCTCTACGCCTTCACACTGATGGGGCCGGTGTCCGAGCTTGCGCAGAACGTGACGTCCGTTCAGTCGGGAATCGCGGCAGCTATCCGGATCCGCGAGATGCAATCGTTGCCCACCGAGCAGTACGACGAGGTCGTGGACGTAGTCGAGAAAACGAGCGCAGCCGCGCCGCTGATCGAGTTGCGCGACGTCACCGTGAGCTACCACGGCTCCAACCAGCCTGCGTTGCGCGATGTCTCGCTGGTCATCCCCGAGCGTGGGCACATGGCCATCGTCGGCCCGTCGGGTGCCGGAAAGACGACATTGCTCTCGACCGTGCTGCGATTTGTCGAACCGAGATCGGGTGAGGTTCTCCTGCATGGAGTCGGTTACGACGCGCTCGATCACCGCGCTGTGCGCGAGAGTCTCGCGTACGTGGAGCAGGAGACACCGGTGGTGCCCGGAACGATTCGGGAGAACGTCGTCTTCAGCCATCCCGATGCGACGGACGAAGAAGTACAGGCCGTTCTGCGCTTGCTCCGGCTCGACGACGCGATCGAGGCCCTGCCCAACGGACTCGACACCGCTCTGACGGCCACTTCGCTGTCGGGCGGCCAACGTCAGCGGATCGCGATGGCGCGCGCAGTTCTGCGGCCGAGTGCTTTGCTTCTGCTCGACGAAGCCACTGCCCAGGTCGACACGCTCACCGAAGCCGCGATTGTCGACGCGATCAACGAACGTGCGCGCACCGGCGCCGTGGTGACTATCGCTCACCGGCTCTCGACGGTGCGTGACGCCGACTGGATCGTGGTCATGGAGGACGGTCGGATCCGCAACATCGGCAACCATGACGAGCTCATGGACAAGGACGATCTGTACCGCGACATGGTGGTTGCCGGCAGGCTCGATCAGGGCGAGGCGATGCTCGAGGATTGTTGACCCGACGCGTCGGCGTGTGCGAGAGTGCTGGTACCGAGCGATCGCTCGGTCGGGATGTTCATTCGGAGGTGTCTGGTGGCAATCGATCTGACGTACGCGCCCGAGGTGGTGGCGCTGATCGAGAAGACGCGCGACTTCACGCGCAACGTAGTGCTCCCCATCGAAGACGAACACGCCGGTGACATCGCCGTCGCGGGTGGCGACGCCATCCGTATCGAGATGCAGGCGGCAGCAAAAGAAGCAGGTGTCTTCGCCCCGCATGCGCCGATCGAATACGGCGGCCACGGGCTCAACATGAGTGATCGCGCGCCGGTCTTCGAGGAAGCCGGCTACTCGCTCTTCGGCCCGACTGCGCTCAACATCGCTGCGCCGGACGAGGGCAATGTCCACATGCTGGCCCACGTCGCGAACGAAGCGCAGAAGCAGCAGTTCCTCGCGCCGCTCGCGAGCGGGGACATGCGGTCGGCCTTCGCCATGACCGAGCCTGCGCCCGGAGCCGGATCCGACCCCTCGGCCTTGAACACCCGCGCGGAGAAGGTCCCCGGCGGCTGGAAGATCAACGGTAAGAAGTGGTTCATCACCGGCGCCGACGGTGCCGGATTCTTCATCATCATGGCGCGCACCTCCGGCGAGCCCGGGCAGCGCGGCGGAGCGACCATGTTCCTGGCGCCGACGGACACTGCGGGTCTCGTCGTGGGGCGGCACATCGACACCCTGGACAAGGCCATGATCGGCGGGCACTGCGAGGTCACGTTCGAGGATCTCTTCGTTCCCGACGAGGCTGTTCTCGGTGAGGTCGATCAAGGTTTCGCCTACGCCCAGGTTCGCCTCGGTCCCGCCCGCATGACGCACGTGATGCGCTGGCTCGGTGCAGCGCGCCGCGGCCACGACGTTGCCGTGGCCAGGGTTGCCGAGCGTGAAGGTTTCGGCTCGAAACTCGGTGATCTCGGAATGATCCAGAAGATGGTCGCCGACAACGAGATCGACATCGCGGCCAGCCGCGCGCTCTTGGTCCAGGCCTGCTTCGAGCTCGATCAGGGTGGACACGCCAGCAATGCGACCTCCATCGCGAAGACCTATGCGGCCGAGGCGATCTTCCGGATCGTCGACCGCTCCATTCAGATGTGTGGAGGAATGGGCGTGTCCGGCGATCTGCCCCTGGCACGGTTGTCCCGCGAAGTGCGTCCCTTCCGCGTCTACGACGGCCCGTCCGAGGTTCATCGCTGGGCAATCGCGAAACGTGTTGTCGGAGCCGCGAAGCGGGCCGCTCGGGAGGAGTCGAAGTGACGGACTTTCCAGGACTCGATCTCGCGGCGCTCCACAAGTATCTGCAAGCCGCAGGCGTCACGGTCAGCGGTGAGTTGCGAGCCGAACTGATTTCAGGCGGCAAATCCAATCTCACCTACGGAATCTTCGACGACAACTCGAAGTGGATTCTGCGTCGTCCACCTACTGCCGGTCTCACGCCGTCGGCGCACGACGTTGCGCGCGAGTTCCGAATCACCTCGGCGTTGCAGAACACTGCAGTACCGGTCGCGCCGACCGTCGTGCTGTGCGAGGACGCGTCGGTGATGGGTGCGTCGTTCACGGTGGTCGAGTTCGTCACCGGTCAGGTGATCCGGACCAAAACCGAGCTGGAAGCTGTTTCGGCAGAGCAGGTAACGCAGTGCACCGACGAATTGGTGCGTGTACTGGCCGCCCTGCACGACGTCGATTACAACGCCGTGGGTCTCGGCGAACTCGGCCGTCCCGACGGTTATGTCGCCCGCCAGGTGAAGTTGTGGGCCGGTCAATGGTCGCGCGTCAAGACCGAGGACTCGGCAGACGTGGACAGGTTGGCCTCGAGCCTCGCGGACATGATTCCGGCTGAATCGGCTTCGTCGATCGTGCACGGCGACTACCGGATCGACAACACGATCCTTGCGGCGAACGACGTCACCAAGGTTGCCGCAGTGGTGGACTGGGAACTCTCGACGCTGGGAGATCCGCTGGCGGACATCGCGATGATGTGTGTCTACCGGCACCCCGCCTTGGATCTGGTTCTGGGTGAACCTGCCGCGTGGACGAGCCCGTCGCTACCCTCCGTTGTCGATCTGGCGCAACGGTATTCGACCGTATCGGGTCGAGAGCTGGCGCACTGGAACTTCTACATGGCGCTCGGGTTCTTCAAACTCGCCGTCGTGGCGCAGGGCATCGATCACCGATTCCGAGCAGGAGCCACCGTCGGCGGAGGATTCGACAAGGCTGGATCTTCTGTGCCGGAACTGATCTCGGCCGGACTCAACGCACTGCAAGGAAAATTCGAATGACTCGATCAGCACTGGTCACCGGCGCCTCCAAGGGAATCGGCCTCGGCATCGCAACGCGCCTGGCATCTCAAGGGTACGGACTGACCATCACCGCCCGTGACGCCGAACGACTTGCGGTCGTCGCCGAAGAACTTACGCGCGCCGGATCGCCGGACGTCGTAGTCTCGGCAGGTGACATGGCGGACGAGAACTTCGCCTCAGCACTCGTCGCCACGCACGGCGATCGGTTCGGCTCCATGCGGGCCCTCATCCTCAACGCCGGAGTGGGAACCAGTGGGCGAGTAGCGGATTACCCCATGCGACGTTTCGACAAGACCGTCGCCGTCAATCTGCGGACACCGTTCGCGCTCCTACAAGCATCACTGCCGCTCCTGCGCACTGCGGCGGACGCGGACCTTGCCGGTGGCGCGAAAGTGATCGCTCTCGCCTCGATGGCCGGTGTGTATGCCGAGAGCGGCCTGGCCGTCTACGGAGCCACCAAAGCTGCACTCATTTCGATGGTCGAAGCACTCAATGCCGAGGAATCCGGAAACGGAGTGAGCGCGACGGCCATTGCTCCCGGTTACGTCGACACGGACATGTCGGCGTGGACGCACGATCGGATCACCCCCGAGACCATGATCAAGGTCGACGACATCGTGGAGTTGGTGGACGGACTGCTCAAGCTCTCGTCTCGAGCAGTGGTTCCGAAGGTCGTCATGACGCGAGCCGGAACCAACGGCTACTCGGCCTGATCAATCCAGCTTGGCTTCGCCCCGCTTGCGGAAAAAGTGGAAGCCGGGCACTCCGACGATCGCCTGACGCAGGTCCTTGACCACTCCGAGGAGTTCGTGGATCTCGGGCGAGACGGAGTCCAAGGTTCCGAGGATGGGCAGGACCGCGGTCACGCGGTCGGTGAGCTCCGGCAGTTGGTCGATCAGTTTGATCGCGGCGCTGACCTCCGCCTCGGACAGGTCGTCGGCGAATCTGGCCGCCAGCGGCGCGAGCTGCAACGCAATGGGCTCGTAGATCTCGAGGAGCTGTCCCGCGATGTCCGAGGTCTGCTCGACGGCCTCGACCAGCGTCTCAGCTCGAACGGTCACGGCGGCGGCTCCGATGACGACGCGGTCGGCGTTGTCGGCGATCTGGTTGATGCGTGCCACCAACCTCTCGACCGAGAAGAGGAGCGCCTCGAGTCGAGCGGGCAGGGTGACCGCAAAAGCGACCGTGGACAGGGACCAGTGCACCACGTCGCCGACGGAGCGGACGACGGTGGAGCTGCCGGGCAAAACTAGAGCCATCCCTCGATACTGCCTGATGTGACGTCAAAGTACAGGTAAATCTCACATTCACGAGGCTCGCGGCGTCTTCGAGGTGTCGGTGCCGGCACGGACAATCAATTCACCCGCTGCCTGCTGCACCGCGCAACCTGGAAGGATCGAGACATGACGGCTATCCGTACACACACCGTGATCGATTCGCCGATCGGGGCGTTGACGCTGGTAGCGGAAGGTGAAAACCTCTGCGGGCTGTACATGGCGGAGCATCGTCACAAGCCGGACGAGTCCACGTTCGGTGATCGTTCCACAGCGGTCTTCGGTGAAGTCGAATCGCAGCTCGCCGAGTACTTCGAGGGTGATCGCACGGAGTTCTCCGTGCCGCTGGCGCCCGTGGGCACAGAGTTCCAGAAGCGGGTGTGGGATACCTTGCGAACGATCCCCTACGGCGAAACCTGGACCTACATGGAGCTCGCGCAAACTTTGGGTAACCCACTTGCGATCCGTGCTGCCGCCGCTGCCAACGGCAAGAATCCGATCAGCATCATCGTTCCCTGCCATCGCGTGGTCGGTAGCGACGGCAGCCTGACCGGTTTCGCCGGCGGCCTCGAACGCAAGAGGTTCCTGCTCGACCGCGAGCACGGCGGCGAATCGGATGTTCTCTTCTGATGCGTTCGACTCACAATTCGGTGATCGGGAACGTCTACCGCTCGTGACACTCAAACCGTTCGAAGACGTCGTGACCGAATACGGTGCGGTGGTCCTGCGTGTCTGCCGCGCTGTGGTCGGTCCCGTCGACGCCGAGGACGCGTGGTCCGAGACGTTCATTGCAGCGATGCGGGCCTATCCGGATCTGAACCCGGACGCGAACGTCGAAGCCTGGCTGGTGACCATCGCGCATCGCAAGGCGATCGACATCACCCGAGTGCGTGCCCGAGTGGCCGTCCCGACAGACGACGTTCCGGAACTGCCGACGCGAATCGGCGTACCGGGAACGTGGGATCACGAATTGTGGGACGCCCTCGAACAGCTACCGCTCAAACAACGCGCGGCAGTTGCCTATCACTTCCTGGGTGGGCTGCCGTACGCAGAGATCGCGGACATCCTCGGCAATACGCCGGCAGCAGCCAGACGGGCGGGCGCCGACGGAATCGCCACCTTACGAAGAACCTACTTGTCCGCCACCGCTGCGGAAGGGAGTCACTCATGAATACCGATGCCGAAGTTTTCGAGGCACTTCCAGCAGTTGACGCCGGCGCTCTGGCCCGCCTTCGCGCGCGCCTGGCCGCGGAGGCCTCCGCCGCCGAGTTGATCGACGTGGCATACCGAACCGTAGATTCGCCGGTCGGGAAGTTACTGCTCGCAGCGACCGATGTGGGCTTGGTGCGGGTTGCTTTTGCCGTCGAAGGGCACGACCTTGTTCTGGACCGGCTGGCCGGTACGGTCAGTCCCCGAGTGCTTCATTACCCGCGCCGACTCGACACCGTCGCTCGCGAGTTGGACGAGTACTTTGCCGGTGCTCGTCGAGAATTCGATCTGCGCTTGGATTTCCAACTCGCCAAGGGGTTCCGACGCGAAGTGTTGCGTCATCTTCCCGAGATCGAATACGGCCACACTGCAAGCTATTCGGTGGTCGCAGCAGCGTCGGGCAGCCCACGTGCCGTGCGGGCCGTGGGGACCGCCTGCGCCAAGAACCCACTGCCGTTGGTCGTCCCCTGTCACCGGGTGGTGCGCAGCGACGGCAGCCTCGGGCAGTACGCCGGCGGCCCCGAACTGAAAGCGATACTGCTGGATCTGGAAGCCGGCCGGTGAGCGCAGTGACGCTGCGCTTTCAGGCGCCCTATGCAGTCGAACCGCTCACCGGTGCCCTGCGGGCTCATTGCGTCGCCGGCCTCGAACGTCACGACGACGGTGTTCACACCAGAGTCATACCGTTGCCGTCCGGCCCGGTTGTCGTGTCGGTGTCGTGGACGGACGACGGTGTTGTCGTGGATTCCGATGTGCCGGTATCGGATTCCGCAGAGCTGGAGGTGATCGTGCGTCGTTGGCTCGACCTCGACGCCGATCACACTGCTGTCGAAGCAGCGTTCGGTAGCGATGAGTTGTTGGCCCCACTAGTGGCCGCCCGTCCAGGATTGCGGGTGCTCGGCTCGGTGGACGGGTTCGAGACCGCGGTGCTCACCGTTCTGGGGCAACAGGTTTCGCTCGGTGCGGCGAGGACGTTCGGTGGGCGTTTCGTCGGCGCATTCGGAGCGGCGGTGGACGCGGAGTTTCTTGCTTTCCCCGACCCGGCCTCGATTGCAGCGCTATCGCCGGAGGATATTCAGAAAGCCGTCGGACTGACCACTGCGCGCGCAAAAACGGTGCACACGTTGGCAACTGCGGCAGCGAACGGCCTCGATCTCTCCTGGGATGCGGATCCCGTCCAATTTCGGCGAGAGTTGTTGTCGCTAACAGGAATCGGACCGTGGACCGCTGACTATCTCACTGTTCGAATTCTCGGTGATCGCGACGCATTCGTACCTGATGATCTGGTCTTGAAACGTGCGCTGGGGGTCTCGTCGGGCAAAGAAGCCGCAGCGTTGTCCGAGAAATGGCGACCCTGGCGGGCCTATGCGCTTTTTCATCTGTGGACCAAAGAGGCGTTTCTGTAGTCGGTCAGTCTTTGGCGCGCGCCAATTCGGACGGCCACCAGATACGTTTCCCGATGTCGTGTGAGAGCGCCGGAACGAGGACACTGCGCACGATGATCGTGTCGAGCAGCACGCCGAAGGCCACGGCAAAACCGATCTCGGCCAGGAAGACCAGTGGCAGGATGCCCAGTACGGCAAATGTTGCGGCCAAGACGATTCCGGCTGAAGTGATCACGCCGCCCGTCACTGCAAGACCGCGCAGAACGCCTGCACGGGTACCGAATTCTCCCGTCTCCTCCCGGACCCTGGTCATCAAGAAGATGTTGTAGTCGATACCCAGTGCGACGAGGAACACGAAGGCGAACAGCGGGAAAGACTGATCAGCCCCGGCGAACCCGAACACGTGCGTGAAGAAGAATCCGCTCACGCCGAGGGTCGCCGCGAACGAAAGCACCACGGTGACAATGAGAATCACCGGGATCAGCAGAGCGCGAAGCAAAGCGGCCAAGACCAGGAAGATCACCACCAACACGATCGGGATGATCAGATTCCTGTCGCGGACCGAGGCGGCCTGGACGTCAAGGGTGGTGGCCGTGCTGCCGCCGACAAGTGCGTCGGCGCCGGGCACGTCGTGGACGGCCGTCCGCAGTCGCTTGACAGTATCGAGTGCCTGCGGTGAATCGTAGGAGTCGGCGAGGGTTGCATTGATCATGGTGCGGCCGTCGATCGGTGCAACGGTGAAAGCCGCTGGGGCGCAACCCGCAGCGGCGGCTTGGGCGACGGCAGCGGGATTGGTCTTGATCAGCTCGCTGACCTTCGCGACGTCCACCTGGGTGCAGACGGCGCCGGGATCCTGCGAGATACCTTCGACGCCGCTGGCGGCCTTGATGACGGCGTCGGCCTGGTCGGCGTTTGCGGTGATCACGGCCGGTGCGCCCGCTCCGGGATCGAACTTCGAGTCGTAGAGTTCCTGTCCGACAACGGCGTCGGGCCGGTTGGTGAAGCTTTCGGTGGATGTCAGGCCATCGGTTTTGAGACTGCCGATCCCGGCTGCGAACAGGATGATCAACAAGACTGTGGCGCCGATCCACAGTGGGCGGTCCTTGCTACCGACGACCTCGGCGATCTTGCCCCACATCCCGTGCGTCGTCAGGTCTGCGGCGTGATCGACCTTGGGCTTGCGCGGCCAGAAGACCCACCGTCCGGTAGCGGCCAGAGCGACCGGCATGAAGGTCATCATCACCAGATAGGTGCAGGCGATCCCGATGGCGGCGACGGGTCCGAGGCTCTTGTTGGAGTTGAGTTGAGAGAACGTCAGGCAGAGCAGTCCGAGAATGACGGTGACAGCCGAAGCGGTGATGGCCGGCGCAGACTCGCGCCAGGCCTTGATCATCGCGTCGAAGCGGTTGGGATAGGTGTGCAGTTCTTCGCGATAGCGAGAGATCAAGAGTAGGGCGTAGTCGGTACCGGCTCCGATCACCAGCACGAAAAGAATGCCTTGAGATTGGCCGGTCAGCGTGAGTACTTCGGCCTTCGCGAGGAAGTAGATCACCATCGACGACAAGCCGATGGCGAGAAGGGCGGAGAACAGCGGGAAGAACCACAACACCGGCGATCGGTACACGACAAGCAGGATGAGGATCACGACCAGAAGTGCCGCGCCCAGCAGCGCTCCGTCCAGACCGGCAAAGGCGTCGATGAAAGCGACGAGTAGTCCACCTGGTCCAGCAGGGAGTACCTCGACATCACCAGCGGCTTGCTCGGCGGCGTCGATGACGTTCTGCTCGGTGGTCGCCAGGACGTCGCCCGCGACTGCGGTGTCACCGTCTTTGGCGACGAGTGGCACGAAGATCGACGCAGTTGTGCCGTCGGCGGAGTACTGGGTGGGCTGCATACCGTCGGCGTCAACTCCGGAGATGCCGGAAATGGAGTTACGTGCCGAGTCGATCGCAGACTTGTCTGCCTCGGTGAGGGCCGAATCCCGATGGAACAGAACAAAACCAGGGATCGTCTCGACCGCGAGGAAGTTCGCGGATTGGTTGCTGACGATCGTCGATTCGGCGGAACTCGGGAGGTACGAGGCGTTGTCGTTCTTCTGAACCTCGGCGAGTTTGCCTTGGAACGACCCGCCGAATCCACCTGCAATGAAGGCAAAGATGGCAAGGGCGATCACGGTGAAGATCGGCAGTCGACGGCGTTTGACCGCTCCGCTGTCGTTCTGTTCTGCGTCAGTTGTATCCAGCTTGGTCATGGTTCTCCTCGAACACAGTCGACCAGCACCAACAAAGCAACGTTTTCCAGTAGAACACGCAATACGGGCGCGGTGGAACCACTTGGAGTGGAATTGACGACGCTACGAAGTGCCTTTGCCGTAAGTCTCGCGGGCGGCGACGTCCATAGGAAAACGGACGACTGTGTCGCCGAACAACAATCGAGTTGCCGAAGCCGCAGCGGCCAGCACGTGAGCGGTACCTGACTCGGGGTTTCGCGTATGCACGACCACCTCGTCGTGTTGGAAGAAGACCAACTCGCCGTCCGGATCGTCGGCGAGGCGGCGCCTGAGGTCGGCCAGGAGGCAGAGCGCCCACTCGGAGGCGGTGGCCTGCACGACGAAGTTGCGCGTGAATCGGCCGCGAGCGTGAGCGTCGCCGTGGGAGAAGTCGGGAGACGGTGGGGGACAGGCCCGGCCGAGCAGCGACTTCACGACCTCGCCGCGCTCGCCTGCCTTGGCAGCTTGCTCGACGTACTCGACGGCGACCGGGAATCGCTTCCGCAACAAGATGAGCAGTGCTTTGGCCTCACCAGCCGTTGCTCCGTACAGGACTCCGAGGATGGCGACCTTCGCTTTGGCGCGGTCGCCGCCGAAGGCTTCGGCACCGACAAGTGCGTACAGATCGTCGTCGCCGGCGGCAGCCATCATGCGGCGGTCGCCGGACATGGCGGCCAGAATTCGGGGCTCGAGCTGACCGGCGTCGGCGACGACGAACACGTGGCCCGGATCGGCGACGACGCTCGAGCGCATGGTCTTGGGAATCTGCAGAGCCCCGCCGCCCCGGCTCGCCCACCTGCCGGATACAACGCCACCAGGGACGTAGATCGGGCGGAATCGATCACCCCGCACCCAACTGTCCATCCACTGCCAACCGTTGGTGCTGTACAGCTTGGCGAGTTCGCGATGACGCAGCAGCAACGGGACCGCCGGGTGATCGATTTCCTGCAGAAACCACTTGCGCGTCGACGGCAGTTCGATGCCCTGACGCCCGAACGCCTCGGTGATCTCCACCGACGACGAAGGATTGACCGGGCGCCCGAAGACCTCACTGATCTGGGCAGCGAGTTCCTGCATGCGAGCAGGGAGGTCGTATCCCGTCGGCCGCGGCCCCAGCCGTTCTTCGAGGAGTTCGCGATGCTTCTGCGTCGAGAACGGCAGGCCCGTGTGTGTCATCTCGGCGGCGCTGAGAGCTCCGGCCGATTCTGCTGCGATCAACAAATCCAAACGCGCGTCCGTGCCGATGGTTGCGCGCTGCTCGGCGAACTCGGTGGCGACAGCGACGGGATCGAGAACGGGGGCAGTATCGAAGAGGCCGAGGCGATCGTCGTCGAACTCGTCGGCAGGCGGTGACGGTTTACCGACGCGCATTCCGAGGATCGCGCGGGTCAAGGAAATGTCGTGGCACCGCTGAACCCGTACGCCTGCCCGCAGTAGCGGTGGGTACACGGTCGCCGTACTCGGCCACACCCACCGCGGGTGCTCGGCTTCCTCGATGGTGCGCACCGCCGCGATCAGGTCGGGGTAATCGACGGGATCGGCGAGCGGCGTTCCACCGGGATCGGTCCGTAGGACAGTTGCCGTCACAGCTCCCGTGGACGTCGTACTACCGGGAACCAGGACAACTCGCACGACATCAGTGTGACGGCAGGGTCCGACACGACCATGCTCGGCGCTGCTCAGGCAGCGACAAACCGGATGTGCTGACCCGGGCGGGCTTGACCGAGCCGATCGATATCCGCGTCCGCCACCACTCCCACCACCGGATAACCGCCGGTGATGGGGTGATCGGCGAGAAACACGACAGGTTGGCCGCTTGGCGGGACCTGGATCGATCCGAGGGCCACGCCTTCGGTGGGCAGCTCGGTGTCATCTGTTCTTCGAAGTAGTTCATCGGTGCCGACGCGGCCGAGGCGTGCGCCGATCCGGTCCGAGTCGCTCGAAACCTCCCATCGCCCCTGGACGAGCGTTTCGGGGTTGGTGAATCGATCTGCACGTGGACCGAAGACGACTCGAAGGTGGAGAGTCTCGTTTGTCATCGGCGGCACCGGGGCGAGGTCGACCGGCGAGAACACGATCGGCGACGGCCCGATCGGGAGAACGACACCCGGCTCGAGCGGTACCGGACCGATCCCGGACATGGTGTCGGTACTGCGCGATCCCAGGACCGAGGGAACCACAATGCCCCCTCTGACGGTCAGATACGTCCGCAGTCCACTCGGTGCGTAGTCGAGGTGGACGGTCTGACCAGGCCGCAGAGAGATCACGCTCGCATGCCCGACCGGAATGCCGTCGCGGTAGGCCTGTGCGGGCGCACCGGTGAACGCGATCGTCGACGATTGACGGGACCGAAGACTCAGCCCACCGAGGAGGACCTCGATACCGGCCGCGCTCTCGTCGTTGCCGACGAGTCGATTGCCGAGTCCGAGCGATCGCCGGTCCGCAGCACCGGAAACCCCGACGCCCGAGCGCAGATGCCCTATCCGTCCCAGGTCCTGGATCAGGCTCAGCGGTCCGGTTTCGAGTATCTCCAGGCCGTTCATCGTTGTTCCTCGTTCGCGAAGCGCACGCGGCCCCCGGGCTGAACGGTGGCCGGTGGAGTGGCGTTCAGGTCCCACATCACGGTGTCGGTGCTTCCGATGATCTGCCAGCCGCCCGGAGATGCCCGCGGGTAGACCGCGCTGTATCCAGCGGCCAGGGCGACGGAACCGGCAGGCACAGACGTTCGTGACTGAGTTCGACGCGGTACGTGGAGTCGCGTGTCGTTTGAAGTCAGGTAGGCGAAGCCGGGTGCGAATCCGATGAAGGCGCAACGCCACATCGCCTCGGTATGGGCCGCAACCACCTCGGATCGGCTCATTCCGAGTGACTGTGCGACGTCGTCGAGGTCGGGTCCGTCGTACCTGACGGCGATGGTGAGTGCGTCTGCCTCGGAACGTTCGTCTGCGATCGAGGCAGAATTGGTCTGCTCGAGATCGTTCAAGCACTTCCGGACGTACGTGAGATCTGCCGCCGGGGTGCACGTGACCAGGACCGTGCGAGCTGCCGGGAGGAAGTCCTCGACCCCGACCGGGGTGTTCCGTGTCAGTGCTTCGGTGAACGCGAGAACGTCGGCTTCGGAATCGAGGTCTACGAGAAATGCGCATTCTCCAGCGGGAAGTATGCGAGTCACGGGGAGGGCTCCCGATCGATTCGAGTCCGCTCCACGTCCGCTCGCATCGCGATGATGAAACTCGCGATGGTGGCTCTCTCCGTGGCCGTGTAATTGCCGATGGTGCTCACCGCCCGTGAAATGAGCGGATCGAAGTAGCTCTCGCCTAGAGTGACTGCAGTGGGTGTGACCTGCAAGAGCACCCGTCGGCGGTCCGCCGAGTCCCGTTCGCGAGCTACGTGGCCCGCTTTGACCATGCGGTCGACGAGCGCAGTCACCGATGCCGAGTTGATTCCCAGTTGTGCGCCGAGCCAGCCTGGCGTCGCCGGTGTGTCCGAGCGCTCGGCATCGAGAAGGCAGATCAACGCGCGCACGTCGGTGGAGTGCATTGTGTACTTGTTCGCAAAGCCGGAAACCGCCACGTTCAAGTCGACGGTCAGTGCGCGAAGCGAGTGCACGATCGCCATCGCTTCGTCTTCTGCATCGCCGACGCTCAAGGATGCCTCCAGCCCTGGTGTGTTGTCTCTCGATTGTCTACTATCTCGATAATCGAGAGAAATGGGGGTGGGGGATGGACTTCGATCGCGCATACGACGCTGTACTGACCAAATGGCCGCAGAAACCGCTGGGTGTGGACCTCACAGGCCGGTTCGGGAGCACGCATGTGAACGTCTGTGGACCTGAGGACTCGACGCCGTTGATCCTCTTTTCCGGTGGAGGCGCCACCTCGACGGTGTGGTTCGACAATGTTGTGGCGTTGTCGAAATCTCGACGAGTCTTTGCCGTCGACACCATGGGGGATGCCGGGCGCAGCGTTCCGAATGGTAATCCGATGAAGTCCGCCGACGATCTGATCGAGTGGATGGACTCGATAGTCGAGTACGCCGGCTCCGACGCTGTCGATGTGATCGGACATTCCTACGGCGCGATGATCGCATTGGCATTTTCTTTGCGTCGCCCGGAACGTGTCGGGAAACTTGTTCTGCTCGATCCTAATTCGAGTTTCTCCGGTATGAAGGCGGGCTACCTTCTGCGTGCGCTTCCGCTGTTGCTCAAGCCGTCGCGGGCTGGCCGACGGCGACTGTTGGAGTGGGAGACAGGCGAGTTGAGCCTCGACTCCGACTGGCTGTCACTTGCGGAAGCAGGCGCTTCGGAACTCCCGCGCCCCGATCTCGTAGTGCCTCAACGTCCTTCGGTGGAGGACTTGAGCGCACTGGATGTCGAGTTGCTGGTGGTCCTCGCGCAGGACGGACGGGTGCATGATGCGGAAGCGGTGTCGAGGTCAGTGCGGAAAACTGTTCCCGCAGCACGCGTCGAAGTGTTGGAAGATGCTTCGCACCACAGTATTCCGATGGTCCCGGCCGATGCACTCAACCGGGTGCTCGTCGACTTCTTGGAGGGCTAGCGGATCAGGGTGCGACGACGCACCCCGGACCGATCGGCGTGGCCGGATTGACATCGACCGTTGTGACCGGCCCGCCCGCGGACGTCTGGTAGGCCATCAGAGAGTGTTCGCCGGGTGCAGTCGGAGTCCACAGAGTGACGGCATGGCCGAGTACAACCGGCAAGGTGAAGTAGGGATTGACGGTGTCCCAGATCAATTCCTGCGGGAACATGGTCGATGCCCGGTTCATGTCGACAATCGAGACGTTCGGCTCGTCCAACGCTGCTGTCCTGGAAACCACCAGATACGTGCAACCAGCTCCGTACGGCGTCGTCGGCCCGCTGCTGAGACCCGGAAGGATCGTGACGTCGACTACGTCCGCGGAAGCCGACGTCGCGGTACAGATGGCTGCGCTCGCGCAGAGGGCGGCGGCAAGCGCGGTGGTGCGCGCGATTCGTGAAAGTGTCATACCAGCAGGTCGGTTTAATTCGACGTGGCGTTACAAGACTGGGCGTGACAGCAGGAAGGCCCCGACCTCCGTAGAGATCAGGGCTTTCCTTTGTATTGCGCTACTTTTGCACCGAGCTACTTCTTGGAGACGCGGAGCAGCTTCTTGTTCACGAACTCGTCCATTCCCCACGGACCGAGCTCGCGGCCGACTCCGGAGCGCTTGACTCCGCCGAAGGGCAGACCGGGCAACGTCGTTCCGTGCTCGTTGACAAACGCCATTCCCACGTCGAGATCGGCAGCGACCGACCGGGCGGAATCGAGATCGCTGCTCCAGACAGACCCGCTCAGACCGTAGACCGACGAATTGGCAAGTTCCACAGCCTCGCTGGCCGACTTGACCTTGTACACGACGCCGGCAGGTCCGAAGAGTTCTTCGCTGTAGGCACGCATGTCCGGGGTCACGTCTGCGAGCAACGTCGGTTGAACGTAGGCGCCCGGGCCGTCGATCTTCTTTCCACCGGCCAGCAGGGTTGCGCCCTTGGACACGGCGTCGTCGATCTGCTCGATCAGTGTGTCCGCCGCGCTCTGTGAGGACAGCGGGCCCAGGACTGTGGATTCATCCAACGGGTCACCGGCAGAAACGGATTCGAAGGAGGTCGCCAACTTGCGCGTGAAATCATCGTAGAAATCTTCGGTGACGATGAAACGCTTGGCCGCATTGCAGGCCTGGCCTGCGTTGGACAGACGTGCCTTGGTGGCTGACTTGACGGTGGCATCCATGTCGTCGGAATCGAGGACGATGAACACGTCCGATCCGCCGAGTTCGAGGACGACCTTCTTGAGGTTGCGTCCAGCAGTTTCGGCGACGCTGGTGCCCGCGCGTTCGCTGCCAGTCAGTGACACGCCTTGAACTCGGGGATCGGCGATCATGTCCGCGATCTGTTCGTTGGTCGCGAAGACGTTGACGTAGGCGTCGTCCGGCAATCCGGCTTGTCGCAGAATCTCTTCCATCAGCAGGGCTGACTGCGGACAGTTGGACGCGTGCTTGAGAATGATCGTGTTGCCGAGCATGAGATTCGGTGCCGCGAAGCGGGCGACCTGGTAGTACGGGAAGTTCCACGGCATGACGCCGATCAGGGCGCCGATCGGTCGCCGGTACACAACCGACTCCTCGGCGCCGGGAACGTCGAGCCGTTCTTCCTCGAGCAACGCCGGGCCGTGGTCTGCGTACCACTGATAGATCGCGGCCGAGAGTTGTACTTCGCCCTTGGCCTCGCGGACCGGCTTACCCATCTCCAAGGAGATCATTCGGGCCAGTTCGTCTGCTCGCTCTGTGTACAGTTCGGCCGTCTTGCTCAGGACTGCCGCACGTTGCTGTGGCGCACTGTTGCGCCAGGTCAAGTAGCCGCGATGCGTGTTCGCAAGTGCGGCTTCAACTCCGGCGTCATCCAAAGTATCGAATTCCCTGACGGTTTCACCTGTCGCGGGATTGACTGTTTTGTAATTAGCCATAGTTGTACAACGTGCGAAAGGGGGTCGAAGATTCCCGAAACGCGCAATCACATTGAATCGGCCCAACAGGTTTCGATCAAATCCCGGCTGGGTACCATCTCACGCCACCTTGGGGCGATGGGTGCGTTCGTAGCCCTTGCGGTCGTAGAAACGGGTGGTCACGATGCCGAGTACGACGCCGATCAGTAGACCCACCAACGTCATCCAGACGGCATGCAGCAGCCCTGCCTCACCGCGTGCGCCGAAGAACAGGATCGATCGCGTACCCATGTAGATCTGGTGCATCGGCTCGAATTGCGCCAGCCAGGCATACAACCTGGGGCTGGCTTCGAGGGGGATGGTGCCACCGGAAGAGGGCAGCGCGAGAATGACGAACACGAACAGGTTGATCAACATGCCCAACGAGCCGAATGCGGCCATCACCGACATCGCCGTGATGCCGACTGCAGTGATGACCAGCGCGCCGTACTCCCACAATGCAAGCCCGTGAGTGACCGGCATTCCGAGGGCGCGACTGATCCACTGGAACAACGCGGAGACTATGCCGGACAACACGATCATGAACGCCCATTTGACGAGCAGCGTCCGAAACCTGTTGATACCCACAACGTCGTTCTGAACGAAGAGCGGACCGAATTCGGTAGGCGCATATCCGAGCATGCCGTCCACCAAGGAATTGACCACGGTTGCTCCGGTGAATCCCGCAAGGACCAACAGCAGCGCGAAATAGAATGCAACCAAACCGAATCCGGTGCCGTCGGGAAGCGGATCGTGGGCAACCGTGAGTACGTTCACCGGATTTTCGAGCAGCAGGCGGCTCGCTCCTGAGATCTGGGTTCCGGTGCCTCCCGCTTCCAACTGCTGGGTGACCAGGGTGGTGAGTTGCTCGCCCATGTTCTTGTTGACCGAGGCGAGGGCTGTAGTTCCGATCGACTGGACGAGAGATGCGGAGACGGAACCGGCGCGGGGATTGGTGTAGATCGTGATGATCGGTTGGTCCACGTCACCGGCGACGACGCTGGCCTCCGCCAGGATGATCGTCCTCTTCGTGAAATCACTGGGAATCACGATCGCGCCGTACAGCGTGCCGGAGTTCAGGCGTGATTGGGCTTCGGCGATACCGATCTGCTGCAGGTCGATCTTCTGGTGGTCGATTCCGCTGTCGAGGCCGGCGACGATGTCGTTTCCGAAATTCTTGCGGTCGGCGGGATCGCCGCCGGGAAGAGTGTCCCCTTCGTCCTGGTTGACCAGGGCGATCGGGAACTGGTCCAGGTGTTTCTTGGGGTCGAGTATTCCGCCCATGTACAGCGCTGCCAGCGCCGACATCAAGAGGGTGACCACGATCAACGGCGTCAACCAGAATCGTGGCGTGTGCATGACGGTGCGGGCAGACGGCTCCGTGTTCTTGCTCATCGTCAGTCGACCGGCTTTCTTTCGCGCGGAGTTCCTCGGGCTGAGCGTAAACGCAAAGGTGCGCCGGGGCAGTCTTTCAACTGCTCCAGTGCGCTGAGGACATGATGGGCCGACGACGGGCCGGCTTGCCGGCAGTCTCATCCGAAAAGGCCGAGAACGGATCGGTAGGGTATGGCCCGCGGCAACCCTGCCGAGACGATTTCGGAGAAACCGTTGACCAACGTGCTGATAGTTGTCCTGATACTCGTAGTGATCGCTGCCGTCGCGTTTGTGGTCCTGCGTGGACGCCAGGGCAAGCCGAATGCCCGTGTCGACCCGCTCGCCGACTACCCCGAGGTGTACGACCCTCACAAGATCGGAGTCGGCGACATCATCACGTACGCGGGCATCGACCACGTCGTTCGAGGGACCATCACGCTCGACGAAGAGGGTTACATCTGGCGTGAGCACCTTCTCGACGGGTCGATCGGTCGCCGCTGGCTGACTGTGGAGGACGACGAGGGTGAACTGGAGATGACTCTCTGGATGCGTCGGGAAGGAACCAACCTGGTCCCGAACGGCGACGTCGTTCTCGACGACAAGGTTCACCGCAAGATCGAAAGTGGAACGGCGAAGTTCACGGCCGAGGGTACGACGGGTACGGCCCCTTCCGGTTCGATGGAATACGCGGACTACGCGACCGCCGACAAGACCGGTCTGATCGCATTCGAGAAGTGGGCGCGCGGACAGTCGTGGGAGGTTTCCACGGGACGGGCGGTCACACGCAGCGAACTCACCGTCATCCACTCGGGCCCCCCGGAATGAGCCTGTATCGACTCGATGTGGAACCGACCGACGTGAATGCCTCGGCACTGGGGTTGGTGCTGGGAGCGCCCTCGCCGCCGGCCCTCGCCGAGTTGGTGATCGAAACTTCCGATGCGACGTTGACACTCGGAGTGCTCGGGGCATCTCACGTGGTGACGGCCCGGGCGTCGGGAAAGGAACTGACCGAGCAGGTTTCGTGCGATGCTCTTGCCGCCGGCGGTGAACCCTTGCCGGCAGTGGAGTCCACGGATAACTACCGGTTCGAGTCTTCTTCGCTGGTCCTGGACCGAGTCGAATTCGATTCGGAAGCTGCATCGTTGAGAGAGTCCGCCGGCCAGGACGGTTGGATCTGCGGATCCTTTCCCGGCGACGACACAGCGTTGACCGCGTTGTGTGGCGTGCGAGACCGCCAGGGGTGGAGTTGGCAGAGTTGGCATTTGTACCCGGGGGAGGGGACAGGAGTGATCGTGAAGACGCGCAGTAGGTGGCGACCGTGAGGGGGCGGACGTGGTTGGCTCCGGTGATGGTGGCGGCCGCAATTGTGTTGTCGGCGTGCGGTGGTGGAGCCAAGGACTTCATCGCGGACAACTATTCCAAGACGTCCCAGGATGGCGACGTCGTGTTGTACTCGTCGAAAGATCCAGTGGGCACGACCGTCTCGCGGATTGTCGACGCGGACGAACCGGCGGCGCGAAGTGCTGACGGCGGCAACGAATACCTGCGCTACGACGACGACATCGTCACCGTCAGTTCGGCTTCGGGCGGTGGCAGCACCATCAAGGTAGAGGACATCGACGGCACGTATCGCAGCGGCGGATACGCGTACCTGGGACCGGGCTTCAACCCGGGATCCCCGGCAGGTGGAAGCAGCGGCAGCGGTGGCTCGGGTAGTGCCAAATGACGACAAGGAGAACGGCGTGACCAACATCTTTGCATCCACTTCCGTCGAGATCGGAACGGTGGATCCGGAATTGCTCGTCGGTGGCATTCTCGGCACCCTCGCCTATTTCGTCGTCGGCGTAGCGGTCCTGGCAACAGGATTTCTGGTCCTCGACCTCATGACACCAGGAAATCTGCGCCATCAGGTTTACGTCGACAAGAATCCGAACGCTGCGATTTTGTTGGCTTCCAATCATCTTGCGCTGGCGATCATCGTGGTGACTGCAATCCTGACCAGTTCGGACGGCTTTGCCCAGGGACTCGCCGACTCCGCGGTGTACGGACTGTTCGCGATCGTCCTGCAAGCGATTGCGCTGCGTTTGATGAACGCGTTTCTTCCCGGCAAGTTGGTTGCGCTGGTGCAGGATCCGAAGATGTGTGGCGCCGCGTGGGCCGTGGGCGTCAGCTTGCTGTCCATCGGTTTGGTGAATGCCGCAGCACTCACCTGATGGTTGCCGATGATCCCGATGTGAAGGTTGCCGAGCGGTCGACCATGCTCGGCTCACGTGCGCGTGTGCTACTTCTTGCTGCCGTCGCGGCGTGCGCGGCGTGTGGCCTGATCTACGAGTTGGCACTGCTCACTCTCAGCGTGAGTCTGACCGGCGGCGGCATCACCCAGACATCGTTGATCGTCGCGGGATTTGTTGCGGCGCTGGGTATCGGAGCCCTGGCTGCGAAACCTCTGCTGGGACACGCTGCCGTTTCGTTCGTGACGGTCGAGATTCTGCTCGGGCTGATCGGCGGATTCAGTGCCGTCACGCTGTACGTGACCTTCACGTTCTTCGGTTCGAGCGCTGCAGTTCTCGTGGCAGCAACGGCGCTGATCGGTATCCTCGTCGGTGCCGAAGTGCCTCTGTTGATGACGCTCTTGCAATCCGGTCGGAGCGACAACGACGCACAGAGCACCGGAAAAGTGCTGGCCAATCTCAATGCGGCCGACTACCTCGGCGCGTTGATCGGTGGTCTGCTGTGGCCGTTCGTCCTGCTGCCGTGGGCGGGCATGATTCGCGGTGCCGCACTCACCGGGATGATCAATCTCGTGGCTGCGGCAGTTGTCGCGCTGATACTTCTTCGGTGGCAGCTCAGCCTGCGCGCACGATTGATCGCCGTCGTCGCAATGCTGTTGGCGGCGAGCTTGATCGGATGGCTGTTGATCGCGGCCTCGGACATCGAGACCACATCGAGGCAGCGGTTGTACACCGATCCAGTGGTGGCCGCCGAGCGGTCGGTGTACCAGGAAATCGTCGTTACCGAGCGGGGCAACGACGTGCGCCTGTTTCTCGACGGAGACCTGCAGTTCTCGAGTGTCGACGAGCATCGGTATACCGAGTCGCTGGTGTATCCGGCACTGGTGAACGATCCGCGGCGGGTGCTGATTCTGGGCGGAGGTGACGGCCTCGCTGCACGGGAAGTGCTGCGGATGAACAGCGTCGAGCAGATCGTGCAGGTCGAACTCGATCCGGCCGTGATCGAGTTGGCGAATACCCGTCTTCGTGAACTGAACGAGGGAGCGCTGGAGGATCCACGGGTGGACGTCGTTCTCGACGACGCGTTCCGGTGGTTACGAGAAAGCCCGGAACCGGGTTTCGACGCGGTCATCGTCGACCTCCCCGATCCTGACACTCCCGCACTGGGCCGGTTGTACTCCATGGAGTTCTACGGACTTGCTGCTGCCGCGATGAATCCGGGCGGGCTGATGGTCGTCCAGTCCGGCAGCCCGTATTCGACGCCGGATGCGTATTGGAGAACGGTGTCGACGGTTGCGGCTGTCGGGCTGAGTGTCTCGCCGTACCACGTCTTCGTGCCGAGTTTCGGTGACTGGGGGTATGTGCTCGCGCAAGCAGGTTCCACGCCGCCTGAGCTTCGACTGCCCGCTGATCTGCCGGAACTGCGGTTCCTCGACGAGCCGACGCTGGCGTCGGCGTCGGTGTTCCCACGCGATCGCCCGAGGCGGGGGTTGGAACCCTCGACACTCGACCGGCCACGCATCGTCGACGATATGCGCAAGGGCTACGAACGCTGAACTCCGGACCGAGTAGCTTGAACCGAGACTCTCGGCTACGACGGAGGTACGGATGACTGTTCGGATCGAGGAGCACTCACCGGGAGTCCGGTTGCTCACGATGGACCGCCAGGAGAGGCGCAACGCGCTCGACCCCAAGACGTACCGTGAACTCACGAACGCGATCCGGGAGTCCGACGACGACGATGCAGTGCGGGTTTCGGTGCTGACGGGCGCCGGTGGTGTCTTCACCAGTGGCAACGACATCGGAAGTTTCCAGGACACCGCCGGGAAAGACGGCGGCGAGGCCAAGGATTTGTTGATCGCGCTCGTCACCGCACGCAAGCCGATCGTCGCGGCGGTCGAAGGGTTTGCAGTCGGAATCGGCACCACGATGTTGTTGCACTGCGACCTGGCATTCGCGGGGCGAGGTACACGATTCCGCTTGCCGTTCGTTCCGCTCGGACTCTCGCCCGAGGGCGGATCGAGCTATTTGTTGCCACAGATCGCAGGCCTCAAACGCGCGACGGAACTGTTGATGCTCGGCGATATGTTCGACGCCGACGAGGCTGCCGAAGCCGGCCTGGTCAATCGGGTCGTGGAAGCCGGGACCGCACTCGACGTGGCGCTGGACCGGGCAGTACGCATTGCAGACTCCCCGGCTGAATCGGTAGCGCTGACGAAGATGCTGCTTCGTCGTCCACATCTCGATGCCCTGCTGGAGACCATCGACGTGGAGTCGGATCATTTCGCGAGACGGCGGCGATCCGACGAAGCGCAAGAAGCATTCGCAGCTTTCATGAAGAAGAGGTGATCGAAATGAACGGTGCACAGTCGCTCATCCAGAGCCTGGCCGACTCGGGCGTCGAAGTGTGCTTCGGCAATCCCGGAACGTCCGAGATGCATTTTGTCGCCGCACTCGACTCCGTTCCGCAGATGCGTGCGGTACTGGGACTGTTCGAGGGAGCTGTCACCGGTGCAGCGGACGGCTACGCGCGTATCGCCGGAAAGCCTGCCGCGACACTTCTTCACCTCGGACCCGGAATGGCGAACGGGCTGGCGAACCTTCACAACGCGCGCCGCGCCCACACGCCGATCGTGAACATCGTCGGTGACCACGCCACCTACCACCACGGTTTCGACGCTCCTCTCGAATCGAATATCGACGCGCTGACCGAATGGCTGGAGGGGTGGAGTAGACGTTCCGAATCCACCGCGACTGTCGGTAGCGATGCGGCCGACGCCGTTGCCGCGTCGATGGATTCGGCTGGAAGAATCGCGACGCTGGTCCTCCCTGCCGACGTCTCGTGGGGCGAAGGTGGAGTGATTGCGGGTCCTCGGGACATATCTCCGCGAGCGGAAGTTTCTGCAGCACAAATCGACTCGGTGGTCGGCGCGGTCAATGCCGAGGGACGCACCACGCTGCTGCTGGGTGGCGCAGCCTGTTCCGAGGCCGGACTGCGCGCCGCTTCTCGGATCGCGGCCGCGACGGGAGCGCAAATTCTGGTCGAGACCTTTCCGGCCAGGCTTCAACGAGGCGCGGGGTTACCGTCATTCGAGCGCTTGGGATACTTCGCCGAGCACGCCACCGAACAACTTCGCGGAACAACTCAGCTGGTCCTGGCCGGCGCGGTTTCGCCGGTGTCGTTCTTTGCGTATCCCGGAAAGCCGAGCGATCTGGTCCCGGACGGCGCAGCGTTGACAACGCTGGCGAGCGTCGGTGACGATGTTGTCGGCGCTCTCGAAGCAGTGGCCGAACTCGTGGCACCAGGAGTCGAACCTGTTCTGCAGGAGGTGAATCGGCCTGCGCTGCCGAGCGGGCCTCTGGACGTACGGAACTGGGCCGACGTGATCGGCGCGCTCCTGCCGGATGATGCCATCGTTTCCGACGAGGCAGCGACTTCCGGTTGGGCGATCCCGATTGCCCTTGCCGGAGCGCCGCGCCACGACGTGCTTACCCTCACCGGAGGTGCCATCGGCCAGGGCATCCCGGTGGCTACGGGCGCCGCGGTTGCCGCGCCGGAGCGACCGGTGATCAATTTCGAGGCCGACGGAAGCGCGATGTACACCATCACCGCGTTGTGGACGCAGGCGCGAGAACAGCTGAATGTCACGACGATTCTGCTCAACAATCGCGCATACGCCATCCTGCGTGGCGAACTGCAACGAGTCGGTGCAGATGGTGGCGGCGTCGTCGCACAGTCGATGTTGGATCTGTCGTCTCCCGACATGGACTACGTGAAGATCTCCGAGGGATTGGGCGTGCCTGCGTCACGGGCGAGCACTGCGGAGGAGTTGGCGGAGCAGTTTGCCGCAGCGCTTGCGGAACCCGGTCCGCATCTCATCGAGGTCATGCTGCCACCCCTGTCGTGATTTCGACTTCGAGTCGATCACCGATCGTGTATTCAACTGGAGGTTTTCGGTGCTAGCCGCGATCGGTCTGTCTCTTCCGATTGCCCTCGGCCTGCTTTTCGTCTCGATGCCCATGGCGGTGATCGTGCTCGTCATGATCACCGCTGGAGCACATCGCGAGGCGGCATCTTTTCTACTCGGGTGGGTCCTCGGAATCTCGGCAGTCGTTGCGGTGACCATCGTGATCGCGGACTATTCGTTTGCGGAGTCGGAGTCGGAGTCGGCGTCGGGGTCGGCGCAGAGTTCGGTGTGGTCGAGCGTCATACGAATCGTGTTGGGGCTCGTTCTGTTCGGATTGGCGTTCAAGCAGTGGCGAGCGCGTCCGAGGGACGGAAGCGATCCGACAGTTCCGAAGTGGATGAAGAGCATCGACGGGTTGACTCCGCGGAAGGCGTTCGGGTTGGCGTTCTTGTCCGCGGCGGTCAATCCCAAGAATGCAGCGCTGGCGGTATCCGGTGCGGCCACTATCGCAGTCGCCACGAACGTTGTTGCCCAACAGATTGTTGCCGCGGTGATCTTCACGATCATCGCGAGCGTCGGTATCGCGTCGCCGATCCTGGTGAAGGTGTTCTCCGGCAAGCGAGCCGACGACATCCTCGTGTCGGCGAAAGCGTGGATGACGGCGAACAATGCAGTGATGATGGCGGTCATTCTGGCGATCCTCGGAGCGACCGTGCTGGGCGAGGGGCTCAGCGGACTGCAATAAGTCGCCTACCATTGGCGGGTGACTGATTTCGACGACGATGCCGCTGGTTCCATTGCTTCCGCAGCTTTGGCTGTTCTGCGCGAGCAAGGCCCGCTGAGTCTCGAAGAGTGGGCGACCCATCTCGAGAAGTACGGATCGGCGACCGAGGTAGCCGACGTGCTCGAGTATCTGTCCGAACCCATGCTCGGATACCTACCGAGCGGAAAGTACGTTGCTCTCGACACTGTCCTCGAAGGTCTCGTGTTCACTCACCGACTCAGCGCCCTGGAGATTGCGTCCGACATCCTCGACGCGAGCCCCGACCTGGAACCGATCTTGGCATTCGGTGACGGTGACGGTGACGGCGACGGAGAGGACGGGGCGATCCGTGTGATCGCGGCGGAAGAAGCCGCCGTGGAACGCGGAGCGGCCCACTTCCGGAGCCGACGAGTCGTGATGCTCCCGGCCGGAACCCTCGGAGAGTGTGCCGAAGGTGATCTCGTCGGTCTGGCTGTCGAAGACGGACGACTTGCGTTTCGTCTGGTGGAGATCGAGGACGAACCAGATCTCGTACCGTCCCTCGGCGAACTCTTCGAGGAAGACGGCGTCGAGGCCTTGGATTCCGTGTGTTGGCAACTCCTGCTCGAAGACCCGTCACTGTTCACAGTTCCCATTGCGCCGTTGAGCGAGCTTTTCGAGGCAGCAGGGTACGAACACGAGCGAGAACTACTGGCTCGGCGGGGATTCGACTTCGATGCCTACGATCTGCAGATTCGGACCGCCCTGGTCGCGAGCACCTACGACCTGACCCACGACGAGGCAGTCTCTGCCGTCGCGTTTGTCGATCTGGCGGATCGCGGATACACCGACGCCGTCATCGCCGATTTCGACATCGCGGACTGGGCCCACCGTCATGTGAGCGCTGCTCCGGATTCTTTTGTCTCACTCGCGGATCCGGGTGCGGCGGTAGCGGTGTTCGATCTCGGTTTTCGGAACCAGGACCCGGTGACCGACGCAATTCTCGAAGCACTTGCGGCCGAACTGGCCGAGCGAGGTCCACGGTCGGTCCGGGCGGCGGCGCATTGGCTCGCTGGTAAGGCAGTCGATCGGCTGGGGCGCGTCCTCGAGGCGGAGGCGCACTACGAGAAGGCGCTCCTTGCCGAATCCGGTTGGGGTCCTGCCCTGTTCGAGCTGGCTCAGTTCGCGTCGGACCGCGGCGACGCGACCCGCGCGTTGTCACTGCTCGGGCGGATCGACGGCGGAAGTGAAGAGAATCTCTACGCCGTACTGCAGGACTTCGTCCCGGTCGATCATCCTGAACTCGGGCGAAACGACAAGTGTTGGTGCGGTTCCGGCCGCAAGTACAAGGTCTGCCACCTCGGAAAGGCGGATGAATCCGTCGAGTCGGATGGTCGGTGGTTGTACAAGAAGGCATGCCTGTTCGCGTTTGCCTCCGAATACGCCGACATCGTGACCGGGCTCGACGATCTCGAAAACGACAGTCTGTCCGAGGACGAACTGATCGCCGCCACGATCTTCGACGGCTCGGCACTGGACGTGGCTCTGTTCGAGGGCGGGATCTTTGCCGACTTCCTGGCCAGGCGCGGTGAACTGCTCCCGGAGTCGGAGGTTGTCACGGCCGCACAGTGGCTCGGAACCCGGAGGTCGGTGTACGAGGTGGTCGAAACTTCCGACGCCGGCGTCGTGTTGCTCGATCGTGGGTCCGAGGAGTCCGTGACCGTTGCGCACTCGCTCGACGGCACGCCAGGTGATGTGATCAGTGCCCGGGTCCTGACGGTCCCCACTGGCGCACTTGTGGTGGGCGTAGTCGTCATGGCTTCGGAATCGCAGGCTGCGAAGGTCCTCGAGGTTCTCGCTTCCGAGGAGCTCGACGCCGAAGAAGTGGTGCGTGCGTCGCGTGGAGGCGCCGATCACTCGACCGATGACCGGTGACGATGTATCGAGTCGACCCCGTTAAAGTTGGATAGGTGAACGAACCGATGGATGCCAATGACTTGATCGCCGAAGCCGCGATGGAGTTGTTGCGTGAGCACGGCCCGCAGACAGCGGCGGACTGGGGCACCCTGTTGGCTGATGCCGGTCACGGTACAGCCGAGGACATGGCCGAGTTCGTCGAGTACGTCGAGGACCCACTGCTCGGCTACCTGAGTGAGGAGCGGTACGCCGCACTCGACACGTTGTTCGAGCATCGAGTGCTGACCCATCGGCTCACCGAAGCGGAAATCAAGGCCGGCGTCCTCGATGCCAACCCCGATCTGATGATGCTGCGGGTTTTCCTCGATCGTGACGACGACGAGGTCCATGGCATCAGCGTCGTGCACCGCGGGATCGACGACGACCTGTTGGCTGATCGGGGGATCGAAGACCCGGAGTTCCCGCACGACGAGGGTTTTCTCCTCGACACCGATACTCTCGCCGAATGTTCTGCAGGCGATTTGATCGGATTGTTCGTCGCAGACCGTGAGCTGACGCTCTGCACCATTCCCGAGGTACTCGATCCCGCACCCGGATTCGGCGAGAGTCTGGCGACGGTCCTTGCCGACATCGGTGCGGACACCCTCGATGCCATCGTCTGGCAATTGATGCTCGACGAGCCGTCGCTCTTCCGTCAGCCGACCGCCCCGCTGGGCGAGATGCTCGAGGCGGCAGGGTACGTCCGCGACGGCGATTACGTCGCAGTGGACGGTTTCGATTTCGAGGCCTACCACCTGGCGAACCGGGCCCGCATGCTCGAGGTGCGGGAGAACCTGCACCCGGAAGAAGCCGCGTCGGTGATTGCCTTCGTCGATCTGGTGATGGCCGCGAAAGTCGAAGCCGTCGAGGACGTCTCGGACTGGGCGCGCAAGCAGGTCAAAGAGGATCCGCAGACCTTCGCCGGTATCGCCGAGCCGCCCGCGGCTGCGGCGGCGTTGGAGCTGCTATCCGAACTCGACGATCACGATTCCGTATTGCATTCTGTTGCAACTGCTCTCGCCGAGAAAGGATCGCGTCGTGTCAAGCCGGCAGCGCACTGGCTGGCGGGCAAGGCTTCGGATCGTCTCGGCAAGATCCTTGCCGCCGAGGCGTCGTACGAAACTGCACACGATCTCGATCCCGACTGGACTCCCGCGATCTTCGATCTGGCGCTACTGGCGGCCGATCGCAGCGATGTGACGCGCGCGCTGGCACTTCTCGGGCGGATCGAGGGCGGCGAGTCCGAGGTTCTGCACGAGGTTCTTCAGCGCTATGCCCCGGCCGAGCACCCCGAACTCGGACGAAATGACAAGTGCTGGTGCGGTTCCGGTCGCAAGTTCAAGGTCTGCCATCTCGGCAAGTCCGAGGTGACGTTCGACGATCGGGCCAACTGGCTGTACGTCAAGGCACAGCTGTTCTCGCGCACTCCGGAGTACTTCGATGCCGTCTTCGATCTTGCGCTCATCCGTGCCGAGCAGTGGAACAGTGAGGAAGCACTGACGCTGGCCGTCGAGGGCGGTTTGGCCGTCGACGTTGCCTTGTTCGACGCCGGTATCTTCGAGGCGTTTGTCGAGCGTCGCGGAGAACTGCTTCCCGCCGACGAGCGGGAACTGGCCGACGAGTGGTTGAAGATTGCGCGCTCGGTGTACAAGGTCGCTTCGACGGAGCCGGGGCAGTCGGTGACTCTCAGTGACGTCCGCAACGGGCATCTGGTGAAGGTCACGGACGAGTGGGGCTCGGTCAATCTCGAGCCGGGCACGCTCGTGTGTGCACGAGTCCTTCCGGCCGGCTCCACGATGCGCACCTTCGGTGGCATCGAACCGCTTGCAGCAGAGGACAAGAAAGAACTGATCCAACTGATCGAGTCGGCGGACGCCGAGCCGGGTCAGTTGGTGGAGTTCCTCAGCCGAGGCCTTGCCGGTGCGCCTTTCCGGTAGCGCGAACTACCGAAAAGGCGGGGCGGAAGGCACTAGGGCGTCACCTGAGCCAGCATCATCTGCTCGAAACCCTCACCGTACGGCGGGAGCATTCCCCACTCGCCGCGTGGATCATGCTGCGCTGCTTCGAATACCGTTCGCGCGTGACTGAACTCGAGGAAGCCCTCGCGGCCGTGGTAGTGCCCGATGCCCGAAGCTCCGACGCCGCCGAAGGGTGCGTCGCTCAGCCCTGGGTGTGACATCGCATCGTTGATGGTGACGCCGCCCGAGACGGTGCGTTCGAGTACGGATTCCTTCTCGTCCAGATCGGTGCCGAAGTAGTACAGCGCCAACGGCTTCGGCCGTGAGTTGATGTCGGCGACAACGCTGTCGAGTTCGTCGTACGGCAGGATCACGACGGCCGGCCCGAAGATCTCTTCCTTCATGATCTGCGCGTCGGTCGGAGGGTCGACCACGATTCGCAGTGGGCGGCGACGAGTATCTGCGGAGAGTTCTTCGTCGGGAACGGTGATGATTCGCGCTCCGCGCTCTGCGGCGTCCGCGATGTACCCCTCGATGCGTGCGAGGTGACGGTCGCTGACTATCGAGACCATGTCTTCGTTGTCGGCGATCGTGGGGAACAGTCCCGTGAACTGGTCGGTGAACGCGTCGATGAATGCTTCGGTGTTCTCGCGCGGAACATAGATCAGATCTGGCGAGACGCAGAGTTGACCGGCATTGGTCGATTTCGCGATGGCCAAACGCGATGCAGCAGAGCTGATATCGGCACTTCGTCCAAGAACGCTCGGTGACTTGCCGCCGAGTTCGAGGGTGACCGGAACCAGGTTCTTCGCGGCGTTGGCCATGACGAGCTTGCCGACTGTCGTGCTGCCGGTGAAGACGAGGTGATCGAACGGCAGCGACGTCAGTAGATCAGCGACCTCCGGGCCACCTGTCACCACCGCGACCTCCAAGGGGTCGAGCGTTCGACGCGCCGCCTCGGCCAGTACGGCCGCAGTGTTGGGCACGATCTCCGACGGTTTGAGGACGGCGCGATTTCCCGCTCCGAGGGCGCAGGCGAGCGGGCTCAGAAGAGTGAAAAGGGGAGCGTTCCAGGTTCCGATGATGCCGATCGAACCCTTCGGTTGGTACGAGACGTACGCCGTGGCGCCCAGTTGGTCCTGCATCGCTCCGGTGGCTCTCGGTGAGCGAATCATCCACTCTTCGAGCGAATCACGAACATGCTTGAGTGAAACCATCGACCCCAGAACGTCATTCATCACCGAGTAGGCCGGGATCCGGCCGCCGAAGTCTTCGTTGATCGCTTCGGTCAGATCCTTGTGGTTCGCCACCAGGAGATCGACGACGCGTTGGATGCGCTCGCGTCGTATCTGCGCGGACGGAAGACCGGCGGCGCGAGTTGCTTCCTGCTGGGCCCGCAGAATCTCGTGGAGATCGGTGGTGACGGCGGCATCGGTGCTCATGGGCACTCCTCGTAGTGGCGAAGTATTGACCGGACCGTATCGACGCGGCGCGAACCGACGCCCGTTTCGTCTCGTTGACCGGGACGGATTCGATTGGTAGAGAGAACACATGTCGCAGACACAGGTAGAAGACACTGCAGTGAAGATTTCCGTCGAGGAATCGGTGGGACTCGGATTCCTGACACTCGATCGGCCGGCGCGGCGAAATCCGCTCTCGGCGGAGACCATGCGCGAGGTGACGGCTGCCCTTCTCGAGTTGTCTGCAGACGAGCGCGTGCGGGTTGTCGTCGTGCGCGCCGAAGGCCCGGTGTTCTCTGCCGGTCACGATCTGACGGAGATGATCGGGCGAACCCTCGAAGACGAGCGGGCGATCTTCGACGGCTGTACCGAGATGATGGAGACCGTGCAGCGGATTCCGCAGCCGGTGATTGCCGCAGTCCAGGGCCCGGCTATCGCGGCGGGCTGTCAGCTGGCTGCGTCGTGTGATCTGGTTGTTGCTGCGTCGAACGCGGTCTTCGGCACGCCCGGTGTCAAGATCGGACTGTTCTGTTCGACTCCGATGGTGGCTCTGAGCAGGGCAGTAGGGCGCAAGCGCTCGATGCAGATGTTGCTCACCGGTCAGACGATCGACGCCGGCACCGCTGCGGACTGGGGTCTGGTGAACTTCGTCGTCACGCCCGGAGAACTGGACCGGCAGGTGCGCGAACTGGCCGCCAAGATCACGACGGCCAGCCCCTTGACGGTGAAGATCGGTAAGCAGGCGTTCTATCAACAGATCGATCTGCCGCAAGCACAGGCGTACGAGGCGATGGCGGAAACGATGGCAACCAACGCCGTGACCTGCGACGCTCAGGAAGGCATGCAGGCCTTCGTGGACAAGCGAAAGCCCGAATGGCGCAATAAGTAACGATCGCTCTTCCGGTTTAGTTGGACGTCCTATAACCTGAGCGAATGAGCCTGGATCCACGCACCAACACCGTCGACGGAGTGCTTCGGCGCTCGGCAGCCAAGTACCCCGACCGCGTAGCCGTCGTCTTCGAAGATCGCACTCGCACCTACCGCGAACTCGACGACGCGGTGACGCGGGTCGCGGCCCACTTGCTCGGTCTGGGCCTCGAACACGGCGACCGCGTCGCGGCATACGGAACCAACTCCGACGCCTATGCGATCGGATTCCTTGCCTGTGCGCGAGCAGGTTTGGTGCATGTTCCGGTCAATTACGCACTCAAGGGGGAGGAACTCCGGTACCTCGTGGCGCAATCAGGCGCCCGCGCGGTGTTGGTGGATCCGGCATTGGCGTCGACGCTCGACTCGGTTCGCTCCGACCTCGATCTCGACCACGTGATCGCACTGCGGGACGCGGAACTGTCGGTGGTCACGATCAGCGAGGCCGGCGAGGTGCCTGTTTTCGAACCGCGTGCGACGTCGACGGATCTGGCGCAACTGCTGTACACCTCGGGAACCACCTCGAAGCCCAAGGGCGCCATGATGTCTCACGGTGCGCTGGTACACGAGTACGTGTCCTCGGTGATCGCGCTCGGGCTCGACAAGAACGACAACCCGCTGATCTGCATGCCGATGTACCACTCCGCGGGGATGCACGTCTTCATGCTGCCGTACCTGTCCGTCGGTGCGACGGTCAGTCTGATGCAGGCGCCGGACATCCCGGAGATCCTGCGCCGCGTCGAAGCAGAAAAGATCGGATCGCTGTTCCTGGCTCCGACCGTGTGGGTACCGCTGGCCAACCATCCGGACCTCGAGACCCGCGATCTGTCTTCGCTCAAGAAGGCGCAGTACGGCGCCTCGATCATGCCGGTCACGGTGCTCAATCGTCTGCGTGAGCGTTACCCGGACATAGGCTTCTACAACTGCTTCGGCCAGTCCGAAATCGGTCCGCTGGCAACCGTTCTCCAGCCCGGCGAGCATGCTGATCGTCCGTCTTCTTGCGGGCGAGCAGTGTTCTTCGTCGAAACCCGTGTCGTCGACGCCGACGGAAACGACGTCGCCGACGGTGAGTCCGGTGAGGTTCTCTACCGCTCACCGCAGCTGTGCAACGGCTACTGGGAAAACCCGGAAGCCACGGCCGAGGCATTCCGCGACGGCTGGTTCCATTCGGGCGATCTTGTCGTGCGGGACGAAGAAGGGTTCATCACGGTCGTCGACCGAATCAAGGACGTCATCAACACCGGCGGCATCCTGGTGGCGTCGCGCGAGGTCGAAGATGCGGTCTACACACACCCGGCTGTGGCAGAAGTCGCCGTGATCGGTACGCCCGACGAGAAGTGGATCGAGGCCGTCACCGCGATCGTCGTGCTCAAGGACGGCAACGACGAGTTGACGCCTGAGGCGTTGATTGCCCACGTCAAGGAGCGAATCGCCCCGTTCAAGGTCCCCAAGCACGTGCGTTTCGTGGCCGAACTCCCGCGAAATCAGAGCGGAAAGCTGCTCAAGCGGGAACTGCGCACTGTCTGACACTTGCTATAGGTTCTGCCTTACCTTCGGTTCGTTTTCAGGTCTTTGACTCCGATTGCCTCACGGTATTGACTTCGGAGGACGGCATGGACTTCGGAAACAGCAAGGTGAGTGGTGGGAATGCAGGTCGATGCAGATGACTTCGCAGATATCTTGGCGACTGCGCGGGAGTTCATCCGCAAGGAAGTCGTGCCGCGTGAGCAGGAGATAGCCGACACCGACGCCATTCCTGAGGACATACGAAAGAAAGCCGCAGCCATCGGGCTCTTCGGCTACGCGATTCCTCAGGAATGGGGTGGGCTCGGACTCGACCTCACCCAAGACGTCGAATTGGCAATGGAATTCGGTTACACGTCCCTGGCGCTGCGTTCGATGTTCGGTACCAACAACGGAATTGCCGGGCAGGTGCTGGTCGGCTTCGGTACCGACGAGCAGAAGGCTCAGTGGCTCGAGCGCATCGCCTCCGGTGACGTCGTGGCTTCCTTTGCTCTGACCGAACCAGGCGCAGGTTCCAACCCGGCCGGTCTTCGGACCAAGGCCGTCCTGGACGGATCCGAATGGGTCATCGACGGCAACAAGCGGTTCATCACCAATGCTCCACTGGCACAGCTGTTCGTGGTGTTCGCGCGCACTCGCCCGGCGGATTCCGATGGTCCGGGAATTGCAGTGTTCCTGGTGCCGGCCGACACGCCGGGAGTCACAGTTGGTCCCAAGGACAAGAAGATGGGTCAGGAAGGTGCCTGGACCTCCGAGGTCACCTTCGACAACGTCCGGGTTCCCGAGTCGGCCCTCGTCGGTGGCGACCAGGACACCGGATACCGCGCAGCGATGACGTCTCTCGCACGCGGACGAGTCCATATCGCGGCCCTCTCGGTGGGAGCAGCGCAGCGAGCGCTCGACGAATCTGTCGCGTTCTCCGTGGTCACCGAACAAGGCGGCACCGCTATCGGCGACTTCCAGCTTGTTCAAGCGATGCTGGCAGACCAACAGGCCGGTGTCATGGCCGGGCGGGCGATGGTGCGTGAGGTGGCCGCGCGGTACGTCAGCGGTGAGGATCGACGTCTCGGCCCCTCGGCGGCAAAGCTCTTCTGCACCGAGATGGTGGGCAAGGTCGCGGATCTCGCCGTGCAGATCCACGGTGGCAACGGGTACATGCGAGGTGTGCCGGTCGAACGCATCTACCGTGAAGTTCGCCTGTTGCGCCTGTACGAGGGAACCAGTGAGATCCAGCGACTGATTCTCGGCGGTGGGCTCGTGGCGCAAGCGAAAAAGCGCAACCAGCGCTGACACATTTACCTGACGAGCTTTAACCTCACGAACGGAGTGGACATGGGATTGTTGGACGGCAAGGTTGCGGTAGTGACCGGCGGAGCCCAGGGCATCGGGCTCGAAATTGCGCGCACCTTCATCAAGGAAGGCGCGACCGTCGTTCTCGGCGACATCAACGAAACCGTGGGAACGGCTGCGGTCGCCGAACTCGGTGGAGAGTCGGTCGCCCGTTTCGCTTCCTGCGACGTGCGTGACTCCGGACAGGTCGAGGCCATGCTCGATCTGGCCGAAAGTGCCTTCGGTCCAGTCGATGTCATGGTCAACAATGCCGGCATGACGCGCGACGCCACGATGCGGAAGATGACCGAGCAGGACTTCGACGACGTGATCGCCGTACACCTCAAGGGCGCCTGGAACGGAACACGCGCTGCCGCCGCCCGCATGCGCGAGCGTGAGAAGGGCGCAATCGTGAACATCTCGTCGATCTCCGGCAAGGTGGGCATGCTCGGGCAGACCAACTACTCGGCCGCCAAGGCCGGCATCGTCGGATTGACGAAAGCCGCGGCAAAGGAGGTCGCGTTCAAGAACGTTCGGGTCAACGCCGTTCAGCCCGGACTTGTCCGCACGGCGATGACCGAGGCGATGCCCGAACGGATCTGGAACGAGAAGCTTGCCGAGATTCCGATGGGTCGCGCGGCCGAGCCCTCGGAGGTCGCTTCGGTTGTGCTGTTCCTCGCGAGCGACCTCTCGAGCTACATGACCGGCACAGTTCTCGAGATCACCGGCGGCCGCCACATCTGATCCGTCCTGTTCGAGTGCAAGAATCCTGAGTGCAAGAATTCTGAGCGTGAGACTTCTGAGTGTGAGAATTCAAGGGTGACTACTGACATGGGACAGCCGAACTCGGATCTTCCGCTCGACGGAATCACCGTGGTTGCACTCGAACAGGCGGTGGCGGCACCGCTCGCCACCAGACATCTCGCGGACATGGGTGCGCGGGTGATCAAGATAGAACGCGTCGGCGAGGGCGACTTCGCGCGTCACTACGACCAGGCGGTTCACGGTCAGGCGTCACACTTCGTGTGGCTCAACCGTTCCAAGGAATCGATCGCTGTCGACGTGAAGTCGGAATCCGGCCGGCAGATCGTTCTCGATCTTGTCGCGCGCGCAGATGTGTTCCTACAGAATCTGGCTCCCGATGCAGCTGCGCGACTGGGGTTCGGCGCGGAGGCACTGCGCGAGGAATTCCCTCGGCTCATCGTGATCGACATGTCCGGCTACGGTAGTGCCGGTCCACGGCGCGAGCGCAAGGCGTACGACATGCTGGTCCAAGCCGAGACCGGAATGATCTCCGTGACCGGCACACCGGAGACGGCCACCAAGACGGGTATCCCGGTCTCGGACATTGCCGCGGGAATGTACGCGCTGACTTCGATTCTGAGCGCCTTGTTCCGTAGAGAGCGAACGGGTAAAGGAGCGCTAGTCGAGGTCTCGATGTTCGATTCCACCGTCGAGTGGCTGGGGCATCCGATGTACATGAAAATGTATGCGGACAAGCAGATTCCGCGTGTCGGTCTCGGCCATGCCGCGATCGTTCCCTACGATTCGTACCCCACGAGCGACGGCGAGATCCTGATCGGCGTCCAGAACGACCGTGGGTGGCGTGCACTGATGGTGGACGTGTTCGAGCGCGAGGATCTGGTCGATCATCCGCGGTACCGCACCAACATCGTGCGCGTCGAAAACCGCGGCGAGGTAGACGAATTGGTGGGTTCGCTGACTCGTCTGTACTCGACAGCGGACCTGGATCAGCGTCTGGCCGCCGCCGGTGTTCCGGCCGCAGCACTCAACGACATGGCCGGTCTGCTGGAACATCCGCAGCTGGAGAAGCGGGCCAGGTGGCGGTCAGTGGGCACCGAGAACGGTCCGATCGATGCTGTGATGCCTCCGATGACGTACTCGGATGTCGAAATGCGTATGGGTGACGTTCCGGCGCTCGGCCAGCAGACGGATTCGCTACTGGCCGAGCTGGGACGGACGGGCGACCAGATCGCAGACCTTCGCCGCGACGGATCGATCGGTTAACGCTTCTCACGTCGCAGGTTCTCGAACACCGCTGCAATCCCTTGTCCACCACCGATGCACATGGTCTCGATCCCGTACCGTGCCTGGCGTCGGTCGAGTTCGCGCAGCAGATTGGCGAGGATCCGTCCGCCGGTAGCGCCGACAGGATGTCCGAGCGAGATCCCGGAACCGTTGACGTTGAAGCGCTCCTCGATGTCCTGCGCGCTCAATCCCCAAGCCTTGGCGCACGCGAGAACCTGTGCGGCGAAGGCCTCGTTGACTTCGATGAGGTCGATGTCGCCGAGCGACAGGTCGACACGGGAGAGGGCTTTCGCTACCGCTGGCACCGGGCCGATGCCCATCCGGTTCGGCTCCACGCCGGCGACGCCCCAACTGACCAGTTTCGCGAACGGACGCAGGCCCAGTCGTTCGGCGTTGGCAGCAGTGGTGACGATGGCCGCAGCTCCGGCGTCGTTCTGGCCGCAGGCGTTTCCGGCGGTGACTGTGGCTTCGGGGTCGACGCGACCTCGAATGGGGCGCAGTGCAGCAAGATCGGACAGCTGAATCCCCCGGCGCGGATGCTCGTCGCGAGTGACGACTGTCTGCTCACCACGGCGCCCGCGTACCGAAACGGGAATGGTCTCGTCGTCGAAATACCCACTGTCCTGGGCATGAACGGCCCGTTCGTGCGATCGCACCGCGTATCGGTCCTGCTCGTCGCGGGTGATCGAGTACTCCCGGCGCAAGTTCTCGGCGGTCTCGATCATGCCGCCTTCGACCGGAAAGTTGACCCCGCCGGAGTTCGTGCGCGGTTTGGCCAATCGGTCGTGAAACTCGACCGAAGGGCGCTTTGTGCCCCAACGCATATCGGTGGAGTAGAACTCGGTTCCGCTCATGCTCTCGGCGCCGCCGGCGATGACCAGATCACTCATCCCGGTCTGTACCTGCATCGCGGCGTAGATGATCGCCTGCAATCCCGAACCGCAACGGCGATCGAGTTGTATTCCGGGAACGGACACGTCCAGACCGGCGTCGAGTGCCGCGATTCGTCCGATGGCCGCGGCCTCTCCGTTGGCGTAACCCTGACCGAAGATGACGTCGTCGACATCGGTGGACGCAATGCCGGTTCGTTCGACGAGGCCACGCACAACAGTGCTGGCGAGTGTGGTGACGGGAACGTCTTTGAAGACTCCGCCGAATCCGCCCACCGGGGTGCGAACGGGTTCACAGATGACTGCGTCGTGCATGGAATGTGCCTGTCTCGAGGAGAGGTGGGGAATGCGTCGCGTGAACGGGCCGATCGAAGGGCCCACCGCGACCTGCTCACTCGAATATCCAGCACGCGTGGCGCGGTTGTCAACAGCAGGAATGACCTGTTCGGACATAGTTTCCGCCATACGGTTCGTATGCGAAATCGACTTTGACACATATACCGTTCGGGGATTGAATGGATGCAGCGTCTCTGCCGCACACACGTCGTGGTGGGATGAAAGTTCCTGGAGTCGAATCAGTTTCGTCGACAGGAGAGCACAAAGTACCGACTGACAGGTGGAACAGTGACTCGTTTGGCTCAGACGGCGGGATTGACCGAAACCCAGACCGATATCGTCGGGGCGGTACGCGAGTTCGTCGATCGGGTGGTCATCCCCGCGGCGCAGGAACTCGAACACACGGATACGTACCCGACCGACATCGTCGAGCAGATGAAGGACATGGGCCTGTTCGGTCTGACCATCGACCCCGAGCACGGGGGTATCGGCGAATCACTGCTCACCTACGCACTGTGTGTCGAAGAGCTGGCCCGCGGATGGATGAGCGTGTCCGGTGTCATCAACACCCATTTCATCGTGGCCCACATGATTTCCGCGCACGGGACGCCGGAACAGAAGGCGAAGTACCTGCCGCGTCTGGCTTCCGGGGAGCTCACCGGCGCTTTCTCCATGTCGGAGCCCGCACTGGGCTCAGATGTTGCTGCCATATCGACCAAGGCAAAGCGCACGGAGTCCGGCGATTACGTGATCACCGGGCAGAAGATGTGGCTGACCAACGGTGGTTCGTCGACGTTGGTGGCAGTCCTGGTCAAGACGGACGAGGGTGCGGAGAAGCCGCACAATAATCTGACGACGATATTGATCGAGAAGCCGGCAGGTTTCGGTGAGGTACTCCCGGGCCTGACCATTCCGGGCAAGCTCGAGAAGATGGGCTACAAGGGAATCGACACCACCGAGATGATCTTCGACGGTTTCGAGATCGGAGCGGAAGAGGTTCTCGGTGGCACCCCTGGCTTGGGATTTCGGCACATGATGGACGGTGTCGAGGTCGGCCGGGTCAACGTCGCCGCTCGCGCGTGCGGAATCGCCCAGCGTGCTTTCGAACTGGCTGTCACCTACGCCAAACAACGAGAGACGTTCGGCAAACCGATCGCCGAACATCAGGCCATCGCATTCCGGATCGCCGAGATGGGCACCAAAGTCGAAGCGGCCCATCTGATGATGGTCAATGCTGCCAGACTCAAGGACTCGGGCGAGCGCAACGACGTCGCAGCAGGTATGGCGAAGTATCTGGCGAGCGAATTCTGCTCGGAGGTCACACAGGACAGTTTCCGCATCCACGGCGGGTACGGCTACTCCAAGGAATACGAGATCGAGCGGTTGATGCGTGAGGCACCGTTCCTTCTGATCGGTGAAGGCACCAGCGACATCCAGAAGCAGATCATCAGCAAGGGCCTGCTGCGCACCTACAACTGAGCCGAGAAGCGGCACCGCGAACATGCGCGGTGCCGCTTTGTCGTGTCAGATCAGTAAGCGGACGGGTAAAAATCAGCGGGTGAAGGCCAGAGTCGTCACCGGTGACCGGTTACCGTATGCGTCAACGGCTTCGACACGGGCTTCGTATGCTGTGCCCGCTGCTGCATCGGGAATCGGAATGTCGAGGCTGTTCGGTCGTGGCATGAAGTAGAAGTCGGAGAGCACCTTCGACGAGACGACCTTCGCCCCGGTGGCTGTGTCCGTGATCTCGACGGCATAGTGATGGACCATCTGGTCGTCCTTCGCCTGCGCGATCCGTAGCGCTGCTTCACCGTTCGCTCCGGTGCTCACCGAGAGCGGGGTGGCCGTGGTGAATTCCGGTGCATTCGTGTTGCGTGCACCGGAGGTGTAGCGGAAGTTGTCCTTGATCTGCTGGTTGGTCGACCCGTCGAGTTCGACCGTCCACCCCGAGCCGCTCAGCGTGCCCGCGCTCGAGTACGGCGGCTGCCAGTTGGCCGACCACGCGCCTCCGGTGTAGATGTCGTGCTTGTCTGCCGCCATGTTGATGCGGTTGATTTCCGTGCGGTCCTGGTAGACCTCCACGAAGAGTGCTTGGGCAGTGGGTGATTCGAAACGGTTCGCGAGACCGGACTCGGTCACCATCTGGTAGCCGTGATCGATCTCGATGTACGACATCGAGCCGTCGTTGACCGACGTGAAGTCGCGCTGATGGATCGACCGGTCGTCGTTGTTGTTCAGGTGCGAGTGCCCGGAGAAGAAGATTGCCTGAGGGAAGGCACTCAAGTCTTCGGTCAGTCGAGGATTCGACGCCTGTTGGCCGTCCATGGCTGTGTTGCTTGCCGGCCGGTGTCCCTGGACCAAGATCGGCTTGGTCAGGTTTCCGGATTCCGAAGTGATTTCGGTCAGGCGGGACTTCAGCCAATTACGTTGCGCTGAATCATTGTTGTATGTCTCGGTGTTGACCGTGAAGAGATGGACACCGCTGACGTCGGATTCGTAGTATCCGCCACCGGAATCCGGGAACCACTCCGCCGGATATCCGGCTCTGATCGCCGCGAGACTTGCATCGTGATTGCCGTTGGAGATCAGGAGTTGTGTGTCGTTCATGCCCTTCCTGGCGAGGTTTGCCTGGAAGATTTCTGCGACGATCTTGTGGTCGGGCCCCTTGCCGTCTCCGTTGTCGTTGATCATGTCGCCGTTGGAGAGGATCGCGTCGGGTTTCGGGAAGATGGAACCGATTGTGTCGAAGAAGCTTTCGTACTTCTTGTCATTGTTCGCGTGATCGCCGACGTGGACGTCGGACATCACGACGACCTGAGCCAGCGGCTTTTCCGAGGTCTTGATCAGGTAGCCGAACGAGACGGCCGCGCTCGCGTGATCGCCGCGGAAAGCGGCGACAGTGACGTTGGTGTCCTGTGCGATCTGCAGCGGACGTCCCGGCGTGGCAGCTTGGCTGTCGGTGGTGGGTGTCGTTCCGTCCAAGGTGTAGCGGACGGTGGCGCCGCGCTCGGCGGTGAAGGTCAGGTCGACAGGGTGCTCGTACCGTCCGCCGGGGACGCTGACGCCGGGCGCTGCGGGTGGCGTGTTGTTCTCGCCCGAAGAGCTGCCCCATTCGAAGGACGAACTGCCCCAGCTGGGTTCGGCTTGGGATTCGGCGGGGGCGATGCCGGGAACGGCGAGAGCCGCGGTCACGGCTGCTATCGCGATGGTCGTACGTCTCACGAGGATTCCTTGTCTTCGACGCGGTGGTTCAGACCCATACGTAATTGGTCTGGACCAATTACGGTAGGCGGCGCCGGGTAGAAAAAGGTGTGTCCTGTATGTCCGACTAGTGAAGCGTGTATGAACACCGTCCGCGCTTGCCGGCGGTACTGTCGGCCGCGCTTATGGCAAAGTCGATGCCGTGGACCTACGTCAGATCGAGTACTTCCTTGCCGTTGCCGGTGGGGAGTCCTTGTCGACGGCTGCGCAGAATCTGTCGGTCACCAAGCCGTCGCTGTCGCAGGGTATTCGTGGTCTCGAGCGTGAACTCGGAGTCGAACTGTTTCACCGAGTCGGTCGTGGATTGGTTCTGACGGCGGCAGGTCGGGCGTTGGTAGGGCCGGCGAGGCAGATGATGCGCAGCAGTGCGGCCGCGTTCAACGTCGCGACCGGTACGGCCGACGAGCCTCGTGGGCGGCTCGACATCTGCTCCGCGGCACATGGTCTCGAAGGTCCGATCGCACGCATCGTGGCGGGCTTTCGTGAGCGATGGCCTGCTGTGACCGTTCGGGTCGGTGAACTGCCGCAGGATGCATCGTCTGAGCAGGTGTTGGCAGACGGCGCATGCGAGGTGGTCTTCAGCTATTGGCCACCCGACATGTCGGCGCTGTCCACGAAAGTGATCGGGGTGAACGAATACTGGCTGGCAGTGCCGTCGGGGGTTCATCCTGACGTCTGGCCGAATGGCGTGAAACCCGCTGCGGGAGAGCCGGTGTCATTGACGGCGTTGCCCGATCTCCCCGTGGTGGGTGTGCTCAAACACTCGCGGGCTCGGCTTGCCATCGAGTCGTCTCTGCAGGCCGCCGGGGCCCGGACTCGGATGTCGACGGAGTTGGCGCAGCGGGAGACCGTCGGCGCGTTCGTCTTTGCGGGTTTGGGTATGGCATTCATGGAGCGTTCGCTGGCCGAGAGATCGGTCGCGTCCGGCGCGGAGATATTTCCGGTGGAGCCGCCGATCTCTCTGAATTACGGCATCGAGTTCGATCCGGATACGCTCTCGCCGTTGGGCAGGCTGTTCGTGGACGGCTTGTGACGTGCGGAGACGTTCTCGATGTACGCAGACCCGGCCGGCGAGAGCGGGCCGTCGCGGTAGACCAAGATCGTCTGCCGCGTGATCGTTGGGAAAAGCGAACGAACCTCGGATGCTGGGGAGTCTTGTTCGGCGATCGATCTGGGCAGCAGCGCGGCGCCTACACCTTGCCCGACCATTTCCCGGACGGCAAGGCGATCAGGTACTTCCACGACGACGTTGGTGAGCTCCAGATCGTCGTCGATCGAATGCTCGCGCCGAAATGTCGATGCCTCGACCACCATCGGCAGGTGCGTAACCACGGCGCGCGGAACCGGATCGGGGAGGTCTGTGGCCAGGCGAACGGGGATCGACAAGACCGTTTCCTGGCTACTCACGGCAATTTCTCGAAGCCCGTCGGAGACATCGGTACCCGGGTGGGTCTCGAGAAACCCGAGTTCACACGTACCTGCTCTGACCAGTGCGCGCACGTCCTGCGCGTTCGCGACGGCGTTCGTGGAGAATCGAATTCCGGGTGCCGTCAGATGGAGGCGTCCGGCGACCTCTGCAACAGGGTCGATGGCAAGATCGGACTGAACAGCTATGGCGAGTTCCCCGGCGCGCAAAGCGGTTACCGCGGCCACGGCGGATTCGGCCCGAGCAACGTCGGCGAGCAACGCACGTGCAGAATCGGCAATTGCCAGTCCGACTGCGGTGGGAGCCAAACCGCGAGTGGTGCGCTCGAAGAGTGTGGCTCCGAGTGCTCGTTCGAGGTTGCGTACGGCCTGCGAGAGTGACGGTTGCGAGATACGCAGGACGTCCGCGGCGGCGGTGACGCTGCCGTGATCGACAACGGCGACGAGATACTGTGCGCTGCGTATGTCCATCCCGGGTGCCTGCATCTGACAAATTCTCCCAGATGACGGCGCCCTGGCGGTGGTGACTTACTGCGACCTGCAGACATAGGTCTGAGCTATGGCTCTGTGCGCCTTCTCGTCTTTGTGGCGCAGGCCATAGCGATGGTCGACTGTTCCAGTACCACCGACCGCGGTTCGTGCTCGGTGAGTACCTGGAACACAGGAGCGTGATGTGAGCGAGCTTCACCTACCCAACCGGATACGCCACTCGGCGTCGACACGGCCGTCCGATCCGGCGATCACGTGCGGCGACCGAACAGTGACATGGGCTGCGCTGGATGGCGAGACCAGTGCCTTGGCGAGTGCGCTGGCGGGAGTGACCGCAACGGGTGCTCGCGTCGGTGCGCTACTGCGGATGGGGCTCGAAGGTGCGGAAACCTTCATCGCGTGTGCGAAGGCGGGCGCAGTGTTCATCCCGTTGAACTGGCGGCTCAACCCACTCGAACTCGTCGACATCGCCGAGGACGCGGAGCTCGACGTCTTGATCGTCGACGACGAGTTCGCCGCGGGGGCGGCGGCGATGTCCTCAGCGTTGCCGGACATCGAGGTCGTAACCGTGGGAGCTGAAGGGGGTCTGCCGGATTCGCGAACCTGGGCGGAGTTTTTGGCGACAGGGACCGGCGTCGACCCCGGACAGGGGCACGATCCGGACGCAGCAGTTCTGCAGTTGTACACGTCCGGGACAACCGGCCGGCCCAAGGGCGTCGTGGCCACGCACCGGAATCTGTACAACGAGCCCGAGGGGTTCGACGTCTACGAATTCGGTTCGGATGCAGTCGCACTCGACGCACTTCCCCTCTTTCACATCGCCGGTGCCGGCTGGATGAGTACGTGCTTGTCGGCCGGGGTCCCTTTGGTGCTGCTCGGAGACCTGGCGCCGGCTCGGGTCGCTGATGCCATCGCGACTCACCACGTCACCCACGCATTTCTGGTACCTGCCGTCATTCAGACGCTGGTAGATCTGCCCACTCTCGACAGTTTCGATCTGACCAGCCTGGAGGTGGTCGCCTACGGGGCGTCGCCGATCACTCCGGCACTCCTCGCTCATGCGATGGCTGTCTTCAACTGCAAATTCGTCCAGCGATACGGGATGACCGAGACAACGGGTTCGGTATCCGTCCTTCGTGCTTACGACCATCACGTAAGCGGACCGCGTTCGGAGTTGCTCCGATCTGCGGGAAAACCGATGATCGGCGTCGAGATCTCCATTCGAGACGTCACCACTGGTGAGGTATTGCCGCCCAACAAATCCGGTGAGATCGTCGCGCGTAGTAGAAACAACACTCGCGGGTACTGGCGACGTGAACGAGAGACGGCGGAATTGTTCACTCAGGACGGCTTTCTCCGAACGGGGGACGCCGGCCATCTGGACGACGAGGGGTATCTGTTCGTCACCGACCGCCTCAAGGACATGATCATCACCGGCGGTGAGAACGTCTATCCGATCGAGGTGGAATCCGTTCTGGCCGAACACCCCTCGGTCGCCGAGGTCGCGGTGGTCGGGGTTCCCGACAAGCGCTGGGGTGAATCCGTCACCGCGGTGGTCAAACTGGTCGACGGTGCCGACATGCCAAGCGTCGACGAGTTGATCGCTTTCAGCACAGCGAAGTTGGCGTCGTACAAGAAACCTCGCCAGATTCATTTCGTGGACTCCCTACCTCGCAACGCGAGCGGAAAACTGCTCAAGTCGAGCCTGCGGACCATGCTGAACGCGAGCGGAGAAGCATCATGATCGTGACCGAAGACGTCGGTGTCGCACAACGTGAGGCGTGGGCGAACAAAGTTCTTCCACCGGTGGAACAAGTGCGGGACGGATTGTGGTCGATCCCTGTTCCCATGCCGGACAACCCTTTGCGCTACGTACTCGTCTACGCACTCGCGCTCGACGACGGACTTGCCCTCATCGACGTCGGCTGGGATCACGAACAGTCGTGGCAGGCTCTCGTCGACGGCATTACATCGATCGGATACCACGTTTCCGAAGTGCGCTATGCGGCAATCACCCACCTGCATCCCGATCACTTCGGCCTGGCACCGCGTCTTCGGCAGGTCAGCGGCGCGACGCTTGCGATGCACGTGGCCGATGCGACGCTTCTCGGATACCATGGTCCCGAGCAGACCCGCGACGACATCACCGGCTGGAACCTGCAGTTGTCCGAACTCGGTGCACCGGCCGAAGTGCTCGACGCGTCTCGGGTCGACCTGGTGCGGTTCGCTGAGCACGAAACCATCGACGTTGTTCTGGGAGAGGGGGATTCACTCGACCTACCCGGTTGGAATCTCCGGGCCCAATGGACACCGGGGCACACTCCCGGACATCTCTGCTTCGTGGAAGAGGACAGAGGCTTGTTGTTCAGCGGCGATCACATGCTGCCGAGGATCAGCCCGAACATCTCCACGATTCCCGGTGAACTCGAGAACCCGCTTCATCGTTATCTTCTTTCGCTCGAGGCGACGACGACACTGGGCGAATGCGAAGTGCTTCCGGCACATGAATATCGATTCCGTGGGATCGCCGATCGTGCACGTCAACTGATGGGGCACCACGAGGAGCGATTGGCGGAGATCGTGGCTGCGGTGCAGGCTGAGCCCGAATCCACGGCCTGGGAACTCTCGCGCACGATCTCCTGGTCTCGCCCGTTCGACCAGATGCCGCCGCGACTACTTCGCTTGGCAGTTCGCGAAACCCATGCTCATCTTGTTGTTCTGGCCAAGCGGGAGATCGTGACACCGTCCGGCGGCACGCCCGTGCGCTGGAGTCTTCGCGCGCAGTGACCTTTCAAGAATCTCATCACGGAAGTAGGAACCGAACATGAGCGTCGTGCTCACCGACTTCGCCGACGGCGTTGCCGTCATCACCCTCAATCGTCCCGAGGCCAAGAACGCGGTCAACCTGGACCTCGCAAAGGCACTCGCAGCCGCGATCGACGAGTTCGAGGAACGGTCCGATCTCACCATCGGAATTCTGACCGGAGCCGGTGGAACCTTCTGCGCCGGTATGGATCTGAAGGGTTTTGCCCGCGGGGAGCGGCCATCGCTGCCGGGTCGTGGATTTGCCGGTCTGACCGAGGCTCCGCCGTCGAAGCCGCTGATCGCAGCCGTCGAAGGTTGGGCACTCGCCGGCGGTTGTGAACTGGCCTTGGCGGCCGACTTGATCGTGGCATCCACGGACGCGAAATTCGGCCTGCCCGAGGTGAAGCGGGGGCTTGCCGCGGCGGCCGGCGGACTCTTACGTCTGCCGAAAATTCTCCCGTACCAGTTGGCCATGGAAATCGCGATCACGGGGGATCCGCTCAGTGCCACCGTGGCGCATCATCATGGCTTGGTCAATCGGCTCGCCGAACCGGGACAGGCGTTGACCGTCGCACGCGAGCTTGCGGCCCGAGTAGCGGCAAATGGTCCACTGGCTGTGCGGGCGACCAAGCAGGTACTGGCAATGTCCGCCAAGTACACCGATCCGGACGCCTTTGTCGCGCAACGCGAATTCATCGATCCGGTCTTCACCTCACGTGACGCCAAGGAAGGCGCCACGGCATTTGCCGAGAAGCGCTCTCCCGTGTGGAGCGGTTCATGAGTGCCGAGACGATAGAGCGCGCGGCCGTGAGCATCGAACGTGACGGTGCTGTCGCGACGATTGTTCTCTGTCGGCCGCAACGCCGCAACGCTCTCGATCTCGACGCCTGGATCGCTCTACGTGAAGCAGTCCTCGAACTTCAAGAGGACTCGCAGATTCGCTCTGTGATCCTGACCGGCTCGGACGGGACCTTCTGTGCGGGATCCGATCTGGACAAGCGTGGCTCGTCGCACCCGCTCGATCGCATGCGTGTCATCAACGCAACGGCGATCGCACTGGGCGAGTTTCCCAAGCCTCTGGTGGCGAAGGTCGACGGGTTTGCCGTCGGAGCCGGATGGAACATGGCGTTGCTCTGCGACTTCGTCGTGGCAGCCAAGGGTGCGAAGTTCAGCCAGATCTTTGCCAAACGGGGGTTGTCTGTCGACTTCGGGGGTTCGTGGATCCTGCCGAGACTGGTCGGCCTCCAACAAGCCAAGCGACTGGTGATGCTCGCCGAGACGATCGACGCACAGGAAGCCTACGAGCTCGGGTTGGTGACGTATCTGGTCGAACCGGCCGAACTGGACGAACACACGTCCACACTGGCGCAGCGGCTCGCCGACGGTCCGCCGGCCGCACTGAGTCAGTCTGCTGCGATGCTCGAACATCACACCTCACTCTCGTTGCGGGAAGCCTTGGACAACGAGGCGAGGGCCCAGGCGGTCAATTTTGCGACGGATGCTACCGACGCGGTTCGTGCCTTCGTGGAAAAGCGGGAGCCGGTCTTCACCGGTGAGTGGGCCGTACCAGGGGTAACTCGGGTGGAGTGAGCGTCAGATCGCTGGTCGTATGATGGATGAGTGGATCTGCACTTCGTTACCTACTTCGTCGCTGTTGTCGACCACGGTGGGATAACGAAGGCCGCTCAGGCTCTCTACATTTCGCAGCCCTCGCTGTCACAGGCAATTCGCACGCTCGAGCGTCGACTCGGCGCCACGCTCTTCGACCGGACCGGTAGGCGGTTGGTTCTTACCGACGCGGGCCGCACGTTCGATCTCGCGGCCAGGAGAATCCTTGCCGACGTCGAGCGCGCGAAGGCGAAAGTGACCGCCGTTCGCGAACTCGAGTTCGGCCGGGTGGACGTCGTCTCGTACTCGGCGTTCTCGATCGATCCGATGGTCGATTTGGTCAGGCGATTCCGCACCAACTTCCCCAAGATCGTCGTGCGCGTTCTCGACACGTACGGCCCGGCCGGGGTCGACAATGCGTTACGGCGAGGGTCGGCCGAGGTCGGCGTCACCGATCTGAGTATCGGGTACGAAGGTTTGGTCACGGCTCCGATTGCCACTCAGGAGTTGGTACTCGCCACCCATGCGTCGTTGTCCGGCCGGCTTGCAACGCCGTTGACGGATCCGGTTCCGCGAGCGCTCTTGCACAGTTTGCCGCTGGTGGTCGATCTCGGTGATCAATCGAATCAGTTCCGGGGTCTACTCAGCGAAGGCGCCGAAAACGTAGTCGTGGACTGCGTCCATCCTGTGACCACGTGGGAACTCGTGCGTCGAGGGATCGGCGCCACTGTCGTGCCGAGAAGGGTTGCACAGCAGCAGATGACAGACGTCTGCGCCTTCTCCTTCGATCCGCCGCTGACACGCGACGTCGGCATCGTCTATCGCTCGGGCGAGCAATCTCCGGCGGCCGCTGCATTCATCGCGACGGCTGCGGAAATGGCTACCTCCGCCGTTCCGTCCGAGGAAGAGGAGTGAACTGTGGAGTTCCGGCAGATGGAGTACTTCCTCGCGGTCGTCGAGAACAAGGGGATCAACGGCGCCGCAGCGGCTTTGGGAGTTGCTCAGCCGACCGTGTCACAAGCGTTGCGCGGGCTCGAACGTGAACTGGGAGTGAGGCTGTTCCATCGCATCGGGCGCGGCATGGTGCTCAGTGCGGCCGGTCGCAGCCTGGTCGGCCCGAGTCGACAGGTCCTGCGAGACGTAGCTGCGGCGGCTGAACAGTTGACGGCATCCGATGGCGCCATCGTCGGTCGCCTCGACATCATGGCTTTCCCGGCACTGACCTCGGGGACGATCGTCGATCTGATTGCGGAGTTCTGTCGACGGTATCCGCAAGCACGAGTCAGATTCTCGGAACTCGAGCGTGAGGACAATCTGGAAAGTCTCATCCGGGACGGCCACTGCGAATTCGCGGTGGCTCATCTGCCACTGGAGGCGGGAGAAGGGCTCGAGATCGTCGAATTGGGGGAGCAGGAGTACCGCCTGGTCTACCCGGCGGGAACCGAACTACCCGAGGGACCGGTACGCCTTTCGGAAATGCCGGAGATTCCCATGGTGTTCGTTCCTCGCGGGGCAGCGATGGGTGACGCGATAGAAGATTCGATCCGAAAGGCCGGTACCAGAACGGAACTCGCGGTGGTGACCGAGCAACGGGAGTCGCGGCTCCCGATGGTCATCGCCGGGCTCGGCGGTTCGTTGGTCGAGCGCTCGGTGGCCAAATCGATGCCAGGTCAGGTGGTGGAACGGGCCTGTGAGCCGAGATTCCTGCGTGCGTACGGTCTCGCCTTCGACCCCTCGACACTGTCGCCGGTGGGACAGGTATTCGTGAACCTGGTCCACGAGTACCTGTCCGACGAATCCCTGCCTGACGAATCCCTGCCTGACGAACGCCTGCCTGACGAACGCCGGTCACAGCACTAGAGTCGGCAGATACGTTCTCGAGCGGCAGCGTACTCGGCGGCGAGACGCTCTACTACTGCATGCGTCGGAAGGACTGCGTCGATCGCTCCGATGCCCTGTCCGGCGCCCCAGATGTCACGCCACGCCTTGGTATCGGTGTCGGTGGTCGCGAAACTCATTGCGGATGGATCGGATTCGGCCAGGTTGTCGGGGTCCAAGCCGGCGGCAACGATGCTGCCTCGCAGGTAGTTTCCGTGTACTCCGGTGAACAGGTTGGAATAGACGATGTCGGATGCCCCTGAACCCACGATCATCTCCTTGTACGCAGGATCCGCGTTGGCCTCTTCGGTGGCGATGAAAGCCGAACCGACATAAGCAAGGTCGGCACCGGCCGCGAGCGCAGCGAGAACCGAATCGCCATGAGCAATAGCCCCCGACAGCAGTAGCGGACCGGCGAACCACTCACGAATCTCACGAATCAGGGCAAACGGCGACTGCCTACCGGCATGACCACCAGCCCCGGCAGCCACCGCGATCAGTCCGTCGGCGCCCTTCTCGATCGCCTTGCGTGCAAAACGATTGTCGATGACGTCGTGAAGGACGATTCCACCGTATGCGTGGACTGCGTCGTTGATGTCGGTGCGAGCGCCGAGGGACGTGATGACGATCGGGACCTCGAACTCGGCGATGGTCGCCAGGTCCTCTTCCAGGCGGTTGTTGGACCGGTGGACGATGAGGTTGACGGCAAATGGCGCCGACGGATTCTCCGGGTGCTCACGATCATGTTCCTCACGAGCCACGGTGATCAGTTTGAGCCAATCCCGAAGTGCCGACTGCGGACGAGCATTCAGTGCCGGGAAGGACCCGATGATCCCGGCGGTGCACTGCGCGATGACGAGGTCAGGAGTCGAAATGATGAACATCGGTGAAGCGAGAACCGGGACACGCAGTTGCGACGTCAGGTCTGCGAAGGTCGTCACCTGGAACCGCCTTTCTGATCGACGGATTCGAGAAGTCTCGAGCGGAGGTCGGTCTTGAGAACCTTACCGGCAGCCGATGTCGGGAGGAGTTCTACCTCGACGACTTCGCGAATCTTCTTGTACGGCAATACCTGCTCGGCGACAAACGCTTTGATCTGCTCGGCGTCGAACTCGGCGCCCGGAATCATCACCACGAAGGCTACGGGCTCCTGGCCGTTGCTCCCCACTTCGCGGCCGACGACCGCAGCAGTCGAGATCGCCGGGTGCGAAACCAGAATCTCTTCGAGTTCACGCGGATAGACGTTGTACCCCTTGTAGATGAGCATGTCCTTTGCCCGGTCACAGATGAAGAGATATCCGTCCGAGTCCAGGTACGCGATGTCTCCGGTATCCAACCAGCCGTCGACGAACTGTTCTGCGGTGGTTTCCGGGTGTCCGAGATAGCCGTCGGTGACCTGAGGTCCACGCACCCACAGTTCGCCGCGTTCGTTCTCGCTCAGAACAGTCTTTCGGTCGAGCTGATCGCGAATCTGGATTTCGGTGTCGAAGATCGGGAGGCCGACGCTGCTCTGCCGGTACTGCGAGCCGTTGATCAGCGGAGCGGCCGTGACCACACAGGTGGCCTCGGTAAGCCCGTACCCCTCGACGACGAGCGCTTTGGGAAATGCCCGGCGGAGTGCGGCGAGGGTGACGCTGTCGATCGGGGCAGCGCCCGAAGAGACGACGCACACGCTGTCGGTGTTGCGCACCGTGGCGTCGGGATGAACCGACAGTGCGTGCCACATGGCGGGAGACCCGGTGAGATAGGTGGCCTCGTGCTTTTCGATCAGCTCGAGCATGCGGCCGGGTTCGAACCGACCGGCAAATACCTGGGTGAGACCGGAAATCAACAGGAACGACGTGTTGAGCAATGAATGTGCGTGGAAGAGAGGTGAGACGACGATGGTCGCCCCGGTCCCCGGCGTCGGACCGAGCACGTCGAGGCCTTCGATGCGTCGAGGCGTGACGAGACCGTCAGGACCTGCTTCCAACTCGTGCCCGGTTCTCCACCCACACATCTGCGTGATGTTGCCGACGACGTTGCGGTGAAGAACACGAACACCTTTGGAGACTCCGGTGGTTCCGCCGGTGAACGCGATGTGTGCGATGTCGTCGCTACGAACGGAGGCAGGGGTGAATTCGGTGGGTAGATCGGCGATGAAGGTGTCGAACGCGACGACCGACTCCGGTGTATCGAGCGTGCCCTCGGTGTCCTGAACCATCACGATCGTACGTACGGAGGTTCCTGAAGAGGCTGCAAGCAGTACGTGCAGCTGCGAACTCTGAGTGACCGCAGCAACGGCGGACGTCTCCTCGATCTGCTTGCGCAGTCCGAGTTCTGGCTGCAGCGGGTTGACCAATGTCACGGTCGCCCCGGCCTGCAGGCAGCCGTAGTAGGCCTGCAGGAACTCGACACAGTTCCCGAGATGTAGCAACACGACATCGCCGACGCCGACCCCAGCCCGCCGCAGTGCACCGGCGAATTGCGCACTGCGCTGCCCGAGTTCGCGGAACGTGCACGTGCGCTCGCCGTCCACGACGGCGAGGCGATCACCGTACAGTGCCGCCATGCTGGGTGCCCAGTACGCCATGGTCGTATCCGGGTAGTGCATGTTGTGGCGCAGTTGTGGATTGGCGATCACGCTGGTGCCCGTCACCGGGGAGCCATTCGGATAGCGCCGTCGAGTCTGATGGTTTCGCCGTTGAGATAGCCGTTCTCGAGCATCGAGACGGCGAGCTGGCCGAACTCGTCCGGGCGACCCAGCCGTGAGGGGTTGGGAACCGAGGCTTCGAGGGCCGTGCGCACGTCTTCGCGCAGGCGCGCCAGCAGGGGAGTGTCCATGATGCCGGGAGCAATGGTGTTGACGCGGATTCCGCGGCTGGCGAGATCGCGGGCAGCGGTGACCGTCATACCGACGATGCCGGCTTTGGACGCTGTGTAGTTGATCTGACCGATCTGACCTTCGAATGCTGCGACCGACGCCGTCATGATGACGGCACCTCGCTCACCGTCCACGGCGTCGAGTTCCGCCATCCGTTCGGCGCCGAGACGGAGTGCGTTGAACGAACCGACAAGATTCAGCTTGACGACGAACTCGAAATCTTCGACCGATCCGGCTTTTCCGTCCTTGTCGAGAATGCGCATGCGACGTCCGGCACCCGCGCAGTGGACGACGCCGCGAAGGCCGCCGCGCTCGTGCGCCGCGTCGAGTGCTTCGGCGAACTGTTCGCTGTCGGTGACGTCGGCCGGGGCGAATTGTGCGGCAGCTCCGAGATCGGCCGCCACCTGCTTACCGTCGGACGAAGGCAGATCGATCAATGTGACCTGCGCTCCGGCGTCGAGCAGTCGTCGAGCGGTAGCCAGGCCGAGACCTGAAGCGCCGCCGGTGATCGCGGTGGAAAGTCCCTCGAGTTTCATGAATCAATTCTTCTTTCCTGCTGGATGACGTGTCGGCCCGAAAGCGTTGTCGGGTCAGATCAATTCGAGAATGGTCGCATTGGCCATGCCGCCGGCCTCGCACATCGACTGGAGTCCGTATCGAATTCCGTTGTCGCGCATGTGATGTGCCAGGCGAGTCATCAAGATCGCGCCGGATCCGCCGAGTGGGTGGCCGACCGCGACAGCGCCGCCGAGAGGATTCACACGATCGATGGCTGCGCCGGTTTCAGCCTGCCAGGCAAGGGGGACGGGGGCGAATGCCTCGTTGATCTCGAACGCTCCGATGTCGTCGATGGACAGGCCGGAGCGATCCAATGCCTTTGCGGTGGCGGCAATCGGACCGGTGAGCATGATGACCGGGTCGTCGGCTGCGACCACTGCGGTGTGAATACGGACGAGCGGCTTCCACCCGCGTGCGCGGGCGTACTCGCTGGTCGTGACGAGTGTGGCGCCCGCCCCGTCGGAGATCTGAGAAGAGTTGCCGGCGTGGATGACACCGTCGGCGTCGAAGGCCGGGGGCAACTTCGCGAGCGACTCCAGACTTCCACCTCGCCGAATGCCTTCGTCCTGGGACAAGCCGGCGATCGGAGTGATCTGCCCGGTGAATGCTCCTGCATCGGTGGCACGGCCCGCGAGTTCGTGTGAGCGGAGGGAATATTCGTCCAGAGCCGTTCGAGTGAGTGCCCATTTCCGGGCCATCATCTCGGCGCCGGTCCCCTGGCTGAAACTGTCCACACCGTAGCGTTCGAGTACCGAAGCCGGGAAATGCTCACCGTTCTTGCTGGCGGTTCCCATCGGAACTCGCGACATCGATTCGACGCCTCCGGCTACGACCACGTCGTTCTGCCCGGAGATGACGGTGGCCGCAGCAAAGGAAACTGCCTGCTGGCTCGATCCGCAGGCCCGTGTCAGTGTCACGCCGGGAACGCTGTCGGGCCAGCCGGCGGCGAGTGCTGCTGTACGGGCGATGCTTCCGGCCTGTTCGCCGACCTGACTGACGCATCCCCAGATCACGTCGTCGACCGTCGCCGCGTCGAGTCCGGTCCGTTCAGCGAGTGCACGCAGCACATGTGCAGACAGTTCGGCCGGATGGATCTCCGAGAGGGCGCGGCCGCGACGGCCGATCGGTGTACGTACTGCGTCGACGATGACGGCATCTCGCATGTATCTCTCCTGCTGTTCGTGCCCGGTTCTGCGACTGTGCGGTCGGGGCGTGCCTCGAGTCGATCACGAGCGGGTCGACCCGGCAATGTCTTTCGGTGAATAGCTTTGTTAGCGAATGGCTATACGTGGAGTACTCAGCCGCGAATGAGCTTGCGATCGCGCTCGGGATTGGCGAAGACGAGGACCAGAACCGCGGCGATGACTCCGATGACGCCGATTGCCTGGAAGGACTGGGCGTAACCGTCGGCCGGGGTTGCAGCGTTGTCCACGATGACTCCCGTTGCGTAAGGAGCGATCAGGCCACCGATCGACATGATGGCGAGGAAGAATCCCATCGTTCCGGCAGTCTGCTGCGGCGGGCACAGTTCCGAAATTGCAGCGTTGATGAGCGGGAAGGTGATTGCCGAGAACCCGTAGCCGATCGAGACCATGGCGACAGCGACGATGGGAGTGGAGATCTGTGGCAGGAACAGGAGAATCGATCCGCAGATCAGAACGCCGACGCAGGGAACGATGACGCGGACCGTGCGAGAAGTGAAGCCGCGGCCGATCAACTTGTCCGTGACGGAACCGGAGGTGATCATGAGGACGAGACCGACGATCGAGGGCAGCGCGAACATCGAACCGGCTTGCATCGCACTGTATCCGAGGCCGACCTCGAAGTACGACGGCAACCAGGTGAGAACGACGGTGGTCAGCGCGTAGATGGTGGCGATGAGGAAGCAGCAGCTGACGAAGGTGCGGGAGAGCAGGATCTTGCGCCACGGAACGTTGGGCTCGGTGACCGTCTTCGTGGCTGCCTCGGTTGCTTCTGTATCCGCAGTCTTTGTCGCCTTGACGGCCTTGCTCGTGTACGGGCCCTCGGACCAACCGGCCAACCAGCAACCCATCCACACGAGACCGAGAACGGAGAGCGAGAGAACCGCTGCGCGCCAGCCGTAATGAACGGCGATGAAGGTCAGTACCGGCGCGAGGGCGATCTTTGCCACAGAGGCGGATCCGGCGAGCATTGCGCCGGGAAGGCCGCGCTTGGCCGGCGGGTGCCACGAGTACGCCGCGGTGTGCATCAGCGCCGAGCTGGGACCCTCGGCGAATCCGAGGAGCATACGCGAGACGATCAACATCGCGAGGCTGGCGCCGAGAACGAGGGGGAGCATGACCACAGACCAGATTGCGGCCAGGATCAACAGTGCCCAACGTAGGGTCAGGTACTTGTTGAGTGGTCCGGCGAGGAATCCGCCGATGCAGAACATCAGGAAGAAGAGCGAGCCGACCATGCCGATTTGCGAAGACTTCAGTCCGAGCTCACGAGCGAGGGGCTGAGCGATGATTCCGAGGACTGCCTTGTCCGCGTAGTTGACGATGTAGAGGAAGACGACGAGCCCGGTCATCGTCCACGCACGCTTGCGGGTACCGAAGACGGGGACTGCTGACGAATCTGGCGTTGCTGTTGCTTCGGGCTGGACGTCGTTACGCTGTGGCGCGATGGGGGTCACGTGGCGTCCCTTCGAGACTGGTGGGCGGATGCGATCGTGCTCGAAGCGCGGCCTCGAAGCGATCGATGGTGTTGTGTTTGCCGGCTGACCCATTCAACGTGTTCTGGATCACTTTGGGCAATGTCGCGTCGATGATCGGAACGATAGCGGTTGCCTATGTATCGCAGGTCAGGCCATATTGGTACGCCCTATCGGAGCAATAGCCGATGAGTGTTGGATCGGATGCGGAACATTGAGGCAAGGTGAGATCAGGATCACCCTGTTCCCTCGACCGACTGGAGTTCATACATGCAGCGCACCGTGTTCAACGAGGATCACGAGGCATTCCGGGCTACCGTCCGCGATTTCATCGCGAAGGAAGTAACCCCGGTCCACGAGAAGTGGGAAGAGGACGGTCACCCGCCCCGCGATTTCTACCGACGACTCGGAGAGTTGGGCGTACTCGGAATTCAGGTGCCGGAGGAATACGGCGGAGGCGGCGAGAAGTCGCTCAAGTTCAACGTCGTCGTCGCCGAGGAAGTTGCTGCCGCCGGGGCTTCCTTCGGCTCGCAGTCGGTGCATACGAACCTGATCCTGCCCTACCTGCTCGAGTACGCGAACGACGAGCAGAAGAGTCGCTGGTTGCCGGGCTTCGCTTCCGGAGATCTGATGTTCGCGATCGCGATGACCGAACCGGGAACAGGGTCGGATCTGGCGAACATCGCGACGACGGCCAAGCTGTCGGAGGACGGTACGCACTACGTGGTCAACGGTTCCAAGACGTTCATCACCGGCGGGGTACTTGCCGATCGCGTCCTGGTGGTGTGCCGCACCGCGCCCAGCACAGCGGAGAACCGACGCACCGGGTTGTCGATTCTGGTGGTCGACACGTCGTCGCCCGGATACTCGGTGGGGCGCAAGATCAACAAGATCGGTCTCAAGACCTCCGACACCGCGGAGCTTTCGTTTGTCGACGTACAGGTACCCGTCGAGGACAGGCTCGGAGAAGAAGGCGACGGATTCAGCTACCTGACCCACAACCTGGCTCAGGAGCGCCTGACTATCGCGTTCGGAGCGGCCGCCACTGCCAGTGCAGCGCTTCGCTTTGCCATCGACTACGTCAAGGACCGCAAGGTGTTCGGCAAGCCGGTTGCGGCATTCCAGAACACCAAATTCGTTCTGGCTGAATGTGCCACCGAGGTCGATGCCATCCAGTTGGTGTCCGACAACGCACTCGAATGTCATGACCGTGGCACGCTGACGATTCCCGATGCAGCGAAGGCGAAACTGTTCTGCACCGAGGCGGCAGGTCGAGTGATCGACAAGTGCCTCCAACTCCACGGCGGATACGGGTACATCACGGAGTATCCGATCGCACGCCTCTACGCCGATACGCGTGTCACGAGAATCTACGGTGGCACAAGTGAAGTCATGAAGACCATCATCGCGAAGGATCTTGGTCTCTGAATTGCTCGTTGCATGTTTTCGGCCTCGGAACTGTGTTCCGAGGCCGAAAGTAAGTTCGTGAGTGGGTCAGTTCGCCGGAACCCCGACGACGCCGTCCGCAATGAGCGTCGAGGCGTGATCAGCGGTGGTTCCGAGGATGTCGGTGAGCACCGCGACCGAATCGCCGCCGACCTCGGAGGCCGGTCCGGTGCTCAGATGCGTGCCGTCGAACGACGCCGGGTTGGCGGCAGCGAGATAACTTCCGATTCGAGGCTGGTCGAGTGCGGAGAACATCGGGTTGTTCTCGAGTTCACCGGATTTCACAACCTCCTCGAAACTACGGTACCTCTCGAACAGTACTGACGACTGGTCCAGCGCGGCAGTGATCTCGGCGGCGCTGTGTTCCCGGAACCAGTGTGAGAACAGGGCTGTCAGGACCTCTCGATGACGGTAGCGGTCCGCTTCGGTGGAGAAATCGGCTCCGAGGGCGGCTTCGACGGCGTCGACAGCCGCCGCGGTGCCGGTGACCGACGCAAGGTCACGGAAATGGCGAGTAGTGAGTGCAATGATCATGAACCGGTCGTTGTCGTTGGAGACGAAATCGATTCCGTACGTGCCGTAGACGGCGTTCCCGCCGGACTCGCGACTGCGGCCGTTCACCTGTACTTCGGTGAGGTAGCCGAGGGTTCCCGCGGTGGCCAATGCGACGTCTTCGAGTGGCAGCGTGATCTGCGTGCCGTGTCCGGTCGAGTCACGTTGGCGCACAGCGGCAGTGATCGACAGGGCGGCGTAGAGCCCGCACGCGACGTCCCAGGCCGGCAAGGCGTGATTGACAACTCCGGCGTAGTCCGCGGGGCCGGTGATCTGTGGGAATCCCAACGCGGCGTTGACCGTGTAGTCGACGCCGGGGCTGCCGTCGCGGCGTCCGAGAACCTCGAGGGTGATGACGTCGCTACGCAATTGGGCCAGGGAGTCGTGGCCCATCCAGGTGCGTCCGCCGGCATTGGTGACCAGGATTCCCCCGCCGGGTCCCGGAGCCGTGACCAGCTGCCGAATCAGTTCTTGGCCGCGCTCGGCGCGCATGTCCACTGACAGTGACCGTTTACCTTTGTTGAGTCCGGTCCAGTAGATGCTTTCACCGTTGTCGGTGACTGGCCAGCGCTTGTAATCGGAGGCACCGCCGATCGGGTCGATCCGGATCACCTCGGCGCCGAGCTGGGAGAGAGTCAGTCCGCACAGGGGCGCGGCGACAAAGCTCGAGACCTCGACGATTCGAAGCCCGGACAACGGGCCAAGGGTCTGATTCATCTGTGTTCCTCCGTGGTGGAAAAGTGTGTGCTCATGCCATCAACACAGTGAAACGCCAGTCGAGGACCGGGGTGTGTGCTGCAGAAGCATTGTGAGAGAACACGAGTGAACGTAGCTGCACTGCGGTTCCATGTTCGAGGGGCGACGAGCCTTCGACGTGTAGTTCGCTGGTGAGGGTATCGCCCTCGTGCACGGGCCCGGTGTGATCGCACGAGTGCCACCCGAGCACTGTCACCAAGTTCGGCAGAGCGCGGGTTGCCTGGGCGAGTGCAATCCCGATGGTGTGGCCGCCGTAGACGAGGCGACCGTGGGCGCCGACGCGCTCGTCGTGGTGCGTCGCTGCGATGTTCAAGCTCAGCCGGGCAAGCTCGGGGGCGCTGGAGACGACGTCGCCGCTGCTGCGAAACACCGAACCCAACAGGTCGGATTCGAAGTGCCTGCCGGGTACGCGCTCTCGATACGTGTCGAGGTCCCAGCCGTCAGGTGACAGGTACGGATCCGGTTCGGACGGACCGATCGCCCCGAGGTCGTCGGCGTGGCGAACTCGCGCCTCGATCGGATCGGGGCTCAGTGGGAGCATGGCGCAGCGGTAGAAGTCGAGGACCGTGTTGCCGTTCTGGTCGGTGGACGTCATCCGCAGCGCGGCAAGACCGGTGCAAGCGCGTCCCGGCTTGGCCGAGTTCTCCCTCAGCCCGACCACCTCGGTTCGTGTGTACAGGGTGTCGCCGAGCACCGGGAAGCGGTGGAATCGCAGTCCACGGTAGAAGAGGTTTGCCTTGACGTGGTGTGTGACCACGGTCGACTGGCCGATGGCGATGTCGGTGACGAGACCTGGATTCGCCACTGGTGCAGCGGAACCCGTGACACTCGACGACAGATGTGCGTCGAGCGGCAGGCGCATGCGGTCGCCGAGGATCGCCTGATGGGCGGCGGCGAGTCCACTGGTCAACGTGACCGCGGGGGCTTCGTCGAATACCTGTCCGTGGGTGAGGTCGTCGAAGTACGGTCCTCCGACGTAGTGCTCGCTCATACAGTGACTCCTTCGGCTCGGGCAAGCGTACGACGCGCTGCCACGGCCACTGCCTCGTCGAGCATCTGGCCGTCGAGCTGGGCGGCACCCGAACCCAGGGTTTCGGCCTCTTCGAGTGCGGTCAGTACCCGTCTGGCGTCACGGACGGCGTCGTCCGAGGGGGTGAATGCGATAGTGGCCGAGTCGATTTGCGCCGGGTGGATGACCCATTTGCCGTCGAACCCGAGAGCGCTGGTCCAGTGCGCGGCGTGTCGGAAAGCGTCGTCGTCGGTGATGCCGAGGAAGGGCCCGTCGATTGCTGCGACGCCGGCTGCGCGGCAGGCGATCAGGATTCTGTCCTGAATGGCAAGCCAGTGTTCAGGCAGTGCCGAGCGTGAGCGACCCAGCGCTGCACCGAGATCGGCGTATCCGATGATCGCGGCCTGCAGACGAGGAGTCGCGCGGGCGATGGAGTCGGCATTCTGGACGCCGAGCGGAGTTTCGATCAGGGCTTGCAGGGTGGTGTGGTTCCCACCGGCAGTGAAGAGGATGTGCTCGGCCTCGAGTAGTTCGTCGGCGGACTCGACCTTCGGGACGATCACGCTCGTCAGCGATTCCTCGAGGCTGCCGCAGGCGATCAGGTCGTCGCGGGCCCACGGCGTGGTCAGGCCGTTGATTCGGACCGAGATGGTGCGCGCCCCACCGAACTCGAGCACCAAGGAGCTCACGAGGGTTCGTGCCAGGTCCTTGTTCGACGAAGTGACGGCATCTTCGAGGTCGAGAATCACCTCGTCCGCGCACGAAGAGAGTGCTTTGCGGGCCTTGCGCTCGTCCGAACCCGGTGCGACCAGGGACGCGCGGCGTCTGGTCGCGCGGTAGTGGTTCTCGTCCATGTGTGTCGATTACCTCGATCTGGGGATCAAATGTACGGCCAGTTGCGAAATAGATGAGCTGCCGTGAACGGCGTTGATGTGCACCGAACTGCCTCGATGCTGGCAGTTGCTGCGTATCGATGTCAAGGCCGGTATTGACATTGCGCGAACAATATCGAAATATGGCCGTACAAACTTTTTCAAGTCGAGGCGGATTCATGCTCAAGCTCAACGACGAAGAGACATTTCTGATCGAAACCGTGCGCCGGTTCGTCGACCGAGAGGTCAAGCCCACGGTCCAGGAGGTGGAGCACGCGAACGAGTATCCCGAGAAGTGGATCGATCAGATGAAGCAGATCGGGATCTACGGCCTCGCGATTCCCGAGGAGTACGGCGGATCGCCGGTGTCGATGCCTTGTTATGCGCAGGTGACGCAGGAACTGTCGCGAGGGTGGATGTCCTTGGCGGGAGCGATGGGTGGACACACGGTGGTCGCGAAGCTCATCTCGCTGTTCGGTACCGAAGAGCAGAAGGTGAAGTACCTGCCGCGAATGGCAACCGGCGAGATCCGGGCAACCATGGCGCTCACCGAGCCCGGCGGAGGCTCCGATCTGCAGGCCATGACGACCAACGCCAAGAGTGACGGCACAGATCTGATCATCAACGGCGCAAAGACATGGATCACCAATGCCCGCCGGTCCGGCGTGATCGCATTACTGTGCAAGACCGATCCCAGCGCAAGCCCTCGTCATGCGGGCATCTCGATCGTCCTCGTCGAGCACGGCGAAGGGCTGACCGTCTCTCGCGACCTCCCGAAGCTCGGATACAAGGGCGTAGAGAGTTGCGAACTGTCCTTCGACAATTACCGCATCTCCGAGTCGGCCATTCTGGGCGGTGCTCCCGGAAAGGGCTTCGCGCAGATGATGAAGGGGCTGGAGACCGGCCGTATCCAGGTGGCTTGCCGCGCACTGGGCGTCGCCACGGCCGCTCTCGAGGATTCACTTGCCTACGCGCAACAGCGCGAGAGCTTCGGCCAGCCGATCTGGAAGCACCAGTCGATCGGCAATTACCTCGCCGACATGGCAACGAAACTGACCGCCGCGCGGCAGCTGACCTGGCACGCGGCGCAGATGTACGACAGCGGCGAGCGCTGTGACATGGAGGCAGGCATGGCCAAGCTGTACGCCTCCGAGGTGGCGATGGAAATCGCGTTGTCCGCCGTCCGCATCCACGGCGGCTACGGCTACTCGACGGAGTACGACGTCGAGCGGTATTTCCGTGATGCACCACTGATGATCGTCGGGGAGGGAACCAACGAAATTCAGCGCAACGTGATCGTTTCGCAGCTGGTTGCCCGCGGCGGTCTGTGACGGAGCGGTGAGCAAGTAGGATCATGTCGCTATGAGCGGTAAGGAAAGAGAGACGGAGCCGGCGTACCAACGCCTCTCTCGTGAGCTTCGTCAGCAGATCTCTGCCGGTACCTACCGCGACGGCATTCAACTGCCCACCGAATCCGAACTGGCGCAGCATCACGGCGTGAGTCGGCAGACGGTCCGCCGAGCCTTTCACGACCTGGTTGCCGAGGGCATCGTGTACCGAGTACCCGGGCGCGGAACGTTCGTGACCGAGAACAGCGGCCGCTATCTCCGTCATCTCGGATCCATCGAAGATCTCATGAACCTTTCGCGGGACACGACGATGGAAGTTGTGTCACCGCTGCAACGGCGCGTGGACATCGAGGCGGCCAGTCGGCTTCGGCTCGACACCGACGTCGTGTACACCGTGGTCTTCCGGCGGATACACGAGGGAGTTCCGTTCGTGCAGACGACGGCGCATCTGCCGGAGGCGATCGCGCGGCAGATCATCGACCTGCCCGCCATGGCGGCCGGTGCGGTGAGCGCCAATACGGTGATCGGCCTGCTGGAACCGCTGATCGACAGTCCGATTGTCGAAGCAGCACAATCGATCACGGTGTCCCCGGCAACGGCGGACGTTGCCAGGGACGTCGGTTGCGAAATCGGCCACGCCATGTTGCGGGTGGACCGTTTGTACTCCAACGCGCAGGGCGTTGCCAACGAGTTGTCGGTGAGCTACTTCTTGCCGGAGCAGTACACGTATCGGGTGACACTGCGCCGGGGCGCACATTAGAACTGCGCCGGGGCGCACATTAGAACTGCGCCGGGGCGCACATTAGAACTGCGCCGCGGCGCTGTTGCTTTTCTTTGCTGTTCAACACCTTTCAGGAGAGAACTATGCGAATTTTCAATGGAATCGACGACGTGGAGACAGCTGTCGGTGAGCACTTGGGCTACAGCGCGTGGTTCCCGGTCACGCAGGATCGGATCGACAAGTTCGCCGACGCCACCGAGGATCACCAGTGGATTCACGTGGATCCCGAGCGGGCAGCGCAGGGTCCGTACGGCGGCACCATCGCCCACGGCTATCTGACTCTTTCGTTGTTGCCAGTGCTCGGTGCTCAGGTGATGCGTGTCGACGGAATCTCCATGACCGTGAACTACGGCAGCAACAAGGTGCGATTCCCCGAACCGGTCAAGGTCGGTTCTTCGGTGCGAGCCGGTGCGGAGATTCTTTCTTTCGAGCGCTCCGCGAAGGGCGCGACGATTGTCGTGCGGTACACGATCGAAATCGAAGGAGCGGGTAAGCCTGCGCTGGTGGCGGATACCGTGCGCCTGTTGGTCTCCTGATTCCTTTTCCATTCTTCCAGAACGAGATTCGAGGTCAGTTGTGAAACGAGCAGCATTGGTCGCGCCGGTCAGAACCGCGGTGGGCCGGTTCGGAGGGGCACTTCGTGACGTGTCTGCGGAAAGTTTGGCTGCCACTGTCGTCAAGGAGACCGTGCGTCGCAGCGGAATCGATCCGTCTCGCATCGACGACGTCGCGATGGGGCAGTCGTATGCTAATTCGGAGGCACCGTGCATCGGCAGGTGGGCGGCGCTCGAAGCCGGGTTGCCGATTTCGGTAGCCGGCTTCCAGACCGATCGCCGATGTGGAACGGGTCTGCAGGCCATCGTTACCGCAGCCATGATGGTCCAGACGGGTGCGGCCGACGTGGTTCTCGCGGGTGGCGTCGAATCGATGAGCGGGATCGAGCACTACACCACCGGGGCGCGGTGGGGCACCAAATCCGGTGGGCTGCAACTGTTCGACCGCCTCGATCGTGGCCGCGAGCGCTCGCAACCCGAGTGGCGATTCGGCCGGATCAGCGGAATGATCGAAACGGCCGAGAACGTCGCGACACGCTGCGGGATCACGCGGGAAGAGTCGGACGCCTTCGCTGTCGAGAGTCACCGAAAAGCAACACTGGCAAGAGATTCCGGCCGATTCGATGCCGAAATCGTTGCCGTCGAACAGACTGATCGAAAAGGGAACGTCACACAGTTTCGTGCTGACGAGGGGATCCGTCCGGATACCTCACTCGAAACCCTGGCACGGCTGCGTGCGGTGACACAGGGAGGCGTCGTGACCGCCGGTAACGCCAGCCAGCAGAACGACGCTGCGGCAGCGATGTTGGTGGTCGCCGAGGATCGTCTGGACGAGCTGGGGCTGGAACCCATCGGGTTCCTCGACAGCTGGGCCGCGGCCGGTTGTGAACCGGCGCTGATGGGCCTCGGGCCGGTTGCCGCCGTCTCGAAACTGTTTGCTCGAACAGGGGCAGGCTTTGACGACTTCGATCTGGTCGAGCTGAACGAGGCGTTTGCGTGCCAGGTTCTCGGCGTCGTGAAGGAATGGGGCTTCGAGGACCTCGATCGCCTGAACGTCAACGGTTCCGGCATCTCACTAGGGCACCCCGTGGGAGCGACGGGTGCGCGTATGGCAACGACCGCGCTTCACGAACTCGGCCGACGCGGCGGCGGAAAAGCACTGTTGACCATGTGTATCGGCGGTGGCCAGGGTATGGCGGCCGTGGTGGAGTCCGCCTGACGGGGTTCGCTTCTGGGTACACTTGCGGCGGGGGATCGGAAGTTCTACGGAGGCAGTCGGTTGACGAATGCAGGTGCAGCAGACACCAGCGGCGCGCTGAGCATCGAGGATGTTCGTCGCGCCAGGGCTGCACTCGAGGGTCTGGACGTCACCAGTTGGTCCGGTCGCTTCGAGCTGCTCTCCGACGCAAACCGTCTGCGTCTGCTGCTCTGCCTTCACCACGCACCGGGGATCTGCGTCACGGATCTGTCCGTGGCGCTGGGGATGAGCGGCACTGCGGTCTCACATGCGCTGCGCCTACTGCGTAGCCAGGGGTGGGTGAGCGCGACGCGCGACGGCCGATCGATGCGATACCAACTGGCAGACGACACCGTTCACCAGCTGTTGCATTCGATCGGCGCCACACATTTTCACGACGAGACACCCACCCCCGGGCACACGCACAGCTGAGCGTCTCTCAAGGAGTCGCGAAGAACTTCTCGACGGCCGGCGCAGCGTTCGGGTTTCCGTTGGTGATTCCCGCGCCGACTCCGGCAACCGTGCCGATGACTCCACCGACGATGCAGCCGGCGATGAAGTTCGGGAAGATCGACAGGCAGCCGATTCCGACGCCGAGGTTGGCTCCGATGAGCGTCGACTGCAAGCCGCCGTTGTTCCAGCCGATATTGACCTCGTTGGCCATCGTGTCGAACGCGGCTTGCTTCGGATCGTTACCGGGGAAGAGCATCAACGCCGCCTGGCTGTTCGACTCGGCGGTCGGGGTCAGTAGGGGCTGGGACGGATCGAAGCCCGCATTCGGGGGCGCTGCGACCGCGGTGCCGGCTCCGGCGCCGACTGCGGCGACAACGAGAACGGACATGGTGAGAGTTCGGGACAGTTTCATGGGGACGGCCAATCTGTCTGTGTGGAACCAGTCGTGAATGGTGGCGGTGCAGTTCGTTAGCCAGAACTCCACCGTCTGGATCGATCGTGCGGACCTCCTCGGGCACAACGGGACCCGTCGTCTCCGCGCGACGGGCCGTGTTTGGTGGCTACCCGACTCCGGGTGCCCTGAAACCGCCCAGTCTCATTCGTTCTTCGACAAACGCGCGCGCAATTCCTCGACCTCGGCTGTGAGCCGGTCGACCTCGGCTTGCAGGGGTTGGCGTGCCAGAGCGAGGGATTCGTCCATGCGCTCCTTGTCGAAGCGAGGTGTGATGTTTCGACTGCAGTTCCAGTCGAACGCTTCGACCTCGATGACGATGGAACGCTGGGCTTTTGCGGTCATGGTGCCGCCGGGAACTTGCAAGAGCTGTTGCAGTAGTGCAGGGTCCTGGTCCGCCTCGATCACCTGCGCATGCCCGTAGATCTTCAATCTCGTCCGCGTCGGGTAGTCGATGACGAACAGCGAGATGCGATTGTTCGCTTCCAGATTGCCGAGTGTCACGAATTGCTGATTGCCGGGAAGATCGGCGAATCCGATTCGATTCGGACCCAACACATGCAGGATTCCGCGCGGGCCGCCGCGATGTTGGACGTACGGCCACCCGTCGGGCGTCACCGTGGACATGAAGAAGGAATCCACGGATTTCACGAATCCCTGAGCGCGGAAATCGAATTCCATCGGGCCTTCGTCGGGCTGATCGAGTTTCGAACCGTAGACGGTGAAACTCCCGGTCGACCGCTGACGCTCCACCGCAGCGGGGGAGAAGGCGATGTGTGCGTATCGGGTCGACATTTCTTGTCTCCTGGTTCTCGGTGCAAACCCTCAGTGCCAGCGGTGGTCGGCAACGGCAGTTCGCGGACCGAACTTGGGTTTGACGGCTTGGCCGCTGACCTGCAGAAGCCTCACGGCGCGGTATCGATGCGGTTGAAGGGGCGCGAGGTACTCCACCATCTCGGCGTCGTCTATCGGTTCACCCAGCAGTGACCACCCGACGACGGCAGCGAGGTGGTAGTCGCCGACCGAGAGTGCATCGGAATCGCCGAAGGCGCGCTGAGCCACTTCGGCGGCAGTCCAGATTCCGACGCCGGGCACCGCTCGCAATCGTTTGGTCGCTTCGGCCCGGGGGAACGTGGATGCCTGCTCGAGGCGGTCGGCGACGCGAGCACACTGAACGATCGTCTTGGACCTCGCGGGATCGACGTTCGCGCGATGGAACTCCCATGACGGCATTCGACGCCATTGGTCCGCGGTGAGTGGAACTCGCATTCCGTCGGGTGCCGGGCCGGGCGGGCGCTCACCGAACTTGGTCAGCAGGCGGCGCCACGCGGCAAACGCGTCGATGCCGTGGACGCGTTGCTCGAGGATCGCGGGAACGAGAGCTTCCATGACGCGGCCGGTGCGGCCGATGCGCAGATGCGGGAAGCGTCGATGAGCTTCGGCGAGCTTGGGATGTTCGGGGGCGAAATCTTCGGCTTCGTCGTCGAGACCGAGCAACGCTTCGGCGCCGATCAGTAATTCCGTGGCGCCGGGACCCCACGCCTGCACCCGCACCGAGTGGCGATCCGACTGAGTGATGCGGTAGGTCACAGGACCCGAAAGTTGGCGGGAAACTCGCCAGATCGCTCCGTCGGCGGACCGCCGATGTGCGGGGTCGCCGGGTCCGCGCTGATGCGGGCTGAGCGTCAGCGCGGCATCGAGTGGTCGCTGAGAAGTCACCGTGACTTCGTCGACCGGAGATAGCGGCGTCATCGAGGTCAGCGTATCGCCACCGTCCATCCTCCGTTAAGGCGTGTGTCGGTGGCGCAACGTATTGTCCGAGCCATGATCATCGTGAGCACCGACGGATCCTGTCTGCGAAACCCCGGCGGGGCTATCGGCTGGGCGTGGGTCAATCACGAGGGTCCGAGCATGTCCGGCGGAGAAGCGTCCGGCACCAACCAGATTGCCGAGTTGCGTGCTCTGTTCGAGGCCGTCGTCGCCCATCCCGGTGCAGATCCTCTGCTCATCGAATCCGACTCGCAGTACGCCATCAAGTGCGCTTCCGAATGGTTGCCCAGCTGGAAGCGCAAGGGCTGGAAGACCGCGAGCGGCGGGGCGGTCAAGAACCTCGAATTGGTGCAGAGTATCGATCGAGCCATCACCGATCGTGTCGGACCGGTGCGCTTCCGCTGGGTGCGCGGGCATGTTGGCAACCACTACAACGAAATGGCAGACAAGCTGGCCGGCGAAGCCGCACGCGCCATCGTCTCGGGGGACATCGCGTCGGTGCCGCTTGCTGCCCCGGTGAAGAAGGAGCCGACCGCCGTGAACTCTCCGTACAAAGAGAAGTCCACGACGGCCGAAGAGCCGGCAGATCTTTTCACACTTTTCTGAGCGGTTCAGAAACCGTCGGCAACCTGAACCAGCGCACGGCCGGTGTACTTGCCTTCGCGTACCTGATCGATCACCGAGACGACGTCGCGGACGGCAACGAGGTTCGTGATCTCTTTCAGATGACGTGGTGCGAGGTCGGAGCCCAGACGGGCCCACAGCGCGCGACGGGGTTCGATCGGCATCAATACCGAGTCCATGCCCAGCAGTGAGACTCCGCGGAGAATGAACGGCAGCACGGTCGTAGGCAGCGCGGCGCCACCGGTCAATCCGCTGGCGGCCACAACACCGCCGTAGTTGATCGTGCTCAGAACGTGAGCGAGGGTCTTTCCACCGACGCAGTCGACGGCCGCCGCCCACTGAGATTTTCCGAGCGGGCGAGGCTTGGCGTCGGGATCCTCGGGGAGCCGGCCGATCACCGAAGACGCACCGAGTGAGACCAGAAGGTCTGCCGCGCCGGGCTTGCCGCTGGAGGCGACCACGTCGAAGCCTGCGCTTGCCAGAAGGTCGACACTGACGGTGCCGACTCCGCCGCTCGCGCCCGTCACCAGGACGGGACCGTCGGCGGGCGTCACTCCGCTGGCCAGAATGGCTTGGACACTCATGGCCGCGGTGAATCCTGCCGTGCCGATCGCAGCAGCGTCGGCGGTGGAAATGCCGTCGAGCTTCACGACCCACTCGGCAGGCAAACGGGCGATCTCGGCGTAGCCGCCGTTGCGGGCGGTCCCGATCTCGTAACCATGTGCGACGACCTTGTCGCCTGGGGCGAATGCGTCGGACTCGGAGGCAATGACCTCGCCGGCGACGTCGATGCCGGGGACGATCGGGTACTCGCGAACTACCCCGCCTTTCGGGGTGACCGCGAGCGCGTCCTTGTAGTTGACGCTCGAATACTCGACGCGAATGGTGACCTCACCTGCGGGGAGGAAGGACTCGTCGACGGTTTCGGGGGCGAAGTCGATGGTGCCGTCGCTTTCGCGGGCGACCCAGGCGTTGAAGGTAGTCATAGGTCGAACATAAAGGCCTTCGGCCCTGTGCGCCTTGTCGGTAGTGCGAACTACCGGAAAGGCGCACAGGGGGCGGAGCCCCTAGATCAAGCTGCCCTCATGCACCGCTCGATCGAACGCGGGCAGCGGACCACCGTCGCGCAGGGTCGACGCCAACGCCGGATCGGCGAGATGGAGGCGGCCGATCGCGATCAGATCGAACTCACCGCTGCCGATGCGCTCCTCGAGCTGTGGGATGTTGTCCACCACCGGCGCAACGCCTTCGATGCGGCTGTCCCGCAGCGACTTTCCGATGCCGACGCTGCCGACCGCCATCGTGACGGCGCCGGTCAGTTTCTTCGCCCAACCCGCTAGCGAGAGATCGCTGCCTTCGAAGGCCGGGACGTCGAAACGCCTGATGCTGGCATCGAGAACGTCGACTCCGGCGTCGACCAGCGCGCCCAGGATGACGCCCAACTCCTCGGGAGTTTCCGCGATCTTGGCGGTGAAATCCTGCTGCTTGTGCTGCGAGAAACGGTAGATGATCGGCAGATCCGGTCCGATGGCCGCACGGATCGCAGCGACGACGGCGGCCGGGAACTTGGTACGACGCTCCAGGTCGCCGCCCCACGCGTCGTCGCGCTGGTTGGTGCCCTCCCAGAAGAAGGAGTCGAGGAGGTAGCCGTGACCGCCGTGGATCGCGATGCCGTCGAAGCCGAGTTCGACGGCGTGCTTCGCGCTGCGGACGTACGCGTCGATGACGTCCTGGATGTCCTGCTCGGTCATCGCTTCGGTGCTCGCCTGTGCGCGCTCGACGTAGGCAGCAGAGTACGAGGTGACGCCGAGCGGGCCCCATTCACCGGAGGGGCGCATCGGCTTGAGTGAGGGGTCCATTTGCGTCATCGCACCCCACAGCGGTCCGACGTGCCAGAGCTGAGGCACGATCTTGCCGCCCGCAGCGTGCACGTCGTCGACTACCTTGCGCCAGCCGGCCTGAGCGGCAGGGGTGTGGAGGTTGGGGACATTGGCGTGATCGACAGCAGTCTCGTGATCGATCGCGACGCCCTCGGTGACGATCAGTCCGGTTCCGCCCTCGGCGCGTCGGCGGTAGTAGTCGGCGACGTCGCGCCCGGGCACGCCCTCGATGGAGTACGTGCGCGTCATCGGCGACATGACTATGCGGTTGGACAATTCGAGCGAACGGATACGGAGCGGTTGGAACAGCGGGTTGGTCACTTCGTCACAGCGCTTTCATGAATCGGAAGAATCCGGGGTCCTGGTCGACACGGAGCCGCGTGAGCGTTCGGTAGCTGATCAGCCACCTGCCGTCTTCTTTGCGGTATTCCTCGTGGTAGTGGCCGTAGCCGTGTAGATGCAGTTCTTTCTCGCCGTCGTTCCACCACAGCATGTCCTCCATCGCCCAGATACCGGTTGCGGTGGTGGGCGAGGTCAGCACGATTTCGGGAGTGTGTGCGTGGTGTGCCGTGGTGAGGGGGATGTCGCCGTCGAGCATGTTCCGAATTGCCGCGGTGAGCTTGTCGATACCCACTACCTGGTTCGAGGTGTCACCGGTCTTGGGTTGCTTGTCCGTCGGGAGTCCGCCCCACGTCTCACTGACGACGTCTGCGGTGTGCAGGGTCGGGTAGACGTGCCACTGCTTGGTGTCCATGCAGCGTAGGCGCGCGGCGAAGACACGTTTGATTTCCTCGATTGCGAGCAGTTCCTCGACGGCACTGATCGACCCCACTTCGGACTCGGCCTGAGACATTCAACCTCCAACGGTGATCGGCAAGATGGGTTCACACTCGGGTGCTCATGGCGGGCCGTCAACGACCTGTCCCGGTGAGCGCGACGGCGCTCGGTATGGTCGAGCGAACGAAAGGGGTGTCAGACGTGTGTACCGAAGAGGTCCCATCGACCGGACCGGAAGAGATCGCCGAGGTTCGGGCTTTCTGGCGCGAGTTGGGTGTTCCGGGCGTGATCGACGTCCATACCCATTTCATGCCGAAGAGCGTCATGGACAAGGTGTGGGGTTACTTCGATTCGGCGGGCCCGATGATCGGGCGACCATGGCCCATCGCCTACCGCCTTGCCGAGGAGGAACGGGTACACCGTCTCCGCGAGTTCGGCGTCCGAGCTTTCACGTCCATGATCTACCCGCACAAGCACGCGATGGCCGAGTGGCTCAACCAGTGGGCCGTCGAGTTTGCCGCGCAAACACCCGATTGCCTGCACACGGCCACTTTCTATCCCGAGGAGTCGGCAGCGTCGTACGTCGGGAAGGCGTTGGAGTCGGGTGCGCGAATCTTCAAGTCCCACATCCAGGTCGGCAACTACGATCCGAACGACCCTCTGCTCGACAACGTCTGGGGTCAACTCGAAGACTCCGAGACACCCATCGTGATCCACTGTGGATCGGGCCCGGCGCCGGGGGAGTACACGGGGCCCGATCGCATTGCTTCGCTGCTGTCACGGTACCCGCGCCTGTCGTTGATCGTCGCGCACATGGGGATGCCCGAGTACAGCGAATTCCTCGATCTGGCAGAGGCTTACGGCAACGTTCGCCTGGATACGACCATGGCCTTCACCGACTTCACGGAAGAGCAGTGTGCCTTCCCGAAGGCCGACGTGTCACGGCTCGTCGACATGCAGGACCGCATCCTGTTCGGCAGCGACTTCCCCAACATCCCGTACCCGTATCTCACGGCCTTGCAAGCGGTTACACGCTTCGATCTCGGAGACGAGTGGCTGCGAGCCGTCGTGCACGACAACGCTGCCAAGCTCTTCTCGGTGAGCTGAGTCTCACCGAGAAGTATTTCGCTCAGCGCAATTTGATGCTGCCGCCGTCGGCCATCAACGTCTGTCCGGTCATGTACTTGGAATCCTCGCTCGCCAGGAATACCACGACGGGAGCGATGTCGGTTTCGGGATCACCGATGCGTCCGAGCGGTACCTTGGCAACCGATGCGGCTGCACGTTCGGGGAAGGCTTCCTGCCACTTGACGACGCCTTCGGTGGCAGCGAACGGGCAGACCACGTTGACCCGAATGCCTTCCGGCGCCCACTCGTTGGCGACGACGCGCGTCAGGCCTCGCACAGCTTCCTTGGCCGCAGCGTAGGACGTCTGGGTGGGCATTCCGTCCAAACCTGAACCCGATGCGAAGTTGACGACCGAACCCTTGGTCTTCGCGAGTTCGTCGTGGCACGCCTGCATCAGGTGGACAACGGGGTAGAAACCGGTGTTGAAGGACAGGTCGAACATGTCCTGCGTGGTTTCGAGCAACGGAGCCTGACGGGACGCGTGAGCGTTGTTCACCAGGATGTCGAGCTTGCCGAAAGCCGCGAGCGCAGCGTCACGGATCTGCTCGGCCGAACCGGCAGCAGCAAGGTCGACGTTCAGAAACTTGCCGGAGCCGGCCAGTTCTTGTTCGAGGGCCTGGCCCTGCTCGTCGTTGATGTCGACGAACAGGACCTTCGCGCCTTCACGGGCGAAGACTCGGGTGATGGCGCGACCGATTCCACCGGCGCCGCCGGTGACGATCGCTACCTTGCCGTTCAACCTCATGAAAACGCTCCTCTTCGTCAGTGCTGCTTAAACTGTTGCGGTCTCGTCGACTGCAAGTGCGATCTTTTCGAGGCCGGCGACGCTGTAGGCGGCATAGGTCTCGTACGGCCCACGGCCGGAGAAGTAGGACGAGAGCTGGCCACCGAGTTCTTCGACCGTGAACGCGGATCCGGCTGCGTCGAAACGGTTCTCGACCTTGGGTGCTTCCATCAACGCCACCATCTTGCCGTAGACGACGAATACCTGACCGTTGATCTCGTCGGAATCGGGGGATGCGAGGTAGCTGACCAGGGTCGCGACGCGCTCGGGTGCAAGCGGATCGAGGCCGACGACGCCGGTGTTGTTCTCGCCGAAGGCTTCTGCCGTCATGGCGGTGCGGGCGCGGGGGCAGATCGCGTTGGTGCGGACGCCGTAGCGGGAGAGACCTGCTGCGCTCGAGAGCGTCAGCGCGGTGATACCGGCCTTGGCTGCCGAGTAGTTGGGCTGTCCGGCGCTGCCGAAGAGAAAGGCTTCGGAAGAGGTATTGATGATGCGGCCGTAGACCGGTGCGTCGGCGGCCTTGCTGGCTGCGCGCCAGTGGACTGCGGCTGCGTGTGAGGTGGCGGCGTGACCCTTGAGGTGTACGCGGATGACGTCGTCCCAATCGGATTCGGTCAGGTTGAAGATCATCTTGTCGCGCAGGATGCCTGCATTGTTGACGAGGATGTCGAAGGATCCGAAGTTCTTGACGGCCTCTTCGATGATGCGCCCGCCGAGTGACCAATCGGAGACGTCGCCGGTGATGGCGAGTGCCTGTCCGCCTGCTGCCTTGATCTCGTCGACCACGTCGTTGGCCGCTGCCCCCATGTCGTTGACGATGACGGCTGCGCCGGCAGCGGCGAGTCCGAGTGCCTCGGCGCGACCCAGGCCGGCGCCGGCGCCGGTGACGGCGGCAACTTTGCCTTCCAAGCTCAGTGATTGCGTCATGTCGTGCTCCTTCGATCCGGTCTGGCGAGTAGGTTCAACAAAATTAGTATTCATTCTAATTTGAAGTCGAGAGTTCGGTTGTCGTTCCGAAAAAATCATTCGAGCAAAATCAGAATTAGTTCTAGTTTTGAGCAGAAGATCGGCCGAAAGACGAGTAGTCTCACTGAGCGGGAGCGGTGATCTGGGTCACGAGCGGCGCATGCCACCTTGGGTCGACGCGGCGACCCCACCGCGTACGCGCCCTGCGTCACCACCGATCCTGTCCCGGAGCCACCATGGTTGTCGACACCCAGAAACGTCCCCATCTCACACCGCCGTCGGAGATCCTCACGGCGGGATCGGCTTTCGCGACTTCTGGTGGCGCAACGGGTGAATCCGCCCAGTTCTTGGCCGCATTCGTCGGCACCAGGGTCGGATAGTTCTCACCGAAAACGCAGTACGGTCGGTCCCGAATTCCCCGGGCCGGACATCAAGGAAGGCACCAGTAGTGTCACTGAATTTGGCAGATCTGTACGAGGGCATTTCGGATTTGATTCCGGACCGCACCGCACTCGTGTGCGATGGCCGTCGTCGCACCTACGTCGAACTGGACGAGGGATCGAACCGCATTGCCCGGCACTTGGCGAGTGTCGGTGTCGGGCCGGGCGATCACGTCGCTCTGCACATGCGCAACAGCATCGAGTTCGTCGAGAGTTTGCTCGGCTGCCTCAAGATTCGCGCAGTCCCGATCAACGTCAACTATCGCTACGTCGACGCCGAACTGACCTACCTGTACAACGATTCGCAGTCGGTAGCGCTGATCGTGGACGAGGAGTTCGTTCCCGTCGTGGAGACTGTCCTCCCGGCCGCGCCCGGAATCAAACACGTCGTTGTCGTCGGCGAGTCGGTGGTCCGCGACATCGAAGGCGTCGACGTCGTTCGATATGCCGACGCTGCCGCGGAGCAGCCCGCTACTCGTGACTTCGCGCCCCGCAGCAACGACGACCTCTTCGTCATCTACACCGGTGGCACGACGGGTATGCCCAAGGGGGTCATGTGGCGTCACGAGGATTTCTACTTCGCGGCACTCACCGGCGGAAATCCGTTCGGTCCGCCGCACACCACCGCTGAAGCTCTGTACGCCGCGGTCCCGAACGTGCCCGCGATGAACATGCTCAGCACTGCACCGTTGATGCACGGCGCAGCGTCGTACTCGCTGTTCACCGGATTCTTCATGGGCGCCAACGCAATTCTCATGGCGCGCTTCGACGCGAAGACGACCCTGCAGCTCGCCGGGAGTGAGAAGGCCGTCTCCATCACCGTCGTCGGAGATGCGATGGCGCGTCCGCTCGCAGACGAATTGGCTGCCAATGCTGCGGATTACGATCTCAGCACGGTCGGAATGGTCTCGTCGGGCGGAGCATTGTTCTCGCTCTCCCTGCGCGAGCAGCTCAAGTCCATACTCCCGAACCTGGTGATCCGCGACGGATTCGGCTCCTCGGAGTCGGGCGTCGACGGCAATCTCGAGATCGGCGAAGACGGTTTGATGCGCATCGCGGCTCGCGACGAGACCCGCGTCGTGGACGAAAGGATGCGGCCGCTGGAGCCGGGATCTCCCGAGACCGGGTACATCGCTCGCAGTGGTCACGTGCCGGTCGGCTACTTCAATGATCCGGTCAAGACCGCGGCTACGTTCCCGGTGATCGACGGGGTGAGGATGTCGGTGCTCGGCGACGTCGGACGTGTCGAAGCCGACGGCTCGATCGTCCTGCTGGGGCGCGGTTCTCAGTGCATCAACACCGGTGGGGAGAAGGTGTATCCCGAGGAGGTCGAGCAGGCACTCAAGAGTCACCCGGCTGTGCTCGACGCACTGGTCGCGGGAATTCCGGATGCGAAGTTCGGTGAGCGCGTCGCTGCGGTCATCACGACCCGCGAAGGCTTCGACGTCCCGGACGCTGCCGAGATCGGTGAGCATTGCGCGTCGCAGGTCGCTCGGTACAAAGTGCCGCGCACCGTCATGAACGTTCCGTCGATCAGGCGTTCTCCCAGCGGAAAGGCCGATTACCGCTGGGCCAAGGCCACTCTCGCCGAGCAAGCCTCCTAGTCCGGCCGGAGCCGTCCAGCGCGTTTGTGAGGGACGCGTTGGGTGGCTCCGGTGCTCTAGCCTGTCACCGTCAGAACCAGCAGAGCGACGTTGAGTGCAACGATCAAGCCCGCCGCAATCCACGCCGCGACGGTCGTGATCGGGGCATTTCGCGCGTCGCCCATGAGTTCGGGGTCCGAGGTCATACGCACCAGCGGGATGATCGCGAAGGGGATGCACAGGCTCAAGACCACTTGGCTGAGCACGAGCGCCAGCGTCGGGTCGACGCCGAGTCCGAGAACGATCAGCGCCGGGATGAGAGTGACGATTCGGCGTGTGATCACCGGAATGCGAATGGCCAGAAGACCGTGCATGATCTCGGCGCCGGCTGCGCATCCCACGGAGGTCGACGCGAGTCCCGAGGCGAGGAGCCCGATTGCGAAGACAACGGCCACGCCCGGGCCGAGCGAATTCTCGATCGCGGCATGCGCGCCGTCGATGGTGTCGGTGCCGGGTACTCCGCGCAGAGCCGAAGCGGCCAGAAGCAGCATGCCGATGTTCACGCCGCCCGCGATGATCAAGGCGACGACGACATCCCAACGGGTGACTTTGAGTAGTCGCTGCAACCGTGGCCCGGGTTTGATGTGGCCGTGGCGATCACGTGCCAATGCGGAGTGAAGGTAGATCGCGTGCGGCATGACCGTGGCGCCGAGCATGCTGGCGGCGAGCAGTACGGTCTCGGTGCCTTCGAAGCGGGGCACCAGTCCCGCGACTGCTTCGCTGCCGGAGACGTCGGTGAAGGCGAGCCCGGTCAGGAAGCCGATCGTGATGATGGCCAGTAATCCCATGACCACGAACTCGAAAGTGCGCTGTCCGCGCCGACTTTGAATCGTCAGGATCACCATCGACACGCATCCGGTGATCAGCCCGCCGAGGAAGAGCGGGATGTTGAAGAGCAGGTTGAGTGCGATGGCGCCGCCGATGACTTCGGCGACGTCGGTCGCGATCGCCATCATCTCGGCTTGGAGCCAGAACGCGCGACGGTTGTTCTTGCGTAGCCGCTGACCGAGCATCTCGGGCAAGGATCTGCCGGAGACCAACCCGAGTTTCGCGGACAGATACTGCACCAGGACGGCCATCGCGTTGGCGAGGACGAGCACCCAGATGAGGAGATAGCCGTACTTCGCGCCGGCTGTGAGGTTGGCGGCGACGTTGCCCGGATCGACGTACGCGATTGCCGCGACGAACGCCGGACCGAGCAGAGCGATGGATCTCCCCGTAGGTCGTCGGCGCGGAGTCGTCGGCTCTTGCGTACTGGTGCTCATCGGTCTCCTGGTCACACGTACTCGGACCTGTTGGTTCGAATAAGTGAACTATAGAGTTCGGGGAGCCAAACTTTCAACAGCTGTGCGCGGTTAGCGACCGCAGAGGGTCCTTAACCGCGCACAGGGGGTTAGGCCGTCACCCCGGCGGCCAGGAGAGCGCGGGCCTCGGGCCGTCCGTCGAGGAGGGCGTTGGTACGCAGTTCGACCTTCCACTCGCCGTCCGTCTTGATCAGTTCCCAGCGGTTCGCGGTGATACGGAGGACCTTGAACCCCGTCGGGTTCTCGGGGTCCTTGATGACCAACTGTGAATGGCAGGTTGCGACGGCCTTGTTGCCGTCGATGCGGATGTGCGCTGGCGTCATCATGTGGGCCGCGCCGTTCATGATCCAGTTCTGGTGAGAGGCGCTGTGAACCATGGCCCGGAGTTCGCCGCGGCCGTGCATCGCGCCGGTGTCGACGTCGTAGACGCCGTCCTCGAGCCACAGGTTCGCGACCGCGTCGGCTGATCCACTGTCGACGGCAGGGCTGTAGGTGGTCAGCAGTTCGGTGATCGCGAGTTTGTCCTCGAGCAATTCCACTCGGGCCAGCAGAGATTCGATCAGGGCGGTCGTGTCGGTCATGGGTACGTCCTTTACTCGGGAAGGTTGACGGATCAGGAAGTGGTGAAAGCGACGCCCTCGGTGAGGGCGATTCGGTGAAGTTCTTCGAGTTGTTCGCGGTAGTGCTCGACGTTTCGAGCGCCGATCGAGCAACTGGCGATGGTCGCCCCGGCGTCGCGGACGCGAGTGAGGGCACGAAGCGTGGATTCGGGATTGCCGAGGGGGTCGAGCGGAGCGCCGGCGGGGAGGACGACGTCGAATCCGTCGGGGAGCGTCGTGGCGTCGAGCATTTCCTTCAGTTCGGAGAATCGCAGCCCGAACGGAACCCAACCGTCGCCGTGTGCGGTGGCCCGGCGCAACGACCTCTTGGTCCTGCCGCCGATCCACAGGGGTACGCGCTTCTGGACGGCATGGGGTTCGACGACGAATCCGGAGTAGTCGTAGAACTCGCCGTGATACTCCGGAGTCGGCGTCGACAGTGATGCACGAAGTGCTGCCAGAGCATCGTCGGCACGCGCTCCCCGGTCGACGAACGGAGCATTTATGAGATCGAATTCTTGTTTCAGAGTTCCGACTCCGAGCCCGAGTATCAGGCGTCCGTTGCTGACGCGATCCAGTGTTCCGTAGCGCTTGGCGATCTCGAGTGGGTGGTGATAACCCAGTACCAGCACCTGCGTCGCCAAGAGGATTCGCGACGTGCGGGCGGCCAGATAGCCCAGTGTGGCGAGTGGATCCCAATAGGTTCCGCCGCGTTCGGTGGCAATCTCTTCGGGAACTGCTACGTGCTCACTGCAGGTCAGATGATGGAAACCGAGTCGATCCGCCGTAGCGGCCACTGTGGCGATCTCACCGATGTCGGCACTCGCCTCCCACTCCGAACGTGTGCTCGGGTGCTGAATCAGGACCGGCGTGACGATTCCCAGGTGCATCGGGCGTTTATAGCCCTCCTGCTCGCGCGGCAGCGGGGGAATTACCGCTGATCGGGATCGAAAAGGTGGATTCACTTTCCAGGAACTGTGACCTGGGTTATAGTCGGTAGAATCAATTCCAGTTTTCGGGAGGCGTCCATGACCATCGTTGACATGAACGACACACTGTCCACCGTCCAGACTGCCGGTGGGCAACCCAAGAAGGATCTGCCGCCGTCGATGGTCGAGCGGATGACGCTGATTCTCGACGCCTTCGACGGCCGTGCCGCGCGGCTGACGCTGGAAGAGGTCGCGTGCCGTACTCAGTTGCCGCGGTCCACCGTCCACCGCATTCTCGATCAGCTCGTCAAGCTGGACTGGGTCGATCACGCATCGTTCGGCTACTGCCTCGGGCGCCGCGCACTCGGCCTCGGTGGTGGCGACGGCGGCCACAGCCAGATCCGCGAAGCCGCAGCACCGCTTCTGCACGAACTGCACCTGCAGACCGGCATGGTCGTTCACCTGTCGGTGCTCGACGGACGCGAGAGTGTCTACCTCGACAAGGTCGGCGGACGGTTTGCCGCGGCCCTGCCGTCCCGCGTCGGCGGCAGAGTGCTCGCTCATTCGACGGCCGGCGGCAAGGCGATGCTGGCATGGATCGACCCCGAGCGCGTCGACGCTCTGTTCGGGTCGGCTCTTCCCCGCTGCACCGAGAACACGATCACCGACGTCGCTGTGCTCCATCAGGAACTGAACCGCATCCGTCAGCGTCGGGGACTGGCCTTCGAACGCGGGGAGTCGGCGCGTGGAGTCGCGTGCGTGGCTTCGGCAATTCGCGGACACGAGGGTCCCGTCGGCAGCATCGCGTTGTGTGGCGACATGCGGACCGCTCAGCTCGAGCGAGTTGCTCCGCTGGTCGTCGACGCGGCTCGTGAGGTCTCGCGGACGTTGTACCCCGAACTGGGTGCTCCTCGCCGCGGCCGCAAGACGCCTCCCGTTCCGACCAATACGTTCTCGGCGGAGACGATGGATCGCCTGCTGGCAGCGTCGTCCGACCACTGGATCTGACGTATTTCGATCGACTTGTCTCGCTGATCGGGACGGGTCATAGCAGCTCAGCGGTACTGATGGCACCGTTCGGACCATGACGACTGAACTGAGCTACGAGGGAACTCTGAAGGAACTGCAGACCGATCTCGGTGTGCTCCGGTACCACGAAGCCGGCGACGGCCCGCCGCTCCTGCTGCTGCACGGATCGGGCCCCGGTGTCACCGGTTGGCGTAACTACCGTGGCGTTCTCGCGGACTTCGCGGAGCACTTCCACTGCTACGTTCTCGAGTTCCCCGGATTCGGCGTCAGCGATCCCGGCCCCGACCACCCGATGATGATGGCGCAGGCATCGGTCGGGATGTTCCTCGACGGCCTCGGACTCGGACCGGTCCACATGATCGGCAACTCCATGGGCGGCATCGTCGCCACCAAGGTCGCGATCGACGAACCGCACCGCGTGAGCAAGCTCGTCACCATCGGCGGAATGGGCAAGAACACCTTCTCTCCCGGTCCCGGTGAAGGCATCAAACTCCTCATGGAGTTCACCGACAACCCCACCCGCGAAGCTCTGGTCCGGTGGTTGCATTCGATGGTCTTCGACCGTGCCGTCGTCACCGAGCAACTCATCGAAGAGCGTTGGGCCCTGGCCACCGAGCCGACGACGCTCGAGATCGCCCGTCGTATGTACAGCAGCAAGGCCATGGCCGCCATGGGCGCAGCTGCCGCTGCATCGACCGCCGTGCCGTACTGGGCGCAGCTGAACAAGATCAAGGCACCGACGCTGTTGACCTGGGGACGCGACGACCGCGTCAGCCCCGTGGACATGGCCATACTGCCGATGCGCGACATCCCGAACGGCGAAGTTCACATCTTCCCCAACTGCGGACACTGGACGATGATCGAAGCCCGTGACGCCTGGGTTGCGTCCGTTCTGGCATTCCTGACGCGTCCAGAAGGCAAGTAATGGGTGCTCCCACTCACCGGGAAGCGTTTCTGCACTTCGGCGGGCTACCTGCCACCGTTTCACCAACAGATTTTCATTCTGCCTAGGCACTCGCCGGGTACCGAAACCAGAAAGCCGGAAAAATCATGGGTCAGGTTCTGGACAACATCTCACAGTTCGCCGACGAGATCCGCGCCGACGGAGTCGAGGGCGACAAGCTGATGCGCTTGACGGACGGCAGCGCGAAGCGACTGCGCGACTCCGGCGTCATTCGGATGTTCCAGCCGAAGGAATTCGGAGGCCTCGAGGCACATCCGCGTGAATTCGCCGAGACGGCAATGGCTATCGGCGCGATGGACGGTGCCACGGGTTGGGTCAGCGGCATCGTCGGTGTGCATCCGTGGGAGCTTGCGTTCTTCGACCGCAAGGCTCAGGAAGAGGTGTGGGGAACCGATCCCGATACGTGGATGGCGTCGCCGTATGCGCCGATGGGCGTAGCGAGGCCGGTCGAGGGTGGGTACATCCTCAACGGTCGCTGGTCGTTCTCGTCCGGTACCGATCACTGTGACTGGATCATGATCGGCGCGATGGTCGGTGACGAATCCGGTAAGCCGTTGATGCCGCCGAAGCACCTGCACGTACTGCTGCCGCGCTCTGATTACGACATCGACCAGGACAGCTGGAATGTCGTGGGCCTGCGCGGAACCGGGTCGAAGGACCTGATCGTCAAGGACGCATTCCTGCCCACCTACCGCACGATCGACGCCGGAAAGGTGTACGACGGGACGGCGTGGAAGGAAGCGGGCCGTACGGAGACGTTGTACAAGTTCCCGTTCTCGTGCATTTTCCCGCTGGGAATCACCTCGTCGTTGATCGGTATCGCGGAGGGTGCGTTGGCGTGCAACATGGCTGCGCAGCGTGAGCGTGTGACGGTCAGTGGTGTTCCGATCAAGGAAGATCCGTACGTGCTGTTCGCGATCGGTGAGGCGGCGGCCGAGATCGCTGCTTCTCGGGCTGCGATCTTGGAGACGGTGGATCGTTTCTGGGACATGACCGAGAAGGGTCAGGAAGTTTCGTTCGAGCTTCGTGCGATCGGTCGCCGTACGCAGACTGCTGCGGCGTGGCGGGCGGTGCGGGCGGTGGACGAGATCTTTGCTCGTTCCGGTGGTGGCGCGTTGCAGTTGAACACGCCGATGCAGCGGTTCTGGCGTGATGCGCATGCTGGTTTGGCGCATGCGATTCACGTGCCTGGTTCCATTTTCCACGCGTCGACGCTCTCGCAGCTCGGTGGCGAACCTCAGGGCATCCACCGCTCGATGATCTAGTCCCACAATCACTCTCGAAGCAAGGACGGTTAGGCATGACTGAAATTCGGGGCCTGGGGTATCTCAGGATCCAAACGCAGGACGTGGCTCGCTGGCGCGAGCTCGTGGTCGACGGACTCGGCCTCGCGGTCGGTAGTGGCCCGGAAGCCGACGGCCTCTACTTGCGCCTGGACGAGCGTCGTGCGCGACTGATCGTCCTGCCCGGCGAGACGGACAAGGCCCTCGCAGTGGGCTGGGAAGTGCGAGATCAGTTCGCGCTCCAGCGCGTTCGTGAAGCAGTGGAGAAGGCCGGAGTCGAGGTCGAGGTTCTTTCCGAGGTCGACGCAAGCTACCGCGATGCCGAGCAGGTCATCGCATTCGACGATCCCAACGGCAACCGCGTCGAGGTCTTCTTCGGACCGGTGCTCGACCACAGCCCGTTGGTCACCCCGCACGGCGGCCGTTTCGTCACCGGCGATCAGGGCCTCGGCCATGTGGTGCTTCCGGTTACGCGTTTCGACGAGGCGTACACCTTCTACACCGAGGTGCTCGGATTCCTCCCGCGCGGTTCCATCCGTCTCGGCGGAATCGATGCGCCGCCGCCGGCTCGCCGCGTTCGCTTCATGGGTGTCAACCAACGCCACCACAGCCTGGCGCTGTGCCCGGCGCCGCCGGTGGACGAGCCCGGTCTCGTGCACCTGATGATGGAAGCAGAGACTCTCGACGCCGTCGGTCAGGCTCTCGATCGTGTTGCCAAGCTCGGCTTCTCGATCTCCTCGACGTTGGGTCGCCACACGAACGACAAGATGGTGTCGTTCTACGTGCGCGCACCGGGTGGCTGGGATCTCGAGTTCGGTTGCGAAGGCATGCTTGTCGACGAAACCTTCTACACCGCTGAGGAAATCACGGCGGACAGCTACTGGGGCCACGACTGGTCCGACAGTGAACCGCTGGCCGCGTTCACTCCCAAGAGCTAGTTCTGACGCAACGAAAAAGCTCGGTCCCGACGCTTGTCGGGACCGAGCTTTTTCGTGTGCTCGATCAGGAAGCTGCTGCTGCCAAACCGGTTTCGAGGTCGGCGAGGATGTCGTCGATTCCTTCGATACCGACCGCGAGGCGGACGAGCCCCGGGGTGACGCCCGAAGCGAGCTGCTCCTCGGGGGTGAGCTGTGAGTGCGTCGTCGAGGCGGGGTGGATGACGAGTGAGCGAACGTCACCGATGTTGGCGACGTGGCTGTGCAGCGTCAGTGCGTTGACGAACTTCTTGCCTGCGTCGACTCCGCCGGCGAGCTCGAACGCGACGATGGCGCCGGTTCCCTTGGGCGCCAGCTGCTTTCCGCGCTCGTGCCAGGGTGAGGATTCCAGTCCGGCGTACGCGACCGACGTGACTTCGGCGCGGCCCTCGAGGAACTGCGCGACCTTCTGTGCGTTGGACACGTGGCGCTCGATACGCAGGCTCAATGTCTCGATGCCCTGCGAGATGAGGAAGGCGTTGAACGGTGCGATGGCTGAGCCGAGATCACGCAGAAGCTGAACGCGCGCCTTGAGGGCGTAGGCGGGTGCACCGAGATCGGCGAAGGTGACGCCGTGGTAGCTGGGGTCAGGGGTGGTGAAGTTGGTGTGGCGTCCCTGGGTCCAGTCGAAGGTGCCACCGTCGACGATGACGCCGGCGATCGCGGTGCCGTGTCCGCCAAGGTATTTGGTGGCGGAGTGGACAACGATGTCAGCGCCGTGCTTCAGCGGCTGAATGAGGTAAGGAGTTGCCACCGTGTTGTCCACGATCAGGGGGATGCCGTGCTCATGGGCGACTGCGCTGATGCCGGGGATGTCGAACACGTCGTTCTTGGGGTTGGAGATGGTCTCGCCGTAGAACGCCTTGGTGTTCGGGCGGATTGCCTCACGCCAGTGATCGAGGTTGTCCGGGTCTTCGACGAAGTCGACGGTGATACCCAGCTTGGGCAGCGTGTAGTGGAAGAGGTTGTACGTGCCGCCGTACAGGCGAGGACTGGAGACGATGTGGTCACCGGCTTCGGCGATGTTGAGGATCGCGAAGGTCTCGGCGGCCTGGCCGGACGCAACCAGCAGAGCCGCGACTCCGCCTTCGAGTGCGGCGATCCGCTGCTCGACGGCGTCCTGAGTCGGGTTCATGATGCGGGTGTAGATGTTGCCCGGCTCGGCGAGGCCGAAGAGTGCTGCCGCATGGTCGGTGTTGTCGAAGACGTAGCTGGTGGTCTGGTAGATCGGAAGTGCCCGAGCGTTGGTGGCGCTGTCCGGGCCCTGTCCGGCGTGGACCTGCTTGGTTTCGAACGACCAACCGGCGGTCGGATCGGTGTCGACGGGGGTGTTCTCGCTCATGAATTCATACTCCGTGGTGAAGGTGGGTTGATGCGGGTCAGGCGGTTTCGACGACTGTATGCACTGGGACGGGATTGCGGGTGAGATCGAGTACGGGGCAGTGGGCGTCGACCGTCTCCTGCAGCTCCAGGTAGCGTTCGCGGGTTTCCGGGCCGGTCAGGGTCACGACCACGCGTACCTCGGAGAATCCCGGACGGACGGCGTCGTCGAAGCCGAAGAATCCACGAACGTCGAGGTCACCTTCGGCTCTGGCCGAGATGTCGTCGAGAGCGATACCGAGCTTGTCGGCCCAGACGCGGTAGGTGACCACCTGGCACGACAGAAGCGAAGCAAGGTAGTACTCGACAGGATTGGCTGCGGTGTTCTCGCCGCCGAGGGCCGGCGGCTCGTCGACCTCGACGCTGTACTTACCGAGAGAAATGGTGCTGGCAACGGCGTCGTGCGCCTGGGCGGAAGCCTTGAAGACGACGTGCGCTTTGCTCGCGTCCTTGTCGATGGCGTCGGCGTTGGCTGCTACGACGGAACTCAGGTGTGAGATGGAAGCGGTGGTCATGACAGAAATGTCCCCTGATCTGGGTGTACATACGAGTATCGACGTGAGCGGCGCTCACGTCGTAGGTCCGATCAGTAGATCGGACACCCGGATGTACAGACATGCGCAAAGTCGACATGGCGCCGCCGCGTCAGCAGCGTGCCCGTCTCGTATGCGCCGATTCCCGTCACAGGAGAGACTGTAACCGGTTCATACCCTTTCCGACCAGACGTATAGGAAATCTGTCTCGGATCGTGGTCGCTCATGCGGGCGGCAATCCGCTCCATCGGGGTGTCCGACGACTGGCAAAGGCGTCGAGCCCTTCGGCGATGTCCGGGGAGCGCAACACTGCATCCTTGGCGTCGTCGGTGACCTCCCATCCGACGGCGTCGGCGTCGGCGTAGAGCGCGTCGATCGCCTTCAGGCTCAAGCTCACAGAGGTGGGGGAGGACTCGCAGATCTCCGCTGCCATCACCAGTGCCTCGTCGAGTGCTTTGCCCTCGGCAGTGACTGCATTGACGACGCCGAGGTCCTTGGCCCGTTCGGGATCCAGTGTGCGGCCGGTGATCAAGAGTTCGCGGGCGACGTTGATCGGAAGCGCGCGAGGCGCCCGAAAGAGCGCACCGGACGTCGCAACCAGGCCGCGTTTGGTTTCGGGAAGGCCGAATTGTGCTGTGGCGGAGGCGACGATCAGATCGCAGGCCAATGCGATTTCGAAACCGCCACCCAGCGCGTATCCCTCGACTGCAGCGATCAGGGGCTTGTTCCGCCGGCGCCGAATGACGCCGTACTCGCCGCCGCGGGGCATGCGAAGATCGGCCCGCTCTCGGATATCGGTTCCGGCGCAAAAGATGCTGGGGGTTCCGGTGATGATGCCGACCCACAGATCGGGGTCGTCGTCGAGAAGGTTCAGTGCGGCTTCGATTCCCTCGGCAGTTTCACGATTGATCGCATTGCGACGTTCTTCGCGTTCGATCCTGACGATGAGAACGCGGTCGTGGTGGTCTGTGGAAACAGTCGACATAATTGGACTGTAGTCCATCTATCGAAGGGGTGGTGCTTCAACTGGCGAGACCGACATTGGACACATTCCGGACTGTGGCGAAGACTGTGTCCTGAGGCGGAGAAAGGCAGGTCGACGTGATTTCCAAACGAGAACAGAACAAGCGCGATACCAACGACAGGTTGCTCTCGGCTGCTCGAATTCTGTTCTCGGCGCAGGGTTTCGCCAGCACGACCGTCGACGACATCGCCGAGCGGGCCGAGGTGTCGCGAGCCACCTTCTTCAATTACTTCCAGGGCAAGGACTCGGTTCTCGAGGCGCTGCACAGTGATCACCTCGATCAGCTTGCGGCACTGGTGGATCAGCTCATGGAATCACCGATGCCGACCTCTGATCGGATCTCCAGGATTTTTCAGGACTTTGCGCAACAGGCGATCATGCATCCGCGCTATCTGCGCATGGTGACTGCAGAACTGGAGCGCGACTTCGCCTCCTCCGGAGCGGGGGCGGCCCACGATCATCGGTTCCACGTGGAACTCCTGCGGATCGTCACTGCCGGTATCGAAGCCGGCGAAGTGAGATCGGACTACCCGCCGCTGTTTCTCGCGCAGATGATCGGTGGTACCTACGGGGCGTTGGTCCGCTTCTGGCGGCAAGACGCCGATTACGACGTGGTCGGCGAATTCGATCGCGGAGCCAGGTACGTCGCGGAAGGCATCGCTGCCCGCTGAGTCGACTCAGGGTGTGGGCACGACCAGGGGCAGCATCTGCTGGACGCTCTCCGAAAGATAGTTCGCAGCAGTCTGATCACCGGACAGATGGCGCAGCAGACTCTGCTGGAACAGGCCGTCGAAGATCGCGTACATCGCCGGCGAGGTGACCGATGCTTCGACGTCGAGAAGCTCGGCGTAGCGAGACACGATGCGCCAGATCATGTTTTCGAGACTCTCGTCGATCGCGGCCACGTCCGTTCGGAACGACTCCTCGAACATCGACTGCGCGCGCAGGTCGTACCAGAGGCGGTGCATCGTCGGTTCTTCGATCATGGTCTCCGCGAGCAGCGCGCCGAAACCGGCTTTCAGTTCCTCCGGCGTCTGAGCGGTGGCGACGATGCCGTCGTAGCGGGTGACGCAGCGCGCCTTGTAGTGGCGCACACAGTGGGTGATCAGGTCGACTTTGTCGCTGAAGTAGTAGTGCAGAACGCCGTGTGAGAACTCCGAATTCTGGGCGATTTCGCGCAGGCTCGTGCGTGCGTAACCCAGTTCGGCCAGTGTTTGCAGTGCCGCCTCGGCCAGTTGATCGCGTCGCTCGGAGAACTTGTCGACCTGGCGACGTGACACCTTGTCGGCGTTGGACCGCTTCTCCGAAGAGGCAGGAACCGCCTTTTTTCCTGCCCCACTTGGCTTCTCGACTGTCGTGGTCACGATGGCACGTCCTGTTCCCTGCGGTTTCCACAGCGGCACGATCGCCGCGTTCGACCCAGTGTAACCCCTGGTCTTTGACGAGCGTGTAACAAAATCTTGACAGTCGTCAAGATTTCTCTTGACACTCGTCCAAAGTTGAATACTCTGTGACTCACACCACTTGGCAGCGTCGCTGTGAACGGTGGCATCGCGAGAGTCGTTTCAGTCATGGAGGCAGTCGAAAATGAGTGTGTTTGATCTCGAGGGACGAAAAGCACTGGTCACAGGTGGTGCCAAGGGGCTCGGAGCCGGTATGGCTGAGGCGTTGGCAAAGGCGGGAGCGTCAGTGATGATCGGCGACGTTCTCGAAGACGAGGGCCGCGCCACCGCGGAGGCTGTCGGTTCCGGCGGAGTGAAGACCGGCTTCGTGAAGCTGGACGTCACCGACGACGCGAACTGGGGAGAGGCGGTTGCTGCCACCGCGGAGACTCTCGGCGGCTTCGACATCCTCGTCAACAACGCCGGCATCGAGATTTCCTCGCTGGTGGTCGACCTCGATCCAGGCGACATCCGGCGCATGTGTGAGGTCAACATCCTCGGAACGGCGCTCGGAACCAAACACGGACTGCGCAGCATGCGTCCGGGCGGAGTGGCCGGCACCGGCGGTTCCGTCATCAATATCTCCTCGGTCGCCGCAACCATTCCCTTTCCCGGCATCAGCGGGTACTCCGCGACAAAGTCCGCGGTCGATCGCTTCACCAGGGTTGCCGCCGCAGAGTCGGGCAAGCTCGGCTACGGAGTCCGCGTCAACTGCATCTACCCGGGCCTCGTAGCCACCGAGATGGGGCTCGGACTCGCGGCGGACATGGAGAAGCTCGGCCTCTGGCCCAGTGCCGAAGCAGCAGTCGGTGACGTCATCGGTCTCACCCCGCTCGGCCGTCTCGGTGAAGTGAACGACATGGCGGACGCCGTGGTGTTCTTGTCTTCCGACGCCGCACGATTCATCACCGGTATCGGCCTCCCGGTCGACGGTGGAATGGGCATGTAACTCGCCCCCGATTCGTAACTATCCCCTTCTCTCGTCTTCGAAAGGTTCCACGAACATGTCCGAAAAGAAGCCAGTCATCGTCTACGGCGTCTCCGGGTACACCGGTCGCCTGGTGTGTGAATACCTGCGCGAGTTCAACATCCCGTTCATTGCAGCCGGCCGGGACGCCGCTCGCATTCAAGAGGTGCTCGACAAGATCCCCGGTTTGGACACCGTCGATCACGAGGTCGTCGAGGTCGAGCACACTGTCGAGGCGCTCACCGAATTGTTCACCGGTGCACAGGTTGTCAGCAACATGGTCGGGCCGTTCATCAAGCTTGGCGGCACCGTCGTGGAGGCCGCGTTGAATGCCGGTTGCCACTACATGGACACCACCGGTGAGCAGGACTGGGTACTCGACGTCCAGGAGAAGTTCAGCGACAAGTACCAGGAGAAGGGCCTGCTTCTCTCACCCGGCATCGCGCAGATGTACACCACCGGTGAGATCGCGGCCAACATCGCACTGGAAACGCCGGGCCTCGATACGCTCGACATTCTGGTGCTGTGGAAGGGATTCCCCACTTACGCCTCCACTCAGACGATCTTCACCATCCTCAAGGCGAACTGGTACTACCTCGAGCAGAACAAGTACGTGCAGTGGGCGCCCGGTCAGACTTTCGACGTCGTCGTTCCCGGCCAGCACGAAACCGCGCTGGCATTGCCGTGGGGCGGAACGTGTCACCCGGTGTGGTTCAAGAACGATCCGCGAGTTTCCAACGTCAAGGCTGCGGGCGGTGTCTTCGACCGCACCGTGATGGAAGGTGTTGTCGCGACACAGAAGATCGTGGAGGAGCAGATCAAAACCCTGCCTGCCGACGAGCAGGAAGCCGCCCTGGCCGAGATCGCCGGTTCGGTGCAGGCTGGTATGCCGCCTCGTGAGAATCCGCGTATCAACACCTCATTGGACTCCGTCTACGCGTCGGGCCCGCTCGGTCGCTCGCACGTCGTGATCCACGGCAACTGCAACTACAAGCAGACGGGCCTACTGCATGCATATGCAGCACATTCGCTGCTTCAGCAGGCGCCCAAGCGGACCGGGCTTGCCTCGGCTTGCCAGGCGTTCGGCCATCGCGAACTGCTCGGCGCGCTACGTAGTTTCGGGCTGGCGCTGGAACCGGAAGTAACCATCAACGCCTAGCTCGTCATCCTCGTCATCATGTTCACGGCTCCCGGCGTGCATCGCGCCGGGAGCCCCGCCCTGGAGGCTCCCCATGCGTTTGACCGACTATCTCGACAAGGGAGCCTCTCTGGGTTCCACCGCACCGTGTTTGACGATGGGGGAGCGCACTCTCTCCTACGGCGAGGTGCAACAGTTCAGCCGACGCTTCGCAGCGTCGCTCGCGGCTTCGGGCATCGGGCCGGGCGAGAAGGTCGCGATTCTGTCCGGCAATGACCCGATCTCGTTCTCCTGCGTGTTCGGTATCAGCAGGGCCGGCGCGGTCTGGTGCCCGATCAACCCTCGTAACGAAGCCACGGAAAATCGGGATCTGTTGGATCTGTTCGACTGTCGTGCGCTGTTCTTCCAGAAGTCGTACGCGTCGCTGGTCGACCAGATCAAGGACGCGCTTCCCCAGTTGGTGACGCTCGTCTGCATCGACGGCGAATGGGAATCGGCTCAGTCTCTCGAAAGCTGGCTCGGGGAACAAGAACTCGATGTCGTTGCACCCGACGACGTCACTATGCTGGTCGGCACCGGTGGTACGACGGGTCGGCCGAAGGGCGTGATGCTGACCGGGCACAACATCGAGACGATGACGGCCATCACCTTGATGAGCTATCCGTTCGAGGGACGACCGGTGTATCTGGCGTTGGCGCCGTTGACTCACGCCGCCGGTGTTCTGTGCTTCCCGATCATGGCCCTCGGCGGCGAAGTGGTGATCATGCCGAAGCCCGATCTCGGGTACTTCCTCGCGAACGTTCAGAAGCACAAGGTGACTCACACCTTCCTGCCGCCGACGCTCATCTACATGTTGCTCGAGCACGAGAGTCTTGCGGCCACGGATCTCAGCTCGTTGCAGTGCTTCTGGTACGGCGCGGCACCGATCTCCCCGACCAGGCTCGAGGAGGCGATCGACAAGATCGGCCCGGTCATGGCTCAGCTGTTCGGGCAAAGTGAAGCCCCCATGATGATCTCGACGATGTCACCGAAGGAACACTTCGGCCCGGACGGCACTGTCGCAACGTCGCGACTTTCCTCGGCCGGTCGACCGTCGCCGTTGGTGACCGTGGGGATCATGGACGACAAAGGCGCACTGCTCGACCGCGGGGAGCGTGGTGAGGTGGTGATCCGCAGTTCGTTGGTGATGGCGGGCTATTACAAGAACCCCGACGCAACCGCGGAAGCGTCGGCTCACGGCTGGCATCACACCGGCGACATCGGATACCTGGACGAGGACAATTTCCTGTTCATCGTCGATCGTGCAAAAGACATGATCATCACGGGCGGTTTCAACGTCTACTCGGTCGAGGTGGAGCAGGCGCTCATGGCGTATCCGGGGATCCAGGACTGCGGAGTGATCGGGTTGCCGGACGACAAGTGGGGCGAACGCGTTGTGGCCGTGGTGCAGCCACACCTCGGCGCCGCTATCGACGGCGCCGAGGTGATGGCTTTCGTGAAAGCTCGCATCGGAAGTGTGAAGACTCCGAAGCAAGTCATCGTCTGGGACGATCTACCTCGCTCCAAGGTCGGTAAAGTTCTCAAGAACGAGATCAAGAGTGAGCTGACTGGCTGAATGCCCCCGGAACGCCTATGTTTCACCGCGCGGAGTGCCTGTCGAAACCGACAGGCACTCCGCCTTCTTGTCACCCCGGCCGGTCGATTGCTCACGAATCGAGTACCGATCATCGGGAATCGTGTCTGTGAAGTTCGAATCGCGACCCGCATCGTCTCTGTGTCAGCCATCACAATGATGTGTTCGAATGAGTACGAGGTGAATCATGCGTCACGAAAGAACAGTCACCGAGCAACTTCCCCTTCCGGCCAGGACCGTCCGGAAGGTCATGCTCCGCTTCATGCCGGTCATCGGATTGGCATACATCGTCCTGTATCTCGACCGATTGAACATCGGCGTTGCAGCATTGACGATGAACAAAGAACTCGGAATATCGGCCTCGATGTTCGGGTTTGCGGCCGGAATCTATTTCTGGAGTTACACGATCTGCGAACCCCCGAGCAACTACATCCTCACAAAGGTCGGTGCGCGGCGCTGGATCACACGAATCATGATCACGTGGGGCGTGGTCACCATCGGAACCGCGTTCGTTCAGGGTGCCAGCGGATTGGTGGCAGCACGATTCCTGTTGGGTATTGCCGAAGCCGGCTTTTCGCCCGGCATGCTGTTCTTCGTCTCGAAGTGGTTCCCGAATCGGGATCGAGGCAAAGCAATGGCGTGGATCGTGACCTTCATCTGTATCTCCGGCCTGGGTACTCCGATCACCACGCACCTGATGGCTATCGACGGCTTTCTCGGGCTTTCCGGATGGCGATGGGTATTCATTCTCACCGGCGTCCCCGCCGTGGTCATGGCGTTTGTGATCTACAAGGTTCTGCGGGACAAGCCTTCCGAGGCGGAGTTCCTCTCCGAGGAAGAACGCGGTTGGCTCACCGATACGCTCGAGTCGGAGGCGCAAGAGCGCGAAGCGGTCGTCGGTAAGCACAGCTTCCTCCAGGGACTCGTGCACCCACGAGTGCTGGTGTTGATCGCCGTGTTCATTTGTTTCACCTTCAGCCTCAACGGTTTCCAGATTTGGATGCCGCAGATTTACGCGCAATTCGGGATGAGCACCAATCAGATCGGATGGGTTGCCGCACTACCTGCACTGATTGCGATCGGACCGATGATCTGGTGGACGCGCCATTCGGACCGCGCCGGAGAGCGCCCCGTGCACTTCGCCATCGCCGCATCGGTCGCAGCACTCGGTTTTGCTATTGCTGCGCTGTTCTTCACCACACCTGTTGTCGCCATCTTCGGATTCTGCATCGCCGGGATCGGTCTCTACAGTTCGATGAGCATCTTCATCACCATGCCTTCGAGCTTCCTTACCGGCGCTGCCTTGGCGGCAGGTTTCGGTGTCATCAACGGAATGGGTAACCTCGGAGGCTATTTCGGTCCACAGGTCACCGGCTGGATCAAGGACGCGACCAACAGTTTCACACCGGCAATCGGGGTGTACTCCGCGGTGCTGGCGACGGCAGCATTGATCGTGCTGCTGCTCAAGGTGATCACCAGAAAGGCCGACAAGGCCAACGCCCAACTGACTCTGGATTACCGGGCGGAGCGCGACGCCGGAACCTTGGTTGCACCTGAGCAGGTTTGAGCCGAGTCTCGGCCCGGAAGATTCCCGATCAACGGGAATTCTTCATTCTTCAGGCGAGCATGCGCAGGACATCATCACTTATCAGGATCACAGTCGTCGACCGTAGTTTCGTCGGCAACGAACAAACGAGGACTTCGTGAGTAGATACTTCGGGCCTTTGCGCCAATTGGGTTTTGTGGTCAACGACATCGACAGCGCGCTGAAGCATTGGATCGACGTTGTCGGCGTAGGCCCCTTCTTCTTCGTGGAGGACCAACCGTTGAACGACTTCGTCTTCCGTGGCAAGTCGAGTGCGCCTCGATTCAGTGTGGCGCTCGCGCACAGCGGAAGCGCGCAGATCGAGCTGATTCAACAACACAACGATGAGCCGTCGGCATTTCGCGAGTTCGCAGATCGCGGGCTCGAAGGACTTCAACATGTTGCCTACTGGACAGCGGATTTCGATCGATATATGGAGGAATCCAAGAACCGAGGGCTCGTCGAATTGCAGAGTGGTAGGTCCGGTAGTGGCGCTCCGGACGAGCGATTCGTGTACTACGAGGACGGCCCGTATCCGGGAACAGTCATCGAAATCTCGGAGGTCAGTGGAAGGAAGGGTGATCTGTTTCGCGCAGTCGAGGCTGCATCGAAGGAGTGGGACGGGTCGAATCCCATTCGCGACATGAGGAAGGTGCTGTAGTCGTGAGTAGGAAGGTAGCGATCGTCACTGGTGGCGCATCGGGGATTGGCCTGGCAACGTGCAAACGATTCGCCGACTTGGGTTGGAATGTCATCTCTGCCGACCTGTCGCATACATCCGGAGACACTGCGCCAGAACCAGATACACGGACAGTCGGCGTTCGAGTGGATGTCACCGATGAGGGGGATATCCGACGGCTTCGCGACGTCGCCGAGAAGCTGTTCGGTCGTGTCGACACGGTTGTGACCTCGGCGGGAACCGCGGACAACGCGCCGATCCGGCACACCACACCCGATCGATTCAGGCGAACCCTCGAGCTGAACCTCGTTTCCACGTTTGCGGTGGTCAGGGAGTTCGTGGATCTGCTCGCCGGAGATGGCGGCGGATCGGTGGTGACAATTGCCTCGGTTTCCGGCCTACGCGGCAGCGTAGACCGCGCTGCGTATTCCGCCTCGAAAGGTGGCGTGGTCGCGTTGACCACACAACTCGCGATCGAGCTCGCCGGCGAGGGGATCCGAGTCAACTGCGTCGCGCCCGGATCGACCCTGACCCCGCTCGCCAGTCGGGCCCAGAGCCCTGAAATGCAGAGCGCCATCTTGCAGTCGATCCCGTTGAGCCGTTACGCGGAGCCGGCTGAGATTGCCGAAGTCGTGACCTTTGTCGCTGGTCCCGGCGCCGGTTTCGTGACGGGTCAGACGTGGACGGTCGACGGAGGTCAGTCGATGACAGCCGGTTGGAATCTTGCGAAGGAGCGACATGACTCTTGACACAACGTCCAATACAACGGAGAAACCGGTAATCATCGGAGTGCACGTCAACGAGAACACCATGCGCGCACCCAACCCCCACATTCCGTGGACGCCCAGCGAAATAGCCGACACCGCCCGCGCTTGTGAGGATGCGGGGGCGTCGTTGATGCATTTTCACGGTCGAGCCGTGGACGGCGGCGTGGATCACTCGGCGGCGACCTACGGAGAGATCGTCGAGCGGGTTCGGGCGGTATCGAATCTGCTGCTTGCGCCGTCGATGGCCAATGTTCCCGGCTACACGATAGATGAGCGGCTGTCGAATCTTGCCCCGAACCAAAGTGATCCGAAACGACGTTCCGACTTCTTGGTCGTCGATATGGGTTGTGCGGCGATGGACTTGATCGATGCGACGACAGGCTTGTTCGCAACCGATTCCAGGGTCTTCGTCAACGACACTCGAACACAGATCGAGTTACTTTCGCGCGCTGTTGAATTGGGAATGACGCCATACCAGACGTCATTCAACGTGAGTTGGACGCGCGCGATCTTCGCCCACGCAAGGGTGCGGAATCCGTCGTCACCATTGGTGATCGCTTTCATTCTCGGTGGTGACGAGTTTCCGGCTGCACATCCGGCGACAGCGGCAGGGCTACGTGCGCAACTGGACCTCCTGCCGGCTGATCTTCCAGTGGAGTGGATCGTCTCGGCCTACCGAGGCAATGTTCTTGCAGCAGCTGAAGAGTCGATCAAGCGCGGGGGCCACGTTGCAATCGGAGCCGGTGACTACCACTACGAAGAACTGGGATATCCCTCCACACCTGATCTGGTCACCGAAGTTGTTTCGATCGCTCGGCGGTACGGGCGTGAACCCGCAAGTCCTGATCAGGCACGTCGAATTCTAGGGGTGGATGGCCATGCGAGTAGTTGAAACCGAAGGTGCCGAACCTACTTTGGTTCATTCCTCTAACGGAAAGAGAGTGTGGATCATGGATTCGATTGCGTTTGCTTCTTCGGCTCAGGCCGGTGATGTGATCGTGACCGGATCACACGGAGGGACGAGTGCTGGAGAGTACGCCGTCGGGTTCGGGGTTCGTGTTGTGGTGTGCAATGACGCCGGCATAGGGAAGAACAAGGCCGGAATCGCAGGCTTGGCTGCGATCGATGCCCAGAAGATCGTCGGCATTGCAGTCGGACACGAGAGTTCGCGTATCGGAGATGGCAACGACGTGTGGGAGTGCGGCATCGTGACGTATGCCAATCCGACTGCGGTCGCAGCGGGTGTGCGTGTGGGCAGCCGCGTTTCCGAAGAAGTGCTGGCACTGATAGAGAGGAGCGTCGACTGATGTTTCGGAACATTGTCGGTGTGGAGAACGGTAGACAGATTGTCGTCATGGACAGTATGTCGCAGATCGAACGGTCGGACCGCGACCGCATCGTCGTTGCGGCATCCAACGGCGGTCAAGAGTCAGGGCGGATGGCGATTGCGACGGGCTGTGCGTTGGCTGTGCTGAACGATGCCGGAATCGGCAAGGATAACGCAGGGATCATCGGAATCGTCCGCATGGGAGATGCGGGACTTGCCGGCGTAGCGGTCAGTCACGACTCTGCCGAAATCAGCAATGGAATGGATATGTGGCACAACGGAACTGTCTCCTACGTCAACGAACCCGCGGCGTCGGCTGGGATACGGGTCGGTGACAATGTTCGCACGTGTGTGAGTGCGTTCGCGGTTTGCTTCCCTGTCGGTCCAATGTCGGCGTCCGAGAGTTCGTCATGATCGGCCATGTGGTCAATCGGCCCGAGGATGTAGTCCGCGAAGCGCTCGAAGGACTTCAGATCCTGCACCCGGAAATGCTCTCCTACCACCGAGATCCGTCGTTTGTGACTCGCGCGGTTGTCGCCCGAGACAAAGTTGTGTTGGTCTCGGGTGGCGGGGCCGGGCATGAGCCGCTACACGCGGAGTTCGTCGGATCCGGCATGTTGGACGCCGCAGTTCCTGGGTCGGTCTTCGCCAGTCCCACAGCCTTTCAGATCCGCGCTGCGGTCAATGCTGTCGAGACCGGACGGGGTGCCCTTCTCATCGTGAAGAACTACACCGGAGACAAACTGAATTTCTCGATCGCGGCCGAGTTACTCGGAACTGAGCGGCAAGTGGAGATCGTGATGGTCGACGACGATCTCGCGACGACGACTGCAGACGAGGGTGGACCTGGACGTCGTGGTACCGCTGCGGTAATTGCCGTGGAGAAGATTTGTGGGGCGGCCGCGGAACGGCACTGGGCGCTTTCCGAGATCGCTGACTTGGGGCGCCGGGTGGTGGCGGCGTCGGCGACGTTGGGTGCAGCTTTCCGCTCGTGCACGGCTCCCGGACAGGATCGTCCGTCCTTCGAACTGGCGCCGGGGGAGATGGAGTTCGGCATCGGAATCCATGGCGAGCGTGGACGTGAGACGCGTCCGACGGTTCCTGCAGCCGAACTCGTGGCGCAGTTGTCGGAGCCGATCCTCGATGCTGTCGGGGTGGAGCGCGGGGACGGTGTGATAGCGATAGTGAATGGGCTAGGGGCAACCCATGGGCTCGAATTATCGATTGCCACTGCAGAATTGAAGTCTTTCCTCGGGGATGCCGGTATCGGTTTGGATCGGGTGATTGCAGGTTCTTTCGTCACTGCATTGGATATGCACGGGCTCTCTATCACCCTTCTCCGTTCGACCGAGGAGTTTCTGGATCTCTGGGATGCAACGGTACGCACTCCCGCACTCGCTTGGTAACTCGAATATGCACTACTGAAAAGAGTTTCATGATGACAACGTTGAGCGTCGGGGACACTCGGGCGTGGATCGATCGATTTGCCGACGCTGCCGAAGATCAATTCGATTCCCTCACAGATTTGGACCGGCTTGTCGGAGACGGCGATTTCGGAATGAATCTGCGGACGGGCCTGCGAAGTGCGGTGCAACGACTTCGTTCCGACCCGCCGACCAGTCCTGGTGAAGTGTTCGCCCGTACGTCGGATGCGTTTCTCGGCATCGGTGGGACAAGCGGACCACTTCTCGGTCTGTGGTTCGGCCGGATCGGAGCAGTCTCTGGAGTTGAAGTGACCGCAACAGACTTGGCTTCTGCCCTAGGTACGGCGACAGCTGCGGTGCAGCGTCTCGGCAATGCCCAGGTGGGTCACAAGACCATGGTCGACGCCATGGTCCCCGCAACCAGCGCATTGACCGAGGCGGCAGTCAGCGGGGCAACCTTGTCTGCTGCCTTGAGCTCTGCGGCCACGGCTGCGAGGCTCGGCGCCGAATCGACTCGCGCGATGCTCGCCCGCCGCGGACGCGCGACCTACGTGGGAGAACACGCCAGGGGCGTCGAGGACCCCGGGGCATCGGCGATTGCCATGTTCTTCGCCGCATCCAGCTACAAGAGCGTTCCGGCATGAGCGATCTGCGAGACAAGGTCATCGTCACAGTTGCCCCGACGGGTGGCTTCCTCACTGTTGCCGACAATCCGTTCATTCCGACTCAGCCTGAGCAGATTGCGGCGGATGTGGCACGCTGCCACAGCGCTGGAGCCAGCGTGGCAGCACTTCATGCTCGACGACCGGACGATCAAGCGACCTGTGATGCCGCAATCTATCGGCGGATGAATACGCTTGTCCGCCAAAGCTGCGACATCGTGATCAACAACTCGACCGGCGGCGGAGTCAACGGTGACATGGTGAGTGTTCGCAGTGACGGAACGCGCGTCGTGGACTGGGACGCGAGGCTGCAGGGCCTGCATGGCGGAGCAGACACATGCACGCTCGATGCCATCACGGCCTATGTGACATCACCGGTCGGTGAGGTACTGATGGACACGCCGCCCAGTCGTGCCGCCGAACTGGCAGCGTCAATGCGCGAACTAGGAATCAAACCTGAATGGGAGGCCTTCAGCCCGTCACATCTGCTCCAGGAGATACGTACGTTGACCGAAGAGCAGCCTGGCCCGCACCTCGTCAATCTTGTACTGGGACTTGATCGAACTTTTCAGAATGCGATGCCGTACTCCCCGCAGATCTTGCAGCAGATGGTGGAACACCTACCGGAGAAATCGGTCTTCTCCGTGAGCATCAGCGGGCCAGATCAACTGCGTGGTCTGACTCATGCACTCGTGCTCGGTGGGCACGTGCGTGTGGGAATCGAAGACTATCCGTTTCTCGCGAATGGGGAGCCGGCCGAGAACGTTCGTTTGGTGGAGAACATCGTCGACATCGTCCAGCGACTCGGAATGCAGCCTGCAACACCTGGGGAGGCAAGGGCAATCCTTGGTTTGGAGGGTTCGGATGAGTAGAACACCGACGAGTAGAACACTTCGCTCGCAGGATTGGTTCGGAGGCAATGATCTCAATGCATTCATCCACCGCTCGTGGATGAAGAACCAGGGTATCCCTGATCGGATGTTCGACGGCCGACCGGTTATCGGTATCTGCAACACGTATTCCGAGCTCACGCCGTGCAACGCTCACTTCAGAGATCTGGCCGAGCAGGTGCGACTGGGTGTCATCGAAGCGGGCGGATTTCCAGTTGAGTTTCCGGTGATGTCATTGGGTGAGACGATCATCCGCCCCACCACGATGCTCTATCGGAACCTCGTCAGCATGGACGTGGAGGAGTCGATTCGAGCCAATCCGATCGACGGCGTCGTACTGCTCTGCGGCTGCGACAAAACCACCCCGGCGCTGGTAATGGGCGCAGCCAGTTGTGACCTTCCCACCATTGTCGTATCCGGTGGGCCCATGTTGAACGGCCGCCATCAAGGTAAAACTGTCGGATCTGGAACCTCGGTGTTCGAGATGAGTGAAGCAGTGCGAGCGGGGTGCATGAGCGAATGTGAGTTCAGAGCAGCGGAATCGGCGATGTCTCGATCGCCTGGTCACTGCAACACTATGGGCACCGCGTCGACGATGGCTTCGATTGTCGAGACTTTGGGCCTCACGCTGCCCGGTAATGCTGCGATCCCGGCAGTGGATTCACGGCGACGTGTACTTGCACGCGACAGCGGCGTGAGAATCGTGGAGATGGTCGTCGAGAACCTGACGATGTCTTCGGTCGTCGACCGAAATTCATTCGAGAATGCGATCAAGGTGAACACGGCGATCGGTGGGTCCACCAACGCTGTGGTGCACTTGCTTGCCATCGCCGGGAGGCTGGAAATTCCCCTCGAACTCAGCGATTTCGGGGAGCAGAGTCGTGACGTTCCCCTGCTGGTCAACCTCATGCCTTCGGGTACCTATTTGATGGAAGATTTCTTCTACGCAGGCGGACTGCCCGCGGTGATCGCCGAGCTCGGAGACATCCTCCATCTGGATGCCGCCACGGTTACCGGAAAGACTCTCGGTGAGAACAACTCCGGCGAAACGATTTGGGATGACGACGTAATTCGTAGCACGGCGGCACCGTTGCTGGAGCAAGCCGGCATAGCGGTATTGACCGGCAATCTCGCGCCGAACGGTGCAGTGATCAAGCCGTCTGCGGCGTCGCCCGAGTTGCTCAGCCACGTGGGTCGTGCGGTCGTGTTTCACGGAATGGATGACTTCACGGCGCGCGTCGACTCGCCGGATCTCGACATCGAAGCCGACGACGTCATCGTCCTCACCGGTGCTGGGCCGAAGGGGTTTCCGGGGATGCCAGAGGTAGGTAATCTGCCACTCCCTCGAAGGCTGCTCGAGCAGGGTGTGCGAGACATGGTCAGGATCTCGGATGCGCGAATGAGCGGAACAGCCTTCGGCACAGTCGTTTTGCACGTTGCGCCTGAAGCGGGAGCCGGTGGGCCTCTCGGCGCCGTCAGGGATGGTGATTTGATCGAGTTGGATGTTGCTCGTGGAGTCTTGCGTGTACTCGTCGACGACGACGAGCTGGCCAGGCGTCTCGAGGCGTTGCCGCCACGCGTACAAAAGAGTACGAGTGGGTATCAACGACTGTTCGTGGATCATGTGATGCAGGCCGACCGCGGAGTCGATTTCGATTTCCTGGTGGGCAGGCGTGGAACGGAGGTACACGGTGACAATCACTGAGCGTGTCGGCCGAGTCGTGGTCGTGACCGGTGCAGGGTCGGGACTCGGCCGCGCAATGGCCAGAGGTCTACTCGACGCCGGACACCACGTTGTATTGGCTGGTCGAAACAGCGTGAGCTTGGAAGGGACAGGTGGGGGTCACGAGCGTGCAGTGGTAATTCCCGCTGATGTGTCCTCGCCCGAATCGGTTCACCGGTTGTTCACATCCGTGACTGAGCGTTTCGGCAGACTCGATGTACTTGTCAACAACGCAGGGACATTCGGGCCGTCGGGGAGTGTGGACGAGATCGATCCTGAAGCGTGGAACGCGACAGTCGCAGCCAATCTCACCGGCGTATTCCTTTGTGCGCGTGAAGCGATTCGTATCATGAAAACACAGGATCCGAGAGGAGGCCGGATCATCAACAACGGTTCGCTCTCTGCTCACACACCACGGCCCGACAGCGCCGCCTACACTGCGAGCAAACACGGTGTGTCAGGCTTGACGAAGTCGATCTCTCTCGACGGCCGAGAGTTCGACATCTGCTGCAGTCAAATCGACATCGGTAATGCGGCAACTGATATGACAGCCGGAATCGGCCACTCCGCCAGACAATCCGACGGCACCACCAAGCCGGAGCCGACATTCGATCCACGTCATGTGGCGGACACCGTTGTACAACTGATCGATCTACCACTCGACGTGAATGTCCCGACTCTGACGATCATGGCCAACCGTATGCCGTACGTCGGGCGCGGTTGACGGCGTCAACGTCGTTGTAGGACAGGGCGGACGACGGACTGGGCGCTCGAGAGATCGCGTGAGATGGCGATTGCCGTCGTCCGCACCGCCGCGTCGATACGGGTCAGATTGATTCGGCCGGCCATGCCGGAAATGGAGATAGCGCCGAGGACGTCTTCGTCGGGGCCGAATATTGGTGCTGCGGCGCCGACGATCCGGGGAAATGCTTCCTGGCGGTCGAAGGCGACACCACGCTTGCGAACACGATCCAGCTCTCGGTGGAAGAGTTCGGGATCGGTGATGGTGTTCTCGGTGTGTGCTTCGAGTAGAGTGGGCATCGCGAAGTCCGAAGAGTCTGCGAAGGCCAATACTGCTTTGCCGGAACAACTTGCGTGTGCAGGCCATCGACCGCCGATCTGTTGCGGAAGGCGTGGTCCGTCGTCTCCGCGGAAGACATCCAGGTAAACCACGTCGAAACCGTCCAACACCGCGAGGCCCACATTGTGTCCGGTTGCTTCACGCAGTGCCGAGAGGTGTCGGCGCGCTGCTTCGCGGAGGTTTCGCTGCCGTGGAACGGATTCACCGATCTCGAACAAGAGCAGGCCGAGGCGGTAGTTGGTTCCTTGCCGTTCGAGCAACCCGACTCGGACGAGATCGTCGACCATTCGGTACACCGTTGTTTTCGCCATGCCTGTTCGGCGAACCAGCGCTGCTGCGCTGAGAACGCCTGAGCTGTCACGAAAAGTCTTCAGGATCTCGGTGGAACGACCAATTGCCGAAATCTCGCCATCGGCCCGATGAATGGGACTCACCGAACTATTCTGTCTGCCTGATGCGCGATTGTCGAGGGGCAATCGCGCATCAGATCACGCAGGTCTTCCGGCGACGGGATCACCGGATATCGTCACGACTCGCACACCACGTCCTCTTCCGGCAGTGTGCCGTCGAGTAGGTACGAGTTGACGGCGGCGTTTGCGCAAGTATTCGCGTAACCGGGGAACACCGCATGAGTTCGGCCTGGAACTGTCACGAGCCGTGAGCCTTTCATCGCTTCATGCATACCGAGTCCTTCGTCGTACGTCGTGCGGGTGTCACCGGTTGCCTGAATCTGCAATGTCGGAACGTTGTTGTCGATGTCGATCCGCGTCGGGGCCTCACTGCGCCAGAATGCACACGGCATGATCGTGTTGTGAGTGCCGGCAAAGATCGGCTGATCAGTGCGGTGCTCCTCCAACTTGTCGCGGTACCACTGGGGATCGCTCGGCATCGACACGTCTCCGCAGACAATGGCGATTGTTCCGGCATAGTCAGGGCCGGTTCCCAACTCGGTCTGGAACCACGCCTGCATCAGTCCCGTCAGCTGGGGATGGATGTTCTCGACGGTCTTGCCGGCGGCGAGATCGCGCAACTGAACCAATACCTGTGCGAATGCCTCGCTCTCTATCTCGGTGTCGCCGGTTCCGTTGACGTACATCAGGAATGGAAGGACGTGATCGTCTACGACGTAGTCACCGATACGAATCGGAGTGGTGGCAGCGTCCGAGATCAGCTTCTCGATGAGGGCTCGAACCTCGGCGGGCGTCGATCCGAGTGCATAGGTGGAGTTGTGTTCTGCTGCCCACCGCGAGAAACCGTCGATAGCCTTCTCGTTGGCCGGGCCCATGTCCTGGAACATTTCGTATCCGTATTTCTTCGGGTCCGGTGCACTGTCGAGAACCACACGGTCGATCCGGTCGGGGAACATTTGAGCATAGGTTGCACCTAGATATGTGCCGTACGACCACCCGAAGTACGACGCTTTCTCCTGGTCGAGGGCACCGCGAATCACGTCGAGATCGCGGGCGATGTTCTGAGTATTGATGTGCGGCAGATAGTCCGGGTACTTGTCCCAGCATTTGTCGGCGGCCTCGCGTGCGAGCGCAACACTCTCGTTCCACCCCTCATCCGTGGTACCGGGTGAACGCATCCATGTCATCTGCTCGACGCCGCAGTCGATCGGCGTGCTCTTGCCGAGTCCTCGGGTGTCCATACCGATGACGTCGTATGCCGCTGCGACTTCCGGTGTCATGCCCGCATTCAGAATCTCGGGCAAACCGAGACCTCGGCCGCCCGGGCCGCCGGGGTTGGTGAGCAGGATCCCGCGTCGCTGCGCGGGGTCGGTGGAGGCGACCCGCGAGATCGCCACTTCGATCGTCTTGCCGTCAGCGGCGGAATAGTCCAAAGGTACTGTGACCATGGCGCAGTCACTTGCCGTGGATGTCGCGGTATCGGCGGCGCACGGCCCCCATTCGACAGTCTGATCGTAGAACGCGCTGAGATCGGGTTGTGGAGCTGTCTGCGGGGCAGAAGGTTCCGAGCACGCCGCCAATGCGGGCACAGCGAGTGCGGCCGCAGCGACGGTGGAAGCCAGCCATTTTCGTGGTCGAGGCATGCGTGATCTGGGCATGATGGATCCAGTCATTGTCGTGTCCTTGCGTCGAGCCCTCTTCGGGCAGCATTGATCGCCCCACTTCTGATGTGGGGATTCGGTGTCGGGGTTCAGGGTCGGGATTGGCGGGCGGCGAACTCCGCAGCCACGGCCTTCGCGAATCTTTCCTGGGTGACGGTTCGTCGATCCGCTTGGTGTTCGCGCAGTACCGCTACCAGTCGAGTTGGGGAAGCGTTCTCCGGTGCAGCTTGTTCGGGTAGCACGCTCTCGGTGAAGTCGCAGAACTGAATGGCAAGGGCCGCAATTGTATCCGCGTCCGCCGGTGCGTCGGCGAGGGCATACATGCGAGCTATCAGTTCGATGGCCTGCTCGCGGTTCGGCTCAGCCAATACCCGGCGATGTGCGGACAGGAGTGAATCGCAGACCTCGGGATCACCCCCGGAGACCGTGAGTGCGAGGATCAGAAGTTCGCGCTCGTTGTCGATCCACGCTGTCGGCGCACCGGCAACGACATACTGTGCGAGCACTTCCGAAAATGCATCGGGTAGTTCAGGGTCGGCGTTTCGGCGTAGCGACTCGATGTGAGCACGCTGAACAGCGATCTGTTCGGCCTTTGTTGCCAAGTCCTTGTCGAGGGCATCGAGTGCGGACCGGGTGTCGTGAGCGTCGCCGTCGAGGAGTTCGGCGATCTTGGCGACAGGAATCCCCAGATCGCGCAGGCGGCGGATGCGGCTCAGTCGTGCCAGGTCCACCGCGCGGTACATGCGGTAGCCGTTCGGTTGGCGTTGTGGTTCTTCGAGAAGGCCGTTCGAGTGGTAGTAGCGCACGGATCTGACGGTGGTGCCGGCCAATTTGGCCAGCTCGCCGATGGTCATCATCGCCTTGCCCTCCCGTGATCGAATCGGATTCCGTCTGTGGAAACCATTCTCCAACCCTGACGCGGCGTCAGGGTCAAGGTTCGACCGGGGAACGTGACCGTTGACACATTAAGGATGAAACCTTAACGTGGATACCGTCCGTTACGACATTGTCGATTCCGAGGAAGTGCCCTGATGGCTACCCTTTTTCCTGCGGCAACAATCTTTCCGATCCCCACCGATCCGCTTGCTGCCTACGGTCCACTCGTTGCTCGCCGGAATCCCGAGTCGGTAGTTCCGGCGCCGTACGAACACTTTGCAGTCAAGGCGGTCGCGCCGACGATCGGAGCGGAAATCTCCGGTATTCGACTCAGCGGGGGCCTGTCCGATGCCGTGATTGCGGAACTCGGCCGAGCTCTCCTGGAATGGAAAGTCCTCTTCTTTCGGGATCAGGACCTCGACCGAGCGGAACATCGAGCATTTGCCGAGCGTTGGGGCGATCTGGAACAGCATCCGTTCTTCAAGTACACGCAGCCCGGGCAGACGGACGTCGATGTCACGACGCTGGCCAAGGATGGGATGGTCGGCGGCGTCGAGAACAACTGGCACAACGACGTGACGTGGCACGAGTTTCCATCGTTTGCTGCCGTGCTTCGTGCAGTCGAGGTGCCAGAGGTGGGTGGTGACACATTGTGGGCTGACACCGCTGCTGCCTACGATCTGCTTCCGGAAGACGTCAAGAGGCGAATCGATCCTCTTGTTGCTGAACATGATTGGATCAATTCTTTCGGGAGGTCGATGCCGGCCGATGCCGTCGAGATGCTGCGGCCTGAGTTTCCTGCTGTGCGGCACCCCGTGGTGCGGGTCATTCCCGAAAGCGGCAGGCGGGTGTTGTTCGTCAACATGACCTTCACGCAGAAAATCTTGGGGGTATCCGAAGAGGAGTCGAACGAGCTTCTCGCGATGCTCTACCGGCACGTCAACCGTCCGGAGTTTCAGGTCCGTCTCAAGTGGGAGCCGAATACCGTTGCCTTCTGGGACAACCGAACGTGCCAGCACTATGCAGCCAGCGACTACTTCCCGGCGAGACGTGTGATGGACCGAATCTCGATTGTGGGAGATCGACCAGTGGGCATTGTGGGTTGATTTGGCACTCACTGCTTCGGTTGCCTACTACAAGTCGTAGTTATGTACCTCACATAGCTTTTCGACGCCTTGTCGATATGATTTCGACAAGGCGTCGATAAAAGTCGGCGTGACTCGCATCGACGACTTTGGAGCTTCCCGAATGTTCCTCGCCCTGCGTGAACTGTGGTTTGCGCGAAATCGATTCCTCTTGATGGGTGCCGTGGTTGCCCTCATCGCGATCCTGATGGTGATCCTGTCCGGGCTCTCGTCCGGCCTGGTCAACGATGGTGTGTCCGCGTTGCAGCGGACACCGATCCAGGCATTCGCCTTCGCTCCGGACACGAAGGCAGACTCTGCCTTTTCACGGTCGGTCGTCACCGAAGAGCAGGCGCAGGCATGGCGCGCGCAACCGGATGTCCAAGACGCCGAACTGTTCGGAAACATGATCGTCAATGCAAAAACTCGCAGTGGCACTCCCGTCGATCTCACTCTTTTCGGCATCGAACCGGGCTCGTTCCTCGAACCCGCCCCTGCCGACGGGAGGGCTTTGCTCGCTGACACCGACATCATCGTCAGCTCCACCTTCCGTGACGACGGTGTCTCGATCGGTGACACCGTGATACTCGACCGACTCGGCACCGAGCTGACAGTGGTCGGATTCACCGAAGACAAACGCACTTTCGGACACGTCGACGTCGCCTACCTGCCCTTGCATACCTGGCAGGAGGTACACGCCGGCGCCAAGATCGGCGAAACTGTCAACGCCAGTGCGTATTCCGAAGCAAGTGTTGTGGCAATCCGAGGCAAGGGCGATGCGTTGCCGGGCCTCGCATCGGGAGATGCGGCGGCGGGAACGTCTGCCAAGACGCTCGAGGACTCTTTCGACTCGTCACCGGGTTTCTCCGCGGAAATGATGACGATGTCGATGATCAAGGCGTTTCTGTACGCGATCTCCGCGCTGGTTGTCGGCGCATTCTTCAGTATCTGGACTGTTCAGCGCGGTCGTGAACTCGCTGTGTTGCGTGCGATGGGTGCTTCCACCGGTTTCCTGCTCCGCGACGGACTGGCGCAGGCATTGGTGGTGCTGCTCGGCTCCATCGGTGTTGGCGTCGTACTCGGGTTGGGTCTCGGCTCGGGACTCGAAGGTGGAGGAATGCCGTTCGCTCTCGAGTCCGGTCCGATCGTCAACGGCGCGGCGCTCTTGGCGGTACTCGGGCTGATGGGCGCAGCCGTTGCCATCGTCCGCATCACCCGTGTCAACCCGCTCACCGCGTTGGGAGAAATCCGATGACCACAGTCGAAAAGACCACTACCGGATTGACATTGGACGCGGTCTGTCTTCGATTCGGTGACGGTGACTCCACGGTGCTCGCCCTCGACGACGTGAATCTCGACGTCCGGCGTGGGGAACTCGTCGCGATCGTCGGGCCGTCAGGTGCTGGTAAGTCGAGCTTGCTCGCTGTCGCAGGCGGCCTCGCGCGTACCTCGAGTGGGTCGGTCGTCATAGACGGCACCGACGTCACGGCCATGCCGGCCCGTGCCCTGGCCGAACTCCGGCGAGACAAGATCGGATTCGTCTTTCAATCCGGAAACCTTGTTCCGGCGTTGACGGCGCGTGATCAGCTTCGGCTGGTTGCCAAGATTACGGGCCGGCCCGGACGCGACGCCGATGAACTGCTCGACTCGGTCGGTATGAGTCACCGTGCCGATCGCCGGCCCGGGCAGCTCTCCGGAGGCGAACGTCAACGTGTGGGTATCGCTCGGGCACTGATGAGTAACCCCTCGCTCCTGCTCGTCGACGAGCCGACGGCTGCTCTCGACCGCAAGCGCAGCCACGAAGTGGTTGAACTGCTCTCGCGCGAAACTCATGAAGCAGGCGTCGCTACGATCATGGTGACCCACGATCACGACGTGCTCGGGCACTGCGACCGCATCCTCGAAATGGTTGACGGTCGATTGCGTCAGAGCGAGTAAGCCCGCAAGGGGACTGGAGGAGATTCGGTGCCGAGGATCGATGCCCCCACTGTGGCCGAGCATCGCGCTGCTCAGCGCCGTTCTCTCCTCGACGCTGCACACGCTCTTCTGTCCGAGACCCCGGACCGGCCGCCGGGGCTCGGTGAGGTTGCAGCGAAGGCCGGGCTCGCCAGGTCGAGTGCCTACCACTATTTCCGGTCCCGAGAGGATCTCCTCAGCGCCGTCGTCGAAGACATGTTCCCGCGCTGGAACGACAAGATCGTCGAGGCGATGGCAGGCGCCGACGATCCGGTATGGGCGTACGTCGAAGCAAATCTGCAATTGGTTGCCGACGGGGAGCATGCGATAGTCGGAGCGCTGGCGACGCTGACCCCGCAAACGTTTCGAGATTCGCGGATCATGGAAATGCACGACAGCCTTGTGCTTCCACTTGTCGAGGCACTCCGTCTCCGCGGTGTGTCGGACCCCAAGCTCACCGCGAAGTTGATCAACTCGCTCGTGCATACGGGTACAGAACTGATCGAATCCGGTTGCAGCATGGACGAAGTCAGGTCCGCCGTGCGCGAGGTCCTGGCGTGACGAGCAGGTTCAAGCCGTAGTCAGATCCATCCGGAGATACTCGGTGATGCGGAGCATCCTCGGGGGTTGGGACACGTCTGAGGAAAGTGCTTGAAATGCTTCGTCTTTCGCGACGAGGCGCGGGGCGCCGAGGCTCACCTCCGTCTCGTCGACCGACAGTCGAGCGCTCCCCGCTTTCAAGACGTTCTGCACCCAGTCCGAGCCTGATCCGTACACCAGGATGAAGACGTAGCCGCCGTCGACCGGATAGGCGTCGAGAGGCGTCTGATAGGTCGTCCCGGATGTGCGTCCGACGTGTGTCAGTACCGGCCACTTCCCGCTCGAGATCGCTCGCGGATTGAACACTCGCTTGTTGACGTGTCCCCACCATCTCGGCATCGGCATCGTGATCTCCTTTCGCGAGCGCCTTACGAGCGTAAGGCTGACTTACACCTGTAAGGGTGACTTACGTCTGTAAGGTTGTCAACGTATTCGTTCCTCGGAGGGGAGTCTGTGTGGCACGGCAACCGCGACAGTCGCTGAACAGAACTCGCGTGATCGAGGGTGCAATCCGCGTTGCCGACGCCGGCGGTGTCGAGGCCGTCACGATGCGACGAGTGGCTCAGGAATTGGGCATCGAAGCAATGTCGCTCTACCACCACGTGCCCAACAAAGATGCGATTCTCGACGGCGTCGTCGATGCGGTCTTCGAGGCGATCGACCTACCCGACAACGAGTGTGCGGATTGGCGAGATGCAATCCGTGGACGCGCCTTCTCCGCTCGCGCAGTCCTGTCGCAGCACCGTTGGGCTCTCGGTCTGCTGGATTCGCGACGCAACCCTGGCTCGGTGACTTTGCGTCATCTCGACGCTGTGCTGGGAGTTCTCCGGAAGGCGGGGTTCACGCTGCCGATGGCCGCCCATGGAGCCTCGCTGATCGACAGCTACATCGGCGGATATGTTCTCCAGGAGGCAAATCTACCGATCAGCGCCCCCGGCGACGTCGAAGAAGTTGCGAGTGGCATCCTCGAGCACCTTCCGGCTGAAGAGTTGCCCTTCCTTCACGAGATGATCGTCGATCACGGTCTGAGTCCGGCTTACGACCACACGAGTGAGTTCGCCTACGGTCTCGATCTCATTCTCGATGCGCTGGAAGCGCGTCGGAGATCGGCGACACCCGTCCTCGAATAGCGACCATTCGTGTTCAGTTGCTCACTCGTACTGGGGTGACGCAAGGTGTGCGCACGCGGATGAGCTGCGGTGTCCCTATTGACAGGTGGCTGTATATACAGGAATATACATTCATCAAAAGTGACCCAGGGCACATTGCATGGATCATGTGATGCACGCCGGTCGCGATGGCCGAGTCCTTCGATCGATGGAGTTCTGATGACTGAACGTCTTCCTGCGGAAGACCGGACGGAAGACGACAATGTCGTGCTCGACGGGAGAGGGTTGTCGGTTCACCGGGTGAACGAAATTGCGCGAGAGCCGGCCGTGATTCGACCTGCCGACGCGGCGCTCGAGCTCACACGGCGGTCATGGGAGACCGCGGTTCGGGTTTCCTCCCGTCAAGCGGTGTACGGGCGCACGACGGGGGTAGGCGGGAATCGTGAAACGGCCGTCTCCGACGGTGTGCAGCAGGATCTGAGGCTTCTGAGAAGTCACGCGACGGGATCGGGCCCCAGGCTCCCGGACCGGGTGGTGCGCGCCGCGATCGTCATCCGCACCAATCAAATTCTCAACGGTGGCTCAGGCATGCATCCCGACATCATCGACGGTCTGGTCGCTGCTGTTGCATCGCAGAACCTGCCGACAGTGCACGCACGCGGTGCGATCGGAACGGGTGACCTGAGTGCGTTCTCCGAAATCGCCATGGGGCTGATCGGTGAGAGCCCGCTTCGCGACGGACGCACCGGAGTCAGTTGGATTCCGCACCACGGTGATGCACTTCCGTTCATTTCCACCAATGCGATGACGGTGGCGATCGCAGGCGACACCAGTATCGACGTCGCGCGGTGGCTTCAACACTGCTTGGTCGTCAGTGTTCTTTCCGTGCTTGCGTCGCGTAGTTCGGTCGAACCGTTTGCTGCACAAGTACAGTCGGCAAGAATGCACTTCGGTCAAGCGGAGGTCGCCGAGCGCGTTCGCGATCTGCTGGCCCCACACGACATCACACCCGTGAGAGTTCAGGACTCGTTCGGGTTTCGCGCCCTACCGCAAATCTTGGGTGCCACCTGGCAAGCGGTGCATCGACTGCAGAACACGCTGAGTATCGAGATGAATTCGTCTTCCGAGAATCCGCTGGTGTCGGTCGAAGACGACATGGTGTTCCACAACGGAAATTTCCATGCGATGCCAATCGCTCTTGCAGTTGACGAGGCGAAGTTGGCGGTCGCCAGTGCTGCCCTGCTCTCGCAATGCCGGCTCGCCAACCTCTCCGACCCTGCAGTCACCGGCCTCCGTGCGTTCCTCGCAGACGGTCCTGACGGCAGCAGTGGAACCATGCTTCTCGAATACACGACTTCTGCTGCCATTGCCGAGATCCGCTCGTCGGCGGCACCGGGGTCGTTGGGCCACACGGTAATTTCGCGCGGAACCGAGGATCACGCAAGTTTTGCATCCCAAGCTGCAACCCAATTGGCGGACATTCTTGCCCAGTCTCGATTGGTGCTGGCGTGCGAACTGATCTCGGCAGTTCGCGCACTCTCGCAACAACAGCGTGAGCTGGATCCGGCGACCGAGCTCGGTGCGTACCTCGCGCGTGCGCGTTTGGTGCTGGATGCGAGGACCGAAGACCGGCCACTCAGTGCAGATCTGAGTGCTGCCGTGAACTTTCTTTCTCAACCGCTCGACCAGTAAGCAGGTGGACCGAATCACAAGTAGGTGTGTGCTCGAACGGAACTCGACCATTTCTCCTGGGTGCGTCCGGACTCAGGTCGACACGAAAGTAGTTCGTAGATGATCAAATTCGACAAGGTCACCAAGGCGTATCCAGACGGAACCATTGCCGTCGATGCTCTCGATCTGGAGTGCCCGACGGGAAAGATCACCGCCTTGGTGGGTCCTTCCGGCTGCGGCAAGACGACCTCACTTCGCATGATCAACAGGCTGATCGAACCGACGTCAGGCACGATTTCGCTCGACGGTGAGTCCGCAGCGGGAATGGATCCGGCTCTCCTGCGTCGACGCATCGGGTACGTGATCCAGCACGCGGGTCTCTTTCCCCATCGCACCATCGTCGACAACATTGCGACGATGCCTCGATTGCTCGGCGCGAGTAAAAAGGAATCTCGTGCTCGCGCTATGGAACTGCTCGAAACTGTTGGTCTGACGAGCAACTTCGCCGACCGCTATCCGTGGCAGCTCTCCGGAGGACAGCAGCAACGAGTCGGTGTCGCGCGAGCGCTGGCCGCGGATCCGTCATTCATGCTGATGGACGAACCGTTCAGCGCCGTTGATCCGGTCGTTCGCGGCCAACTGCAAGACGAGTTTCTCCGTCTGCAGAAGGAAATCGGAAAGACGATCATCATCGTCACTCACGACATCGACGAAGCGCTGAAACTCGGGGATCAAGTGGTGGTACTGCGTACCGGCGGCATTCTTGCGCAGGCGGCGACGCCTCTCGAATTGCTGACTCAACCTGCTGACGAATTCGTTGCCGACTTCGTCGGACGTGACCGTGGGTACCGATCGTTGGGGTTCACCACATTGGACGGCGAGTTACCGACAGTGTCAGAACCCGTTGCGCATCTGGGCGATTCCGCTGCGGCGGCCCGCGCACTCACCGGCGATACGTGGCTGTTGGTAGTGGATCCCGCGAACAAGCCGCTCGGATGGGTGAAGCCGGACGCGCTCACGGATTGTATCCGCCCGGACGACTTGAATCTCAGTGGAACACTTGCTGATTCCACAGGGACGATGCGCGCTCTGCTGGATGCGGCGCTGTCAGCGCCGAGCAAGCGTGGCGTCGTCGTGGACGACGCCGGACGTCTGGTGGGAACCGTCACCGCGCACGCCGCGGTGGAAGCCATCGAGGCCGCCGATCTGGCTGACGCGGGGAGGGCACTCCGATGAACTTCGAATGGCTCGGACGTCAGTCCGACCGGATCATGGACCTGGTGGGATGGCATGTTCTGCTGTCGTTGATTCCCTTGGTGATCGGCTTGGTGGTCGCGTTGCCGATCGGCTGGGTTGCCTATCGCAGTCGTCGGTTGCATCCCTACGTGGTGGGCACGGCCGGATTGCTCTACACGATCCCTTCGCTCGCGCTGTTCGTGCTCCTGCCTCCGATTCTGGGTACCAAGATTCTGGACCCGATGAACATCATCGTTGCGCTCACCGTGTACACCGTTGCTCTGCTCGTGCGGGTAGTGGCCGATGCGCTCGATTCGGTTCCGCCGGAGACAGTTCTGGCAGCGACGGCGATGGGTTACCGGCCGTATCAGACGCTGTTGAAAGTGCAGTTGCCAGTGGGAGTTCCGGTGATCTGTGCGGGTTTGCGCGTCGCAGTCGTCTCGAATGTCAGTCTTGTCTCACTCGGCGCACTCCTGGGTATTCCGCAGATAGGTTCGTTGTTCACCCAGGGATTTCAGTTGCGTTTCTACACTCCCATCATCGCGGGTATCGCTCTGTGTCTGGTGCTGGCGTTGATTCTTGATCTCCTCATCATGTTGGCGAATCGGCTCTTGACGCCGTGGACCCCGAAAGTGACCACATCATGATCAACTACCTACTCGACGGATCCCACTGGACCGGGCCGGACGGTATCCCCACCCTTCTCGTTCAGCACTTGATGTACACCTTCGCCGCGCTGGCGGTGGCTGCGGTTATCGCGATCCCGCTCGGTCTCTACATCGGACACACGGGCCGAGGCTCCGTTGTTGTTGCTGGACTGGCCAACTCGCTACGAGCGCTGCCGACCATCGGTCTGCTGATCCTACTGGTTCTCATTATCGCGCCGTCATTCCCGAACAAACTCGCGTATCTGATCCCCAGCCTCATCGTCCTGGTGCTTCTCGCGATCCCTCCCATTCTCACCAACACGTATGCCGGAGTTCGAGCGGTCGATCAGGCTGCAGTCGACGCCGCGCGGGGGATGGGATTTCGGTCGATGCGGATCTTGACCGAGGTCGAGATTCCATGTGCCCTGCCACTCATGTTGTCCGGCATCAGAAGTGCCGTTCTTCAGATCGTCTCCACTGCGACTGTGGCCGCCTACATTTCGTTGGGCGGGCTCGGCCGGTTGCTGATCGACGGAAAAGCTCAGAGCGATTACGGCCAGATGGCGGCCGGAGCCGTACTGGTATCGCTGATTGCGCTGGTTTTCGATCTCGGAATCGGCGCACTGACTGCGCGAGTCGTTTCGCCTGGCATCACCAGGCGCGATCGGAAGAAGAAGTCAGAGAAGCCTGCCGCCACCGAACAACGCACTGCTGTGCCCGAGCCCGCACCGATCTGAGGACATTCGAAATGAAGAAGGTATTGATCGCCGCGTTGGTCGGTGTGACAGCGGTTGCATTGTCCGGCTGCGGAATCGGCAAGGACCCCTTGGCCACGGACGGCGGTGGTAGCGCTGAGGGCGCCATCGTGATCGGTTCCGCCGATTTTCCCGAGAGCCAACTGATTGCGACCATTTACGCCGAAGCGCTTCGTGCCAACGGTATCGACGTTACCGAGAAGTTGAACATCGGTAGCCGAGAACTCTATGTACCGGCATTGCGCGATGGTTCCATCGATCTGATCCCCGAGTATTCCGGCGCCTTGTTGCAATATCTGGACAGCAAGACAACGGCGACGGCTTCAGCTGAAGTATCCGCCGAAATCGATGCGAAATTGCCCAAGGGTCTGGTAGCTCTCGAGCCGTCGCCCGCTGAGGATAAGGATGTACTTGCCGTCAAACAGGAGACGGCGGAAAAGTATTCGCTCGAGACCGTCGAGGATCTGGTGCAGTACGCCGACGAGTTGACGCTCGGCGGACCGCCGGAATGGAAGACGCGCGAAAACGGTGTTGCCGGCTTGAAGACCAAGTACGGCCTGACGTTCCGGGAGTTCCTGGCACTCGATGCAGGTGGACCCCTCACGCTCAATGCGCTCCTGAGCGGGCAGATACAGGTAGCCGATGTCTTCAGTACCGATCCCGCGATGCGCTCGGAGAACTTGGTTGCGCTCGAGGATACGAAGCATCTCTTCCTCGCCGAGAACATCACGCCGATCATCAACGAGTTGAAGGCTCGCGATGACGTCCGATCCGTGCTCGCGGGGGTTTCGGCGGCACTGACCACTGAAGACCTCATCGAGATGAACCAGCGCGTTGCCGATCTCGATGACATGAGCGACATCGCTCAGGACTGGTTGCAGAAGAACTCCTTGGTGCCATGATCGAAGGCCGGGTGGCGTTCACGTCACCGACCGCGCACACCAGTTGACCGAGTTCGGAACGGCGCAGCCACTACAACCACGGTTGTAGTGGCCGGCGTCTGTCTGTCGTTGTTTCTCGGTGGCTGTTCCTCTGACAGTCTCAACAGGACAGACGTAACGTCGTCAACGGAGTCTGCGTCGAGCACTGTTGTTTCGAGTAGTCCCGGGAAGGCATCGGCCGTGACAGAGGCAAGTTCAGAGAGATTCGGCTCGCTCGCGCTCGGTATGACACAGGCAGAAGCATTGTCGTCGTTGGGGAATCAAGCCGGAACGCCCACGCAGTTTCCGAGTTGCGCTGTCGTTCCGTTCACGACGTCTGGTGGCACTGGGCGGGCACTTCTCACCAGCGCCGGCGTCACCGTCATCGAATCATCGCCGGGAACGCTGACCGACCGCGGCGTCGGTGACGGCTCCACCGTGGCTCAGATCGAATCGGTCTACGGCAACGATCATTCGACAATGACGATTCAGACCGAGTCAGGCGAATCGATCTTCGTCACCACCGGAGATCCGCGGCAAGTCGGTAATGGCAACCCAGGAGGGTTGATCGGCTTTTCGATTCACGACGGCACGGTCGGGCCTCCCGTGATCGGTGGAGTCCCCGGCTTCGAGTACTGCTCGGGCAACTCGTCGACTTCGACTTCACAATTGCCGACGACATCCACATCCGAGGGGTGCGGAACGATCACCTACCCCGAGACAGGCGGTGTCGCCTCCATCGACAATCTGCAAGGTGGCGTCACTTGTGAGGTGGCAATGGGCATTGCCGAAAGGTACCTGAACGACACGTCGCTCAGTCATGCCGGAAATACCTGGTCAGCGGAGTTCGACGGCTGGCTGTGCGGCGTCTTGACTGCAACCGCCAGCGAGCTCGAAGGGCATAGTTTGGAGTGTGCTGACAGATCTCGCGGCATCAGCTTTCAGGCCGTTCCGTAGATCTGCTCAGTGTTGCTGAATGTACTCGGGGCTAGCGCCGAACCGGCACGTGCTTGGTGACAATCCGATGGATCAGGCGAGCAGCGGTCCGTGCAGTGCGATTGTCGACGTCGAGGCTCGGGTTCAGTTCGGCGACATCGAGAACCGCGAGCTTTCCGCTGGACGTGACTCGATCACATACGTATTGGATGGTTTCCAGGCTGACACCGTAGGCCGCGGGTGCGCTGACGCCCGGCGCCACGGCGGCAGGAAGTACGTCGAGGTCGATGGTCAGGTAGACCAGATCGACGTCGTCGAGGAAGTCTGCGAGGAACTGATCCACGACGCCTCGATCGATCACTCCGCATTCTTCGTCGAGCAGATAGCGAACGCCGAGACGGTGGGCCGTGTCGAACAGAGCAGTGGTGTTGCTGGGCTGGCTGATTCCGATCACGCTGTACTGATGCGAGGTACCGGCCGCGGCTTCGTCCTCGGCGATCTGACGAAAGGGCGTGCCGGAGCTGGGGATCGGATCGCCACGTAGATCGAAGTGCGCGTCCAAGTTGAGGATTCCGAGTTTGGCTCCGGCGGTCCGCAACTCGGAGCCCGCGACGCCGAGGTATGTACCGTAGGCGATTTCGTGTCCTCCCCCGAGAACCACGGGGAAGTGTCCCGAATCGAGCGCAGCGCTGACTGCGTTCCCGAGTGCGGCTTGACCGGCCTCGAGTTCTTCACCCGACACGGCAACGGTTCCCGCGTCCTGAATCTGCAGCGGTTCGGCTAGCGCCATGGAAGCCAACCCGGCTCGCAATGCGTCCGGGCCGTCCACGGCACCGCGACGGCCCTTGTTGCGACGGACTCCTTCGTCGCTGGAGAATCCGATCAGAACACAGTCACCGGGTGCGGTCTCGGCTGAATACGGTTGCACGGCATGATGCCACCGCAGATGCTCCGCAGAGGTACCGTCGGAGCGTCCGGTCCACGGCTTGGGTTCGATGTCGACTGCGATCTGATGTGCCACGACGGCCTCCCGGTGAGTGTATTTCAGTAGCTTGTGGCGAGTGCGCCGTTTTTCCAGACCTCGCGCACCAGAGGCACGCCCGGGCGGTAGGCGAGGTGGAGGTACGACGGTGCATCGAGCGCGATGGCGTCGGCACGTGTTCCGAGAGAAAGGGTTCCGACGTCGGTACGTTGTAGCGCGCGGGCGCCACCGGCAGTGGCCGCCCAGACCGCCTCAGCGGGCGTCATGTGCATGTCTCGCACCGCAATTGCGATGCAGAACGGAAGGCTGGTGGTGTAGCAGGTGCCGGGGTTGCAGTCGGCGCCCAGAGCTACGGTGACTCCGGCGTCCAGAAGTGCGCGGGCGTCGGGGTACTTGTTGCGGGTGGAGAAGTCGGCGCCGGGCAACAGTGTTGCGACGGTGGAACTCTGAGCCAGAGCGTCGATGTCCTCGGCGGTGACGTAGGTGACGTGATCGACGGACGCGGCACCCATCTCGACGGCGAGCTGGACTCCCGGCCCTTCGCCGAGTTGGTTTCCGTGGACACGGGGGATCAGTCCGGCGGCGACGCCTGCGCTCAGGACTGCATGTGCCTGTTCGCGGTTGAATGCTCCTCGCTCGCAGAAGACATCGATCCACTTCGCGTGTGGCGCACAGGCAGGGATCATCTCGTCGCACGCCATGGCGACGTAATCATCGGCGCGGCCGGCATATTCGGGTGGTGGAACGTGGGCGGCCAGCAGTGTGACCTCGTCGGTGAACTGCCCGGCGATCAGCGCGCTGCGTAGTTCGCTCTCGGTGTTCTGCCCGTACCCGGTCTTGCATTCGACGGTTGTGCTGCCCGAGCGCAAGGATTCGTCGAGTAGGCGCCGAATATTGGCCTGCAATTGCTCGTCGGTGGCCGAGCGCGTCGCTTCGATGGTGTTGCGAATGCCGCCGGCGGCGTACTTTTCGCCTGCCATCCGAGCTGCGAATTCCTCGGCCCGCTCGCCACCGAACACCAGGTGTGAGTGACTCTCCACGAAGCCGGGAAGCAGGGCCCGACCGCCGATATCCTGACCGATATCGGCAGCCGGGGCGTCGGCGGAATCGCCGACCCAAGCAACAACGCCGTCGTCGAAGACGATTGCCGCGTCGTGTCGTACGCCGAGCTTGCCCTCACCCAGAGTCGGGTCATTGGTGACGAGGGTTCCGATGTTGGTCAGAACTGTGGTTCGAGAACCATTCGTGGTCAATGTAATTCCTAACTCAGGGTGAGGTGGTGGAGCTGTTTCAGTTCTCGGTCATCGGGATACGGACGCCGCGCGTGGCTGCCGTGTCGATGGCGTGGTCGTATCCTGCATCCGCATGCCGGATGACGCCCATACCGGGGTCGTTGGTGAGAACTGCTTCGAGCTTCTTGGCTGCGAGTTCGGTGCCGTCGGCAATGCACACCTGACCCGCGTGGATGGAGCGTCCCATACCGACGCCGCCACCCTGGTGAAGTGAAACCCACGAAGCGCCGGATGCGGTGTTGACCAGGGCGTTGAGCAGCGGCCAGTCGGCAATGGCGTCGGACCCGTCGATCATCGATTCGGTTTCGCGGTACGGCGAGGCGACCGATCCCGAGTCGAGGTGATCGCGGCCGATGGCGATGGGTGCGGACAGTTCGCCCGAGGCGACCATCTCGTTGAACTTGAGGCCGGCGAGGTGACGCTCGCCGTATCCGAGCCAGCAGATGCGGGCCGGAAGGCCTTCGAAGGCAACCTTTTCGCCTGCCATGGTGATCCAGCGGCGCAGGTGCTCGTTCTCGGGGAAGAGTTCGAGGATGGCCTTGTCGGTGGCCTCGATGTCCTTGGGGTCACCGGAGAGCGCTGCCCAGCGGAAGGGGCCGAGTCCTTCTTCGAAGAGCGGGCGGATGTAGGCCGGAACGAATCCGGGGAAGTCGAAAGCGCGGTCGTAGCCGGCCTTGCGGGCTTCGTCACGGATGGAGTTGCCGTAGTCGAACACCTCGGCGCCGGCGTCCAGGAATCCGACCATGGCCTTGACGTGCGCGGCCATCGCGTTGCGGGAATCTTCGGTGAACTTCTGCGGATCCTTCTCCGACATGATCTTCATGTCGGGGAAGTCGATGCCGATCGGCAGGTAGGCGAGGGGATCGTGCGCCGAGGTCTGGTCGGTGACGATGTCGATGGGGGCCTTCATCTCCAGCAGCGCCGGGAAGATCTCTGCCGCATTGCCTTCGAGGCCGATGGAGAGCGGCTTCTTGGCGTCACGTGCCGCTGTCGCCAGTTCGAGCGCGTGCTCGATGCTGTCGGCCTTGGTGTCGAGGTACTTGTGAGCGATACGACGGTCGATGCGGGTGATGTCGCAGTCGACACAGATCGCGACACCGTCGTTCATCGTGACGGCGAGAGGCTGAGCGCCGCCCATGCCGCCGAGACCTGCAGTGAGGGTGATCGTTCCGGCGAGTGAGCCGTTGTAGCGCTTCTTCGCGATGGCGCCGAAGGTCTCATAGGTGCCCTGCAGGATTCCCTGGGTGCCGATGTAAATCCAGGAGCCTGCGGTCATCTGGCCGTACATGGTCAGACCGAGGTCTTCGAGACGGCGGAACTCCTCCCAGTTTGCCCAGTCACCGACGAGGTTGGAGTTGGCGATCAGGACTCGGGGTGCCCACTCGTTGGTGCGGAAGACACCGACCGGCTTGCCGGACTGGACCAGCATGGTCTCGTCGTTCTTCAGCGTCTTCAGCGTGGCGACCATGGCGTCGAATGCCGCCCAACTACGTGCTGCGCGACCGGTTCCGCCGTAGACGACGAGGCTGTCCGGGTGCTCGGCAACATCGGGGTCGAGGTTGTTCATGAGCATGCGCAGGGCGCCCTCCTGCTGCCAACCGAGCGTTGTGAGCTCGGGGCCGCGGGGAGCACGGACGGGGCGCGGCTCGTGGCCGGGGGTGCTGATTTCCATTGTGTTCTCCTAGCTTGCTGAAGTTCGAAAGATGTTGGGGGATCAGACGCGAGAGTCGGTCATCGCTGTGTGATCGGGGTAGATCATCGACGCAGGCGGATTACTGGTGCGCTTGGCGAGCGGGTAATAGATCAGGCCGGTGAAGACGATGCCGACGAGCCACGAGATGTCGGCGCCACCGAGCATGTCCGTGACGGGGCCGGTGTACATCTTCTGGGCGAGGAACGGGATCTGGGCGAGAACACCGGCGGCGTAGCAGGCCAGGGCAGTGAAGTTCCAGGCTCCGTACCGACCGTTGACGTCGTAGAGCGCCGGAATGTCGATGCGCTCCTTGGAGATCAAGTAGTAGTCGATCAGATTGATCGCACTCCACGGCGTGAACACCATCAGCAATACCAGGACGAAGTTCTTGAAGTTGTCCAGGAAGTCGGCGCTGGCGGCGATCGCGATCAACACCGAGACGGCGGTGAAACCGAGGATGTAGAGGGTGCGCGCGGTGCTGGAGATTCGCGACTGGCCGTTGAAGGCTGTGACGGTGGTCAGGATCGACATGAATCCGCCGTACGCGTTGAGCACGTTCACCGTCAGCTTGCCGACCAGGATGACGAAGTAGATCAGGAAGGCGATGGCAGCGGGTCCGGCGAGATCTCCCATGAAGCCGACCTGGTTACCCAGGAACGCGTCGCCGGCGCAGGCCGCGACGAGAGCGCCGAAGGTCATGGACCACTGTGATCCGATGACGCTACCGAGGAACGTCGACCAGAACGTGGTGCTCTCGGAGGTGCTGCGCGGCAGGTAACGCGAGTAATCGGCGACGTACGGGCCGAAGGTGAGCTGCCAACCGGCGCCCAGCGAGATCGCGAGCAGGAAGGTGACGATGTCGAAGCCCTTGATGCCGACGTATGAGGCGACGTCGTACTCGAGGAACAGTCGAACGGCCAGGTAGGAGAATCCGACGATGCCCACGACGGTGGCGATTCTGCCGACGATGTGGATCAGCTTGTAGCCGGTGACCGCGACGAATGCGGTGAGGAGACCGAAGACGACGATGCCGACGGTGGGGCTGTCGATGTGCAGGATCTTGTTGACGGCTTGGCCGGCCAACACAGTGCCCGTGGCAGCGAAGCCGAGGTACATCAGGATGACCAGAACAAGCGGGACGACGGCTCCCTTGACGCCGAACTGGGCGCGACTCGAGATCATCTGGGGGAGGCCCATGCGCGGACCCTGTGCGGAGTGAAGCGCCATGACAGCGCCACCGAAGATGTTGCCGATCAGAAGTCCGACGATCGCCCAGATGGCGTCCGCGCCGAATACGACGGCGAGAGCACCGTCGACGATTGCAGTGATCTGCATGTTGGCGCCGAACCAGAGAGTGAACTGGCTGCGCGGGGTGCCGTGTCGTTCTGCATCCGGGACGACGTCGATAGTGCGTCGCTCCGGAGTGAGGATGACCTCGGCCGGTCCATCGTGAGTCATAGGCCTGTCTTTCTGCTGCGAGCCCGTCGAGCGACGGAATCGACGTCGGGGTAATGCCCACCTTCTTCGTGCTTGGTGCTTTGCGCCTTGCGCTCTGTGCGCTGGGTCACTGTCACTGCGGATAAATGTATATGCCTGTATATACAGGCGTCAATACCCGGAACCAGTTTTCACGTAAATGCTGTGTAACACCCCTCGCGAATCAGAAACCCTTACCCGGGTTGAGGATTCCGAGCGGATCGAACGCGGCCTTGATCGATCTGTGCAGTTGCATGCTGTCCTCGCCGAGTTCGAGAGAGAGCCAGCGACGCTTCAGGACGCCGACGCCGTGCTCTCCGGTGAGAGTTCCGCCGAGTTCGAGGGCATGCCGGAAGACCTCGTCCGCGGCGGCCCACACGGCTTCGGGGACCGAGCCGTCTTCGGTGCGGTCGAATACGAACGTCGGGTGGACGTTGCCGTCACCCGCATGGGCGACCGTCATGATCTTCACCGAATGCTCGGCAGCGGCCCGGTCGATACTTTCGAGCATGTCGGGCAGTTTCGACCGTGGGACCCCGACGTCTTCCACGAGGCATTGCCCAAGACGTTCGGACGCCGGGTAGGCGAGCCTGCGGATCTCGAGTAGTTGTGCGGCTTCCGCTGCATCCTGCGAGACGGCGACAAAATCGGCGCCGGCCTGTTCGAAGTGTTTCTGCATCGCCGCCGCTGCTGCGTCGGCATCGACCCCGTCGGCCTGCGCGATCAGCATCGCGGCAGTATTGTCTTCCAACCCGATTCGTTTCCAGTCGTCGACTGCGCGAAGGGTTGCTCGATCGATCAGTTCGAGCAGGCTCGGCCCGATCCCGTCACGAACGACCGCGGCAACTGCGTCCGCCGCGGAGCGGAGAGAATCGAAACTGCCGACGACGGTGACCGGTGCTCTCTTGGGTTTGGGTTGGAGCTTGAGTGTGGCGCTCGTGACGACTCCGAGAGTTCCTTCCGAACCGACGAGAAGGCTCGTCAGGTCGTATCCCGCAACACCTTTGACGGTCCTTCGACCCGTTCGCACGATCCGCCCGTCAGCGAGTACCACCTCGAGGCCCAAGACTGAATCGCGAGTGACGCCGTACTTCACGCATCGAAGTCCACCGGCGTTGGTGGCGATGTTCCCGCCGATCGTGGAGATCTCGAAACTGCTCGGATCCGGGGCGTACATCAGCCCGTACTCGTCTGCTGCTCGACTGATGTCGGCGTTGATCACCCCGGCTTCCACGACAGCGAGCTGATCGTCCGGATTGACCTCGAGAATCGAGCGCATGCGAGTGGTCGAGATGACCAGGCAGCCCTCGACCGCTGTCCCGCCGCCCGCCAAACCGGTTCCCGCCCCGCGGGTTACCACCGGGACACGGTGAGCAGTAGCCCATTTCAGGGCCTCGGAAATGTCGGCCGCAGTTTCGGCGAGCATGACGGCTACCGGATGGCCGGGTTCGGCGAGATGGGCCTCGTCGCGACGGTACGAGTCCATTACCGCCGGGTCGGTGATCAGGCGACTCGAACCGATCGACCGAGCAAGTTCGTGGACGGACATTCTTTTCTCCAGTCGGTCAAAGGTTGTGTGCGAGAGCGTCCACAGCTGAGATCACGGCGTTTTCTGCGGCCCGCTCGCCGACGGTGACCCGCACCCCCTCGCGAGGGAACATCCGGACCGAGACACCCTGGGCGACGCAAGCCGCTTCGAGTGCAGAAGCTCTCTCGCCGAGAGGGATCCAGACGAAGTTGGCTCCGCTGGGGACGGACTCGACGCCGCGCAGAGCCAATTGCTCACGTAGGTGCGCGCGACCCTCGGTCACCGTTTCGACTATCGAATCGGTGTGCGCCGGATCGGTCAACGCTGCGCAGGCCGCGGCCTCGGCAACGGCGCTGAGCCCGAAGGGCGGTGCCGCGCTACGAAGATCCGCTGCGATCGCCGAGTCGGTGATGGCGTAGCCGGCCCGAAGGCCGGCCAATCCGTAAGCCTTGGAGAAGGTTCGGAATACGACGATGTTGGGAAAGGCTCGAAGCAGATCGACGCCGTCGACATCGCCGGTCGCGAACTCCCGGTAAGCCTCGTCCAGGAGGATGAGGACGTCACCCGGGATCGAGCGGGCGAACGAGACGAACTCCGCGGTCGAGAACTCGCTTCCGGTCGGATTGTTCGGGTTGCAGACGAGTACCGCGCGGGTCTGCGGAGTCACGGCTGCCGCCATTGCACTCAGATCGTGCCGATGTTCGGAATCGAGGGCGACAGGTACACCGCTCGCTCCGGCGATTCCGATCAGAATCGGGTACGCCTCGTAGCTACGCCACGGGTAGACGACTTCGGTGCCCGAGCCCGTGTATGCGGTCAATACCTGCTGGAGCAGTGCCAGCGAACCGGCGCCGACCAATACCTGGTCGTCGCCCACGCCCAGACGGTCGCTCAACCGGGTGATCAGCGTGTCGCCGAACAGCGACGGGTACAAGTGCGAGTGTGCGGCCGCGAGATTGGCGGCCTCGAGAATTGCCGCCGAGGGTGCAACCGTCGACTCGTTGCTCGACGCCCGCCACCGAACCTGCTCCAGGCCGGCGGCTTTGGAGTATCGAGGGAGTGCTTCGATTTCAGGTCGTGGGCGCGGCCTCAGTGCTCCGGGTGCGGTCATGCCAGGGCGCCGATCGCGTTCTCCGCGGCCGCAACGAGTGCGCCGGATGCCGCCAAGTCCACCGCCGCCTCGATCTCGGGGGACAGGAAGCGATCGGTACCAGGCCCTTGCACCTTCTCGCGTAGCGTCCGGAGAACCGCTCCGGTGGCGGGGGAGGGCTCGAGTGGGGACCGGAGATCGATTCCTCGTGCTGCAGTCAGTATCTCGATGGCGAGAACCCGGGTGAGACCGTCGATGGACCGGCGGAGCTTGCGGGCACCCGACCATCCCATGGAGACGTGATCTTCCTGCATGGCCGAGGAAGGAATCGAATCGACGCTGGCGGGGCTCGCGAGTCGCTTGAGTTCGGACACGACGGCAGCTTGCGTGTACTGCGCGATCATCAGTCCGCTGTCGACTCCGGGGTCGTCGGCGAGGAAGGGAGTCAGGCCGTGATTGCGCGCAACGTCGAGGAAGCGGTCGGTGCGGCGTTCGCTGATGCCCGCGACGTCCGCTGTCACGATGGCGAGGAAGTCCAAGACGTAGGCCACGGGAGCGCCGTGGAAGTTGCCGTTCGACCGAACCCGCCCGTCGAGGGTGACAACGGGATTGTCGACAGCACTGGCCAATTCGCGTCCGGCGACGAGGCGGGCATGATCGACGGTGTCACGTGCGCCGCCGGCGACCTGCGGAGCGCACCGCAGTGAGTACGCGTCCTGAACCCTGGTGCAGTCAGGGCCCGCATGGCTGGCGACGATCGGGGAGTCGGCCAGCAGACGCACCATGTTCGAGGCCGCCGCACCCTGTCCGGGGTGGGGGCGAAGTGCCTGAAGATCTGCGGCGAATACCTGATCGGTTCCGAGCAGGCCCTCCACGCTCATCGCGGCAGCAATGTCGGCCAGCTTGAGTAGATGATCGAGATCGGTGATCGCGAGGGCCAATTGGCCGAGCATCCCGTCGGTGCCGTTGATCAGTGCGAGGCCTTCCTTCTCGGCCAGAACCACCGGTTCGAGGCCGTGGGCGGCCAATGCCGTTGCCGCATCGGTGAGTTCACCGTCGGCGGTGCGGACGGAACCTTCACCGATGATTGCCATCGCCACGTGCGCCAGTGGTGCCAGATCTCCCGAGCATCCGAGGCTGCCGTATTCGTGCACCACCGGAGTGATGCCCGCGGTAAGTAGGTCGGCGTACGCCTGCGCGACCACGGGGCGCACTCCGGTCCGTCCGGTGGCGAGCGTCGACAGGCGTAGCAGCATCAAGGCCCGGATCACTTCGCGTTCGACCTCCGGCCCCGAGCCCGCCGCATGCGAGCGGATCAGGCTGCGCTGCAACTGCGTCCGCAGATGCTCCGGGATGTGCCGGGTGGCAAGCGCGCCGAATCCCGTGGAAACTCCGTACACCGGCGTGGGGTCTGCGGCCAGGGCTTCGATGCGTGCACGACTTTCGGCGATCGCGGCGAGGGACTCGGCGGTCAATGCGACGCCGTAACCGTTTCGGGCGACGTCGACGACGTCGGCGATGGTGACAGCGCCGATTCCGACCTGGATGGTTCGGGTGGCTGTCTGGGTGGCAGGGGTGGCGTTCATGGGACTCCAATAGTGCGGCAGTGATTCAGTAAGTCTTGTATACGAGACTCTAGTCTTGAATATGAGACGAAAACAAGGCCCGGGAAGTACGCAGCGGAGAATTTTGTTACATGTCGGCGGTCGGGGTCTCCACCATTCGATCGCCGAGGTCGGCGGAGAACTCGGCGCTGACGGAGCGCACTCGGTCGGCGATCAGGGCGCTCTCCTCGGCCGATTTGGAGCCGGAGAGGAAGGTGACGCCGAGAGCTGCGACCGGACGACCGTCCCGTGTGATCACGGGGCTGGCGATGCAATTGATCCCGGATGTCGTCGCATTCTCTTCTACCGCATACCCGCTCTCGCGTGCTTCGGCGAGCAGGTTTCGCAGTTCGGCGAGCGTCGACGGTCCTGTTCCGGTCCGCGTCGGCCAGGTGTACCCCTCGTACAGCGCGCTGATCTGTTCCGCGTCCAGGCGGCTCAGAATTGCCCGCCCGACTGCGGTGAGGTGCGCCGGAAGGCGGGTCCCGATCTCGGTCACCAACCGCACGCCCGGCTTGAGCGGTTCACGTTTGTCGAGGTAGATGACGTCAGAACCTTGGAGTACCGCCAGGTGGGAGGTCTCGTCCGTCGACTGCGTGAGTGCCAGCATGAATCGTTGGCCCTCGCGGTGCAGTGGGCCGGATCGCATGTACGACGCACCGACTTCGAACGCCGAGACACCCAGAGTCCAGGCGCGTTGATCAGCCCAGTACGAGACGAACCGTCGATCCCGCATGACATTGAGCAGATGATGTGTCGTGCTCTTGGGTAGGTCGAGGGCGCTGGAGATGTCCGCGGTCGCCAGCGGCACACCCCGGCGAGCCAGCAGATCGAGCACGTCGAGCACACGCTCAGCGGATTTCACGCGGCTCGTGCTCATGGGTGTGTCCTTACAGGTAGGTCGGAGGAGGTAGCGGGGGACCCACATTGTCTCGGATACGAGACTGAATCGCCAAGCGCTCGGATACGAGACTGAATCGCCAAGCGCTCGGATACGAGACTGAATCGCCAAGCGCTCGGATACGAGACTGAATTGCCAAGTGCTCGGGGTGGCTCAGGGAGTCTGGCTGCCGAGTTCCGCGGACAACCGGGCGCAGTGCTCCACCAATACGCGACCGTGGCTGGCGCAGACCTCGTCCGTCAGACGGAATGTCGGGCCGACGACGCTGAGCGCCCCGGCTATCTGACCGACCGCGTTGTAGATTGGCGCGGCAACTCCGGTCGAGTGGTCCTCGATGGTGTCGTGCGCAATGGCGTATCCGCTCTCACCCACCTTGCCGCTCAACGCTGCGCCGACGGCGGTGCCGTTCAGGGGAACGCTCTGGCCCACCCACCCCATGTGGCGGATCGCGTGCGTGCCCTCGATCTGATCGAGATACAGCGCAGTGTCTTTCGGTCCCATCGTCGACAGGTAGGTCGACTCCCTCGTGGTTTCGGCGATGGCCTTCATCGCGGGCCTGGCTCTCGGCAACAGTTGATTGTCGCCGAGAGCGCGAGCTCCGATCTGCAGTAGCCGCGGGCCGACGCGATAGACGTTGTCCTCGCCGCGAACGACGAACTCGGTTTGTTCGAGGCTTCTGATCAGGCGAAGCGCGGTGCTGGTTGCCAGATCGGTTGCCTTGGCGGCGTCGCCGAGCGTCAACCCGCCGTGCTCGACGATCGCACCGAGAAGTTCGAACGTGCGATTCGCGCTGCGGGTCACGTCGCCGGGGGCCATGTCCTACTCCAAGTGCCGAGGGATGTCTGCGCTGAATCTATCGCGAGCCCGGCAGCACCTCACCGTGGTGCTCGTCCAGCAGGGGGCTGCGGCGAACTCCTGGACGTCGGCTCTCACCGAAGACGACGGGTTGTCGTACGTAGGAGATCTTTCCTGCTACCGGGTGCTCGAACGATTCGACGACTCCGCGGTACTCGGCCTGTGCGGAGGTGAGTGCCTGTTGGACGTCCCAGATCTCCGAGCCGGCGAGCCCTGCAGCGCCGAGAATGTCGACCACGTCCGCGACGGTCTTTCCGGCGGCCCAGTTTTCGATCTCCTTACGCAGTGCCGGCTCGTTCTCGGTCCGGACGGTGTCGTCGGCAAATCGAGGATCTGCGATCAGGTCGACGCGATTCATCGTCTGCGCCAATTTCTCGAACCCGGATTGGCTCGCAACTGCGAGGACGAAGAGTCCGTCGTCGGCCCGGTAGGTGTCGAAAGGTGTGGACACCGGATGACGGTTACCGACGCGTGGGGGAGTGAGCCCGGTGGATTGCAGTTGGCTGTGTGCTGTCGGCAGCATGGCGAGCATGCTGTCGAACATCGCGACGTCCAGATGCTGTCCGAGCCCGGTCGCCCGTGCACTCAGCAGGGCAGTACTGATTCCCCAGGCGGCGAACAGCCCGGCGACCAGGTCTCCGAACGACTCACCCAACCGGGTCGGCCCGGATGCTTCCGAGCCGGTGATGCTCATGATCCCCGAAAGGGCTTGGACCACAAGATCGTAGGCTGCAGCTCCGGACATGGGTCCGTCCTGGCCGAAACCGGAGATCGACGCGTACACGATCCGCGGATTGCGAGCCCGCGCAGCCTCGTAGTCGATTCCCAGGCGCTTGGTGACGCCCGGGCGAAAGTTTTCGACGACGACGTCGGCGTTCTCGATGAGCGTCAGCAGCGCCTGGCGGTCCTCGTCGTTCTTGAGGTTGAGTGCCACCGAACGCTTTCCGCGATTGAGCACGTTGAAGTAAATGCTCTCGCCGTCGCGGAACGGTCCGAGATGCCGAGAGTCTTCACCATGCTCGGATTCGATCTTGACGACGTCCGCGCCGGCGTCCGAAAGCAGTGCGGTGCAATAAGGTCCGGCGAGGACACGCGAGAGATCGATGACCCGGATGCCGTCGAGTGGGGGAAGTGCAGTCATGTCCGCGCCTTTCAGAACTCGGTGGAACGCGGCGACGGAGCGTTGCCGGCAATGGTGAGCAATTGAATCTGCGAGGTGCCCTCGAAGATGCGGAGAATGCGGCAATCCCGGTACAGGCGTTCGATTTCCGATTCGCGCATGAATCCCGCGCCACCGTGGATCTGCACGGTTTGATCGACGATCGAGAAGCAGGCTTCAGTGGCGACGTACTTCGAAATCGATGCGGCGCGGCGGATGTCCTGGCCGGCGTCCTTGACGTCGGCGGCCCAGTCTGCGGTGACGCGTGATGCGACCAGTTGCGCGTCGCAGCCACCGAGGAGGAGCTGAATTGCCTGGAAGTCGAAGATCGGCGTGCCGAACTGCTTTCGCTCGGTGGCGTACTCACGTCCCAGTTCCCAAGCGCGCAAAGCGATGCCGTTCGCCATTGCCGCGACGTCGATGCGCGCTCGGTTAAGTGCGGTCAAGGCGATGTTGCCGCCGCGGCCTTCGGTGCCGATCACCGAGTCGAGCGGCAGGACGACGTCGTCGAGGTAGACGGTGTATGTCGGAGCCGAGCGAATTCCCATCTTGTCCTGCGGTTCCGAATAGCTGATTCCCGGTGTGCCTTTGGGGACGACGAAGGCGGTGATGCCGCGGAATCCTGCGCTCGGGTCAGTCTTGGCGAAGAGTACGACCAGGTCGGCTTCCTTCGCGTTGGAGATGTACGTCTTGGACCCGGAGAGATGCCAGCCGTCGTCCTCGCGTCGGGCGACGGTACGCATCGACGCGATGTCTGATCCGGCGTCGGGTTCGGTGAGTGCGAAGCCGGCCAGCAGTTCGCCTGAAGCCAACTGGGGCAACCAGCGATGCTTCTGCTCTTCGGAACCGCCGACGAGAATCGGCTCGAGGCCCAGGTAGTGCGCGGTGTAGATCGACGCCAGAGCGGCGTCGGTGCGTGCAACCTCCTCGATGGCGACCAGTTGGGTTCGTGTCGACAGACCCAGTCCGCCGAATTCCTCCGGCACGGAAATGCCCATGAGGTCCTGCTGTCCGAGGCGCTTGACCAGCTGCGCCGGGAACTCTTTGGACTCGTCGCGTGCGGCCGCACCGGGGTGAATCTCGGCGTTGGCGAAGGCTCGGACGGTGCTGCGGAACTCTGCGAGATCAACGTTGTCGATGTCGGGCGCGGTCTGGGTGGTCACGGGGGCTCCTTCGAAGCGAGGTGTTCAACAAATTTCATCTAATGGAATTTAATTGCCACTAGTCGGCATTAACTGACTATGGCCGAGGGTGGCGAATTTGTCCAGGGGTGTAGCTGTTGTGTCGCGGCTCACGTTCTGCAATGATCAACTTGTCTAAGCCTGTATAGACAAGTTGATCGCGGATCGAATCCTCTACCAGTCGGAAGCAGCGTGGCTTTCGGCGGAAGGTGCTGACATGAGCCTCGTTTCAGTCGACACGACACCGGACTCCGAGAATGTGAGGAGGGTGTCCAGTACGTATTTCGAGGGCTTGTCTGCGGATCGATACGCTGCGCTTGCCGAAGACCGCAAGCTTGCGATCGTCGCCGCGCACATGGACCTTTCGCGTCGGCGAGGACATAATTCGTCGATCTCGCGACTCGCGCCGGCCGGGGAGTTGGGTGATGGCCCGGCGATTCAATACGTCGGCGACGACATGCCGCAGCTCGTCGAAGCGGTCCTGGCGACGCTCGCCCGTGCTCGCATGGAACCGGAATTCGTGGTGCACCCTGTGCTTGGCACAGTCGTGCAACCGGCGCACAGCATCGAAGGTGCCCGGTTTGGTGAGCGCACCGAATCATGGATCCACATCGGGCTACCTGCACATTGTTCGGACGAGCAGGCTCAGGTGATCGCGGAGGACGTCGACGGAATCCTCGACCGAATCGCGCATGCCTTCCGCGATTCCTTACCCCTGCGGGATCTCGTCGACGAGGCGCGCGAGCAACTGGACTCGGATGGCTACGCAGAAGAGGCTGACTTCCTCCGGTGGTGCAGCGCCGGAAACTTCAGCGTCGTCGGCGGTGCGAAGACAATCGACGGCGAGGAGACGAAGACTCTCGGCGTGCTCCCCGATCCAACCGGCTCCTCGGATTCGAAAGCGGCGCCCCTCTCGGTCGGGGTGATGACTCTCGGGCAAGGGTTCGGTGGCTCCGCCTACGCCACCGAGATCGATGTGTCCGTCGGTGACCGTGCGTACCGGTTCATCGGGTCCTTGACCGCGACCGGCCTTGTCGCGGATGTTCGGCGAACCCCGCTCGTGCGCGGGCGTGTCGCAGACATCTTCGATGCCTCCGGATCCACCGTCGATTCGTTTGTCGGACAATCGATGCTGGCAGTAATCCAGTCGATCCCGATCACAGTGCTGTTCGCAGCCGAGCCGGCCCGAATCGCGGACGCGCTGGACGAACTCACTTCCGTGGACGGCCGCACGTCGATCCATCTGTTCTTGCAACCGGTGGGATGTTCTCCTGCGGCTGGGCGGGATCAAGAGTTGTCGGCGTTGCTCTTCGTTCCGCGCGAGAAGTTCAGTACGACGATCAGAACAACGGCCGAGTCGGTACTCGCCGACGCGCTCGGTGCCCGCAATATCGAATTCTCCAGTCGAGTCTCGGAATCTGCCCTGGCCGTCGTGCATTTCACGGCCACAGTCGGCAGCGGCGCGAATTTCGCATCGGCGCGACAAGCGCGGGAGATTCGGGACCTCGTCGTCGACGCGTGCTTGACGTGGGACGAGCGATTCGTTCTGGATGCTTCGCACTACGACGAGCGGCGCAGGCGTGCTCGGTTCGCCGAGCGAGTTCCGGTGGCATACAAGCAGGATTTCGATGCCGTCCGCGCTGCCGAGGACATGGCGGTATTCGATGGCCTCGAACTCGGAGAGGTGAGCCCACGGTTGGCCCGATCTGTCGACGGACCCGGTACTCACAGACTCGGGCTGTACGTATCGGGTGACCCGCTCTCGCTGGGCGAGGTGCTGCCGGTATTGCAGAGCCTGGGTGTCGACGTGGTCGACGAGCGTCCGTACGAGCTCGTCCCGGTGGGGTCGGAACAGGCCTGGATCTACGAGTTCACGCTCGACTATCCGAATGCTCCTGTCGACGGCTTCGACGACTTTGCCGCGCGCTTCGCTGCGACATTTGCCGCGGTTCGACGCGGCGACGCCGAGCCGGACTCGTTCAACGAATTGGTCGCGATCGCGGGACTCGGTTGGAAACAGGTTGTGGTGCTGCGGGCATACGCGGAGTTCTTGCAGCAAGCAGGATTTCCGTACAGCAACAGTCGTGTCGCCGAGGTACTTGCCGATCATCCCGAGATCGCCGGCGGTCTGTGTGAATTGTTCGAGAGTCGTTTCGATCCTGACGCCGTCGACGGTGATCGGGGCGCACGCGCAGCAGTGGCGGTGGATACGGCCGTGGCACAAGTGCAAGGACTGGACGCCGATCGGATCTTGCGCGCGATGTCGGAACTGGTCTGTAACACGTTGCGTACCAACTACTTCGTGTACGGCACCGCATCGCTCGGCGCACTCTCGCTGAAGTTCGATTCGGAGCAGCTGTCCGTATTGCCTTTCCCTCGTCCGATGTTCGAGATATTCGTGTACTCACCCGATGTCGCAGGTGTGCACCTTCGCTTCGGTACGGTCGCTCGCGGCGGCCTGCGCTGGTCGGATCGGAAAGAGGACTTCCGCACCGAGGTACTGGGACTGGTGAAGGCGCAGGCAGTCAAGAACGCGGTCATCGTGCCTGTCGGCGCGAAGGGCGGATTTGTCGTCAAACGCCCGCCGGTTCCGGGTCTGGGTTCAGACGCAGACCGGGAAGCTGCATTGGCGGCCGGAATCGATTGCTACCGATCCTTCATTCGCGGGCTACTTGACCTGACCGACAACGTCGACAAGCAGAGCGGCGCCGTTGTCGCAGCGCGACGGGTCGTTCGCCACGACGGAGACGACACATATCTTGTTGTCGCCGCGGACAAGGGCACTGCAAAGTTCTCCGACATCGCGAACGAAGTTGCTGCGGAGTACGGATTCTGGCTCGGCGACGCCTTCGCCTCCGGCGGATCGGTCGGCTACGACCACAAAGCCATGGGTATCACGGCGAAGGGCGCCTGGGAAAGTGTCAAGCGGCACTTCCGGGAGCTCGGCGTCGATACCCAGCACGACGACTTCACCGCGGTGGGGATCGGAGACATGAGCGGTGACGTCTTCGGTAACGGAATGTTGTGCAGCAATCACATTCGCCTGATCGCGGCGTTCGATCATCGGCACGTGTTCGTCGACCCGAACCCGGCAGCGCAGAGCTCGTACGACGAGCGATCACGTCTCTTCACGCTCCCACGATCGTCGTGGGCCGACTACGACCCGACCTTGATCAGTGCCGGCGGCGGAGTGTGGGAGCGCTCGGCGAAGCGCGTTCCGATCAGTGACGAGATGCGACAGGCACTGGGCCTCGAGGACGACGTCACCGAACTGACGCCACCGCAACTGGTTCGGGCGATTCTGCGGTCCCCGGCAGATCTGTTGTGGAACGGCGGCATCGGAACGTACGTCAAGGCCTCCGCCGAGTCCGATCTCGAAGTCGGCGACAAGAGCAACGATGCCGTTCGGGTGAACGGCAACCAAGTGCGTGCGCGAGTGATCGGTGAAGGAGGCAACCTCGGCCTCACCCAGGCCGGACGGATCGAGTACGCACGCGGCGGCGGGCGGATCAACACCGACGCCCTCGACAATTCGGCCGGAGTCGATTGCTCAGATCACGAGGTGAACATCAAGATCCTTCTCGACTCCCTGATCAGTTCAGGCGTCGTCGCGGACTCACATCGCGTTGCGCTACTCGAATCGCTGACCGATCAGGTCGCAGAACTCGTTCTTGCAGACAACCGTTCACAGAACGAGCTGATGGGCACCACGCGCGCGGATGCGGGGGCGATGATCGGTGTGCACGGCAGAGTGATTTCGAGCCTCGAGGCTCGCGGAATCGTCGACCGCGTCATCGAAGGGTTTCCGACCAAGAAACAGTTCGCTGCGGCCGAGAAGACGGGAACGGGACTGACGTCGCCGGAACTCGCCACATTGATGGCCCACGTCAAACTCGATCTGAAATCCACTCTGTTGGCGGGAAGCTCGATCGACAACCAGATCTACCGCAAGGCGCTGCTGAACTACTTTCCGGAGGGCGTTCGAGATGCAGGGGGCGATGCCCTCGACCGGCACCCCCTGCGACGCGAGATCGTCGCGACGGTGCTGACGAACAACGTCATCGATCGGGGAGGCATCACCTATGTGTATCGCCTCGGTGAAGAGGTCGGTGCTGATCCGGAGGACGCAGTACGCGCCTTCACCGTGGTGTCCGAAGTGTTCGGTCTGTGGGAGTTGTGGCGCGACATCAGCGAAGCCTCGATCTCGACAGCCGTATCCGACGAGTTGATCCTGCTCACCAGACGACTGCTCGACCGCGCGTCACGGTGGATGCTGACGCGTCGGCCTCAACCGCTGGCCGTCGGGGCCGAGATCAGCCGGTTCGGTGATCGCATCGCCGAGGCATCGGCCGAACTCGATGGCTGGCTGGTAGGTGCAGATCAGCGGAACCTGGCTGCGCGAACTGTCCTCATCACGGACAAGGGCGCGCCGGAGAACCTGGTCAGGCGAGTGGAGATCCTGCTCGACCAGTTCGGGCTGCTGGACGTGGTGGAGATCGCGGACCTCGCCGATCGCACAATCGCGGAGACCGGCGAACTTTACTTCCGGCTGGGTGAACACGTTGGGCTCGTCCCGATGCTCAATCGAGTGTCGGCATTGAGCAAGGACGGAAAATGGAACGCGCTGGCCAGGTTGTCGTTGCGTGACGAGTTGTACTCGACGGTGCGGGCATTGACCCTCGACGTCCTGGCCGATGCGCAAGCAGGTGACTCGACAGCGGAAAAACTCTCCCGGTGGGAAGAGAGGAATGCGTCGAGAATCGAGAGGTCCACTCTCGCGCTCGCCGAGATCGAGGCATCCGGGCAGCACGATCTTGCTGCGCTTTCGGTTGCGACGAGCCAATTGCGGCGCATGGTGGGTTAGGTCCGGCGCGGACGCTCGCGGATGGATCGGAAAGGTGCACGAGGCGGATAGACTTCGGAGGCCGAACGGGAGAACCGACTCGGTGGTTTTCGACGAACGGGTGGTGGCGATGGCGATTGCCGAAGTGGACGCAGAACTCGCCGTGCTGTTCAACGAGGCAGGCGGCGAGTCCGCCCCTGCCTACGAACGGGTCAAGAACCTCGTGGTCTCGCAGATCAACTCGGGTCGGTGGACCGAAGGCGATCAGCTGCCTTCGGAAAACCAACTGGTGAGTGCGCTGGGATTGTCACGTATGACCATCAATCGAGCGCTTCGTGAACTCACCAGCGACGGTCTGATCGTGCGGATGATGGGGGTCGGTACTTTTGTCGCCGCCACCAAGACCGCGTCCCCGCTGTTCGAAGTCAAGAACATCGCCGACGAGATTCAGCGCCGCGGCCACCGTCATCGAACCGAGGTCGTCTTCGTTCGTGAGGAAGAAACCGACCACGGGCAGACGTTTCTTCGTGAATCGGTGGGCAAACGGGTGTTCCATTCGCTGATGGTGCACTTCGAGGACGAAACTCCGATTCAGGTGGAAGACCGATTCGTGAATCCGAACGAGGCGCCCGACTATCTGCGCCAGGACTTCACCGCGATCACCCCCAACAACTACTTGAGTGACGTTGCGCCTCTGGTTCGCGGCGAGCATGTCGTGGAAGCGGTGTTGGGGAGCCCGGACGAATGCGAGCTGCTCCGCATCGATCGAGGGGAACCGTGCCTACTGATTCGCCGCCGCACCTGGTCGGCCAACGGGTTGGTCAGTGCGGCGCGCTTGATCCATCCGGGTTCACGCAATCGCTTGGAAGGAACCTTCGAGCGCTGATCGTTTCGAATGGCGAATCCTGAACACAGGCTCGTCCGATCGCACCATTTTCGGGTGCAACTTCGGTGCAATCGACCAGGACGTGACTGCGAGCACACTGAGATCATGGGTGGACGGCTATTGCTTCCGCAACCTCACCTCCCGACGAGTGAGACCTGAGCGGATCGCAGTAACGCCATCTACGCCACTGGCTTCCATGATCGAAGGAGTTCGACCTGTGACCGACTTGCCCAAGGACCTACTTGTCGCCCCGAAGTGGCAGGAACGCCTCGACGAACTGGCAGCCAAGCATTCGGTACCGGGCGCGCAGGTCGGTGTGATCGCGCTGGGCGAAGACGGCGCAGCGGATATCCGTGTCATCACCACCGGAGTGACGAGCCTGAACACGCGAGTCGACGTCGATGCCGACACCCTGTTCCAGTTCGGATCCGCGAGCAAGATCTGGACGACGACGCTGATCATGCAGCTCGTCGACGAGGGCAAGCTGACGCTGGACACCTTGGTGGTGGAGGTGCTTCCGGAGTTCACGATCGCGGATCCTTCCAACACGAAGGAAATCACGATTCGCCAGTTACTCACGCACACAAGCGGTATCGACGGAGACCTGTTCAACGACACCGGTGACGGCGACGACTGCGTCGAGAAGTACGTCGACGAACTCGCGACCGCGATCAGCGTCACCGAGCCCGGCGGACATCTGAGTTACAGCAACGCGGGTTTCGCCGTGGCCGGCCGTATCGTCGAGGTTCTTCGTGAGATGACGTGGGACGAGGCGTTGGTCGAATACCTCTGGAAGCCACTCGGATTGACGCACATCATCACCAAGGCCAAGGACGCCCCTCTGTTCCGCACCGCCGTCGGCCATGTGGCCAACCCGGATCGGACGTCGCCGGACAAGGTGGTTCCGACCAAGCAGTGGCTGCTTCCGCGCGGTATCGGTCCGGCCGGCATCATCACCGGATCCGTCAGCTCTCTGCTGACATTCGGTGCTGCACACATGCGAGACGGCCTGGCTCTGACGGGTGAGCGCATTCTGTCCGAAGAGTCCGCGCGCCTGATGCGCACTCCGCAATTCGACCTGACCGCGGTCTCGAGCGTCGATCAGGCCTGGGGTCTCGGCTGGATCCTGTCCGACTGGGGCGGTGTGACGTCCGCGCAGCATGGCGGTGCGACGATCGGTCAGATCACTCGTTTTCACACCTTCCCCGAGCTCGGTCTCGCCATGGCCGTAGTCACCAACTCGCGTGGCGGCGGTGCCCTGGCCCACGACATCGAGAAGGAGATCGCGCAGGAGCTCGATCTCGTTCTGCCGGAGCCGAAGTCCGAGCCGAATGCAGAAGACATCGACCTGTCGCACATTCTCGGAACCTATGAATCGACAACCGTTCGCATCGAACTCACGCGTGGCGACGACGGCGGATTCCAGGTGCAGAACTTCGCCAAGATCGAGATCGACGGCGAGCCGCCCGCTCCGCCCACCAAGGTCGTGCCTCTGTCCGCTTCCCGGTTCTCGATCAGTAACGAGAGCGCTTCGGGTGAGATGGCTCATCTCACGATCAATGGCGAGGAATATCTGTACATGACAAGGCTTTTCAAGAAGATTTCCGACTAGTCGCGGCGAGATGATTCTCTCCGCTGAATGAAATCTCGGGCAGGTCGAGGGCGATGAGGGCCCTCGACCTGCCCGCACTACTTTCCCGAGGAAAACTCATGTTGAAACCTCTCGCTCCTTTCCCGGACGTGAATCACCCAGCGGCACTGGATGCTTACGGCCTTGCACCGGTCATCGACGGCCACAACGATCTCGCATGGACAGCTCGCGAGACTGCCGACTACTCGGTGGAGAATCTCGAGAAGGATTCCATCTTCCAAACCGACATCGACAAACTCGGTCGCGGTGGCGTCGGTGCGCAGTTCTGGTCGGTTTACACCCCGTGTGACCGGACGGAGGCCGAGGCTGTTCAGTACACACTCGAACAGATCGACTTCGTGTACCGGTTGATCGAGCGGTACCCGGATACTTTCGAATTCGCGCGTACAGGTGACGACGTGCGTCGCATCTGGAGCGAGGGCAAGGTTGCGTCATTGTTAGGCGCAGAGGGTGGTCACAGCATCGGCAGTTCGCTCGGCGTCCTGAGAATGATGGCGCGCCTTGGTCTTCGGTACATGACTCTGACGCACAACGACAACACCGGGTGGGCGGACTCCGCGACGGACACCCGAGTGCACGGCGGGCTGACCGACTTCGGTCGCGAGATCGTGCGCGAAATGAACCGGCTCGGCGTGCTCGTCGACCTGTCGCACGTCTCGGTGGAAACGATGAGAGATGCCGTCGAGACGTCGTCGGCACCGGTGATCTTCAGCCATTCGTCCTGCTCTCAGCTGTGCGGTCACCCCCGCAACGTTCCCGACGACGTCATGCGGCTGCTCGCGGCAAACGGCGGGGTCATCATGATCGCCTTTGTGCCTATGTTCCTTTCTGCCGAGTACAACGAGTGGTTCAAAGGCGGGCGGGTCGGCCCACGGCCGGCGATGACGGTGGACCATCTGGCCGATCATGTCGAGCATGCCCGAGACGTCGCGGGCATCGACCACATCGGTCTGGGTAGTGACTACGATGGATTCGACGACTTTCCGGACGGTATGCAGGACGTATCCGGTTTCGCGGTGTTGATAGACCGTCTGGCGGAACGCGGTTGGCCTGCGGAGGACTTGGCAAAGCTGATGGGCAACAACGTGTTGCGTGTGCTCGACGAGACCAGTGTGGCCTCGATGTCGAGCCTTTCCTAGCCGTATCGACGCCCGAAAAGATGAGGATGAGAATGAAGAAGATTCGTACCGTTGCACTGAAGGTTCTTGCGTCGGTGTCCGTAGTTCTGGTTGTGCTGGTATCGATAGCGCTCGTATTCGATGTCGGCTCCGCCAAGGCGAGCGTTCCGACCGGGGAAACCGGCAACCAGTTCGTGTCCGTAGACGGAAAGAACATGAGCTACTCGATCCGCGGCAACGGCGATCAGACCATCGTTCTGCTGCCCGGATTCGGAACGTCTGCACCGATTCTCGACTTCACGCCGCTCGTCAACGAGCTGGCACCTGACTACCGCGTAGTCACGATCGAGCCCTTCGGATACGGGCACAGCGACGGAACGGACAAGGATCGCACAACGGCGAACATCGTCGAGGAGGTACACGAGGCTGTGCAGTCTCTGGGGATCGACCAATACATCCTCATGGGTCACTCGATCACCGGTGTCTATGCACTGGACTACACGGCGAAGTACCGCGACGAGGTCACCGCTTTCGTGGGAATCGACAGTAGTGTTCCGGGTCAGCCGAATATGGATACCAAATTCCCGATCGAAGCACTCCGAGTTGGAAGGCAATTGGGCTTGGCGGAATTGCTCTCCAAGTTCGTCGGCGGTGAAACCTCGGACGAGTACCTCGACGCCGCAGCAAAGGACGAGATGCGACAGTTGACTGCGAAGAACAACTTCAGCGACACCTATCTCAACGAGATGGATCATCTTTCCAGCAACTTCGCAGAAGCAATCGGCAGGACATTCCCGGCTGATCTTCCGATTCTGTTATTCGCCGTGCAGAACTCAGAAGTCGAGGGCTGGACTGCGCTGCACGAAGGACAGGCAGCATCGGTCGATCATGGTGAATTGGTCTTGCTGGACGGAGATCACTACCTGCACCACACCAAGTCGAAGGAGATCGCCGAGAACGTCAACAGGTTCATGGGAGAACTGAACTAGCTTCGGTAGACGTTAGGTTGAACGCGGGGTCATCGGATTCGATGGCTCCGCTTCTTCCATTTTTGACGAAAGTTCGGAGGCATTGTGGCGCAGACCTTGTCACGCGAGGAACTGGCGAGTGAGCTGGACACGGCGTATTCGAAACTCGACGCGTTACTCGAGAGCGCCGCCGAGGCCGATGTTTTCGACGTCGTTGCCGTCGATGCGTGGTCGGTGCACGACGTACTCGCTGTGCGTGTCTGGTGGGCAGAGGCCGTCGTAGAGTGGATAGGTGCCGGACTGCGAGACCAGACTCCGCAGACGCCGGCGGCGGGTTACAAGTGGACGCAAACACCCGCGCTGAATCAGTCGGTGGTCGAGGCGAGTGCAGGTACCTCGGTTCGAGAGCTTCGGGATCGTTTGCGCGCGGCTGTCGCAGCGCTGCGTCGATACGTGGAAACTCTCGACGAGGATCAACTGCTGTCGGTCGGGGTTTTCTCGTGGACCAGGACCTGGCCGGTGTCGAGGTGGATCGCAGTCAACACGATCACCCAATACGCGTCCTTGTCGAAAATGATTCGGCGAGTGCTGAAGTCGAACAATCAGTCCTGAAGTCGATGCATCCGCCATACGTCTGGTCCGTTGGGGAGCGAGGCCTGGCCGACGATCGTGAAACCGAACCGTTGGTACAGCGGTAGATTTCGTTCGGTTGACGTATCGAGCCAGCAATCCTGTTCAGTTCGATCCAGCTCCGCCAAAGCATGTTTCAGTAGCGCAGAACCCAATCCGGTTCCGCGTGAGCGCAGCGTCGTACCGATCGTTGCCAACGACCATGCGTTGTCGGGGACGGGAAGCGCAGACAGTTGTTCGTCAGCCTGAAGAACGCGCTCGAACCGATCTCCGTGCAGTTCGACGATCTTCTCGACGGTCGCTTCATCTGGCTCCGGGGCGTCGGGCGGCAGGACTGCGATGACGCCGTTGCCGGAATCGTCGATGTAGGAACGCCCGAACGGTAGTGCCAGGTGTTCGAGGTAGATCCGTTGCAGAGCCGCGACGCGTTCCACGTGGGAGTCTTCGGCGACGCACCAGTTCGTCCAGGGGTAGTCGGCAAACGCCTCGCCGAGAACCTCGGCGGCACGGTCGAGGTCGTTGATGGACAGCGGTCGAACAGAATTCTGCATAGTGCCACTTCAGCACAGTCGATCCTGCCGTCGCCACTCGATTTCGGCGGTGTAGCAGGTGCGCGGGCCATGGTCACGTACTTGTGAGTTCATTCAAGAAAGTTGGACGCGGCTGTCGATCCTGCGTTCACTGGTAGTGATCGGGTAATCGCCCAGCTGTCAATTCCGGGCACGTGAGATCCGGGTATGGCGATTGTCCGCGAAGGGAACAGACATGAACAGGCTCGAAGGCAAGAAGGTAGTGATCACCGGCGCCGCCAGTGGAATCGGGCGTGCCGCAGCACAACTCATGGCGGCAGAAGGTGCCGCGGTGCTGGTTGCCGACCTCGATCCGGCGCGAGCAGAGGAAGCGGCGGTGGCGATTCGCGAGACCGGTGGCACTGCACTGGGTTTCGGCGTCGACGTCATGAACGAGGACTCCCTGGCCGCGATGATCGAAAAGGCGGTCGCCGAATTCGGCGGCATCAACGTCTTGTGCAATCACGTGGGCGGTAGCAATCCGCGCAAAGATCTCGACCTGCTCCGGATGGACCTGGACGAGTGGGATCGCGTGATGTCCCTCAACGTGCGCAGCACTGTCGTCGCTTCACGCCTTGCCATTCCGCACATGAACAGCGGCGGCGGAGGGTCGATCGTCAACACGGCCTCGGTCGGTGGATTGATCGGAGACTCCCTGCAGTCGGCCTATGGGTCTGCCAAGGCGGCGGTCATCCGGTTGACTCAATACATTGCAGTTCAGTACGGAGCAAACGGTGTTCGGTGCAACGCCGTAGCGCCGGGTGCGATCATGACACCCGCACTCGTGGACAACATCCCTGCTGACGTCATCGAAGGCATGAAGCAGGCCAACGCCCTGCCTTACCTCGGCGAACCCGAAGACATCGCACACGCCATGGTCTACCTGGCGTCGGATGAATCTCGCTACATGACGGGGCAGACCTTGGTGGTCGACGGCGGACTCACCAGCAAGAGTCCACTCGCGACCGGCCGGTCGTCGATGTTGAGCTGAGTCAGCTCCGCCAACCGTTGGGGCCGGCTCCCAGAACCTCGATGGATCCCTGACTGGCGTGTGAATGCTTGGTGCGGTGCGTCATTCGCCACGTTCCGTCGATTCGCGACCACGAATCGTGGTAGTCGCCGAGCGTGAAGAAGTTCAGGTGAGCTTTGCTCCCGGTGCCCACGTGCATGTCACTGACGTAGGAGCGGCTGGTGGCGAGATCGCCGACCACCTCGACCAGCACGTTGCCGATCAGATGTTGGGTCGGACCGCACTCGTCGAGGAACGAGCGGATGGAAGCCACTACCTCGGCAGGTCCGCACAGAGTTCCGGTTCCCAGTTCCGCCGTAGCGTCCGGCGTCATGATCCGGTGGAGTTCATCCCACTCTCGCGCATCCATGGCTCGGGCGAACTCGAAGATGGAGCGGGTGATTTCACGTTCGTCGAGAAGGGTGGTGATGTCGACGCTCATGCTGTGCGCCTTTCTTAACGTCGGGGGGTTAATAAAGGCGCACAGCAGATGTCAGCGGTTCAGCAGCTTGCGCATCGCTTCGGCAGCGCCCTTGACCATCTTGTCTCGGGGGAAGCCGCTGCGCTTCTTGGCGCCTTCGTAGTTTCCTGCAGCAACCCAGATCGGGCCGTCGGCAAGGTGTTCGAGACCTTCACGTGCAACATCTTCGGGCTCGGCGACGTTCATACCCGGAATGTCGAAGTTCAATCCCGCGCGAATCATGGCCGGGGTGCGAGTGACACCGAGAATGAACTCGACGACGTGAACGCCGTACGGCTGGAGTTCGAGCCACAGGCTTTCGGCGAAGATGCGACCGAAAGCTTTCGAGGCCGCGTAGATGCTCTGGTGCTCGGAGCCCATGAATCCGGCCAGCGAACCGAGCAGCATGATGCCGCCTCGTCCGCGATCCTTCATCAAACCGCCGAAGTGGTGCGAGAGTTCGAGCTGCTTGTTGATGTTCAGCTCGATGACTCCGGTAAATCCCGTCAGATCACCGGTCACGAACTCGTGGCCGTAGCTGTTGGCGCCGGCGTTGAAGATGAGCAGGCCGACCTCGACGTCGTCGGTGACCGCCTTGATCTGATCGAGCGCGTCGGGAACCAATAGATCCAGTGCGAGAGTGCGTACTTCGACGCCGTTGGCGCGTGCCTTGGCTGCGGTCTCCTCGAGTGGGCCCGGCTTGCGGGCGATGAGAACGAGGTTGATGCCGATCTTGCTGAGCTCGTCGGCGAACCCCGCGCCGACACCTTCGGAACCGCCGGCGATGACTGCCCACGGGCCGTAGTACTGAGGATCGATCATTACTACCTTCTTCGAAAGATGTTGGCTTGACTAGTGAAACGGAGCCGGTACTGGTTCGCTGTCGTCGACGATCGGCTGAGGCACCGGCTCGTCGTTGAGAATCTCGAGCTCGCCCGCTGTTGCAGCGTTCACGATCGACGCGATCAAGGCGCCGCACTCCTTGCGGGGAGCACCGGGTCGTCCCTCACGTTGCCCGAATTCACGGTCGTCGGCGATTTCGAGGCACTGGGCGCGGGCCTGGTCACTCCACTGAACGGTGGTGTGTTCCCAACTGTTCTTCTGGACCAGGACCTGCGCCTTGCACTCAGCGCACTGAAGAGGCTGCATCTTCGTCTGCCTTCTTCGCAGCGAGGTTGTCTTCGACTTCCTTCTGCCAGGCGGCGACGGGTCGCGCGGTGTCGAGTTCGAATTCGAAGCGCTCGGTCATCTCGGGAGCGATGTCCGCGACGTCGACGTAGAACTGTTCGTACCAGCGACGGAGCTGGTAGACCGGGCCGTCTTCTTCGCACAGGAGCGGATTCTCGATGCGAGTCTTGTTCTTCCAGATCTCGACGTCCTGCTCGAATCCCTTGGCGATGAACGTGCCGAAGTTCGCGGCCATCGCGTCGGCGGCTTCGCCCTGGAAACGATCCGACTTCTTGACGATGATGCCGTACTGGAGCACGAACTTGTCCGCGCTGACCGGGTAGTGGCAGTTGATGAGCACGGACTCGACGTTGTAGTCCTCGTACTCGTAGGTCAGGTCGTCGACCATGAAGGAAGGACCGAAGTACGTCGCAACCGAGTTGCTTCCCACCATCTTCGGGGTGCCTGCCGCGTGGGGACGCATGTCCGAGCGAGCGACGCCGCGCATGTACTGCGTTGCGGCGTGGCCTTCGAAGACGTTCTTGAAGTACGTCGGGAACGAGTAGTGGACGTAGAAGAAGTGGGCCATGTCGACGATGTTGTCGACGATTTCACGGCAGTTCGTGTCGACGGTCGTGGTGTACCAGACCCAGTCGCTCCACTCGTCGCTGAGCGCGCCTTCGATGCGGGGGATGGCTACGTCGTCGGTCGGCGGGTTGCCCTCGGGGTCGTGCCAGACGAAGAGCATGCCGTCCTGGTCGAGCGTCTGCCATGCGCGCGTCTTGGCCAGCGGGGGAACGCGGCGTGCGTACGGAATCTTCTGGCACTTGCCGTTGCCGCCCCAGCGCCAATCGTGGAACGGACAGGCAATGGCGTCGCCCTTGATGGTGCCCTGGCTCAGGTCGCCACCCATGTGACGGCAGTACGCGTCGAGGATCTTGACGTTGCCTTCACTGTCGGCGAAGACGACGAGCTTGGTGCCGAACGCCTCGATGGAGTGCGGCTGGCCGTCCTTGAAGGACTCCGTGAGCCCAATGCAGTGCCATCCACGTGCAAAGCGAGTAGGCGCGGTTCCAGCTTGGATCTCGCGAACTTCGTCGTTGTCGGACTGATTGATCGTCACGATGAGTCCCGTCCTTTCCAGGGTCAGTGTCGACGCCCGACGCTAGGGGAGCGTGAATTGCCTCTGGGGCCTCGTCTCACTGGCCGGGACCAGCGGAGAGCGCGAGGATCCGGCGGCTCGTCCCGGCCTTCGGGACTTCCGATCACCGGAACGCGCGACCGACATATCGTGGCGAGGCAGCCGTTATGTCTATCTGCCGATCCGCTCCCTCACGGTTCGGTGCGAGGAGTGTCTCCCATGGTCAACAAGGTTCTGAGTACCGTCCGTGATCTGCTTCCGAAGATCGCGGCCCGTGCTCAGAAGGTCGACGATTCGCGCAAGATCTCCGAACGGACCATCCGGGAACTGTCCGAAGCCGGTGTCTTCTCCATGCTTGCGCCGAAGAGATACGGAGGCGCCGAGAGCGACCCGGTCCACTTCTACGAAGTCATCAGGGCCATCTCCGCTGCCTGTGGCTCGACCGGTTGGGTCGCCTCGGTGGTGGGAGTGCACCCGTGGCACCTGGCGCTTTTCGACGACCGAGCGCAGGACGACGTGTGGGGAGAGGATCAGACGACGCTCATCTCGTCCGCCTACGCACCGGTCGGACGACTGACGGCGGTGGACGGTGGCTACGAACTGTCGGGCCAGTGGGGTTTCTCCTCCGGCTGTGACCACGCAAGTTGGGCATTGCTGGGAGCGATGGTGGTCGGCGTGGACGGCCGTCCCGTCGACTTCATGACGGTGCTGGTGCCGCGCACCGATTACGAGATCCGCGACGTCTGGGACGTCGTGGGAATGAGAGGTACCGCGAGCAACGAGATCGTGGTCAAGAACGCGTTCGTTCCCGAGCACCGCTTGAAACGCAATTACGAAACAGCGCAACTGAGTGGGCCCGGCCAAGCGGTCAATCCTGGTCCGCTGTACAAACTTCCGTTCGGGAGCATCTTCACCTCGACGGTCGCTGCTCCGTGTGTGGGCATCGTCGCCGGTTGTTACGAGGGGTACCTGGACGTGATGCGTGAGCGCGTCCGTCTGAGCCTGGGTGGCGGACGGTTCAGTGAGGACCAGTTCGCTCAGGTCGCCGTCGCACGTGCGTCGTCGGAGATCGACGCTGCGATTCTGCAGATGGATCGCAACATCCGGGAGATGTACGAACTTGCGGTCGCCGGTCAGGAGCTCCCACTCTCGATGAGGTTGCGTACGCGTCGTGACCAGGTTCGCGCGACGGAACGCTCGGTGGAAGCGATCGACATGCTGTTCAAGACGGCAGGCGGCAACTCCCTCTCCCGCGGAAACCCGATCGAGCGTGCGTGGCGTGACGTTCATGCGGGCAGCGTTCACGTTGCCAACGAACCCGAGCGCGCGTTGGCGCTGTACGGCCGGGCGGCGTTCGGACTGCCGGTGGAGGACAACCTGATCTGACGGGTTGGCGCGCCACCGGGTGGGGTATTTGCCTTTGGATGAGGGAAGTTCCGGCTCTGACCATCGGCTCGATCGTCGACATGGCAGGTGTCGCTCGCGCGAAAGTGATGCCCGCGGCTCGAACCGGTGTCTTCGAGGAAGTCGGTGCGGGAGTCTCACCGAGCTGGAACGTCTTCTGTAGCGACGATCGGATTGCCTTCACCGATTCCTTCTCGGTCGTCGGTGATCTCCGATTGCGTATCGACCGATCCGACCTCCGCGATCTCGGCGGGGGTGTGTCGTGGGCACCGGCGACGTTGCACGAGCAAGACGGTTCCACGGCCGCCGTGTGCACTCGTTCCGCGCTTGCCGCGGTCGTGGCGCGGCTTGCTGCCGACGGACTGGACGCTCGGGTGGGCCACGAGATCGAGTTCACTCTTTTCGGTGATGCGTGCGGCGGTGAGTGGTCGGCCTACGGTCTGGGCGCAGTCCTCGGTCGCGAAGACTTCCTCAAGGACCTCCTGCGCAATGCCGAACGTGCACAACTGCATATCGAGCAAGTCCATGCCGAGTACGGAGTAGATCAATTCGAGATGTCGATCGCTCCGAGTGCTCCTGTTCAGGCCGCTGATCTGGTGGTCTTGGCTCGGATACTGATCAGCCGTACGGCCAGAGCTCACGGCTGGACGGCCTCGTTCTCGCCGATCCCTGCTATTGGTGGTGCGGGGAACGGTGCGCACCAACATTTTTCGTTGACCGCAGATGGTAGGCCAATTTTCTCCGGTGGCAATCGGGAGCACGGAATGACGGATGCGGGAGCTTCCGCCTTGGGTGGAGTCCTCGCTCATCTGGCGGAATTCACCGTTGTCTTTGCGTCCTCTCCACTTTCGGGTATCAGGCTGCGGCCGGACAATTGGTCGGGCGCCTACGTCTGTTGGGGGCTCGAGAACCGGGAAGCCGCACTGAGGTTCTGCGCAGAGTCGCCGTCGAATCCACACGGCGCCAACGCCGAACTGAAACTCGTCGATCCGTCGGCCAATCCGTACCTGGCCACCGCTGCGATACTGGGTCTTTCGCATATCGGTATCGACAATTCCGCGCAATTGCCTCCGGAAATGGTGGTGAACCCGTCGACTCTCACAGAGGCGGAACGTGATGAGCGCGGGGTGACCCGAGTCCCCACCGACCTCGGCGCGCTCGTGCAGAATTTCAGCTGTTCCTCGGCGGCGAAGAAAATCTTCGGGGAATCGATCGTCGAAGCATTGGTGTCAGTGAAGGGAGCCGAGCGGGAGACGTTCTCCCAGATGGACGAGGCGACAATCGTCGAGCGGCTTCGGTACACCTGGAGTTGAAAGGGTTGACGGCCACGATCTCGAGTTCTATGTTTAAGTTATTCCTTAATTAAGGAGTTGCTTACATGGATGCGCGAAGTGGCCGGCTCGATGCAGTGTTCAGCGCACTGGCCGACCCGACGAGGCGTGAAATGCTCTCTCGCCTGACGGATGGTTCGAAGACCGTCGGTGAGCTGGCCGAGCCGTTCGAAATGAGTAGACCCGCCATCTCGCAGCATCTGAAGGTGCTCGAGCGAGCCGGTCTCATCGAACGAACCGCCACCGCGCAATGGCGCACATGCACCCTTCGCGCAGAGGGTCTCGACGACGCGAGCGCCTGGGTCGACGAGCACCGGCGCGGTTGGAACGAACGCTTCGATCTTCTCGACGAGCGTCTACGTGAGCTGAAACAACGTCGACCGAAGAAGGAGAAGGACAATGAGTGACCAGAATGCCGATGCCACTGCAGAATTCACCATCACCCGGATCTTCGACGCGCCGCGCGATCTCGTCTGGCAAGCGTGGACCGATCCCGACGAGGCGGCGCGTTGGTGGCACCCTGAGGGTGTCAGCAGCCCTCGGGAGCACGTCACGATCGATCCCAGAGTTGGCGGAACGTACCGCTACCTGATGATCAACGACGAGAATGGTGCCGAGTTCCCCACCGGCGGAACCTATCTCGAGGTCGACGAGCCGAAGAAACTAGTCTTCACCTGGGGAGATCCAGGAGATTCGGTGGATACTGCGCCGCGAATCACGGTCACGCTCGCAGATCGGGGCGACAAGACCGAGATGACATTCCATCTGGTCGGGGTGCCGGGTTTCAAGGGCGACGGCAACGTCTACGACGGGTGGGAATCCGCGTTCGACGTGCTGGACCAGGTGTACCGCGGCGAGTAGTCGGGAATCGGACACCGCCACCGGGGCACCGATGATTGAATGGAGTGAATACACCATTCAATCACCGACGTGGGAGAGCCTGATGGCACCAGAGGTTGCGGTAGTTCTCGAGGGTTATACCTACTTCGAATGCCCACGCTGGCACGAAAACCGGGTTTGGGTGTCGGACTTCTATACCTACCAGGTGATTTCGGCCCGCGAGGACGGGACCGACATACGCGTGGAGGCGGAGGTTCCAGGGCAACCGTCGGGGCTGGGGTGGCTTCCGGACGGCAGATTGCTGGTGGTCTCCATGCGGGACCAGAAGATTCTGCGGCGAGAATCCGACGGCGAGGTGGTGGTGCACGCAGACTTGTCCGAGTACGTCAGTGCCAACGTCAACGACATGCTGGTCGATGCGCAGGGACGAGCGTACGTGGGCAACTTCGGGTTCGACCTGATGAACCTGGCTCCGGTCGAAACGGCAGATCTCCTGCGCGTCGACCCGGACGGATCGGTACACGTCGTGGCGCGAGATCTCCACTTCCCCAACGGTATGGCTCTGACGTCGACCGGAGATCTGCTCGTGGACGAAACGCTGGGAAATCGAATCAGTGCGTTTGCGGTCCAGGCCGACGGCTCCCTGAGCGAACGCCGTGATTGGGCGTCGTTCGGGCCGGTACCTGGTGGACCTGAGATGGAGACCACTCTCGCTCAGATCGTCGTTGCGCCCGACGGATGCTGCATCGACGGAGACGATTCGATGTGGGTGGCCGACGCCCTCGGAAGTCGTGTTCTTCATGTGAGCGCCGGCAAGATAATCGATGAAATTGCCTTCGACAGCGGTGTCTTCGCGTGCGGGCTCGGCGGCTCCGACGGACGTACGCTGTTCGTCTGCGCCGCACCGGACTTCAACGAGCACGCTCGTAAGGTCGCCAACGAAGGAAAGCTGTTGTCGATTCGCCTGGAGCCGTTGGGCTGACATGGAATTGGTGACCTCGCTACCTGCCGACACTCCGCTGCGGCAGATAGCTCAGCACGTCGAACGCATCGAGAAACTCGGTTTCGACACGGTGCACATCTCCGAGACCGTCCGCGATCCTTTTGCGGTGGCAGCACTCGCCGTCGAACACAGCACCACCCTCACCGTCCGGACGTCGATGGTTGTCGCATTTGCGCGCAGTCCCATGGTGACGGCTTTGGCCGCGTGGGATCTGGCGGACTTCTCCGGTGGACGATTCCAATTGGGGCTTGCGACGCAGGTGCGGGGGAACATCGTCGGACGGTATTCGATGCCGTGGACGGATCCTGTTGCGCAACTGCGTGATTACGTCGGCGCTGTGCGTGAGATATTTCGCGTGTTCCAAACGGGCGGCAAACTCGACTATGCCGGTTCGCACTACACTTTCAACAGGCTGCAACCCTATTTCAGCCCGGGGCAGATCGGTGTTCCGGCTCCGGAGATCTGGACCGGGGGAGTGAACTCACGGATGTGCTCCCTCGCGGGCGACGTCGCCGATGGATTTGTGGCTCACCCCACGAGCTCCCATCCGAAGGTGCTCGCGGAGAGGATCATTCCGTCATTGACGGGCGGTGGGAGGAAGCCGAGACTGATTGTCGTTCCGAAGACGATCACCGGCAAAGATCGGGCCGCGATCATCGCGCAGCGAGAAGCGGTGCGCAGCGAACTCGCCTTTCTCTACTCCACTCCGGCGTACCGAGTCGCGCTGGAGGTCCTCGGATTGTCCGAGATCGGGGAGGAGCTGACAGTGATGGCGCGGGCAGGTGACTGGGCCCAGTTACCTGCCGTCCTCACCGACGATGTTCTCGACATCTTGATCACACAATGCACTTATGCGGAACTCCCCGACGTGGTGAGTTCGAAGTACGCGGGCCTCTGCGACGGGATTGCACTGTCGGTGCCGACGGATCCTGCAGACGACGGTGCCTTCACGGCGATGTGTGAGGAGCTTCGAGCTGCAGCGTCTGCCGAATGACCTCCGTCGAGTGAGGTCTGCTCGATGTGATCTGCCTGCTCTCCGGGGGTTCAGTTGCCATCTCACCTGTGACGGGTGATGCGCGAATTCCGTGTGGCCACCAGATTGGCTGCAGAGGGTTCCGCGTGAGGTCACGTCCGATGGCGTCGCGTGCTTGCGTGGGCGAGAAGACGAGAATCGGAGGAAAGTGCTCATGGGTGCTGAGACCAAGCCTGCAACGCCGTTCACGGTCGAGGTCAACCGCGCGGCAGTAGATGACTATCCGATGTCGGACCGAGCAGATTTCGGCGATGCCGACCGCGGATTCATCGCCGGGTGGGACAACGACCAGGTCTTCAACGACAACGGCGATTTGATCCACGACGGTCAACCGCTCGAATACATCGGCGATGACAAACAGGCTCCGGAGACGGTAAACCCGAGTCTGTGGAGGCAGTCGCAGTTGGTGAGGCGCTGTGGGCTCTACAAGGTGGTCGACGGTCTGTACCAGGTCAGGTTCGCAGTAAACCTCACCATCGTCGACGCTCCCGACGGACTCGTCGTCATCGACACCACCACCAGTGCCGATCTCGCCAAGGCGGGCCTTGCGTTGTTCCGTCGTGAACTGGGCAACAACAAGCCTGTCGTCGCGATCATCTACACCCACACGCATTTCGACCACTACGCCGGAGTCAAGGGCCTCGTCGACGAGGCAGACGTGGTTTCGGGCAAGATCCCGATCGTCGCGCCCGGAACCATCGAGTCGTTCAACAAGTTCGCGATCGGTGAAAACGTCATCACCGGCAATGCGATGTCGCGACGCATGGGGTATACCTTCGGTTTGATTCTGCCGCAATGTGATTGCGGTCTGGTGACAGTTGGTCTGGGTTCGGGTGCCGACAACATGAACATTCACATGACCTACATCCCGCCCACCGACGGCATCACCAAGACCGGTGAGGTGCGCAACCTCGGTGGGTGGGACTTCGAGTTCCTGTACGCCCCGGACACCGAGGCGCCGGAGGAGATGCACATCTGGATTCCCGCCATCAAGGCACTCACCTGTGCCGAGAACGCCAATCACTCGATGCACAACATCCAGACGATCCGTGGTGCGCGCACGCGAGATGCACGAAATTTCGCGCGGTACCTGGACGAGACATTGGTGCGGTGGGGCGACGACGTGGAAGTGCACCACGGCCCGCACACGTGGCCGGTGTGGGGGAACGCCACGGTAGTGGAATTCCTTGAATCACAACGAGACATGTACAAGTTCATCCACGACCAGGCGCTCCGATTCGCGAACCAGGGTTACACGCCGCTCGAAGCTGCAGAGGTAGTGCGACTTCCGGAAGCCATCGGCCAGAAGTGGTACAACCGTTACTACCACGGCGGACTACACCACAACGTGCGCGCGGTTTTCCACAAGGAACTCGGTTTCTGGGACGGCGATCCTGCGACGATCTTGCCGTTGTTGCCCGAGGATCACGCCAAGCGGCACGTCGACTTGATCGGGCGGGACAAGATACTTGCCGAGGGCCGCAACGCCTTCGACGCGGGTGACTATCGTTGGGCTGTACAACTTCTGCATCATCTGGTCTTCGCCGACCCGGCTGACGACGAGGCGAAGAATCTACAAGCCGATGCCTACGAACAACTCGGGTATCAGCAGGAAGTACCGCAGTATCGGTCGATCTTCCTCGCCACTGCGATGGAACTGCGGAACGGGGTGACTGGCGCCGGTCAGGTCAATACCGACAGCACCGACACGATTCTGGCGATGCCGATCGATCTGCTCTTCGACTACGCGGGAGTACATCTCGTTGCGGAAAAGGCCGATGACGTCGACATTTCCGTCAATTTCAGTTTTGCCGACACCAAGCAGGACTGGAACATGTGGGTGCGTCGAGCGGTGCTGAACGCCCGCTCCGGACGTGCTCCCGACGCACAACTGACTCTCACCGGCCCGAAGGCGCTACTTGCCGGAATTCTGCTCCAACCAGGCAAAGCGTCCGCCATTCTCGACAGCGGGAAGGTCACGTACGACGGCGATGTCTCGACTCTGTCGCGTTTCGCCGACATCATGGACGTGTTCGACCCGAATTTCAACATCGCGACACCGTGAGAAGGAGAATGGGGCAACCGATTACCATTCGGCTGCCCCATCATCTGCTGCTCTACGATCTAGTGCGTCACTTCGCCATGTCCTGGGCTGCTCGGTAGGAGAAGACCATGGCAGTACCGAGCGGAACTCCGGGGCCGGGGTAGAAACGCCCGCTCAATGAAGCACTCGTGTTGCCGGCGGCGTACAGACCGTCGATGGCGCTGCCGTCGGCGCGCAGGACACGGCCGTCGACGTCAGTGACCAATCCGCCCTTGGTGCCGAGGTCACTGAGGACGATGCGGGCTGCGTAGAACGGACCGTTCTCGACGGCCGTCAGTGCCGCATTCGCGCCGCCGTTGGGTGGGCAGAAGAACGCGTCGTACGGGTCTTCGCCGCGGTGGAACTCTTCGTCGACGCCCAGTTTTGCCGCATCGTTGAACTTTTCGACGGTGCTGCGCAGCGCGTCGGCCGGCAGTCCGGTCTTGGCGGCGAGTTCTTCGAGCGTATCGGCGGCGACCCACGTCCCGGCTTCGAGATGCTTGGCGGGTGCGGTATTCGGGATACAAATGGCGGGCAGCCCGCCACCCTCGCGCGAGTCGAAGATCATGAACGACGGTACGGCCGAACCGTTGTCGTCGTGCGCATCCATCGCTCGCCCGAACTGGTCGTACGGAAGCGACTCGTTGAGGTAGCGCTCACCAGCGTTGTCGACGACAAGTCCGCCGCGAACGCCGACCATGAAGGCGGCACTGCCGTCCGGCTGCTCGACGCCGGGGCAGAACCACGCCTGATCGAGCAAAGCGGTTGCGCCACCGACAGCGATACCGGCAGAGATCGCATCGCCGGTGTTGGCGCCGAAGGGACCCATACTCCAGATCGCCTTGCCGGGGGTGCCGGCCTGCTCACGCATCTCGGCGTTGCCTTCGATGCCGCCCGCTGCCATCAGGACACCGCGGTTCGCCTTGATTCGCTGGGTTTCGCCGCCGGATTCGACCTCGGCCCCGACGACTCGTCCGTCCTCGACGATCAGGGACGTGAGAGTGGATTCGGTTCGAAGTTCTGCCTTGCCCGTGCTCTGGACTGCGGCCAGCAGACGGCCGATCAGTGCGCGCCCACCGATCATCGGGCCGGGCGCATGGCCTTGACCGGTCCGGTCTTGGTCGAGTTCGGGACGCACCTTGCCGGCGAGTTCACCGATGTCCGCCGGATCGAGATCCAGTGGGTTGATGGAGCGTCCCGTGTCCATCCTGCCTTCGGCTTTGTAGTAGTCGGGGAACGCGCGGAACTCGAATTCGATGTGCGGGTTCTGCTCGAGTAGGGCGACGACATCGGGAGCGGTCTCGACATAGGCGTTCTGGCGCTCGGACTCGGAATCGCCGAGCAATGCGCGTAGATAGGTGCGTGCGTTCTCCGTCGAGTCGGGGAGTCCCGCACGTTCCTGTACCTGGGTTCCCGGCAGCCAGATGGATGCGCCCGAGTACGCGGAAGTTCCGCCGAAGCGATCGGTTTTCTCAAGGACGATCGTCGTCAATCCTCGAGCTGCCGCGGTGTATGCGCCGGTCAGCGCGCCGCCGCCGGAGCCGACTACCAACACGTCGCACTCGGTGGTCCAGTCCTGCATCATTGCGTCCTTACTCCAAGAGGGTGGGGTGTCCACGGAATACCGCACGGCGAGAGAAGGCCATGCCAGGTCCCACTGAGCGGGCAATATGCCGAGATGGGTGGTCGAGATGAGAGAATTGGCGAGGTCGTTCGCGACCGGGACACAGAATCGATGATGGGGGCGACGTTGCCGAGAATTGCCGAGGTCAGGGACGCTGCAGAGCCCAGTTCGGACGAGCAGCGGGCGCGCCATGTGCGGATGCTGGAAGCGGCCGCCGAATTGGGGACCGAGAAGGAACTCTCACGGGTACAGATGCACGAGGTCGCCAAGCGGGCGGGCGTGGCCATCGGCACTCTTTATCGCTATTTCCCCTCGAAGACGCACCTCTTCGTCGCTGTGATGGTCGAGCAGATCGATCAGATCGGTGCCAGCTTTGCCAGGCATCAGGTTCAGTCGGACAATCCACAGGATGCGGTGTACGAGGTATTGGTTCGCGCCACTCGCGGGTTACTGCGTCGGCCGGCTCTCTCGACTGCGATGCTGCAGTCGTCCAGTACCGCCAACGTCGCGACGGTGCCGGACGTGGGCAAGATCGATCGCGGATTCCGGCAGATCATCCTCGATGCGGCTGGGATCGAGAACCCCACCGAAGAAGACAACACCGGGCTGCGTCTGCTGATGCAGCTGTGGTTCGGGGTTATCCAATCGTGCCTCAACGGTCGAATCTCCATCCCCGATGCGGAGTACGACATCCGCAAGGGATGCGACCTGCTCCTGGTGAATCTCTCACGACACTGACGTGACCTCGCCCCGCCTCGGGGTGGGTTCGTCATGTCTTCAAAATTGAAATCAATTCTATTTTTGGATCGGCACAGGTTCAGAGTTGATGTCAATCCGGACATTGCCCTGACATCATTAATAGAATAAATTACAGAAAATTGAACGGTGAGCCAGCTCACCGACCGAAAACTCCACGAAGGAGCGAACATCATGGGTCATGCAGTCATCGTCGAGGCCGCTCGGACACCGATCGGCCGTCGTCGCGGCGCCCTGGCGGGACTGCACCCCGCCGAAATTCTGGGAGCAGCGCAGCTCGGCGTTCTCGAGCGGGCAGGCGTCGCACCGGAAGACATCGGACAGATCATCGGTGGCTGTGTCACCCAGGCGGGTGAGCAGTCCAACAACGTCACGCGGCAGGCGTGGCTGCACGCCGGATTGCCGTACAGCACAGCGGCAACCACTATCGACTGCGCCTGTGGATCTGCCCAGCAGGCAGTGCATTTGATCTCCGGCCTGATTTCCTCCAATCAGATCTCGGCCGGTATCGGCTGCGGCGTCGAGGCCATGAGCCGTGTGTTCCTGGGCCAGGCAAATGCGCCCGGAACGGGGAACCCGTACCCGGACGACTGGACCATCGACATGGGTGATCAGTTCACCTCGGCGCAGCGCATCGCCGAAAAACGCGGCATCACGCGCGCCGACGTCGACGCCTTCGGTCTCGAGTCGCAGCGCCGCGCAGCCCAGGCCTGGGCGGAAGGCCGCTTCGACCGCGAGATCGTTCCTGTCAAGGCTCCGGTGGTGGACAAGGAAGGCGTGCCCACTGGTGAGATTGCCACTGTCACTCGCGACGGGGGACTGCGTAAGACGACGGCAGAAGCGCTCGCTGGGCTCAATCCGGTTATCGAGGGCCACATCCATACCGCCGGAAACTCGTCGCAGATCAGTGATGGCGCCGCTGCGGTACTGCTGATGAGCGAAGAGCGCGCACAGGAACTGGGATTGAAGCCCCGCGCGCGGATCATCGCGTCCGGCATGATCGGATCCGACCCGTTCTACCACCTCGACGGTCCCATCGAATCCACCCAGATGGTGCTCGACAAGGCCAAAATGACCTTGGACGACATCGATCTCGTCGAAATCAACGAAGCATTTGCATCCGTCGTGCTCTCCTGGGCGCAGGTTCACGGCGCCGACCTGTCCAAGGTCAACGTCAACGGTGGTGCGATCGCGCTCGGGCATCCCGTCGGCTCGACGGGTGCTCGTCTGATCACCACTGCGCTGCACGAACTCGAGCGCTCGAACAAGTCGACGGCTCTGGTCACGATGTGCGCCGGTGGCGCTCTCTCGACCGCCACCATCATCGAACGCATCTGACCCGTACTGACACTGTCGAATTGACGAGGTAGACATGACTATTGGATTGAGTGAAGAAGATCGTGACCTCCGCGACTCCGTACGGGGCTGGGCGGCGCGTCACGCAACACCCACCGTCATCCGTGAAGCGGTCGAGGCGAAGGTCGAAACCCGCCCCCAACTCTGGAACGGGCTTGCCGAGCAGGGACTTCTCGGACTGCACGTAGCCGAGGAATTCGGCGGTGCCGGATACGGATTGGTCGAACTCGCTATCGTCGTCGAGGAACTGGGACGCTCGATGGTTCCCGGACCGTTCCTGCCGACGGTAGTGGTCAGCGCCGTACTCAGCGATGCCGGGGTGACCGGCAGGCTACCGGCGCTCGTGGACGGCAGTACTCTCGGAGCTGTTGCACTGCAGCCGGGTTCACTGAAGATCACACGCGACGGTGGTGTCGCCACTCTGAGTGGTACGTCCAGCCACATTCTCGGCGGTCATGTCGGCGACGTGTTCCTGCTCGCGACCGACAGCGGATTCGTGTTGCTCGAACGCGATCGTCTCGAGGTCACGGACTTGGCCAGCTATGACGTCGTGCGTCGTAACTCCGAGGTCACCGTCGACGGCTTGGTCCTCGCTGATTCCGAGATCCTCGCCATCGATGCCCAGCGTGTACTCGACATTGCCGCAACACTGTTCGCGGCCGAGGCATCAGGCTTGGCCGACTGGGCAGTCACGACCTCGGCCGACTACGCGAAGGTGCGTCAGCAGTTCGGTCGCGCGATCGGCCAGTTCCAGGGAGTCAAGCACAAGGCCGCCCGCATGCTCGCTCTTGCCGAGCAGGCTCGTGTCTGTGCTTGGGACGCAGCGCGTGCGCTGACCCCCGCCAATGGCGTCGACGCCGAAGAGGCCTCTCTCGCAGCAGCAGTCGCCGGGGCCACGGCCCTGGAGGCAGGCTTTTCCGTCACGCGTGACTGCATCCAGGTGCTCGGCGGAATCGGTTACACGTGGGAGCATGACGCGCACCTGTACCTGCGCCGCGCGCAGTCCTTGCGAATTCTGCTGGGTTCCACGGCATCTTGGCGTCGTCGTGTTGCGGAGCTGACCATTGCCGGCACCCGTCGCGTGCTCAGCATCGAGTTGCCGCCCGAGGCCGAGGCGATCCGCGCCGACGTTCGCGCCGAGATCGCTCCTGCACTCGAACTCGAAGGTGCCGCGCAGAAGACGTATCTTGCGGAAAAGGGCTACACCGCACCGCACTTCACGGCTCCGTGGGGCAAGTCCGCCGATGCTGTCAGCCAGCTCGTGATCGCCGAGGAATTGCGCGCGGCGAAGATCAAGCCGCACGACATGATCATCGGCAACTGGGTCATCCCGACGCTCATCGCGCACGGCAACGAAGAGCAGCTTGCCAAGTTCGTCCCGCCGTCACTGCGCGGCGGCATAGTCTGGTGCCAGCTCTTCTCCGAGCCCGGCGCAGGTTCCGACCTCGCGGCCCTGAGTACCAAGGCCACCAAGGTCGACGGTGGCTGGAAGTTGCAGGGCCAGAAGGTATGGACGTCGATGGCACGCGACGCGCACTGGGGAATCTGCCTCGCGCGCACCGACGCTGACGCACCCAAGCACAAGGGCCTGTCCTACTTCCTCATCGACATCAAGAACAGTGGCCTCGACATTCGTCCGCTGCGCGAGATCACCGGTGAAGCACTGTTCAACGAAGTCTTCTTCGACGACGTCTTCGTTCCTGACGAGTGCCTGGTCGGCGAGCCAGGCGACGGCTGGAAGCTCGCTCGCACCACGCTGGCCAACGAGCGTGTCTCGTTGTCCAACGACTCCTCTCTCGGATCGGGTGGCGAGGCTCTTCTGAGCCTGGTCGACGGACTGCCCGGTGGCATCGACGACGAGCAGTTGACCGTTCTCGGAAAGGTGCTGTGCGACGCGCAATCCGGCGGTCTGCTCGGTCTGCGCACCACGCTGCGCTCGCTCACCGGCGCGCAGCCGGGCGCCGAGTCCTCGGTGGCAAAGTTGATCGGTGTCGAGCACATCCAGCAGGTCTGGGACGTGGCAATGGAGTGGGCCGGACCGAGTTCACTTCTGGGCGAACAGCATCGGATGTCTGCAACTCAGATGTTCTTGAACTCGCAGTGCATGTCCATCGCGGGTGGTACAACCAATGTTCAGCTCAACATCATCGGTGAGCGAATCCTGGGTCTGCCTCGCGACCCCGAACCGGGAAAGTGACCTGCACATGAGCAATCGCACCTTCGTCATCGGCGTGGGCATGACCAAGTTCGAGAAGATCGAGACCCGCGACTGGGAATACCCCGACATGGTGACCGAAGCCGTCTCGAATGCCCTGGCCGATGCCGGGATCGGCTACGACCAGATCCAGCGCGCTGCAGTCGGTTACGTGTTCAATGCGTCGACAGCAGGACAGCGAGCTCTCTACGAGACCGGTCTGACCGGCATTCCGATCTTCAACGTCAACAACAACTGCGCCACCGGCTCGACGGCACTGATGACCGCGCGAGAATGGGTCCAGGCCGGGCAAACCGAGTGCGCTTTGGCCGTCGGCTTCGAGAAGATGACCAAAACTGCACTGACCGGCACCGGTGAGATGCCCAAGGTCACGACTTTGGACTCGCAGCTGAAGATCATGGTCGAGGACTACGGCTTCGCGCGCTCACCCATGACTGCGCAGCTGTTCGGCAATGCTGCCGTCGAACACATGAAGAAGTACGGCACGACGGTCGAACAGATTGCAGCCGTGGCGGTCAAGAACCACAAGCACTCGGTCAACAACCCGTATGCGCAGTTCCGTGACGAGTACACCCTCGAACAGGTACTCGGTGACAAGATGATTCACGATCCACTGACACGTTCGCAGTGCTCGCCGACTTCGGACGGCGCCGGAGCCGCGATCGTCGTCAGTGAGAAGTTCGTCCGTGAGCACGGACTCGAGGGCCGAGCGATCGAGATCGTCGCTCAGGCCATGACCACCGACACCGAGGCAGCATTTGCCGAGAGGTCGATGATCGACGTTGTCGGCGCGCCGATGACGGCGGCGGCCGCCGAGCAGGTCTTTGCCGAAGCCGGCATCAGCATCGAAGACGTCGACGTCATCGAACTGCACGACTGCTTCGCGATCAACGAGATCATCACCTACGAGGGCCTGGGGATGTGCGCTGTCGGAGAGGGCGGAAAGCTCGTCGAATCCGGCGCGACCACGTACGGCGGCCAGTGGGTCGTCAACCCGTCGGGTGGTTTGATCTCGAAGGGACACCCGCTGGGCGCGACGGGGCTGGCCCAGTGCGCCGAACTCACGTGGCAGCTTCGCGGGACCGCGGACGCTCGCCAGGTCGAGGGCGCACGAATCGGATTGCAGCACAACCTCGGACTGGGCGGCGCGTGCGTCGTGACGGTCTACCGAGCCGGAACTTTGGAGAACTGATGGCTATCGATCTCGATGTGGCGTTGTCCGCCGAACCGACAGTGCGCGAAGCGTCGTGGACCGACCGCGACGTCATGCTCTACCAGTTGGGACTCGGAGCAGGAGCGAATGCTCTGGATCCCGCAGAACTCACCTGGGTGTACGAAAAGGGTCTGAAGGTACTTCCGACGTTTGCAATGGTTGCAGGCCAGGGAGTTTCGGCGGGTGTGCTGCCCGCACCGTCGATGAGTATGCCGGGAATCGACATCGACCTGCGCAAGATTCTGCACGGTGGGCAGTCGCTGACACTTCACGCGCCGATCCCGTCGACGGGTGCTGCTCGTATTTCCTCTCGGGTCGCCGACGTCTGGGACAAGGGAAAGGCAGCTGTGATCGTTCTCGAGACCGCGGCGCACGACCTTGACGGGAACCCGTTGTGGACCACCGGAATGCAGATCTGGGCGCGCGGCGAAGGTGGCTTCGGCGGCAGTGCCGGTCCCGAAGTTGTTGCCGGGGTGCCCGATCAGGCGCCCGACAAGGTACTGACGTCGAGCACGAGTCCCTCGCAGGCGCTGGTCTACCGACTCAGTGGAGACATGAACCCGCTGCACGCCGATCCTGCCTTCGCGAAGATGGCGGGCTTCGACGCTCCGATTCTGCACGGCCTGGCGTCGTACGGCATCGTCTGCAAGGCAGTGGTGGACGGAATCCTCGACGGAGATCCGACGAGGGTGAAGAACTACTCGGTGCGGTTTGCCGGTTCGCTGTTCCCCGGCGAATCCATCACCACCTCGGTATGGCAGGACGGCAACACGTTGACGTTGGCGGCGACCTGCCCCGAGCGCGAGAACTCCCCGGTTCTCACACACGCAACAATGGAGATCAACTGATGGACCTCGGTACACACCCCACGGCAGCCACACACCCGGGCGGCGCGATTCTGACGTCGCCGCCGCAAGACGCCCCGGTCGACCGGGCCACGGCAGCAGCCCGACGCGTTGTCGACGCGATGCTGCGGACCGACCGCGAAAACGCTAACCTGGACCGGGTTGCGGAGGAGCTCAACAGCATTGCCGAGCACCTCGAGCAGCACTCACCCGAGGTGGCTGAGCGTTTGATCGACATGTGGAACGGTGAGGGCGTGACTCGTCACGATCCGGTGACCGGCCCCGAGAATGCCATTGCGCCGCCGCTCGTTCTGGAAGGGCTCGCTGACGGGTCGGTGCAGGGAGTGGTCACGTTGACGCTGCCGTACCAGGGCCCTCCCGGCCATGTACACGGCGGTGTTTCGGCGCTGCTGCTCGATCACGTTCTCGGCGTCGCGAACGCCTGGGGCGGAACTTCCGGCATGACAGCACAATTGAGCACTCGGTACCATCGCCCGACTCCGCTGTTCGAGCCCCTCACGATCAGCGGCAAATTCCTTTCCAAGGACGGCCGCAAGATTCACACCGTCGGTGAGATCAAGACTGCGGACGGCGAATTGTGTGTGTCGGTAGAGGGCCTGTTCATCGACAAGACCGTGCCGCGCCCCAGGTAGGGGTTCTGACGAAGGAGGGCCCAGTGGGCAAGCTCGACGGACGTGTAGCAGTGGTCACCGGTGCCGGTATGGGCATCGGGCGCGGAGTGGCGGGCGCGTTCGCGCGTGAAGGCGCGTCGGTGTTGGTTGCCGAGATCGACGAGGCAGCGGGCCTCGAAACCACCCAGTGGTTGCGGGACGAATGGGGCGCGGAGGCTGAGTTCATCCGTACCGATGTCACCGACAAAGCGCAGGTTGTCGCCATGGTGGACCGGGCCGTCGAGCGGTTCGGGCGCCTCGACATCCTGGTCAACAATGCTTGGCGGACTTTCGGTTTCGCTCGGCTCGAGAACATGACCGACGAGCAGTTGCGCGGCGGTTTCGACATGGCAGTGATGGCCGCTTTCTGGGCCATGCAGGCCGCGTTGCCGGAACTCGAGCGTCACGGCACGGGCCGCGTGATCAACATGTGCAGCCTCAACGGGGTGAATGCTCACATGTACTCGGTGCAGTACAACGCGGCCAAGGAAGCATTGCGAACGCTGACTCGCACTGCTGCCCGCGAGTGGGCCCCCAAGCATGTGAACTGCAACGTCATGTGTCCCGGTGCGCAGAGTGCGGCGTACAAGCGTGTCGCCGAAGCCAATCCGGAGAACGTGGCAGTGATGGCCGCACAGAACCCGATGGGGCGGATCGGCGATCCCCTCGACGACATCGGCCCCGTTGCGGCCTTCCTGGCGAGTGACGACAGCCGCTACGTCACCGGCAACACCCTCTTCGTCGACGGCGGCGGGCACATCAACGGTGTGCAGTGGGCGCCGACCGTCGACTGATCGGCAGTTGTTCGGCTCGAGATTCCGGTGTCTATTTGGCCGTGAAGCCGGCGTCGACCGGCAACGCGATACCTGTGACGTATCGAGCCTGATCCGAAACCAACCAGGCTATCGCGTTGCTGACGTCGGCAGCCTCGATCAGCCCGACGTTCAAGAGGTTGCCCACGTCGGCTCCGCTCGATGTGGGGGAGTCCGCAAACAGTTTCGCGACGGCGTCGTTGACGACCATCGGTGTATTCGCGCCCGTCGGGTGCACGGAGTTGACACGAATATTGTGGGGAGCAAGCCAGTGCGACCACGTGCGACCAAGCCCCACGATGGCATGTTTACTCGCGCAGTAGCCGTCGGACCCGCCGGTGCCGTCACCTCCGCGACCGACAAGTCCCAGTGTCGATCCGGTCAGGACGATTGCGCCGCCTGTCCCTTGCTCGATCATCGGGGGCGCTGCGGCCTGGACGGTATTCCAGACACCGAAGAGATTGACCTCCATCTGGTCGCGGAAGGCGCGAGCATCGTCGACGTCCGGAGACATCATGCCGATACCGGCGTTGGCCAGGACGATGTCGAGGCTGCCCAACTCCGCAATTCCTTCGGATACTGCAGCTTCTAGCGCAGGTAAATCGCGAACGTCGACTTCTCGCGCGACGACATGTCGCCCGAGGGCCTCGACCATTGCCGTTGTCTGCCTCAAATCGTCGTCGGTTCCCATCGGGTAGGCCACCGATTCGATCTGACGGCAGATGTCGAGCGCAATGATGTTCGCGCCCTCCTGCGCCAGTCGCACGGCGTGGCTTCGGCCCTGACCTCGGGCGGCTCCGGTGATCAGTGCGGTTTTGCCTTCCAACTGTCCGGGCATGGGTGCTCCGTCCGTCGAGATACATGATTACTCGGTCATGAGTAATGACTCGAGCGGAAGGCGAAACTCGTCGCCGGCGACGTAGTCTGAGTTCAGATACAGCGGGAACTCGCTTCGGAAGAGAAGGGGCTCGGTATGTCCGATTGGGAGAAGAAGTTCGAAGCTGAAGCCAAGGGCCTCCTGGCAGAGGTTGAAGAAGAGCTGACCGTCCTCGAAGGTGTCGACACCATCGATCCGTTTGGTGAAGACGATCCGTCAGCGGGAGATGACGACACCAAGCCGACGTCAGATTGACCCCGGCGACACGTCGACGCACCTCGGCACCTCAGAACGGTGGCGGGTCGTCTCCGTAATCGATGGGTTCTCGATGGGTTCGCGGTGATTTCCGCCGCTTGCATTGAACGTGCTCCTCAGCTCGTTTCTGTATCCGTCGGCGTTGACGATTGCGTTCGGACTGGATACGGGCGGCCTTGTTCTCCGCCTGGGTCCGCCGATCTCGACCGCACTGCGGCGGTATCGGGCCGTGCGGCCCGGCCATCAACCCTGCGGGGCGTGTTCGGTAGCAATGCCCAGTCGGCGATGTCAGCGACATGGTCCGATCCTGGTTCGACGCGAATCGCCACCGGTCGGAATGCTTGAGGCGATGGTGGTTGCGGCAGAACGCACTCATATTCGATTCGACTGTCTTGCCGCCGCGTTCGGGGTCGCCATGATGGAACGGTTCATTGTGGTCCAGATCGGAATTCCAGGCCGGGACATCACAATGCAGCCATTGGCAGCTGCCCGCGATGATCCGCAACCAGGTATCGAGAACTGAACCAGGCCGGTAGACGTACGCCGAACCGGGCACCGATTCGGTGGCGGTATCAGCGGGTACTCGGACGTTTCGAATTACGGCGTCTTGGGCGATGTCGCGAGCATGCTCAGCGCTGATCACCCCGTACCCGTCGAGGTGAGCGGGCTCGCCGCCTCCGCGCAGAGTGGAATCAGTCATCACGACGTGAACCACGGGCCGACGAACGACAACACCACCGCTACGATCCTGCGGGCAATCAGCTCGGCCACAGTTGCACGGCAAGAACGGTGATCCGTTGGTCAACTCGAAGAGCGCGTCGGCTCGTCGCTGCTCGTACGTTCGGGAGTCGTTTCGGCATACCGACATTGCCAACTCGCGTAGTCGGCCGTCGAATGCCCGAGCCTGCTCTGCCGGAATGCTGCCCAAGATCTTTGCCATCCCGTCCTCGGCAGCGCTGACCCCGACAAACCGATCGGTGAGCGCACGACGTCGGCGTTCTCGCATACCTTCTGGGTCCACCATCGCCACGATCCGATCGATCGCCGCTGTAAGTCGTCTGCCCGTCAGGCCCGTTCCGCCGGCTACCGGTGGGGCGAGAACTTGTTCGAGCAGTTGTCGTTCCACCTCGTCGATCAGCTCGTCTTTCACGTTCGCGGTCGCGGAATCGATCAAACCGACTCGGTACAGATCCAACTCGCCACGCGCCATCGCTGCTCGAGTGCGGTGCAGCCGAGTCTTCAACGAGAACCCCAACCCGATCAACTTCCCGGCTGCAGCGCGACCCATCGTGAGCGTCGCGCCGACTTCCGATTCCGCCAACTCGTGTGCGGTCGACGACCACGCACCACCGGCGACATGCTCTGAGCTTCGCCGCGAAAAGAACTCGGCAATCACAGCGAGCTTGCGTTCGACCGGCATCGCCTCGCACGCATGCAGATCTGTCATGAGATCAACCAGCGCACAATCAGTTTCGGTACCGGTCAGCTGTGCCGAGATACCGAAAAGCTCTGTCGCGGGGTTGAACATGCATCAACCATATTCGAATGCATGTTCGAGTGAAGCTGAATCTTCAAATCAGTCGGAATAGTCCGAATCGTGAACCTCAAAGCATTTCAAGGGTTTGGCGTAGTGCTGTCAGCGGATCCGAGGCATCTCGACGCCCACGCGGGCCAGGCCCTTCGGGGTTGACGAAGCGACCCTCGTCCGAGCGGGTCCACTCTCGTACGGCCCATCGCTCCTTGATCGCCCAACGACCGTCGCGTCGCTCCATGTGGTCGATGAATCGCGCACCGCTGGTGAAGTTGACCATCCCGATGCCTTCGGGACCGCCCCAATGTGTGGACATCGAATACGCCTCGCTGATCGCCTGGTCGCCGTGTAGTTCGACCAGGTGGTTGCCGATGTGATGCATCGTGCCGCCGATCGCCGAGAGTTTCGGTGTGACCCAGGCGATGTACTCGTCTATGTTGCCGTCGAAACCGGTGTGGTGGTCGATCGCGTCCGGATGGTAGGCGCTGCGGACGAGATCGAAGTCGAGGCGGTCGATGCCGCGACAGTACGTCAGAACTACCTCACGGATTGCCTGCTTGTCGATGAGATCTTGCAGTGCCCGGTCCATGTCACGCCTCCTTGATGCTGCTCATCCAGTCGAGTAGTTCTGGTAGTTCTTCTGCTGCGCAGTCGAATACGGCAGGTCGAAAGACGACGACGGACGCGCCGCGGTCGAACCAGTCCCGGGCTTTGTCTGCCGTTGCCGAGAGGTCGACGGACCCGTTGTCGCGTCGAATCGGTGCTGCAGATACTTGCACACGTGCGGTATCCGGGTCACGGTCGTGGGCCTCGAACGTGTTGCGCAGCAATGTGACACTGTCGGAGAACGTTCCCAGATCGGTCGGGTTCACGGTCCAACCGTCGGCGACGCGTGCGATGCGGTCGAAGTTCCGCTGACTTGGTCCGAACCCGAAGAGCACTGGTACTCGGGGCTGGATCGGCAGTGGGAGGCTGTGGTAGTTCTCGAAGGCGAAGTCGCGTCCCTTGAAGTTGGCCGGGGCATTGGTCCACAGTTCGCGACACGCTGCGACAGTCTCCTCCATGCGCCCGAATCGCGCATCGAAAGGCATGTTGGTGGCAGTGTATTCGGCTTCTTGCCAACCGACGCCGAAGCCCATCACAGTTCGACCTTCGGACAGTGAGTCGAGTGTGGCAACCTGTTTGGCGAGCAGAGCCGCCGGACGAACAGTGGCGATCAGAACCGACACCCCGAGGCGAGCACGTTCCGTCACTGCAGCGATCGAGGACAGCAATGAAATCGGTTCGTACCAAGGGTGATCCAAGGGGAACAAGAAGTTGTGTTCGACTACCCGCCGAGCGTGTGCGTCGGCATTGAAGCCGAGGTGATCGCCGGTGCAGATCAGATCGACTCCGGCACGGTCAGCGCGCGCGGCGAAGTCCAGAACCGGGCGAATCTTGCCGTCGAACAGGGCCTCGAGGCCCAGAATGTTGACGCCGATTTCCACAGTCGTTCCTCTACAGCGCACGCTTGGCATGAGCGGACATGTCGCCCATGTTGTCCATACAGAAGAGTCTCGAGCTGAACTGCCACGATCCGTCGACGCAGCTGAAACGATCGAAGTAACGCCCCGACAGGATGGGTTGCAGGGCAAGTGTTTCAGTGCCTTGTATGACCGTGATGTACGAGAGCGCCGACGCCGATTCGCCGTCGACTGCGATCCGCGTGTTTGTCAGCAGGTGCTTGGTTCGTGGAATCGGAGGATCGCCGTACATGCGAATGAAGCCACTGCAGGCTGCGAACACGGCATCGGCGTCGGATGAAATGAGCGTGGTGGCAATCCCGTCCGGCCCGCACTGCCCGTAGTCGGACCGGGCGAACAATGCGGCGACTTCACGCAATCTGCCCTGATCGATCAGATGCGTGTACTCGCAGAGCAGGTCACGGATCGCCGACTCGGCGACGATCCGTGACAGCTCCGTGGTCATACGGTGATCTCGCGCCGAACCATCTTGCCGGTTGCGTTGCGAGGCAACAGATCATTGGTGATGCGCCACTTCGACGGCACCTTGAAGTAGGACAGGCGCTCGGCGGCGTAGTCGCGCAACTCGGCCTCCGTGGTGTCCGCTCCGGGACGCAGGACCACCACGGCGGACACTTCCTGGCCGAGGTCGGGGTGCGGCATGCCGATGACAGCGCACTCGATCACGTCGGGGTGTTCGTCGAGCGTCTGCTCGATCTCGGTGGGGTAGACGTTCTCGCCGCCACGCAGGATCAGGTCGGAACGACGGCCCGTGAGACGGAGACGACCGTTCTCGATGACGCCGAAATCGCCGGTGCGGAGCCAGCGTCCGGGTGCGATTGCAGACTCGGTGGCCTCGTCGTTCTCCCAATATCCGAGCATGACGAACGGACTGCGTACGCACACTTCACCTTCGATGCCGTCCGGCAGCCACTCGCCGAAGGGATCGCGAATCTCCATCGAGACGGTGATGATCGGACGTCCGAGAGTGCCTGGGAACTCTTCGAGTTCGGCGCCGACGGCGACTGCGATGGCGGTGCTGCATTCGGTGAGACCGTAGCTGTCGACCAGAGCATTGCGTGCGAACGGCACCTGCTCCTTGAGTCGTTCCTTGAAAGCGGGTGACGACGGCGCCGACGCCAGCGAGAATGCAGTCAGCGAGGAGACGTCGTACTTGGCGATGTTGCCGTGTTCGAGTAGACGCGACGCCATCGTCGGCACCGCACCCCAGTTGGTGACGCGCTCGCGTTCGACCAATCCGAGAACCTTGTCGACGTCGAAGCCGCCCTCGGTCAGGATGACGGCACTGCCCGTCGCGAGACGGGGGACCACCAGGTTGTGCAGGCTGGCGATGTGGAAGAGCGGGGAGGTGAGTAGATAACGCAGTGGGCTCGGCTTGGAAGCGTCGTACTCACGGCCGGTGAATGCTGCGCCGATCGCGTCGCTGTACTTGTGGTAGTCGACGACGGCCATCACGTTGCGGTGCGAGTGGAGTGCGCCCTTGGGGCGGCCGCTGGTACCACTGGTGAACAGGATGACGGCGGGATCGTCCTCGTCGATGTCGGTGCTCGGCACGTCGGAGCCTGCATATTCCGCGATGAGCGCGGGCAGATCCTCCTCCATGGTGAGGACCGTGATGTCTGCCGGCAGTTCGGGGAGGGCGGCGCCGCGCTTGGCGTCCACGACCAGAACCTTCGGACGTGAGAGCTCGATCCCGTGGGCGACCTCGCGCGGAACCCACCAACCGTTGAGACCGACAGCGATCGCGCCGAGCGCCTGCGTCGCGAAGAACGTCATGACCCATTCGGGAGTGTTGGCAGCGAGGATGCCCACACGGTCGCCCTTGCGGACGCCGTACTTGTCCCGCAGAGCAGTTGCCAGCGCGGCGACGGAATCGGCGTGCTCGGTGAACGAGATTCGACGATCGCTGGTGACGAGATAGTCGCCGTCGCCCCAGGCGCGAGATGCCGAGATGAGTTCACCGATGGCGTGACCACGGTTCTTCATCACGGGCATGACGGTGCCGAGAACCTCTTCTTCGACGATCTCGAATGGCCCACCTGGACCGGTGAGGCGTGAGACCGCCTGGTCCAGAAGCAACTGCGGATCTGCGGGGGCAGTCATGGAATGGCCTTTCGTATTGTGGCGCTTTTCACGTCACAAAATCTCACGAGAAAATCATATCTGTGGCGGCGGTTACCACTGAGCGAGACTGAGACGGTTCCGGCTTTGAGGCGTCGATACGTTCGAGTCGTATCGCAGTTGGAGTAATCGACATTCCGATATCGACTAGGACACAGGACACGATGACGAACACCGCCACCGAAGCATCTTCGAATGCAGCTCTTGCAGCTCCTCAGCGCGAGGACGTCGCGCAGATGTTGATCGACCGTCTTGGTGATCAGCACCTGGGTCTGCGGACGCGGACGCAGGACTGGAGCTGGGACGAAGTGGTGCGCGAGAGCGCAGCGCGTGGCTCGCTTGCGAAGTCGCTTCGCGCGCCTGGACCGTTTCACATCGGAGTCCTTCTCGAGAACGATCCCGAGTTCCTGTTCTGGCTCGGCGGCGCGGCCCTGACCGGAGCCACGATCGTCGGCATCAATCCGACCAGGCGTGGAGCCGAGCTCGAGGCAGAGGTCCGGTACGTCGACTGCCAGCTGATCGTCACCGACAAAGCGGGCTACGAGAAGTTGTCCGGCCTTGACCTCGGACTGACCGAAGACCGTTTCGTGCTCGTCGACGACGCGTCCTACCCGGACAAGATTGCAACGCATCACGTCGAATCGCCTCAGATCGACCTCGGCGTCGACGCGTCGACCCTGTTCCTGCTTCTCTTCACCTCGGGTACCACCGGAATGTCCAAGGCAGTGCGGTGCAGCCAGGGGCGTCTGACACGGTTGGCCTACGCGAACTGCGCCAAGTACGACATCGACCGCGACGATGTCTGCTATTGCTGCATGCCGCTCTTCCACGGCAACGCGCTGATGGCCCTGTGGGCGCCAGCCCTTTCACAAGGAGCCACCGTCTGCCTCGTCCGCAAGTTCACCGCTTCGGGCTTCATGCCGGACGTTCGGTTCTACGGCGCAACCTATTTCACCTACGTCGGTAAGGCCTTGGGGTATCTCATGGCGACGGCAGAACAACCGGACGACATCGAGAACACCCTCACACACGGATTCGGGACCGAGGCCTCACCGGGGGACAAGGCAGAATTCATCCGCCGTTTCGGTGCACAACTTTTCGAGGGATACGGCTCGAGTGAAGGTGCCGGTTCGGTGGTGCTCGATCCGAACCAACCGGCCGGAGCGCTGGGCCGACCCGCGAACGAGAACATCGTCATCGTCGATCCCGACACCCGCGAAGAGCGCCCCCGCGCGATCCTCGACGAGCACGGTCACGTGCTCAACCCCGACGAATCGATCGGCGAGATGGTCGACAAGGCCGGATCGAAGAAGTTCGAGGGGTACTACAAGAACGAAGACGCCATCGCGGAGAAGATTCGCCACGGTTGGTATTGGACAGGCGATCTCGGCTACGTCGACGAGGCCGGCTTCATCTACTTCGCCGGACGCAAGGGTGACTGGATCCGGGTCGACGGTGAGAACACCTCGGCGCTGATGATCGAGCACATCCTGCGTCGTCATCCCAAGGTGATTGCCACGGGTGTCTTCGCGGTGCCGGATCCGCGTTCGGGTGATCAGGTGATGGCTGCGATCGAGGTTGCCGATCTCGCCGATTTCGATCCGGTCGAGTTCGCTGACTACCTTGCCGCGCAGGCGGATTTGGGTACCAAGGCGGCGCCACGATTTGTTCGCGTTTCGACCGACCTGCCCGTCACGGGCTCCAACAAGGTTCTCAAACGTGAGCTTCAGGCCGATCGCTGGCGTACCGACGAGCCGGTGTTCCACTGGGTGGGCCGCGGCACTCCCGAATACACGTTGATGACCGAAACTGACGTGGTGAATCTGGAGAAGGAGTTCGAGACACACGGCCGTTCGCGGTTCCTGTGAGTGGAGTTGCGCTGGTCACCGGCGCTTCCCGGGGGATCGGCCGAGAGTGCGCGCTTGCATTCGCGCGCGCCGGATTCGACGTAGCAATCACTGCTCGCACCGTTCGTGAAGGAGAGGGGCGGGCAGCCCCGCGAACCAGGCAAGGCGAGCAAGTGATTCCGGTGCCCGGCAGCCTGGAGACGACGGTTGCCGAGATCGAGTCCTTCGGTGTGCGCGCATTGGCCGTTCCGATGAACCTGCTCGATCTGACATCCGTCCGCGGCGCCGGTGAACGGGTGCTGGCAGAGTGGGGACATGTCGACGTGCTGGTGAACAACGCCTACGCGCAGACGGTCGGGAACATGGACCGGGTGCTCGACATCGAGATCGACGACGCTCAGGCGATGGTGATCGGAAATTATCTGCACCAACTCGCTCTGGTTCAGGTGATACTCCCGTCGATGATCAAGCGGGGCAACGGCGTAGTGGTCAACCTGGCATCGGGTTCGGCGACCATGGATCCGCCTGCGCCGCCCGGCGAGGGTGGTTGGGGTTTGTCGTACGCCGCGTCGAAGGCGTCGTTCGGACGTATCGCCGGAGCGATCAACTCCGAGTATCGAAACGCCGGAATCAAAGCGTTCAACCTGAGTCCGGGATTTGTCATCACGGAATCAGGTAAAGCCCGCGGTGGCGCGGAAGCAATAGTGGAAGCCGGATTTGCGGCCACACCGGCATCCGTACCCGCTGCAGCGGCGGTGTGGCTTGCAACAGATCCCGATGCGGACCGGTTCGTCGGTCGCGTCGTGGACGGTCCGAAATTGATGGCGACACTGGAGGAAACGGTATGAAGCTCGGCGTGGTCGTTCCGGTCGAACTGGGTCGAAGCGGAGACCCTGATTGGATTCTGCAATTCGCCCGTGCGGCTGAATCGCTGGGTTTCGACGAGATCTCGGCAGTGGAGCACTCGGTGGTCATCGCCGACACCGAGAGTGAATACCCCTATTCTCCGACCGGCAAATCGCATCTTCCCGATGACTGCGACATCCCGGATCCGCTTGAACTGCTCTCGTTCGTGGCGGGTGCGACAACCACGTTGGGCTTGTCCACTGGAGTTCTGGTGCTGCCAAATCACAATCCGGTAGTGCTCGCCAAGCGATTGGCGACGCTCGATCGCCTTTCGGGTGGGCGATTGCGCATCTGCCTCGGTCTGGGGTGGATGAAGGAAGAGATCGAAGCGTGCGGCGGTGACTTCGAGCGCCGCGGCAAGGTAGCCGATGAGGCCATCGCGGTGATGCGTGCACTCTGGGTGGGCAAGGAAGCAGTCGATTTCGACGGCGATTACTTCTCGTTCAAGGGTGCGTACAGCTGGCCGAAACCTCATCGCGAGTCCGGAGTTCCGCTCTACATCGGTGGACACAGTCTTGCTGCTGCTCGGCGTGCCGGCCGGTTGGGTGATGGTTTCCAGCCGCTGGGACTCGCCGGTGAAGATCTCGACAAGGCCATTGCAGCGATGAAAGCTGCTGCGGTGAAGGCAGATCGAGATTCTGCCGACGTCTCTCTGGTACTCGGTGCGAGCCTGCCCAGGCTCGACGAAGCGAAACTCGAGTGGGCACGCGGGTTGGGAGCCGATCGAATCGTGTTGTCCGCGAGCCGTCGTGGCACGTCGCTGGAACTGATCATCGACGAAATGGCCGAATGCTCGAAGCGGCTGGGGCTCGTAGCGTAATTCGCCCCGTCTGATCAGGGATGGGCCAGCCCGTTCAGGAGCATCGCGCCGACGAAGGCTGCGTTGTCGGCCGGGCTGTCGGCTCGGCGGGTGAAGCACCGCAATAGGAGGGTGTTGGTTATTCCCGCGGCGATGTCCATCGGAGCACTGATGGTCGACAAGACTCCGTTGTCCTGGCCCCGCTGCACAATCGGCGCGATGATCGAGGGAATGTTGAGTTTCTCTTTGAGTGACAGCAGGCTCTCGGGCTCGCCGTAGGTGTCGTGGGCAACGGCAACCAACAGTGCATCCATGAACTCTGTTTCGTCAGAGGCTAGTTGAGCGCAGCGGAGTAGGAAGTTCTCGATGATCGCGACGTCGCCGAGACCGATCAGGATGTCGTCGGCAACGGTTTCTCGCAGTGAGTCCACTCGGCTCTGAAGGGCTGCCACCAGGATGTGGGGCTTGGTGGGAAACAGTTTGTTCGCAGCGGCGCGGGGGACTGCCGCAGTGTCGGCGATGTCGTTGATCTGCGTCATGAAGTATCCGCGTTTGCCGAATTCGCTACGGGCGGCGGCGAGAAACGCCGCTCGCGGATCACGCGGCAGCGGACGCGTCTCAGCGGGCTGGTCGATGGGACTGACAACGTCATCGAGGTGTTGGTGAAGGCCAGACGTGTCGACGACGGCACCCAATATCGCGAGCAGCGCGTCGGACATGATGTCGGGTGAGACGGAGCGGGAATCGATGCGGCTACGAATGCGGAAGCCGTCGATCACCGCATTGACCGTGACAGCGAAGGTCTTGGTGGTGAACGGCCTTCGGAGTGTTGCGTCGGTTTTCTCGAAGAGGGCCTCGTAGGCCGCGGACACGAGCTCGTCGCGTCGACGATATTCGTTTCCCAGAGCGGTGGAGGTTCGCCGGTGTGAGCCCGCAAAAATGTGTGAGAGAAGACTTCTTGCAGTCGACGCGTCGTTGACGATTGCGTCGAATGCCTCTTTGACGAGAGTGGTGACCGTCGGACGAAGCGCGTCGTCGTTTGCTACCAACTGTGCGCGCACGGTCTGCTTCACTTTGTCGGCGCTGTGCAAGGTCGATTCGGTGAGGCTGGTGATCACGGCCTCGATGAATTCGGATTTGGTTCGGAACTTGCGAAAGAACGTGGCCTGCGATGCACCGGCTTGGTTGACGACCTGTTCGCTCCGAAGTCCGCGTTCGAGAATGTCTCGAGGGGCCTCGACGAGCGTCGTCACGCCTGCATCGACGAATTGCATGGTGGACGCGTCGCGGTCAGTCATCGTCGGTCCTTCGCTCGTTCGACAGGCTCTCCCCGCGCATTACGGGCAAACAAGACTCTACCGAGGTCAAGGCCTGCTCGAGTGGTGTTCTGAGAGTGTTCACTCTCGCTCGAGAGTTATCCCAGTCAACAAACGGAGTGACCCCGCGACCACGCTCCGTTTCCATGGGAGTTCGACCGCGCTGAAAGCCTGGAAGTAAGGGACACCACCGATGAAGACTGCCGACTCACCCAGCCTCAGTAGGCGTGAAGTACAGGTGCTGTTGACCTGGATTCGCTGCGACTCGAAAGCCGAAGTCTCCCGTGAGTTGTACATCGCGGAGGGAACGGTGAATACGCACCTCGCCCGTATTCGAGGGAAGTACGACGGAGTTGGCCGGACAGCCCCGACGAAGATGGCACTGCTTGCACGCGCCCTTCAGGACGGGCTGATCGGTATCGACGAACTCTGATCGAAGCGCGAGCGATCGGGTGCGTCGATCCTGAAAGTCAGTCGAGGGCGGTGGCGTCGGTTGTCGGTGTCTTGGTGCCGGGAGTCGCTTCGATGTCGAGAACGACCTGGCTGTCGGTGGCTTCTTCGGGGAAGACGTACCGACGCATGGCCCACCAGCGGAAGGCCGTGGCCAGCAGGGTTCCGATGATCGATCCGCTGATGAAGTCCGCGAAGTTCTCCATGAAGAGGGAGACGTTGGGCTGGCGCAGGTGGAACACGTAGCTGGAGATCCACAGCGGAACCTGGTTGATGGCCAAACCGATACCCGCGACGATGAAGAACAGCGCGGCCTCGTGATGGCGCTGTCTACCACCACGCTGAGCAAACGACCATTCGCGGTTGAGCACGTAGGACAGAACCGTCGCGATGAGGACTGCGAGGATGTTGGCCGTCACCGGGTGCTGAGGCAGGACCGTCCACTTGATACCGAAGAACAGAACCGTGGTGACGATGAAGGCGATGCCGCCGACCACCAGGAACTTGAGCATTTCTGCGTGCGGCAGGACGCGCACGAGGACCCGCTCAGGAAGCCTATTGACCATCTTTCCGACAAACGCCATTGTTCGAGGCTAACCCTGAATACGGCCGACGGCACAAATCGTCCACCCACGTGTCGGCAAGATCATCAGAATCCGTACCCGAGAATTGCGGGCTTCTGCGCGTTGAAAGCGAAGTCGAAATTCCGGATCTCCTGCGGATCGGACGCGTGGAGCCGGTGCGCCGCCGCGAAGGACTTGGCCTGGTGCTCGCCCAGGTACAAGCTGCTCAGAACATCAGAGGGCATCGTGATCGCAGGCTCCGCGTCAGTGACCGTACAGGTGGCCTTGCCGCCCTTGACCTGAAGCGCGAAAGTTCCGCCGGCCTTCAGGAACGGATCGTCGACCTTGATGACTGTGTCCAGGTCAGCAGCATATTCACGAGCCTCGAGAGCCGCGGGCACGTTCATGATGCGCAGCCACAGTCGATCGGAGCGCGTCGTCGTCCGGGCAAGGCGGTAGTCCGTGAGCATCAGCCGGAGTGGATCGGCAGGATGCTGGCGTGTCTCGATCCGGGTAACGAGGTCGAGGCCGCAGATCGTTCGCCACAGCGCCGCGTGCGCATCTTCGGTGATCGTCACGAACTCGTCGATCCGGGCGATGCTGTCGCGGCCCTCGCTCGTGTGCCGGTAAGCGATGTATCCGTCCGCGTGTGTCAGAAAGAACAGTCCGGAGGCGCCGTCACGATCCTCGGACGGGTCGGCGAACATATGGTCCCAGAGCGGTTGCGGACGCACTTGAGCGCCGGGTGTCTGCAGCCGCCAGCGGTCGTAGATCTCGGGTAGAAGCGTCGAGGCAGCTTTGATGTCGACGATGGACACGCCACCGTTGTCGGGCACCTCGGGGCGGAACCGCGCGAAGCGGCGATCGAGGGTGATGCCCTCGCTGAAGGTGGCGGGGCCGTATCCGAAGCGGTTGTAGATGCCGGCTTCGCTGGCCGTCAGGGCGGCCAGTGGTGCTCCGGTCGACTCGATGTGGGCGTGAAGTGCAGTGAACATCGAGCGTAGGACGCCACGACGACGGTGAGTCGGGGCGACGGATACCCAGGTGATTCCGCGCGTGGGGAGTTGGCGTCCGCCGGGCACGGTGAATTCCATGTCGATTTCGATGGCCACGCCGACGGGTAGGTCACCGTCGACGGCGAGGATGATGTCCTCGGGCTTGTAGAGAGCCTTCGTCAGTTCGCTGACCGCGGGAGACGGGTGAAAACCGAACCCCACCGAGTCGAGTAGTTGGAGAGCCGGCCAGTCACTCTCGGTAGCGGTGCGGATGGTGATCTTGTTTTCGGGGCTCACGTATATCGACTCTGGCATAGATTGCGTGAAGACGCACATGAATATCGGGGCTGACGTTTCCTCACCGGCTCCCAGGGGTACCGCCCGACGGACCAGTCCTGCGGCACGGAGAAAACCGATACGGAGAAACACTGTGGCGATCACCGACATCAAGGAATATGCCCATCTGACCGAGGAAGACGTCGAGGCGCTCGGGCGCGAGCTGGATGCCATTCGGCTCGACATCGAGGAGAAGCGCGGCGCGCACGATGCTCGATACATCCAGCGAACGATCGCGTTTCAACGCTCATTGATGGTGGCCGGCCGCATCGTCTTGTTCGCCAGCAAGAAGAAGCCTGCCTGGATTCTGGGGACTGCGCTCCTGGGGGCCGGCAAGATCATCGAGAACATGGAACTCGGCCACAACATCATCCACGGTCAGTGGGACTGGATGAACGATCCCGAGATTCACTCGAGCAGCTGGGAGTGGGACAACACCTGCCCGTCCTCGGGATGGAAGCACTCGCACAACTTCACTCATCACAAGTTCACCAACATCGTCGGCCTCGACAACGACGTGGGTTACGGAATCATGCGCGTCACCCGTGATCAGAAGTGGCACGCCGACTATCTCTTTCAACCGATCACGAATTTCGTTCTCGCGACACTGTTCGAGTGGGGCGTGGCACTGCATCACCTGGAAACGGACAAACTCCGCAAGGGTGAGGTGAAGTGGTCCGAGAAATCGGAGATGGCCAAGGACGTCGGAAAGAAGATCGCGCGGCAGGTGACGAAGGATTACATCCTGTTCCCCGCTCTGACCGGTCCGGCGTGGAAGACCACGTTGACGGCCAACGTCGTTGCAAATCTCATCCGCAACTATTGGAGTTACGCCGTCATCTTCTGCGGGCACTTCCCAGACGGTGCCGAGAAGTTCACGCTCGAGGAATTCGAGAACGAATCGCGCGCTCAGTGGTATCTGCGACAGATGCTGGGGTCAGCCAACTTTCACGCCGGTCCGGTCATGGCATTCATGAGCGGCAACCTCTGCTACCAGATCGAGCACCACTGCTTCCCCGACTTGCCGAGCAACCGGTACTCGGAAATCGCTGTGCCGCTGCGCGACCTGTGCGACAAGTACGACCTCCCGTACACCACCGGCCCGTTGTGGAAGCAGTACGGATTGACGCTGCGGACAATCTGGAAGTTGTCTCTGCCCAACAGGTTTCTCTCCGCGTCTCAGGACGATGCTCCGGAGACGCATTCGGAGTTGAAGTTCCGCATCCGCGGCGGAATCAAGGAAGTCTTCGGTGTCGATCCGCAGACAGGTAAGCGGCGCGGCCTGCGAACTGCGATCGCGATGGTCTCGAGCTGAACGGTTACCGCTTGTGCGCCATTGAACGAACTACGAGATCGCCGGTCGACTGGATTGCCTGGACCAGCACGATCAAGATCACGACTGCGACGAACAGCACCGGGGTGTTGAATCGTTGGTAGCCGTACTTGATCGCGAAGTCGCCGAGACCACCGGCGCCGATGGCGCCTGCCATGGCCGAGAAACCGATCAGCATCACCGCCGTCAGGGTTGCTCCGGCTACCAAGCCCGGAACCGATTCGGGCAGTAGTACTTTGACGACGATGTCCTTGTCGGTAGCGCCCATGGACCGTGCGGCCTCGACGCGTCCGGAATCGACTTCACGCAGAGCGTTCTCGACGACGCGCGCGAAGAATGGCACCGAGCCGATGGTCAGCGGCACGATAGCTGCCGTGGCACCGAGCGCTGTCCCGACGATCGCCCTCGTCGCCGGGATGAGCAGAACCAACAAGATGACGAACGGCAGCGAACGGCCGATGTTCACCACGGTGCCCAGTACCGAATTGAGGACGCGGTTGGGACGGATTCCGTCGGGCGCGCTCGCGTGCAACAGAACGCCGAGGGCGATACCGATGATCACGGTGAGCACGAACGAGACGCCGACCATGTAGAGCGTGTCGAGTAGGGCTTCCCACGCTTCGCCGAGGGAATCCTGCCAGGACGTCTTGTTCATGAGAACGTCACCTTCACTCCGCGCTGCGAAAGATGTTCTTCGACAGCCTTTCTTGTCTCTTCGTCGCTGACGAGTCCCGTGTGCGAGGCGAACTCCACGCGAAGACGGCCGACCTGATGGGCTCCGATGTCCTCGATCCCGCCGGAGATCACGGTGACGTCGACGTCGAGATCCCGTGAGAGTTGGGAAATCACGGGCGAGGTCGACAGTGAATCGACAAAGGTGAGGAGCGCCGGAATTCCGGTCCGGGATGTTCGCACCGTTCCGGTCGGCAGCAGTGCTTCACCGAGAGGCGAGTCCGGGTCCGCGACCAGTTCGGTGAGAGTTCCCTCGTCGACGATGCGTCCCTGATCGATCAGAGCAGCGCGATGGCAGATCCGTCGAACCACGTTGAGCTCGTGGGTGATCAGAACAATGGTGACACCGAGTCGTCGATTGAGGTCGGCGAGCAGGTCGAGGATCGAGTCGGTCGTGTCCGAGTCGAGGGCGCTCGTGGCCTCGTCGCACAGGAGGACATCGGGTGAAGCCGCCAAGGCTCTCGCGATGCCGACGCGTTGTTTCTGGCCACCGGACAGTTGCGAAGGGAACGCGTCGCGTCGGTCTTCCAGACCGACCAGCTCGATCAGTTCGTCGACGCGGGCACGTCGATCTGCCCGCGAATACCCCGCCACTTCGAGAGGAAACGCGATGTTGGCGGCGACGGAGCGGGAATGCAGCAGATTGAAATGCTGGAACACGACACCGATCCGCTTGCGTGCATCGCGCAATTGCGCCGGGCTCAGCGCAGTCAGATCGGTGTCGCCCAGCAGAATCCGGCCGCTGGTGGGGCGTTCGAGCAGGTTGAGGCAGCGCAGCAGAGTGGACTTGCCGGCGCCGCTCTTGCCGATAATGCCGAAGATTTCGCCGTCTTCGATTTTCAGGGACACGGAATCGAGTGCATGCAGAACTTTCGTGCCGCTGCGGTATTCCTTGGAGACCGATTCGATCGAGAAGACCATGACGGGTCTCGATCAGGTGGCGCTGGCCGGAATGACCGAGCCCTGGTAGGTCTGCTCGATGAATGTCGCGACGTCGGTGGACGTCAATGCCTCAGCCAACTTCTGCACTCGCGCATCGTTTTCGAGGGAGGTACGAACCGTCAGGACGTTGGCGTACGGGTTGCCTTCGGCCTTCTCGAGCACCAGTGCGTCCTTGGCCGGATTGAGCCCGCCTTCGATTGCGTAGTTGCCGTTGATGATTGCGAGATCGACGTTTCCGTCATCGAGCGTGCGCGGAAGCTGCGGGGGATCGACCTGGGTGAACGTGAGCCCCTTGGGGTTGTCGATGATGTTCTTCTCGCTGATCTGGGTGATGTCGGTGCCGGGGGCACCCAACTGCTGATCGAGCTTGATCAATCCGGCCTGCTGCAACAGGTACAACCCACGGGCGAAGTTCGTCACGTTGTTGGACAAAGCGACCGTTGCGCCCTGGCGTAGGTCGGCCACGTTGGTGACCTTCTTGGAATATGCACCGAGGGGCTCGACGTGGACCTTCGCCACGGCGACCAGGTCGTCGACACCCTTCTCCTTCGACCACGATTCCTGGTACGGCACGTGCTGGAAGAAGTTGGCGTCGGTGTCTCCGGCTTCGAGCACCTCGTTGGCGTCGAGATCGCCGGTGATCTCGCTGACCTCGATCTTGGTGTCGCCGAGCAGGCCCTTTTCTTCGACGAACTTCAGGATCTCGGCATGCGGAACAGAAGAAGCGACGATGCGAAGGGGTGCGTTCTCGTCGGAGGAGTTGTCGCTCGAGCACGCTGCGACGGTTCCGACTGCGACGGCGGCCACTGCGAAGGCAGCGAGGAATCTTCTGGTGCGCGAGCGTGACATGTGAATCTCCAAGACATAGCCGAACGCCACGCCGAGATGGCGTGACAGTTCGTGAACGCTAGCCCGGTAATCCTCCTGTGAGGAGATACAGAATCACCGCGATTTTTTCATCTACCTATTGTCCGAGGAGGATGACCGGAACGTCCTCCGCGAAATCGACCACCAATTCGCGACGCGAGAACAGCCAGGTGCCGTCGACCTTTTCGAAGCTGTCCTGATAACGGATCTCGATCCGGTTGTCCCGGTGGCCCTCGCCCCGCGGATAGATGTGGTGGGCGGAGCAGTAGGCCTCACCGTGCGCGGTGGTGGGGCTGTCGAGGTCGAGGATCTGCTGCTCGACGATGTGCCGGGTCGAGTGCAGATGTGAGACGGCATCGACCACTGAACTGCTGACAACGGAGTTCCCACGTATCTCCGTCGGTGCATCCGTTCCGTTCAATGCCGGCGGCAAGACGAATGCCACGTCGTCGGTGAAGAGAGCCGCAAGTGCGGTGGTGTTTCGGCGGTCGACGGCCTGTGCGTACCTGGCGGCCAAGTCGGTGAGAGCGACGCGATCCGATGAGTCCATGCGCATATCTCACCTTATGTGACGCCGCTCATGTTTCGGCTTCCCGCTCAACGAGACATTCACAGCGCCCACCTGGGCATCTGGTTAGCGTCCAGGCCAAGAGTTGCCAGCCATGAATGCCATAGGAGAAACAGCGATGGATCTGAGGGAATCGCCCGAGCAGCAGGAGCTCCGCAAGGAGTTGCGCGCGTATTTCGCGGCGCTGCTGCCGGAAGAGAAGCGTCGCGCGGCCGGCGAGCAAGGTGTGGGCGGCGAGTACTTCCGCGAGATCGTGAAGTTGCTGGGTAAGGACGGCTGGCTCGGCATCGGCTGGCCCAAGGAATTCGGTGGCCAGGGACGCTCCATCGAAGAGCAGTTCGTGTTCTTCGACGAGGTTCAGCGCGCAGGTCTGCCGTTCCCCTTCGTGACGGTCAATACCGTCGGACCGACGTTGATGAAGTACGGCACCGAAGAGCAGAAGGAACGATTCCTGCCCGGCATTCTGGCCGGCGACATCGTTTTCGCCATCGGATACACCGAGCCCGAGGCCGGAACGGACTTGGCTTCGCTCAAGACCCGTGCGGTCCTCGACGGTGACGAGTGGATCGTCGACGGCAACAAGATCTTCACCAGTGGCGCCAACACCGCCGACTACGTGTGGCTGGCGTGCCGCACCGACGCGGATGCCCCAAAGCACAAGGGCATCTCGATCCTGATCGTCCCCACCGAGGACGCAGGCTTCGAGTGGTCACCGATCAACACCGTCGGCGGCTTGATGGTGACGTCCACGTACTACTCCGGCATTCGTGTTCCGTCGAAAGACGTCGTCGGCGAGGTCAACGGCGGCTGGCAGCTCATCACGGCTCAGCTCAATCACGAGCGAATCGGCTTGGCAGCGATCGGTGGGCGTACTTACGGTCTGTGGAACCTGGTCCTGGACTGGGCCAAGGAAAATGGCGCCATCGACATCCCATGGGTGCAGCAGGACTTCGCTCGTACACACGCCAAGCTCGAGGCCATGCGACTGCTGAACTGGAAGATGACGGCAGCCGTCGCGCAGGACACGCTCTCCGGAGCCGACGCCGGTGCCACCAAGACGTACGGCACCGAAACTCACGTCGACGTCTATCGCACCCTCCTCGGAATTCTCGGCTCCGCCGGGCGCATTCGCCCGGAGTCCCCAGGTGCGCTGCTTGCCGGTCAGATCGAACAGATCTCGCGTCAGGGTGTCGTGAACACCTTCGGTGGCGGCGTCAACGAAGTTCTGCGTGACATGGTCGGCACCATCGGCTTGGGACTCGTTCGCGAAAAGAGGGTCAAGTGAGCGACATTTCGGCGCAACTAGACGCCTTTGTCGGCCAGACTCTGGTCCCCACCACCTGGGGGCCCGACGAGGTCAACATCCCCATGATCAGGCATTGGGCCGAGACCATGGGCGATACCAACCCCGTCTACCTCGACGACGAAGCTGCCCGCGCCACCGGACGTGACGGCGTCGTCGCTCCCGCTCAGATGCTCCAGGTCTGGATCATGCGGACGTTCACCGACAAGATGGCGGGCAACGACCCGTCGCAGGTGTGGACCGATCTGATCGCCACTCTCGACGCAGCCGGTTACAGCTCCGTTGTGGCAACCGATTCCGATCAGGAGTTCTTCGCCGAACTGCGGCCAGGAGATCGCGTGAACTACACCGAGGTCATCGAGTCGATTTCGCCGGAGAAGAAGACCGGACTCGGTGTCGGACACTTTGTCACGACGCTCAAGACCTACCGCAACGGTGACGGCGAGGTGGTCGGCACCCAGCGGTGGCGGACGCTGCGGTTCAAGCCTCAAGAAGCTGCTGCACCGGAGGCGCCGCGCGCTCTGCGTCCGCGTCCGGCTCTCAACGCGGACAACGCTTTCTGGTTCGAAGCCGCCAAGGAGCACCGTCTGGTGATCCAGCGCTGCACGTCCTGCAAGACGCTGCGTCATCCCACCGGCCCGATGTGCGGGGAGTGCCAGTCACTCGAGTGGGACACGATCGACGCGTCGGGGCGCGGCACGGTGTACAGCTTCGTGGTCAATCATCATCCCAAGATCGACGCGTTCGACTACCCGCTCGTCGTTGCGGTAATCGAACTCGAAGAGGGAACACGATTGATCGCCAACATGGTGGGTATCGCGCCCGAAGATGTCGTGGTCGACATGCCCGTGGAACTTGACTGGATCGACGCCGACCCGGATCTGACGCTTCCCGCGTTCCGGCCGGCCGTACGCGAGGAGCACTGATGGACTTCAATTTCAGCGAAGAGCAGGAAGCAATTCGCGCACTGGCCGACGAGGTCTTCACCAGCAAGGCAACGATCGAGCGCACCAAGGAGATCGAACTCTCGGCCGAGCGCGTCGACCGTGAACTGTGGCGTGAACTCGCGAGCACCGGGCTGCTCGGCATCGCACTGCCGGAGGAGTTCGGCGGCGGCGGCCTCGGATTGTCGGAGCTGTACGCACTGCTCGAACAGCAGGGACGTCACGTTGCGGCCGTGCCGATCTGGGAGACGACCCTTGCAGCATCGGCTGTCAATGAATTCGGCTCCGATTCCCTTCGCGCCGAGATCCTTCCGAGTGTTGCCGACGGCAGTCGATTCCTGACCATCGGTCTCGAAGAGTTCGGTCCGTACACGGGCGGCGACCCACTGACCACGGCTGAGCAGGACGCCGACGGCAACTGGACCGTGACGGGTGAGAAGGCCGTAGTGCCGATGACTCACGTCGCGAACCTTGCTCTCGTTTCGGCAACCGCTTCCACCGGTACGGCACTGCTGCTGGTGGATCTGAATGCCGAAGGAGTGACGCTCGAACAGACGCAGTCCACCAACTGGGAGATCTGTGCCAACGTCACCTTCGCCGGTGCGCCGGCGCAGCTCATCGGTGCGGCCGACGGTACGACGGTTCCGTGGCTGATCGACCGAGTTCAGCTGGCGTTGGCAGCAATCCAATGGGGTGTCGGATCGGGCGCAGTCGCGCAGGCCGTCACGTACCTGAACGGCCGAAAGCAGTTCGGCCGTCCGCTCGCGACCTTCCAGGCTGTCAATCATCAACTCGCTGACTGCTACATCGATCTCGAAGCGATGCGCGTGACACTGTGGCAGGCCGCCTGGCGCATCTCCGAGGGCCTGGATCTCGGCACCTCGGTACTGGTCGCCAAGTGGTGGGCAACCGACGGCGGACAGCGCGTCGTGCATCGCACCACGCATGTCCACGGCGGCATGGGCGTCGACACCGACTATCCGGTTCACCGTCACCTGCTGTGGGGCAAGCAGATTGCTGCCACCCTCGGCGGTTCCAGCTCCGACCTCGCGCGTCTGGGTGCGCAGCTCGCATCCGGTGTGGAGGTGCTCGCATGACCGTTCTTGCCGGTCGCAGTTGCGCGGACATCATGGTCGGAGAGGCACTGCCCGAGTTGGCGATCCCGCTGACCCGTACGTTGATCGTCGCCACCGCGATCGCCACCCGCGATTTCCAGGACGTGCACCACGACCCGAGCCTGGCTCAGGAGCGCGGCTCCAAGGATGTCTTCATGAACATCCTCACGAGCAACGGTCTCGTCGGCCGGTACGTCACCGACTGGGCTGGATCTGCATCGACCTTGCGCCGCATCGCCATTCGTCTCGGGGCGCCCAACTACCCGGGCGACACCATGACGATGACCGGTGAAGTCGTCTCCAAGGAAGACGGAGTGGTCGTGGTCAAGGTGCAGGGCGCGAACAGCCTGGGGAATCACGCATCCGGCACCGTCGCAGTCGCTTTCAATGAAGAGGGGAGGCCCTGATGGCGATCAGCCCGCTCTCGGGTGCCGCTGCCATCGTCGGCATCGGATCCACCGAGTTCTCGAAGAACTCCGGCCGCACCGAACTGCAGTTGGCGTGTGAGGCCATCATCGCGGCGCTCGCTGACGCCGGTATCGATCCCTCCGAGGTCGACGGTCTGTCCACCTACACGTCGGAGACGAACGGCGAAGCGATCGTGGCTCGCAACTGCGGCCTCGGTGAGCTGAAGTTCTTCTCGCGTATTCACTACGGTGGCGGCGCTGCGTGTGCCACGGTGCAACAGGCTGCTATGGCAGTTGCGACGGGTGTTGCCGACGTCGTGGTCTGCTACCGAGCCTTCAACGAGCGCTCCGGTGTGCGATACGGCCTGGGGCAGCACGATCGACCCATGGACAGCACGGCGGACCGAGCGGCATATGCGTGGATGACTCCTCAGGGATTGTCGACTCCCGCTCAGTGGGTCGCCATGTTCGCCCGTCGATACATGCACCAGTACGGTGCGACGAGTGAGGACTTCGGACGAGTTGCAGTGGTGGCGCGCAAGCACGCCGCCAACAACCCGGCTGCGTGGTTCTACCAGCGCCCGATCACGCTCGAAGATCATCAGAACTCACGCTGGATCGCCGAGCCGCTGCACCTGCTCGACTGCTGCCAAGAGACCGACGGCGGCCAGGCGCTGGTCATCGTCTCTGCCGAGCGCGCAAAGGATCTGGCCAACAAGCCCGTCGTCATCAAGGGCGCCGCTCAGGGCAGTAGCAAGGATCAGCACATGATGACCAGCTACTACCGCCCCGACATCTCCGGTATCCCCGAGATGGGCCTGGTTGCTCGTCAGCTGTACGGCCAGAGCGGCCTGAGCCCCGATGACATCAACGCAGCGATCCTGTACGACCACTTCACCCCGTTGGTGCTTCCGCAGCTCGAAGAACTGGGCTTCTGCAAGCCCGGTGAGGCCAAGGACTTCATCCGTGAAGGCAACCTGGAGATCGGCGGACGCCTGCCGTCCAACACGCACGGTGGTCAGGTGGGCGAGGCATACCTGCACGGCGTCAACGGAATTGCCGAAGGTGTGCGTCTGGTCCGAGGCACATCGACCAATCAACCGGCGGGCGTCGAAAACGTGCTGGTCACAGCCGGAACGGCAGTACCCACCAGCGGTCTCGTTCTCGGCGCTGTTTGAGAGAGGAAATGACAGTGACAACTTCGGAAGCTGCGAAGACCGCCGGTGATTGGCGCGGAGCCGATCTCGGCACCCGTACCGTGTCGTACACCGAGCGCGATGCGATCTTGTACGCACTTGCCGTGGGCGCCAAGGCAACCGAACTGGACCTCGTCTTCGAGGATCAGCTTCGGGTATTGCCGACTTTTGCGCTGACGCTGGCGCAGTGGGCTCCCGACGCTCTGGGCTCGGCTGGCGCCTTCGACACCTCGACGGCATTGCACGGCTCGCAGGAACTGAAAGTACTTGCCCCGCTGCCGCGTAGCGGGGACGTGAGCTTGAAGGCTTCGGTCGGCGAGGTGTGGGACAAGGGTGCAGCAGCGGTGTTCGAGGTGAAGGTCGAGTGCGAATACTTCGTCGCAACCTGGTCACTGTTCGCTCCCGGTGCCGGTGGATTCGGCGGAGAACGTGGACCCTCACGTCCGGCGGAGCCGACTGGCGAGCCCTCGCTCACCGGTGTGCTGACCACCGCGGAGAACCAGACGGCGATGTACCGGCTGCTGGGCGACAAACACCACATCCACATCGATCCCGAGGCTGCGGCGCGGATCAACCAGCCGCGTCCGATCATGCACGGGTTGTGCACGCTGGCCGCCAGCACACTCGAGCTTGCTCGGGTCGCCGGAGTGCATCCGGCTGATCTCGTCAGCCTCGAGGGCCGATTCGCTGCGGCAATCCATCCGGGTGAAGCGCCGTCCATCGTTGCGTGGGGAACTCCCGACGACCTTGCGTTCCAGGTCGTCAAGGGTGATCAGGTGGCGATTTCCGGTGCACGAGTGAGCTTCTCCACTCACTAGCCCCTCCATACTCAACTGCGGGGTGCTTGACCCCTCGTCGCGCCCCGCAGTTGTTCGCACGAAAAAGCAGCCCCTGAGCACATTCGCTCAGGGGCTGCTTTGCGAGTGATTCAGTCCTGATGGGTCGCCATGTAGCGAGCCGGGTATTCGCCGCCGCCGTGAACGGCGATGTCGGCGCCGTTCACGTACGAGGAGAGTGGGCTCGCCAGGAACAGGCAGGAGTTGGCTATATCGGCCGGTACGGCCATACGCTCCATCGGAATGGTCTTGGTGACCGCAGCGCCGCCGTCGGCACCGTAGACCTCGGCGGCAGCCTCCGTACGGATCAAGCCGGTGGTGATGTGGTTGATCCGGACCTTGGGCGCCCATTCGAGGGCCAACGCCTTGGTCAGAACGAGGAGGCCCGCCTTGGCCGCGCTGTACGCCGCGGTTCCGGGCTGCGGGTCGATTGCCGAGACGCTGCCGATGTTGATGATGGCGCCGCCGTCGTCCTGCGTCTGCATGACTGAGTTGGCAGCCTGGGCAACGTTGAAGGGAGCCAACAAGTTCAGTGCCACGATCTTCTCGACGAAGCGGGGCGACACCGTCGCAGCATCGGCGTCAGGGGAGCCGCCGGCGTTGTTGACGAGGACGTCCAGACGGCCGAAGCGCTCGACGGCATCCTGGACGAGGGCTGCGGCGTCGGCGGGATCGCGGACGTCAGTGGCGCGAAAGGCGGCGCTACGACCGTCGGCGGTGGGGAGAGACTCGGGCTCGTTACGGCCACAGACCAGCACGTTCGCGCCCGCGGCGAGGAAGGTTTCGGCGATCACGTAGCCGATGCCTTTGGTGCCACCGGTGACGATCACCGAGCGTCCGCTGAAATCGACGGGGTTGGGCAGTGTCACGGGGGAGCCTTCCTGGTGCGGTGCCGAGCTGAATTGCCGCCCAATGTGATTGACGCGACGTGGTCGCACACCTTAGGGTCAAGCAAGTGCTTGGTTGTTTTGTAGGTCGAGTGTAGACGACAAACGGCGGCAGTCACCAGAATCGACCGGTCCTTCCCGCAAAAGGGACCTCTGCGTCGACAGACATTGGAGTAGTCACATGGGCAAGCTCGAAGGCAAAGTTGCACTCATCACGGGTGCGGGTCAGGGAATCGGGCAGGGGATTGCCCTGGCCTTGGCCAAAGAGGGCGCCGTGATCGCCGTTGCCGGTCGCACCGAATCCAAGTTGCACACCACCTGCGGACTACTCGCTGACATCGGTGCGCGCGGTGAGGCCGTGGTCTGCGACGTCAGCAAGAAGGACGACATCGCGGCGGCCGTGGACAGTACCGTCGAACTGTTCGGCGGAATCGACATCCTGGTCAACAACGCCAACGACTGCAAGCCAGGCCCGCTCTTGAGCGTGCTCGACGAAGACTTCGAGCGTTCCTTCGCGACGGGCCCACTCGCCACCCTGCGCATGATGCAGGCGTCGTACCCGCACATGAACAGTCGTGGTGGTGGCGTCATGATCAACATGGTCACCTCGGCGGCCGTGCGCTGGGATGCCAGCAACTACGGCGCCTACGGTTCTATCAAGGAAGGAATGCGCTCGTTGACCCGCGCCGCGGCCTGCGAGTGGGGCAAGGACAACATTCGAGTTCTCAACGTCGCCCCGCACGCCAAGACTCCCGCGTTGCAGTGGTGGATGGACAAGAATCCGGAAGAGGCGGCGGCATTTGTCGCGGGTATTCCGCTGGGACGAGTCGGAGATCCCGAGACCGACATCGGGCGTGCCGTCGTTTTCCTCGTCAGTGAAGACGCCGGTTACCTCACGGGTGCCACGATCCCACTCGACGGCGGCCAGTCACGCTGGGGCTGACCGCCATCTACCCGATCAGGTCATCACGGCGCCGCCGTCGACGGCAATCGTCTGCCCGGTGACGTTGCGAGCCTTGTCGCTGAGCAAGAACGCGACCATCTCGGCGATGTCTCCGGGTGTCTGAGCTCGACCCATCGGAACCATCTGGGCGACAAAAGAATCGAAGACGTCGGAATCGGAGACATCTGCGAGCGAGGGATCGCGTCGACGCAGTTCCTTGATGGTCCGCAACCACATGTCGGTGAGGATCAGTCCGGGCATGACGGTGTTCGAACGGAGTCCTCGGGTCGCGCCGATCCGGGCGACACTGTGACTCATCTCGATCACCGCGGCCTTCGACGGTCCGTAGTGCGCGAGCATGTCACCGCCCAAGCGGGCGCCGATCGACGCGATGTTGACGATCGCTGCGGGACCCTCGGTTCTACTCACGAATTCTCGGCACATCAGGAAGCTGCCCTTGGTGTTCACCGCAAAGGTGTTGTCCCACTGGTCTTCGGTGATTTCGAGAAACGGAGTGAAGACGCCGATACCGGCACCGTTGACGAGTGCTGCCGGTCTGCCGATCGACGCAGCCACGTCGAACGCGTTCTTGACGTCGCCTTCACGTCGAACGTCGCATCGTGCCGTGTGAACCTCTACGCCAAGGCTTTCCAGGCGTGCTGCGGTGTCGGCGAGCGCCGCCTCTTCGATGTCGAGGAGAAGCAGGGTGCCGAAGTCCTCGGCAAGGCGCTCGGCAATGGCGGCACCCAACCCGGCTGCGGCGCCGGTGACGATCGCTACCGGCGCGCTCACGGCAGATGCGTTTCGAGCAGTGGTGCAAGCAGTTCGGCCGCGCGCGCTGCCGTGATGACTTCGCTCGGGTCCACCTTGGTCACCACTTTCGAGGCAGAATCTTCGTAGACGTGCTCACCGATGAGTCGACCCTGCTCGTCATATGGCCAGACGAATGCCAAGGTCCGACGTACGAGGTACCAACCGTCGGGGTCGATGTCCGACGACTGTTCGAGGACGGTGGGCGTGGATCCACCCGATTCGTGCACAGCGCCGAACACCCCGTCTCCGAGGATCGAACCGGGGACGAACTGACTGAAGAGGGTCTCGCCGGAGAACCCACTGTCGGATACGGCGAAGTCGGACTTGCCGGTCCACATGACAAGGGTGTCCGTCTCGGCGAGCGACTGGTAGAAGGTGGTGACGGCGTCCATGCCGTCCAGAACAATCGACTGCCCGTCTTCGAACAACCGGTAAACGGGTTCTTCGACGGTCATGTCGGGCGAGAGGATTTCCTTGTAACGACCGGAGACCTCGAGCAACGCGTGGCGTCGGTAGTTGCGGAGGATCTTCTGGTGCCGTGGATTGTCGATGGTTTCCAATTGCTTTTCGACGCCATCCATCATGTGCACGAATTCGTGCTCGTACTTGCTCATCACATCTCCTGGTTTCGCAGATTCGGCGGGCTGTCCGGATCTGCGACAACTGTGACCCGGCGAGGCATTCGTTGTACATGTAGAACTTCGTTCGAAAATTGCCAGTTTGCTTAACGTCGCTGTTCAGATACCGTGATGGTCATCACTTCGTGGGGCTACAGCGGCCGTAAACAACCGAATGGACGGTAATGAAAAAGGCGCGAAGAGGTGAGGATCTGAACCTGCGGTTGGTGTCCTCGTTGCTCGTCGTCGTGGCGGAAGGGCACTTCGGACGAGCGGCAGACCGGTTGTTCGTCACGGCGCCTGCTCTCAGTCAGCAGATTCGTCGACTCGAGGAGCAGGTGGGAGTCGAGTTGGTCGATCGCAGTTCGCACCCGGTGGTGCTCACCGCCGCGGGTGAGGTGTTCGTCGCGGATGCGCGGCCCGCGCTCGAGTTCGCCGTTCGCGCGATGAACGGGCTCGATGCACTCGAGCGTCGGCGGGCCAGGCGGTTGCGGATCGGATTCATCAACGGGGCTGCCGGAAGTTTGGGGCGTGCGGTGATCGATTCGTTGCATGCGGAGGTGGAGCTGGTCCAATTGGATTGGTCCCAACAGGTTTCCGCGGTGGCGAGCGCGACCGTCGATGCCGCCTTCGTGCGGCCGCCACTGCCGGTGCTCGACGGTGTGGTGCTCGAACGGATAGGCGTCGAACCGCGGGTGGCGGCGTTGCCTCGAGGACACCGACTGGCGGGTCGTACGAGCATCGAGATTTCTGAAATAGATGGGATGGTGCAGGTTTCGAGTGACGGTGCACCACTCGAATGGGTGAAATGGTGGTCGGTGGACCCGCGCCCGAGTGGTGTACCCGTCCGGTACGGTCCCTCGGTCCGCACGATGGACGAAGCGCTCGAGGTCGTCGCCAACGGTCGAGCGGTGGTCATAACGGCAGCAACCATTGCCGAGTACTACACCCGCTCGGATGTCAGTTTCGTGCGAATCTCCGACATCGAGCAGTGTTCGATCGATCTGTGTACTCGTGAGGGGGACACTGGTCCGGCGGTGTTCGAGCTACGCAAAGCCGTAGCCGCCCTGGGCCTCGGCAGGACGACGAGCGAGTGACCGAAAGGTGGAGTGATCAGCGAAACCGTTCGCGATACTGGTTCGGGCTGCACTGCCACCGGGATCGGAACCTACGCGCTGCGTGGCCGGGATCGTGCCATCCGACGGCGCGGGCAGCCCCGGAAATGCTGAGTTCTGTTGTGCGCAAGAGAGATGCGAGACGTTCGACGCGCAATGTCTGCAGATAGGACATCGGACTGGAGCCGGTGTCGGCAACGAACACGCGGCTCAATTGTGAAGGCGAGAGGGCGACCTCCGCGGCCAGCGAACCCAGAGTCCAGGGATGATCGAGGTTATTGCTCATCAACTCCACAGCCAGTTCGACCGTTGCACGGTAGCCGCGTTCTTCACGGCTATTCACCGTGTCGGAGACGAGAGGCTCGAGCACGGAGAACGCTGCGAACAGCAGGGCATACTGCTCGAAAATTCCGATCCCGAGATCTCGGGATCGGCCCGTGCCTGCTGCGAGTTCGTCGAAGAGTTCGGCCAGTTGCGCGGTGCGGTCGTCGGCATCGAGGATGAGAACAGGGCGAGGCGCGCGCGACTGCGGAGAAAACGCGGCACCCCAGCCCGGAACTCTCGTGATCCAGGACAACTCGTCGACGAACAGCGTCGGATCCAGGAAAACATTGGTGGTCAGCAGGCATTTCAATTCGAGGCTGTGGCGTGTGCCGGGAGTGAGGATCAACACGTGACCTGAACGAATATCCGTCACATCGTCTGCGCTGCGCTGGACTGCTCGGCCATCTCGTACGAGAGCCAATTCCACCACGTCGTGGCTGTGTACTTCCACGTCGTTGTCGAGGCGAAGATGCTCGGCGCGCACTCGGCGACGGGAACGCTCCGTGGTGTTCGTCGGCGTGACGCCCACGTTTCCCTCCTCCCTTGCAGTTCACGGCTTCGTCGATAGGAACTCCACATCGTCGACTGTCAGTTCGTCCAGTTCCTGAGGCGTCAGGTTCCGGCCTTCGGCGACCGCCGCGTGCATACGGGCGAAGACGTCGTCGGCCACCTCGTCGGCGTCGGCTTTGCGTTTCCAGTATCCAACGATATGCGAGTTCATCGGGGAGTAGCCGATGTCCACGCGGAGGAGGTGACGGACTCCGCGGAGCGAGCTGGCTTCTCCCGCGGCCCAGACGTAGTCAGGCTGATGTGCCGACAACGCCTGACGGAGCTCTTCGATCATCGTCTCTTCGTCGGACCCGTGGATCCACCGAGCGCGACCGTCGGCGGCCGCTTCCAACGGAATCTCATTCTCCGGGCTGTCGGTGATCAGGAGCGTGATCGCTTCCTGATCGGTAGTGAGAGACTCCAAGATCGTCATGATCGCGGGGAGCGCGGACACGTCACCGAGCAGCAGCAGGGAACGCGCCAGCTCCGGGAGTGGTTGGTTCCCTACAGCATTGGTCAGTCCGACAACGTCGCCGGGAACGGCGTTCGTGACCCACCTGCCTGCCGGCCCGTCGCTGTGGACGACGAAATCGATGTCGACCTCACACAGTTCCCGGCGGTGTGCGCGGATCGTGTACGTCCGCACTATCGGCTTGGGTGCGTCGTCGGGGTACTCGAAACCGTGTACCCCGACGGTCGGAATCGTCAGTTCTCGGGCGGCTGCGGAATGGTCGGCGTCATCGGGCAGAAAGACCTTCACCTTCGGAGCGATGCCGACGCAGTCGTAATCGCGGAGTTCGCCGAACGTCACTCGAACGAAATGAGGCCCTATCTCTCTTTTCCTTGTGACGACAGCGCGATGGGTGGTGAATCGGGGGCGGATGGCCGTTTGCGTGTCCTGCATGTGATGCTCCTTGGAAGCAATCGAAGTTAGGTATACCTATCTTCAAGCGAGACCGGTCTCGATGGTGAGGATGCAATGCGCATCTACCGGGATGAAATACGCATTGTTGCCGCATTCGTTTTAGTCAGTTAGACTAAAACCATGAAAACGACGCGCACTGCACTCGAAACGGTCGAGACGGCAAAGGTTTCGGCTGATGTGTTCGGGGGAGTCCCCAGTGATCTCGACTCCCGCCGCGCTGCAAAGCGCCGTTTTCATCGGCTCGCCTCTGCCATCCATCCGGACCGGGCGAAGCCCGAAGATCGGGTGCGGTACTCGGCGGCAACATCTCGGTTGAACGAGCTCTACCGGAGTTGGTCGGCAGAGTTCGAGTCCGCAGATTCTCGTCCCGTATATGTAGGCGAGCGGGGAGAGTATTCGTTAGGTGGATTGGTAGCCCGCGGCTCGGTCGCCAACCTGTACCGGTCCGATGCCGGTGTCGTACTCAAGATTCCGCGAAACCCTCGGGCGAACTCGATGATCGAGGCCGAACGGAATGTGTTGACGGACATCGAGAATTCATGCGAAGCCGGTTGGGCAGCGCCGTACTTCCCGCGGTTGATCGACCGAATCACTCATGTGGACGCCGGCGCGCAACGCCAGATCGACGTGCTGGACGATCTGACCGAAGGTTTCGTGAGCCTCGCCGACGTTCGTGAGGCGTATCCAGGGGGCCTCGATCCACGTGACTGGGCGTGGATGCATCGACGGCTGCTTCGGGCTCTGGCAGCGGCGCATGCGACTGGTTGGGTGCACACCGCGATCACTGCGGAGAACGTGCTGATCGAGCCTGATCGGCACGGGGTGGTGCTGGTCGGGTGGTCCTTTGCCACCCGCACCGGCAGCCGCCCGGTGGCGACGATCGGTTCCGATCGCGATTCCTACCCAAGGGAAGTCGGCGAAACAGCGTCTCCCGCGTGGGACGTTTACATGGCTCATCGCTTGATGCTGCGAATGCTGGGCGAGCAGGCTCACGAGAGAATGAAGGCTTTTGCTCGGGGCTGCCTGCAGGGCAACCCGAGACTGCGTCCCGACGCGGTCGACCTACTTGACGAGTTCGACGAACTCCTCGATCTTCTCTACGGCCGGCGGATATTTCGTCCGTTCGCCGTCCCCTCCACGAAAGGACAGTGATCATCATGGGCTACGGATACTGGGATGACAACACCTATTTGGCGGGCAAGACTTTCCGTGCCGCGCGCGGTGTCGACGACTTCGGCTACACCGATTCGCTTCGGTCGCGTCCGCGAAGCAGTTGGAAAGCGGACCCGACCCTCGACCCCTTCGGCGTCGACAAGCGTGAATGCCGAGATTCGGACGGACACCCCGATTCTCTGCCGATAGCAGTGCTTTTCGATGTCACCGGTTCGATGGGTGCTGTCCCCCGCATCATGCAGGACAAGCTCGGGAAGCTGCACGGCCTGCTCCAACGGAAGGGATATGCGGATGATCCGCAGATTCTGTTCGGCGGTATCGGCGACGCAGATTCCGACCGGGTGCCGCTTCAAGTCGGACAGTTCGAGTCGGGAAACGCGATGGACGAACAGTTACGCACCATTTTTCTCGAAGGTAACGGAGGCGGTCAGAAATCGGAAAGCTATGAATTGGCGGCATATTTCATGGCGCGTCACACGAGTACCGACGCCTGGGAGAAGCGGGGACGGAAAGGCTACCTCTTCATCATCGGCGACGAGTTGAACAAGCCGAGACTCTCGGCTCGTCATATCCGTTCAGTGATCGGTGACAAGGTTCGTCAGGACGTATCGGTGCCGTCGATCTACCGTGAACTCGAAGAACGGTGGAATGTCTACTACGTGTTGCCCGATCAGTCGTCGTACTTCAATGATCCGGAAATCGCCGATCACTGGAGGGAGTTGCTCGGTGAGCGGTTCGTGAAACTCGACAACCCTGCTGCAGTATGCGAACTGATAGCGCTGACGGTCGGAATCGGCGAGGACCGTATCGACCTGCGTGACGGGCTGGCGGATCTCCGCGACATCGGTTCCAGGGCTGAAGCCGAGACCGTCGGAAAGGCTCTGGCTTGGATTCCGAGTCGCAATCCTGCAACGGTGGCCGGGTTGCCCCGCGACCTCGGAACGAGCACTGACGATGTCGATTTCACTTGAGAGGAGAACATGATGGAGCCGTTCGAAGACCGCGACATCGTCGTCGTAGACCTCGGGTTCGGAGATGCAGGGAAGGGAGCAACCGTCGATTGGCTGTGCTCCGATCAAGCCGACCTGGATGTGGCCGCAGTGGTCCGCTTCAACGGTGGGGCACAGGCAGCGCACAACGTAACGGTCGGCGAGCGGCACCACACGTTTTCGCAGTTCGGTTCGGGCACGCTGTCCGGCGTCCCGACGTTTCTCTCGAGATTCGTGTTGGTCGAGCCCATCGCGCTCGCCCGGGAGGCGCGTGCTCTGGAAGCGCTCGGAGTTCGAAACCCGTTCGATCTGATACGGATCGACGCGCGCGCATTGTTGACGACACCGATTCACGTGGCCGCCAACAGGGCCCGCGAGGATGCTCGCGGCGGTAACCGACACGGCTCGTGTGGAAAGGGGATCGGTGAGACTGCGGCGTATGCGCTCGAAGTTGCGAATGCGCCTACGGTGGGGGACTGCCTTCGGCCGGACTCCTTGCGTCGTAAGTTGTCGGCGTTGGCCACATTCCACGATCCGATGATCGCGGAGAGTCGCCACGGTTTTCCGCCGATCGACGACATGGTTGACATGTATACGGAATTCGCTGCGGTCGTGGACATCACCGGTCCGGATGCTTTGGGTGCGATCGGTGCTGATGGCCGATTGGTGTTCGAGGGGGCACAAGGTGTCCTTCTCGACGAGTGGCGGGGCTTTCACCCACACACCACATGGTCGACGGTCGAGCCGTCGAATGCGCGAGCAATGATCGACCAGTTGGGCCGGGGCAGTTACATACTCGGTGTCACCCGCACCTACATGACACGGCACGGAGCTGGGCCCTTCCCGACCGAGGATCCAGCGCTGGCGAAGGTCTTGCCCGAGGAGCACAACGGCACCGGCGAGTATCAAGGTGAGTTTCGGATCGGGCACCTCGACGAGTTGTTGTTGCGCTACGCAATCGAGGTCAGCGGTGGCGTCGACGGATTGGCGCTGACGCACCTCGATGCGATGGATCGTGGCCTGACGGCAGGCATCCCGATCCACGGGGTGCAGGAATACGAGGGGTGGCGATCCCTCCCGGTCGGACAGTGGAAGGATCTCGATCACCAACAGGCACTGACAGATGCCTTGCAGGCCGTAGCGGTTGTGCCGAAGGGTATTCCGACTGACAGGGAGGGCTTCGCCGGTTACCTGGGTCAGGAAATGGGAGTTCCGGTGGTTCTGACTGCCGACGGCCCTGACCGGGCCGATCGTCGTGAGTGGAGCCCTGTGCCTGCATGATGGATGGTGTGGACCAGTCTCTCGTCTCGATCGACGTCATCGCTCTGCGGTTCGGTAACCCGGAGCCGGGGCAACTGCGATTTGCCGTCACGCCGCGGCAAGCAGAGCCGTACACCGGGCAGTTGGCGCTGCCCGGTGTACTTCTCGGTGCCGGTGAGAGATTGCAGGATGCCGCCAGGCGAGCGGTGACCACCAAACTCGGAATTCCCGAAGAGAAGATCCTGGCCGGTGGACAACTGACCGTGTTCGACGAGCCCAATCGCGACCCTCGTGGTCCGACGCTCTCGGTGACCATGTGGGCAGTGATCTCGTCTGACGAGGTGCCGGGTTCAGCCGAATGGGTGAGCTGGGACAACCCGGGGGACCTTGCGTTCGACCACAATCGGATAGTCGCCGATACTCGCCCCATCCTTGCGGACACCCTCTTGTGGCGAGATCAGGCATTCACACGAGCGCTGCTGGGACCGTCGTTTCCGGCGTCGTACGCCTTGGCCGTGGCGGAGGAGCTTTCCGGTGTGCGTCCGGATCCGGGCAACTTGAACCGCACACTCAAATCGCTGCCCGGACTGGAACGAACCGACGAACGAGTCCGGGTCAGCGCCACCGGGCGACCCGCGGTGGTCTGGGCTTGGACCGAAAACAGCTGACCTACCTCAGAAGTTGCCCCGCGCAGCCTGCTCACGCTCGATCGCTTCGAACAGGGCCTTGAAGTTTCCCAGCCCGAATCCCAGCGATCCGTGGCGCTCGATGATCTCGAAGAACACGGTGGGCCGATCACCGATCGGCTTGGTGAAGATCTGTAGAAGATAGCCGTCTTCGTCGCGGTCGACCAAGATGCCTCGCTTCTGCAATTCCTCGATCGGGACTCGAACCTCGCCGATGCGCGCTCGGAGTTCGGGATCCTCGTAATACGAAGCAGGAGTGGAGAGAAACTCGATTCCTTCGTCGACCAGAGCGTCCACCGCTGCGAGAATGTCGTTGGTCGCAAGTGCAAGATGCTGAGCGCCTGGGCCTTGGTAGAACTCGAGGTATTCGTCGATCTGTGACCGCTTCTTCGCGACAGCAGGTTCGTTGAGCGGGAACTTGACTCGGTGATTTCCGCTCGAGACGACCTTGCTCATCAGTGCCGAGTAGTCGGTCGCGATGTCGCCGCCTACGAACTCGGCCATGTTGGTGAATCCCATGACTCGGTTGTAGAAGTCGACCCACTGGTCCATCTTGCCCAGTTCGACGTTTCCGACGACGTGGTCGAGGGCCTGGAAGATTCGTTTCGGTGCGCCGTCACGCTTGCGGTACGACGACGTCCGTTCGACATAGCCCGGGAGGTAAGGGCCGGTGTAGCGGGAACGGTCGACGAGGGTGTGCCGAGTCTCGCCGTACGTCGCGATGGTGGCCAGGCGGACGGTGCCGTGCTCGTCGGTGATGTCGTGCGGTTCACTCAACACCGTCGCACCTTGGGTGATGGCGTGCCCGATGCACTTGTCCACGTCGGGGACGCTGAGCGCGATGTCGCGAATGCCGTCACCGTGACGGCTGTGATGTTCGATCAGCGGACTAGCCGGATCCACAGCGCCCTTGACGACAAACCGGACTGCCCCGCTCTTGAGTACAAACGCGTGGTGGTCGCGGTTTCCGGTCGACGGACCTGAATAGGCCACCAATTCCATGCCGAACGCAGACTGGAAGAAATGCGAAGTCTGCGTGGCGTTTCCGACGATCCATTCGAGTCCGTCCCACCCGCTCACGGGGAAGGGATCGTGATCGCTGTCGTACTCGACCAAGCCGACCAACTGGCGCAATTGCTCCAGATCCAGGCCGGCCAACTGTTCGTCGTCGGTGAGAGTCTGTTCGACGGTCATGATGAGTCCCCTCTGAGTGCGATGTACACAGCGCGGTGCTCGAGTTATGTTCGGCACTGCCAGTACAAACAGATAAGTCCTTCCAAGGTTGGGTAGTCAACGGAGGTAGTTGAAAGTAGACACAGCGCCGGAATCCGAAGACAGCGGCATGGTTTTGTAGGCAGTTTGCATAGTTGATTGGCGAGTGGAGCAGACGTGAATCTCGACGCAGTGGATCTGGCTCTGTTGGACGCGATGAACAAGCACCCGAGAGCCGGTGCGTTGGAGCTTTCGCGTCAGGTCAAGGTTGCCCGGGCGACGGTGCAGGCGAGATTGAAAAGGATGGAAGACGCGGGCGTCATCGCCGGATACGCGCCGCACGTCAATTTGGCTGCAGCGGGTTTCGGAGTGCAAGCATTCGTGACTCTGCAGATCGCCCAAGGGGCGCTCGACACCGTCACAGCGGAACTCGAGGCAATCCCCGGTGTGCTCGAAGCCTTTGCCACTACCGGTTCCGGCGACGTGCTGTGCAGGATTGCCGCTGCGTCGCACGAGGATTTGCAAGCGACGCTGCTCGAACTGAATCGGTCGGGGATAGCCACCCGGTCGACCAGCGTCATGGTTCTCTCGGTGGTGGTACCGCTCCGGTCGATGCCCCTGCTGCAGACGTTGCAGTCCAAGCAGGCGACCAAGGCTCCGGCGTATCGACGCGACGGTCAGTCTCGCTGACGACCCGGAGCCCAGAATCCCAGAACGATCGCGGATACCCACATGATCGCGGCGAGCGTGAGTGCTCCTTGATCCATGCCCTTGATGAAGGCTTCACGGGCGAATTCGGCCAACTGGGCACCCTGCGGCCCGGCTGCTTCGGCAACGTGGAGAGCAGCGGCCAGAGAGCCGGATACCGGTTCCTTGGCAGGTTCGGGTAGCAATTCGACCGCGGGTCGAACATGATTGCCGTAGCCGGCGGCGAGGATACTTCCCGCCAGTGCAACGCCGATGGCAGAGCCGATTTCACGGGTTGCGTCGTTGACTGCTGATGCAACACCCTGTTTGGAGTCCGGTGCGTTGGAGACGATGGCAGCAGTGGCGGGGGTTGTCGACAAGCCCAATCCAATAGCGGCTACTACCAAGGGGGCACAGACTTCGGCATAGGTCGAACTGGCGTCCAAGCGCGTCAAGAGTGCAATTCCGGTTCCGAGGAAGGCGACGCCGGTTGCGGTGAGGGCGCGAAGGCCGATGCGCGGAATCAGTAGGGGCGCAACCACGGACAGCGCCATCACCGGCACGGCGATCGGCATGAGGGCGAGCGCCGATTGCAGTGGGGAGTAGTCGAGCACCAGTTGGAGATACTGCACGATCAGGAAGAACAAGCCGAAAGTCGCGAGGAATTGCAGGGTCAGTGACGCTGCGCCGCTGCCGAATGCGCGATTGGCGAACAGTCTCACGTCCAGAAGTGGATGGCGAGTACGTAATTCGACCCAGCTGAATACCGCGGCCATGGCAATTCCGCCGACCAGCAACGCGAGAACCACCGGATCGAGCCAACCGCGGGCGGGTGCCTCGATCATCCCCAGGACGAACAGTCCGATCGAGCCGGCGATCAGCGCTGTACCAGGTAGATCGAGGGGAGCTGCCTCCGCGTCTTTCGATGTCACGATCGTGAACGACACCACGAGGATCAGGACGGAGACGACGGCCAGGCTGACGAAAATCGAATGCCAGGACCACTTTTCGAGGAGCAGTCCGGAGACGACGAGTCCGGCGATTGCACCGGACCCTGCGACGCCGGACCAGACTCCGACGGCGCGGGCACGCTGCGCCGGCGGGAAACCTGCAGTGAGCAGAGACAACGTCGCCGGCATGACAAACGCGGCGCCGACGCCGGAGATCACGCGGGAGACGATGATCCACGACGGCTCGTCCGCGAAGACCGGAATCGACGAACCGGCAGCGAAAACAAGTAGTCCGAACATGAGCAGTTCGCGTCGACCGTAGCGATCGCCGAGTGCGCCCGCCGGCAACAGGAGGCAAGCCAGTGTGAGCGTGTACCCGTCCACGATCCACGTGAGCTGGCTCTGTGTTGCTCCGGTATCGCGGGCCAGGTCGGGAAGGGCCGTGTTGAGTGCGGCCATTGCCGCGACGACCAGTGCGACAGCGCAGCATGCGACCGTCAGCATCCAGATCTGTCGGATGGTCCACGTCGACTGTTCGAGCGTCGTATCGCTACTCACGAAACCTCCCGATAGAAACAAGACCATCAGTATCGTTACAAGAACGGCAGTTCCACAACCCCCAAGTGGGTATAACTGAAGTTGTGACGGTGGGAATCGACAAGCAGGGAATCGACAAGCAGGGAATCGATCAGCAGGGAAACGACGAGGACCCGCGCAAACAGCGCTCCAGGTCGAGGTTGCTCGACGCAGCGACCACGCTGCTGGCAGAAGGCGGCGTCGACGCCGTGACGATCGATGCCGTCACCAAGTTGGCCAACGTCGCGCGTGCGACGTTGTATCGGCATTTCGACAGCGGCACGGAGTTACTCGCCGCGGCATTTGCACGTCTACTACCGCCGGTGCCGGAGATGTCCGGTGAAGGCGATCTCCGCGCGCAATTGCGCGAGTTGTTGACCAGTCAGGCCAAGGCCATCGAAAGCGCACCGATCCAGGTGACGGCGATGTGCTGGCTCGGCTTGGGACCGGAGCTGAAGGGTTACTCGAGCGTCGATGCCCTGTCCACGGACAAGCCCGAATTGCGATCGCTGCGCCAGACGGTTTTCGAGCAGTACCGTCACGCGTTCGATCGGATCCTGCGCTCGCCGGACGCGATCGACGCGTTGGGGGAGTACGACTACGACGTCGCACTTGCTCAGTTGGTGGGACCTTTGGTGCTCACCAAGCTGGCCACGCTGACGCCTCTCGGGGAGGCTGCGTGTGAGCAGATCGTGGATGACTTTCTGGCTGCACGCGGAGTGTCGAGCTGACGCTCACGGCTCCAGATTGCGTCGAAGGACGTACTGTTCGAGCCTGTCGATTCCGCGTACTCGTCGCGGACGGAGGTGTCGCAGTTTGAAATTGGCGTCCGAGCCGAGCTGGGTGGCCAGCTCGGAGTCGATCAGCACAGTGCCGGGGCGAGCGGAGCTGGTGAGGCGCGCGGCCTTGTTGACCACCGAACCGTAGAGATCTCCGAAGCGAACCAACGTCGGCCCCATGGCCAGACCCACCCGAAGCTGTGGATCGTCGTGATCGGCGAGGACCGCCTGCTGGATCTGCAAGGCGATCTCGGCGGCGTAGTGGGGGCTCTCGGCGGCGAACATGACCTCGTCACCGACGGTCTTGACCACCCATCCGTAGTTGCGACCGATGATTTCGGTGGACGCGGACTCGAACCGCTCGAGCAGATCGTTGAGTTCGGCGGAGTCGAGGCCGCGGGTCAGCGAGGTGTACCCGACGATGTCGGCGAAACCCACTACCAGAACACGACTCGCTACTTCTTCGCCCGGGTTTCCGACGTTGCGGCCCGTCGAGGACGCGACGTGGCGCTTCCAGACGTACGTCTGCAGAGATTCGACAGCGGGAATGATCTCGGCGCCGAGGCGCAGAACGATCTTCCGGATCGCTTCGGGCTCGTGATCTGCCGAGTCGGCGAGCTGGTCGATGATGTGTGTGCTGATCAGCGAGACCTGCCACTCGGCCAACCTCGACATCGACTGCCCGAGTGAGCGTGCGGCAGCCACCTCACTGCTCTGCGAGATGACTCCTCGATTGACCATGTCGATAATCGTCTTGAGGGCGTCGGCGTCTTGCTGGGTGAACATGACGGCGTCGGGATCCTCGTCGACGGCAAAGCCCATCGCGACCCACAAACGATCGGCACGCTCGCGTGTCACACCGGCGAATTCTGCGATCTGTGACTGAGTGAAACAACGGGGCCCGCCGAGGAGAGACTCTTCGATGTCGGCTTGAATCCGGCTGAGCAGATGAGCATCGACGTCGACCGGATCAGCAGTGTGATGTTCGGCAGCGTGAGATTCAGCAGGGGCGGGTTCGGTGACCTCGTCGATCCACTCTGACTCCGAACTGCTCACCGTGCTCCTTCTTGCCGCAACGAATTTCTGTCCACCATCTTCCACGCGGTGCCCCGAGAACAGTACTGAATTGGCCGAACCGCCTACGGATCCTCGGGGTCAGGCGGGCGGTGAGAGTCAACACGTCGGTGGCTTGTGCAAGAGTTGCCCCGAGAAATGCACTGTCGATACTGAAAATGCACTGTCGACACTGAAATGCACCACGTACTTCTGAAAGGACCTGCGCATGCCACCCCGTAGACGTTCCGGCGCCGCCGCATCAACGCCGGATCACCTCACTGCGGAAAATCTGGCAGCGCTCGCCACGGCTGTCGCCGAAGGTAAGCGCGCCACCGTCTATCTGCGCGAGGCGACTCCCAGCCTGGGGATCGAAGCCGGTACCTCGGCGAAAGTCGTGTCGGTGGACGGCAACACAGTGCTGATTCGCCCCAAGGGCGTCAACGACGAATTGCCTTTCGAGGCAGAGGAATTGCGCATCAACCGCGTCTCCGCGGCACCGGCCAAACCGGCGTCACGGCCCAAACCAGTTGTGGAGTCCGAACCCCTGATGGAGCCACTCGTAGAGCCTGTTCGACCGAAGCCGCGGGCGCAGCCTGCACCCGCTCCGGTACCGACTACCACTGCTGCCCCTGCCGCGACACCTCGTCCGGCCGTCAAGCGTGCGAAGAAACTGCCGGCCGGAATCAGCGTCACGATCCATGCGGGCGCGGACAACGACTGGAGCGTGACGGTCACACAGGGCGCGAAGCGTCCGGGCAAAGCAGTTCCGGTCGCACCCGATGCAGTCGAGCGAGCTGTCCGCGAGTTGGGTGAGCCCACCGCCATCGAAGCCGTCGAGTCCATCATCGTCGCTGCGCGAGACATGGCTGCGGCTCGAGTCGACGAGTTGAGCCGCCAGCTCGAAGAGGCGCGCAAGATGCTCGAGGCGCTCGGAGCCACCGACTAGAACCGCTGCGTAAGTCCGCACTTTCCGGGGTATGCGTTTTTTGCAGCGGGGAGATTACCGGCGGAGAGATTGTGATGTTGCAGCGAATTGTTTCGGCTCTGGCAGCGTTGGTCTTGGCACTCGGACTCGGCTTCATCGTCAGCAGCAATGCGGTTGCTGCACCCACGCCCATGGGTGGTGGCTCGGGCATCATCATCGACAACCAGTTGGTGTGTACGTTGACCACAATCGGTCACGACAACGGCGGCAGACTCGTGGGTATCACCGCAGGTCACTGCGGCGGTCCTGGGTCGTTCGTGATCCCGGAAAGCAACGAGGACGCCGGCGTGGTCGGCACCTTCGTCGAGTCGAACCCCGACCTGGACTACGGGGTCATCCAGTTCGATCCGGGCAAGGTCACACCAGTGCGCACAGTGGGCGCGGCGACCATCACCTCGATCGGCGCACCGGCCAGTTTCCCGGCCACAGCCTGCAAGGAAGGCCGTACAACGGGCACCACCTGCGGCGTCGTCTGGGGAGACCTGAGCGCCGACGCATCCACCTGGACTCAGATCTGCGTCGACCACGGTGATTCGGGAGCCCCGGTCACGGTCGGGACGACGCTGGTCGCGATGGTCAACGCTTATCTCTGGGTGCCGTGCCTGGGGCCGGAACTCGGCACCAACATGACCTCCATCGTGGACACGATCAATGCCCACGGAGGCGTCGGCGCCGGGTACCGGCCCATCTAGCAGCGAGCTGGGATCAGCCGCACACCGCTCCACCCGATGCTGATCCCACGAGCTTGGAGTACTTGGCCAACACGCCACGTGTGTAGCGAGGCGGCAACGGCTCCCAGCCCTCCTTGCGAGCTTCCAGTTCGGAATCGTCGACCAACAATTCGAGTTGTCCGGTACCCACGTCGAGCCGGATCTGGTCGCCGTCGCGAACGAACGCGATGGGACCGCCGTCGACGGCCTCGGGCGCAACGTGTCCGACACACAGGCCGGTGGTGCCGCCCGAGAATCGTCCGTCCGTCAGCAGCAGGACGTCCTTGCCGAGACCCGCACCCTTGATCGCGCCGGTGATGGCCAGCATCTCGCGCATGCCGGGACCACCCTTTGGGCCCTCGTAGCGGATGACGACAACGTCACCGCCGGTGATGGTTCCGTCCTCGAGAGCATCCATCGCGGCGCGCTCGCGTTCGAAAACTCGTGCAGTGCCGACGAATACATCCGACTCGAATCCTGCCGACTTGACCACCGCGCCGCCGGGAGCGAGCGACCCCTTCAAGATCGTGATGCCTCCGGTCGGGTGGATGGGCTTGTTCATCGCCCGCAAGACCTTGCCGTCCGGATCGGGCGGGGTGATGTGCGCCAGATTCTCCGCAACAGTCTTGCCGGTGACGGTCAGACAATCTCCGTGCATGAGTCCCGCGTCGAGCAATGCCTTCATGATGACGGGGACGCCGCCGATACGGTCGACGTCCGTCATGACGTGCTTTCCGAAAGGCTTGACGTCGGCGAGGTGCGGGACCTTCGCGCCGACGCGGGCGAAATCGTCGAGCGTCAACGGGACGTACGCCTCGTGCGCGATCGCGAGGAGATGGAGCACCGCATTGGTGGAACCACCGAATGCCATGACTACTGCGATGGCGTTCTCGAACGCTTCCTTGGTGAGGATGTCCCTCGCGGTGATTCCGCGGCGCAGCAGTTCGACCACGGCTTTGCCGCTCTCGCGCGCGAATCCGTCGCGGCGACGATCCGGTGCGGGCGGTGAAGCGCTGCCGGGCAGCGACATTCCCATGGCCTCGGCGGCGCTGGCCATCGTGTTCGCGGTGTACATACCGCCGCACGCGCCTTCGCCCGGGCAGATCGCCCGTTCGATGGTGTCTACGTCGGCGCGGCTCATCAGCCCACGCGAGCAGGCGCCCACGGCCTCGAACGCGTCGATGACGGTGACTTCCCGCTCGCTGCCGTCGGACAGCTTGGCGACGCCGGGGAGAGTCGACCCGGCGTAGAGGAACACACTGGCGAGGTCGAGGCGGGCCGCCGCCATCATCATGCCGGGCAAGGATTTGTCACAGCCGGCGAGAAGAACCGATCCGTCGAGGCGCTCGGCCTGCATGACGGTCTCGACGCTGTCCGCGATCACTTCACGGGAGACGAGGGAGAAGTGCATGCCCTCGTGACCCATCGAAATGCCGTCGGAAACGGAGATAGTGCCGAATTCGAGGGGGAACCCGCCGGCCTCTCGGACGCCCTCCTTGACGGCCTTGGCCAGGCGATCGAGGGACAGGTTGCACGGGGTGATCTCGTTCCAGGACGAGGCGACGCCGATCTGCGACTTGACCCAGTCGTCGTCACCCATTCCTACTGCACGCAACATGCCGCGCGCTGCGGTCTTTTCGAGTCCGTCGGTGACGTCACGACTTCTGGGCTTGATGTCGGGTTCGGTCATTTTCCAAGCATAGGCGTCGGCGGGGTGTGTTTCCGGCAGACGAGCGACTCGAGTTGCCACGAAACGCCGGCCGTCTTGAATAGACTCATTGCATCGCAGTTGGGGCTGGGTGCGCAGGTGCTTCGAATACGGGGGGATTCAAGTGGAGTCGGAGCTGATGTCAGCTTTCGGGTTTGCAGTTCTGTCGGCGGTCTTGACCGGTGGTGGTGTCTTCCTGGTTGTTCTGACGGTCCTGCACGAGATTGCCCGGTGGAAGGGTCGATTCGTATCGGTGTGGTTGACGTTCTTTGCCGCACTGCTGATTCTGCCCGTGCTGTTCGGTGCGTTGATCGTCGGCTACGCCGCGTTCACCCAGGTCGACGGGTCCGAGACTCTGATTCCGTCGGTGTTCTGGATCCTGATTGCGACCGGGGGTGCACTCGGCGGCTACATCGGAGTCAAGGTCGGTGTGGTTCGGGGCTCGGCCCTCGACTACCGGTTGTAATCCGGATCGACTCGATCAAACTTGCAGAGAAGCGCAGGCGAAGCCTGGGTGAACATCCCGAAGCTCTCTTGAACGGCTGTTCAGGTGCGGGTTCACTCCTAGCGTGCACACGAATGCCTTCGATCGAATATCCAGACGTGGCCTGCTGCAGGGATCGGCGGCACTCGCCGGCGCAGTAGGCCTCGGTGTCGCTTCGGCGAGCCACGCCGGTGCCGAGGTTCCGGGTGGCAGCCCGGGCTTCGCGCACGGCGTGGCATCCGGTGACCCGTTGCCGGATGCGGTGATCATCTGGACCCGCATCACCCCGACGGCAGAGGCGACGCCCGGTTCCGGCGTCGGGCCGGCGGTGACGCTCAACTGGCAGGTCGCGACCGATGAGGGGTTCGCGAGCGTCGTGGCGTCCGGAAGTGTTGCTGCTTCGGCAGATTCCGATCACACCGCGAAGGTCGACGTCACCGGACTCGATCCGTCGACGACGTACTGGTACCGATTCATTGCGGGTTCGGCCGTTTCTCCGGTGGGCCGCACCAGTACGGCTCCGTCGAACTCTGCGGATCTCGATCGGCTTCGCTTCGGCGTCGTGTCCTGCTCCAACTGGGAGGCGGGGTATTTCGGTGCCTATCGTCACCTCGCGTTCCGCGAAGACCTCGATGCGATCATCCATCTCGGTGACTACATCTACGAGTACGGGCAGGGGGAGTACGGCGCGAGAAACGGATCCGTTCGCCTTCACGAGCCGGCCCACGAGATCATCTCGCTGGCCGACTATCGAATTCGGCACGCGCAGTACAAGACCGATCCGGATCTGGCAGCCCTTCACCTGAAGTTGCCGTTCATCGCCACATGGGACGACCACGAATCGGCCGACAATGCGTACCGGGACGGCGCCGAAAACCACACGCCCGGCGTCGAAGGCGATTGGGCAGATCGAAAGGCGAACTCGGCCAAGGCATATTTCGAGTGGATGCCCGTCCGGCCGTCGGGTAGTGGTTCGAGCGTTCAGCTGTATCGACGGTTCCGTTTCGGGAATCTGGCCGAGATCTCGATGCTCGATCTGCGTACCTACCGCGACGAGCAACCGACCATGAAGCAGGTCGACGATCCGTCGCGCTCCATTACCGGACGCGCACAGATGGATTGGTTGACCAACGGAATCGTCACCTCCCCGACGCAGTGGAAAATCGTCGGCAATCCGGTCATGATCACGCCGTGCGTGTTCCCGCCGCTGGAGCCGGCGACCACCGCGGCGTTGACCGAACTGGTGGGAGTGCCGCAGGCCGGTGTCCCGTACAACACGGATCAGTGGGACGGGTACACCGCCGACCGCACCAGGCTTTTCGACGCGATCACCTCGAACGGTGTGGACAACACCGTTTTCATCACCGGTGACATCCACACGTCGTGGGCTTGCGACCTACCGACCAACGCCGCCGACTATCCGGGTGGGCCGACCGTCGGCGCCGAGTTCGTCGTCCCGTCGGTGACCTCGCCCAACATCGACGACATTCTGAAGGTGCCGCCGCGCACGGTAACCGTTGCGGCAGAAGAGGCATTCAAGGCCGTGAACCGACATGTGCGGTACGTCGAACTGGATTCGCACGGCTACGGCGTATTCGAAATCGCCCGCGAAGGTACTCAGATGGACTGGTACTACGTCGACGATCTCACCAATCCGCAGAGCAATGCGCACTACGCCGTGAGCTACCGTCTACCGGCAGGCGCGGGCAGTAGAGTCTCACCCACCTCGGCCGCCCTCGATCAGGCCTCGTACCGACCAGGAGTCGACCAGTGAGTATCGAAGTTTCGCGTCGTAGCGTTCTGATCGGTGGAAGTGTTGTCGCCGGAACGGCTTTGCTCGGAACGCCGGCTCGTGCGAGTGTTCCCACCAGCGCCGGAATCCCAGACCTGGACGTGCATGTCATCGTCGTCGACGGCATGCGTCCGGACGAATTGCGATCGGAGCTCACCCCGACGCTGACCGGGCTTGCGGTCGGCGGTATTCACTACCCGGACGCCAGCGCCATCCCGATCGCGGAGACGCTGCCGAACCACACCGCGATGATGACGGGAGTGCTGCCGGCGCGTTCGGGCGTACCCGCCAACTCCGTCTACGATCCGTCCATCGACAAGAAGCGTGACCTCGATCGGCCTTCCGACCTACAGACGTCGACGGTTCTGGATCGGGTGCGCACCGAACTCGGATTGACCACTGCAAGTGTGCTCTCGAAGCACTACCTGCACGGGCTGTTCGGTGACCGCGCTTCGCTGGTGTGGGATCCGCAGCCACTCGTTCCTGGCACCGAGCACGCACCGGACAACTTCACGATCGACGCGCTGATCCGGATCGTCGGGGGGAACTCCCCGCGACTGTCGTTCACCAACCTCGGTGACGTCGATCGGGTCGGGCACCTGGATCTGTCCGGTCCGTCCATTCGTATCGCACGTACAGCTGCACTTCAGAACACCGACAACCAGGTTCGCCGCTTCGTCGACTTCCTTCATGACACCGGTCGTTGGAATCGGAGCATTCTGATCGTGTTGGCCGACCATTCGATGGACTGGTCGGAACCCGCGCGGCTCATCGGCTTGGATCGACCGCTGAACGCGGATCCGTTGCTGGCAGGCAAGATTCGGATAGCCCAGAACGGCGGCGCAGATCTGATCTACTTCGTCGGGCCGGACGGCGAACGGGCCGAAGCCGTCAGCCGGATTCAACAGATCGTGGAGGGTGTCGACGGCGTCGAATCCAGCCATCTCCCGGCCGAATTCGATCTCGGCACCAATGCCGGTGACGTCGTTGCGTTTTGCGCTCAGGGCTGGAGGTTCAGTGATCCGACTCCGCTGTCCAATCCGATTCCCGGCAACCACGGCCACTTCGTGACGCTCCCCATTCCGTTCTTTCTCAGCGGTGGGCATCCCGCTCTCGACGGTGGACGGAAGATCGACACGCAGGCTCGCACGATCGACGTCGCGCCGACGGTTGCGGCTCTGCTCGGCCTCGGTGCACCTGCCGGTAGTTGGGACGGCGTCGCTCGCACGACGGGTGTGTCGCTGAACGTCTAGCGAGGATCGCGACCGGTCAGGGCAATCAGTTTGTCCTGCAACGACGTATCGTCAGGGAGGTCGACGGGAGCGGAGAAGAGTCCGCTCTCGGCGAGCATGTCGCGCTGCCCGTCGAGGTCGGACCAGACGGCCTCGACGAGGTCCGGATCGAGCCGCTCGTCTGCTCCGACCGCTCGCGCGAGGTCCCAGGTGTGGATCGTGACGTCCGAAGTCTGCTGGCGCAGATACGGTTCCACCTTCACCGTGCCGTACGAGAGGTGAACGTGGGCGCTGAGGTCCGTCGATTTCCACGCCTTGATGGCGGCATCGGAATACTTCTGCCATTCGGTCCACAGGTCGTCCCCGACGGGAACGATGTCCGGTGTCGCCTCGCCGACCGTCAGTCCGGCCAGGAGCGGCGGTACCCACTGCTGCTCCTCGATGACGTGGCGGACGAGGTGTTCGACGTGCCAGTCGGAGTCAGGCGTGGGTGCGTTCCAGTCCTCGACTGCGGCGAGTCGTGAACCGAATTCGCGGTGGGCGGTGAGCACGAGTTCGAGCCAATCGAATGCCATCACTCGAGGGTAACCCGATCAGCGTGACGTTAATCGGTGCGTCAGGCTTCGATTCGGTGAAGACTGTCGAGGTTGTCGCTTACTCGAATCGAGGAGATTTCATGACCGTCCCCACCGTCACCCTGGCTGAAGGCCTCACCGTCAGTGCTCAGGGATACGGCGCGATGTCCGTCGCCCCGGTCTACGGCCCGGTGGACCCGGCCGAGGCGCTTGCCACGCTGCACCATGCGGTGGACATCGGGATCACATTCATCGACACCGCCAACGTGTACGGGGAGGGCGCGAGTGAGCGTGCTGTGGGGGAGCTTCTCAAGGACCGCCGAGGCGAAGTGCAGCTGGCGACGAAGTTCGGTCTTGTCGGCAACATCGCCAACGGTCAGCGCGGGATCAACGGAGATCCGGCGTACGTACCGCAGGCACTCGACGAGTCTCTGGGACGACTCGGCGTCGATCATGTTGATCTCTACTACTTGCACCGGGTCGACCCGAACGTCCCGATCGAAGACACCGTCGGCGCGATCGCAGAGCAGGTGAAGGCGGGCAAGGTCCGCAACATCGGCCTGTCCGAGGCGACCGGTGACGAACTGCGTCGTGCGTACGGGGTGCATCCGATCGCGGCGATCCAGTCGGAATGGAGTATCTGGAGTCGGGACGTCGAGAACAAGGTAGTACCCACCGCCGCTGAACTCGGAGTCGGATTCGTGCCCTTCTCGCCGGTCGGTCGAGGCTTCCTGGCGGGATCGTTCGATGCGGCGACGCTCGGTGACAACGACCTGCGCCGACGCTTCCCCCGCTTCTCGGACTCCGCGCTCCCTGCCAATCAGAAGGTTCTCGACGTGGTCCGCGCCGTCGGCGACGAGCTCGGCGCGACGCCTGCACAGGTTTCCCTGGCATGGCTCGATGCCAAGGGCCGTCAGTACGGGTTGCCTTCCGTGTCGATTCCCGGCACTCGGTTCGCTGCACGAGTCACCGAGAACGCCGGAGCGTTGGACATCGTTCTGAGCGAAGACCAGATCGCTCGCCTCGACTCCCTCGCCGCGATCACCGAAGGCTTCCGGTCGGCTGATCTGAATTGGGTGTCTCAGGGCCGCGAATAATCATGTCCTGAGCCTTGCGAAAGACAGGAGTAACATACAGACCCGATGAAAAAAGTGTGGTTGGTCTGGGGTGTCGGTGTTTTTGCCTACGTGATCGCCGTGCTTCACCGCACTTCGTTCGGTGTCTCGGGTCTGTCTGCTGCTGATCGGTTCTCGATATCACCCAGCGTTCTGTCGAGCTTCGTCGTGCTGCAGATCGTCGTCTACGCCGGTATGCAGATTCCGGCGGGAGTCCTCCTCGACCGCTACGGTTCGCGGATCATGATCGCAGTCGGTGCGTTCATCATGATGTCCGCGCAGTTGGCCCTCGCCTTCACCGAATCGCTGCCCGTCGCGATCGGTGCACGTATTGCCGTCGGCGCCGGCGACGCTCTCACCTTCATCTCGGTGCTGCGGTTGGTACCACAGTGGTTCCCGCCCCGGCAGGTGCCGTTGGTCTCGCAGTTCACGGGCATCCTCGGTCAGCTGGGCCAGGTGATGTCCGCGCTCCCGTTCATGTTGCTGTTGTCCGGTCCGGGCTGGACTTTCGCCTACGGCAGCGCTGCGGCCGTCGGACTGTTGGCGTTTGCTCTGGCGCTGAGTGTCATCCGCGATGCGCCTCCCGGTGCCGACGTGGTGGCCGTGCCTGCCGGTGCCAAGGAGATCGGGCGACAGATCAAGACGGTGTGGATGCGACCCGGCACCCGACTCGGGTTCTTCAGTCACATGGGGACGCAGTTCTCGATCACGACGTTCGCACTGCTGTGGGGTGTGCCGTATCTGAAATCGGCTCAGGGTCTCGATTCCGCGACCGTCGGCTCGCTGCTGACGCTGTCGGTCATCTCGGCAATCGTGGCCGGCCCGATCCTCGGCATTCTCACCGGTCGCTATCCCATGCGTCGATCGTGGTTGGTTCTCACCATCATGGTGGCCAGCGCGCTCATGTGGACGATCGTGCTTTCGCGCAGCGAACCGTCTCCGCTCTGGTTGTTGACGATCCTGGTGGTTGTGATCTCGGTGGGTGGGCCGGGTTCGGTGATCGGCTTCGACTACGCGCGCACATCCAATCCGAGTTCGGCGATGGGAACCGCCCAGGGCATGGTCAACATCGGCGGATTCCTCGCATCCCTCATCGTGATTCAAGTGATGGGCGTGATCCTCGGACACATGGGTGGGTACACGTTCGACGGATTCCGCGTCGCCTGGATGGTGCAATATCCGGTCTGGGTTCTCGGCATCATCGGCGTACTCGTCACCCGGGGCAAAGCCCGGCGCGCCCTCGCGGCAGAAGGCGTACATGTACGCCCGATCCGCGAAGTCATTCGTCGCAACAAATAACTCGATCGCCTCGGGTAATTCATCCCCTGCGGGTGAGGTCACTGCGCGCCAGAGCTACCAGGCTTGATGGATGAACGACACAATGAACATCGGACCGGTCGAGCTCGTGGTGCTGGCATTCCCAGGTTCAACTGTGGATCCTGAAGCTGTCGCCGCGCTGCAGAACGTGGTGGAACGAGGTTTTGTCACCCTGCTCGACCTCGTGTACATCGCCAAGGACGCCAACGGACAGGTGTCGCAGATCGACGTCGACGAAGATCTCACCGACATCGGACTGGCGATTCTCTCCATCGAAGCCAAGGCATTGATCAGTGACGAGGACCTGGACGTGGTCCGTGAGTCACTCGAACCAGGAACGTCCGCCGCAGTCATCGTCTACGAGCAGACGTGGGCGCGTGAGCTCGCGACGACGGTTCGCGGTGGCGGCGGCGATGTAGTCCTTCACGTTCAGATACCGCGCGAGGTAGTCGTCGCAGCGGTAGAAGCAGCATTTCAGTAGCGACAATTACCCAAGGAGTTCGGCATGGTTTTTCGAGGTGGACGCAGAGGGCGGCCCGGATTGCTCGGCACGGTGGCACGCACTGCGGTAGTGGCTGGAACCGCAAAAGCGACGTCCAACGCCATGGATCGACGGAGTCAACGGAAGGCCTCCGAGCAGCAGCAGGAATATCAGCAGGAGTACCAGCAGCAACAAGCGCCGCCGGCGCAGGTCGCTCCCGTGCAGTCCGTTCCCCCTTCGGGTGCTGACGATCTGGTCTCCAAGCTGCAGGAGCTGGGGCAGCTTCATCAGTCCGGCGTGTTGACCGACGCGGAGTTCGCGGCGGCAAAATCGCAGCTGTTGAGCTAGTCCCCGCTGATTATTGGAGTCCTGAACGGGTTTACCACACTGGACAATTGAAGATGAAAGGCTGATCTATGATCGATCCACGCGCAGCATCGGCCGCAGTCGAAGCGGCGAACGCCCGAGTCGCCGAGACCCTGCCGTTCTCCGACAAGACCGATTTCACCGATGCCGAGCGAGGGTTCATCGGCGCGCTCGATCCCGGCGTGGTATCCGGTCCGGACGGAAAAGTGCTGTGGGACAGCGACTCTTACTCATTCCTGGATGAGGAGTGCCCGCCGACCGTCAATCCGAGCTTGTGGCGTCAGTCGAGGTTGGTCGCCAAGCAGGGACTCTTTGCGGTGACGGATTCGATCTATCAGATTCGCGGCCTCGATCTGTCGAACATGACGTTGATCGAGGGGGAGAGCGGGATCATCGTCGTCGATCCACTGATTTCTCGGGAAACCGCGGCCGCTGGTCTCGCGTTGTATCGGGAGCATCGTGGTGATCGACCGGTCGTCGCGGTGATCTACACGCATTCGCATATCGACCATTTCGGTGGGGTCAAAGGGGTGACCACCGACGAAGATGTCGCTGCCGGGCGATGCGTAATCGTCGCCCCCACTGGACTCGTGGAGCATGCCGTCGAGGAAAACGTCTATGCGGGAACGGCAATGGCTCGACGTGCGGCCTATATGTACGGGGCCGCATTGCCCCGAGGTCCTCGCGGTGCCGTCGGAGCCGGGTTGGGGCAGACCACCTCAACCGGGACGCCGACGCTCATTTCGCCGACGGTGTCGATCTCGACGACAGGTCACACGGAGACGATCGACGGCGTTCGGATCGAGTTCCAGATGACGCCCGGAACCGAGGCCCCGTCCGAGATGAACTTCTACTTCCCGGACTTGCGCGCGCTGTGTATGGCGGAGAACGCAACTCATACTCTCCACAACCTGCTCACGCTACGGGGTGCCCTGGTACGAGATCCTCACGTCTGGTCTGCGTACCTGACCGAATCGATCAATCGTTACGCCTCACGATCCGACGTTATGTTTGCCTCCCACCACTGGCCGACGTGGGGGACCGAACGGCTCACCGAGTTCATGTCATTGCAGCGCGATCTCTACGGGTACCTTCACGATCAGACACTTCGTCGAATCAATCAGGGGTGGACCGGTCTCGAGATCGCCGAATCGATCGAACTGCCACCTGCATTGGCGCAGGCATGGCACACGCACGGGTACTACGGTTCCGTCAGTCACAACGTCAAGGCCATCTACCAGCGCTACATGGGCTGGTTCGACGGTAACCCTGCGCATCTGTGGGAGCATCCACCCGTCGAATCGGCCAAACGTCACGTGGAGTTCATGGGCGGATCGGCAGAGGTGCTCCGAAAAGCTCGGGAATCATACGAGAGCGGAGACTTTCGGTGGGTCGCGCAGGTGGTGAACTACGTCATCTTTGCCGAACCGGGCAACACCGAGGCCAAGACACTGCAGGCCGATACCTTCGAGCAGCTCGGGTACGGCGCAGAGAACGGCACCTGGCGAAACTTCTACCTCACCGGTGCATACGAACTGCGCAACGGTTCGGTGGGTACGCCCACAGTTGCTGCAGCTCCTGATATCACCGCAGCGTTGTCGGTGAAGCAGGTGTTCGACGCTGTGTCGCTCCGCGTGGACGGAGTGAGTGCAGCGAATTCCCACATCGTCATCGACTGGAACATCACCGACGAAAACATCGTGCACCGAACGGAACTGAGCAACGGCGTGCTGATCCACTTCGACGTGGAAGGTGGGTCTGCAGATGCTGGGTCTGTGGACGCGACGTTCAGTGTGAGTCGTCTCGGCTTACTCGGTGTGCTGCTCGGTGGTGCGGACCTGGGCGCCGAGATTGCGAACGGCAGTATCTCGGTTGCCGGCGACCCGGCGAAACTCGCAGAACTTGCGGGGCACCTTGACGAGCCTGATCCGAACTTTGCGATAGTCACGCCGACCTAGCGGCGTGAGACAGTTCAATGATGATGTATTTCAACGAGTCTCGAGTTCTGGGCGCTCCTGAAGTTGTCCGTTATGTTTCTGGCTATCGAAAGTGTGTTCGATTACGCTTTCGGTATGGACAGTCGGGATGCGTGGCAACTGGATGGTGAGGACCTCGAGGGTGAGGTTCTGGATCTGGTGCGTGTCCGTCGCGAGTTGCAGTCGCGGATGGTGTTGCTGATCGTGGAGATGTTTTCCCGGGAAGTTCTCGGCGGGAGGGGTTTTCGGGCGATCGCGCAGTGGTTGCATGGTTCGACGAATCTGGAGATCGGTGAGTGCAGTCTGTTGGTCGGGTTGGCGCGGTTGTTGATGCTCGAACCCGTGGTGGGCGATGCGTTTCATCGTGGTGATGTGGACAAGGCTCGCGGGATTCTGCTTGATCTGGCGTCGAAGAACATCGCGGATTGTGATGCGGTGCGTGCGGCGATTCGGCGGATCGAGAAGCAGTACGGAAACCGTGAGGACGGTGTTCCGGTCGGGGAAGGCTCGGAGCGCAATGAGTTTTACGCTTCGAAAGGCTTGTACGGGCGAGTGACGGTCAAGGGTGATTTGGATGCGGTGAACGGGGCCCGTCTGATCACGTTGCTGTCGAGCCTGTCGGTTCCGACGCCGGAGAAGGACGGCGTCAAAGACACCCGCAGGCCTGCTTTACGGCGCGCGGACGGGTTCTGCGAACTCCTGTGCCGGTACGAGCGGGCGGGGCTGGGTCCGATCGAGGGCGGGGTGAAACCGCACATCACGGTCACCGCCAGCGCCAAAGACATGACCGACCTCAAAGCATTGAAAGACCTCCTGCCGTCGACGGAGGAACTGGGGTTCGCTTGGACGGATTGGGTGGGTCCGATCAGTATCGACACGGCCCGGATGCTGGCGTGCGACTGCACGGTCACCCGGATCCTCCTGGACGGGAACGGTGTTCCGCTCGACTGCGGTAAGGAAGCGAGAACGGCGACGGTGCCGCAAAGGCGGGCGTTGGCGGTTCGAGATGGTGGGTGTGCGTTTCCGGGGTATGGGACTCCGTCGGGGTGGTGCGATGCTCACCATATTGTTCATTGGAATGATGGTGGCCCAACAGATCTCGATAATCTGATCTTGTTGTGTGGTCATCATCATCGGACGTTGCACCACACGGAGTGGCGTTTATCCGCCGATGTCGATCGATCCGTATCAGCAGCCGATCGGCGGGAACAGCCCACCCGCAGCGGCGTGAACCGCGACAACTGAAGACGTGAGCACCGGGGCATAACCATGCCCCCGGTGCGTGCTCAATCCAGTATTTTCTCAAGACAACGTGATGTCGGCGATCAGTCCGTGATGATCGGATCCCTTGATCTCGATCCGTTCGAGGGACGTCGCCACAGCGCCTTTGGTGATGATGTGGTCGATACCGACCATCGCCGGATACGACTTGTCGGTCGGGTAGGTCGGGATCAGACCGGAACCCAATTGATCGGCGGCGCTGGTATATCCGTTTCTGAGGAGATTCCGAAACTGCTTGTTCGAGTACGACGCATTGAAATCGCCGCTGACTATCACATTGTCCATCCCGGCGGCTTCGTCCATGTAAGACCCAAGCCTTTGCTGCTCGGCCGCCCACACCGAAGCCGGCGAGATGTACGCCGGTGCCGGATGCACGGCGAACAATGTGACTGGCCGCGCCAAGCCGACATTCAGCTCTGCCGAGAGCGTTTCGGGTGAGAACCCGTCGAGGCTACGTGGATTGGAGAGAGGAAAGCGACTGTAGATTCCGGCCCCGCCACCGCCGTCGGCGTAGGGGACCAGGAACTGGTGGCTCAAAACCTCTTCGAGCCCGGCGGCTTCGAGCGCGTCGACTTCCTGGTACGTCAACTCCTGGACCGTCACCACGTCGACGTTGCTTTCGCGGACCATCGCTACAAGCGACTCCGGATCCGCTGTACCGATCATCAAGTTGGCCTGCATCATCCGAATCGACGGGCCGTTCGCAGACGTCGACTCGCCAGTTCCGCTGATGTACAGCGGGCTCACGGACCATCCGAACAGTGCAAGGACGACAAGGGATGCGGCGCATACGATCCACTGACGCCCGATACCCGAGACGACGGCACCGATCAGCGGAGCAATCATCAACAAGGGTGCCACTGATGCCAGAACGATCACGATGTTGTGATCGACGTCCAGCTGAGTTGCGATCAAGGCAACCACACCAGTCACGATTCCGGCCACGCCGACCACGGCCGAAAGGCGGCGAAGAACCAGTCGACGAGGGGTCACGGTATCGGGGTGCATGACGTCCATGGAAGCAGAAGAGCGTCGTAGCGCAGAGGAACCGCAGGTGGAGTCGGTGCGCCCTATTGTTGCGGATACGGCAGATGGCTGCTGCTGTTCTCACTGACGGAGATCGAGCGGCCGAGTTGGGGGAAGGCGCGTTGAGAGCACGCTGGTCTGTCACAGACTTTGCACCCCGCGCCGATCGGCACGATGGTCGCGGGGTCGTCCGTCTGGATTCCGTGGGAGTAGACCATGCGATCGGCGTAGCCGATGTCGCAACCGAGTCCGACGGCGAAGTTCCGCTCGGGCGCGAGGTATCCGAGTCCGCCGCTGTGGGTGGTGCGCGCCACCCACAGGTACGTCCGGCCGTCAGGCATCTTCGCGACCTGGGTGAGGATGCGTCCAGGGCTCGCGAATGCCTCGTGGATGACCCACAGTGGGCAACTGCCGCCGACTCTGGAGAAGTGAAAAGCGGTAGCAGACTGACGCTTCGAGATGTTTCCGGCGCGATCGGTTCGGACGAAGAAGAAGGGGATGCCGCGTTGGCCATGACGCTGGAGAGTGGACAGCCGGTGACAAACTGTTTCGAAGCCGACCTCGAATTTGAGGCTGAGCAGATCGATGTCGTACCGCAGAGCCTCGGCCGATTCCAGGAATTGGGTGTACGGGAGTAGCAGTGCGCCGGCGAAGTAGTGCGCGAGTCCGATTCGAGCCAGTGCCGCGGACTCGGCACTCAACGATTCGTCCTCGGCGACAAGGGAATCGATCACGTCGGCCTGCGTGAAGAAGGCCAACTGCATCGCGATCTGGAATGCGCGTTGGCCTGCCGACAGACGCCGCGCCAGGGTCAGGATCGATTTCTCCGGATCATAGAAGCGCTTGGGCCCGAGCTTGTCTGGTTCGTCCGTGCGGATCGTCACGGTGACGCCGTGCTGATCGCGAAGCAGTCGTGCCAGCTGCAGATCCACTGCTCCCACGGACAACCCGTTGTCCACGAACATCCGCTCGGCAGCGTCGTCGAGAACGGCGATGTGGTTCTTTCGGTCGTAGAAGAAGTCCCGAACTTCTTCGTAAGGCATGGGCACCAGCGACACGTCAGATGCTGCCTCGCCGGACAATTGCGTCGAGAACTGGTCCAATTGCTCTGTTGCGGCGTGAAGGCGGCGGTGCAACATCACGAGGGTGCGTCCGACCGCCGGCATTCGGGCCACCAATTCGTCCACCTCTGCCAGCGATACGTCCCCGGATTCCGAGGTTTCGGCCAAGGCGTGATGAACGTCCGCAACGAGTCGTGCGTCGGAATCGGAAGCGAAGAATTGCACGTCGAGATCGAACTCGGCGTTGAGCTTGAGAAGGACGGGGACCGTCAGCGGTCGTTGATCGTTCTCGAGCTGATTGACATAACTGGGGGAGAGTTCGAGCGCCTTCGCCAGTGCGGACTGTGACAGGTTTCGTTCTTCCCGCAGTCGTCGCAGCCGCGCTCCCGCGTACATCTTCTTCATCGAATCTCCTCGGTGCCGATCGGGTTCACCCTACCGAGAAGCCATTCGCAACATTCGCAACATTGCAGGATTGTTATTGCACAAATAGGCAATTGCGAGGGCCTATCCCGAGGTGAACGAGCTGCGTAGCGTGCAAATAGATACCGAAGCACGTGAGAAGAGGATCGATGAAGACGCATCTCGTACGCACCCACCGCTCTGCCGAAGAGTTCCCCAAGGAAGACCACCTCGCGTGGAAGATCGCGGAAGTTGCGACGGATTCCGTCGAGGTCACCGACGCCACGTCCGACATGATCGTCAACCGGATCATCGACAACGCGGCAGTTGCCGCAGCTTCCCTGGTGCGCCGCCCCGTAGTGAATGCGCGTGCACAGGCGCAGTCTCATCCGTACACGCCCGGTTCCACCGTGTTCGGTATCTCGGGTACCTTCTCGCCTGAATGGGCCGCATGGGCAAACGGCGTAGCGGTTCGTGAACTCGATTTCCACGACACGTTCCTCGCCGCCGAGTACTCGCACCCCGGTGACAATATCCCGCCGATCCTTGCCGTCGCTCAGCACACCGGCCGTGACGGTAAGGACCTGATTCGCGGTCTGGCGACTGGCTACGAGATCCAGATCGACCTGGTTCGGGCTATCTGCCTGCACGAGCACAAGATCGATCACGTCGCACACCTCGGCCCTTCGGCCGCGGCAGGTATCGGAACCTTGCTCGGCCTGGGCACCGAGACGGTCTACCAGGCAATCGGCCAGGCGCTGCACCTCACGACGGCTACACGGCAGTCCCGCAAGGGCGAGATCTCCAGCTGGAAGGCCTACGCGCCGGCGCTGGCCGGCAAGGTTGCCGTCGAGGCAGTCGACCGTGCGATGCGCGGTGAAGGTGCACCTTCACCGATTTGGGAAGGCGAAGACGGCGTGATCGCCTGGCTGCTCGGTGGCCCGGACAAGGAGTACCACGTTCCGCTTCCGGGTTCTGGTGAGGCGAAGCGCGCCATCCTCGACTCGTACACGAAGGAACACTCCGCGGAGTACCAGAGCCAGGCGCCAATCGACCTCGCTCGCCGGATGCGTTCTCGCGTCGGTGATCTCGACCAGATCGCCTCGATCGTCTTGCATACCAGTCACCACACCCACGTCGTCATCGGCACCGGTTCCGGCGATCCGCAGAAGTTCGACCCCACCGCATCACGCGAAACTCTCGATCACTCGGTGATGTACATCTTTGCCGTTGCGCTGCAGGACGGTACGTGGCACCACGAGCATTCCTACGCGCCCGAGCGTGCACAGCGCCCCGACACGATCGAGCTGTGGAACAAGATCTCCACACGCGAAGATCCCGAATGGACACGCCGTTACCACTCGACGGATCCCGACGAGAAGGCTTTCGGTGCCCGCGCCGAGATCACCTTGAAGAGCGGCGAGGTCATCGTCGACGAGCTTGCGGTGGCCGATGCGCACCCGCTCGGCGCACGTCCGTTCGCTCGCGATCAGTACGTCGCGAAGTTCCGCACCCTCGCCGAGGGCGTCATCGAGCCGAGCGAACAGGATCGCTTCCTCGACGCGGCACAACGCACCCCCGAATTGAAGGCAGGCGAACTCGATCAGCTGACCTTCACCGTTTCCGAAGACGTTCTCGCTCGGGCCCCCAAGGTCGCCAAGGGACTCTTCTGATGACGGGCCTCATTGCCGCATCGACGTCTGCAGCCGACAAGCGGATTGCCTTCCGCGCCGGGCTGACGTCCGGAAAGATTCAACGACTCCCCGGTGCGATCAATCCGTTGACAGCCAAGCTCATTCAGGAAATCGGGTTCGAAGGTGTCTACGTTTCGGGTGGTGCGTATTCCGCCGGATTGGCGCTTCCCGACATCGGGCTGACCACGTTGACCGAGGTCGCCGCCCACAGCAAGCAGATCGCGCGGGTCACCGACCTCCCGACGCTCATCGACGCCGACACCGGTTTCGGTGAACCCATGAGCGCTGCCCGCACGGTCACGATCTTCGAGGACGACGGTATAGCCGGTCTGCACCTCGAGGATCAGATCAACCCCAAGCGCTGTGGGCACCTCGACGGCAAAGCGATCGTGCCTACCGAAGACATGGTTCGCCGAGTTCGTGCTGCAGTCTCGGCACGTCGCGACCCGAACTTCGTCATCTGCGCGCGCACCGATGCTGCCGGAATCGACGGTATCGACGCAGCGATCGAGCGAGCAAAGGCCTACGCGGATGCCGGTGCCGATCTGATCTTCACCGAAGCTCTTGCCACCGAAGCAGACTTCGAGAAGTTCCGCGCAGCAGTCGACACTCCGTTGCTCGCCAACATGACCGAGTTCGGGAAGTCGAATCTCATTTCGGCGAAGACGTTGGAAGAGATCGGTTTCAACGCCGTCATCTACCCCGTGACCACTCTTCGGTTGGCGATGTTCGCCATCGAAAAGGGCCTGCGCGAGATTTTTGCGGAGGGCACGCAAGAAGGGCTGCTCGGTGAGATGCAGCACCGCAGCAGGTTGTACGAGATTCTCGAGTACGAGCGTTACAACGAATTCGACAGTGGCATTTTCAATTTCAGCTTGGAGGGGAGTAGGACATGACCGAACAGATTCCGACGATCTACAAGGGCTTGGCCGGAGTTGTCGTCGACACGACGGCTATCTCCAAGGTAGTGCCCGAGACGAATTCGTTGACGTATCGCGGTTACGCAGTGCAGGACCTCGCCGCGAATTGCAGCTTCGAAGAAGTTGCGCACCTGCTGTGGTACGGCGAACTGCCGACACCCGAGCAGCTCGAATTGCTCTGTCTGCGTGAGCGTGCGGCTCGCCGTGCCGATCGCTCACTGCTCTCGCTCCTGACCAAGATGCCCGACAACTGCCACCCGATGGACGTGGTCCGGACGGCGATCAGCTACCTCGGCGCCGAGGATCCGGCGGAGGACGACAACTCCGAGAAGGCCAATCTAGCCAAGGCACTGCGGATGACGGCCGTGCTGCCGACCATCGTCGCAGCCGATTTCCGCCGCCGGCGTGGTCAGGATCCCATCGCGCCGCAGTCGGACCTGGGTTTCGCCGAAAACTTCTTGAACATGTGCTTCGGTGCTGTGCCGGAGTCGGCGATCGTGAAGGCCTTCGAGGTCTCGCTGATCCTGTATGCGGAGCACTCCTTCAACGCTTCGACGTTTGCCGCTCGTGTTGTGACGTCCACACTTTCGGACATCTACAGCGCAGTGACGGCTGCGATCGGCACGCTCAAGGGCCCGCTGCACGGCGGCGCAAACGAAGCCGTCATGCACGACATGCTCGAGATCGACGACCCAGACCGCGCGGAAGCCTGGATGTCGGAGAAGTTGGCCGCCAAGGAGAAGGTCATGGGCTTCGGACACCGTGTCTACAAGAACGGTGATTCGCGTGTTCCGACCATGAAGCAGGCGCTCCTCGACGTAGCGGCAGCGACGGACGGCGAGAAGTGGGTGCAGATGTACGAGATCCTCGAGAAGACGATGGTCAGTGCCACCGGAATCAAACCGAATCTCGATTTCCCCACCGGCCCTGCATATTTCCTCATGGGCTTCGATGTCGAGATGTTCACGCCGATCTTCGTGATGAGTCGAATCACCGGATGGACGGCGCACATCATCGAGCAGGGGCAGTCGAATGCACTGATCAGGCCGCTGAGTCAGTACTCCGGTGTGCCACAGCGGACCGTTGTGGCATAACGCTTTCAACTATCGTGGCCTGACGACTCTTCCAATACTGCGTCGGCGAGGTTCGGTTCTGGCATCACCGTCTCCTGGCCTCGTCGACGCTTCTCCACGCATGGCCCGCACTTTCGCGTGCGGGCCATGCTCATTCGCGCACTGACACTCTCGACAGCGAAGGTTTTCTCCATGTTCTCCAAAGTGCTTGTCGCCAACCGAGGCGAAATCGCCATTCGTGCGTTCCGCGCGGCCTACGAACTGGGTGCCGGAACCGTGGCCGTGTTTCCGTACGAGGATCGAAACTCGATCCACCGCACCAAGGCCGACGAGAGTTACCAGATCGGGGAGGTCGGTCACCCCGTCCGTGCATATCTTTCGGTGCCCGAGATCATCGCTGCGGCCCAGAAGGCCGGCGCCGACGCGATCTATCCCGGGTACGGATTCCTCTCGGAGAACCCTGAATTGGCGGGAGCATGCGCGGACGCCGGAATCACCTTCGTCGGCCCGTCGGCCGAAGTGCTGGAGCTGACGGGAAACAAGGCGCGCGCTATCGCGGCTGCGCGGGCAGCAGGACTCCCCGTTCTGGAGTCGTCCGAACCGTCCACTGACATCGAAGCACTGATAAGCGCGTCGGAGTCCATGGAGTTTCCGCTTTTCGTCAAGGCAGTCGCCGGAGGCGGCGGACGGGGGATGCGACGTGTTGCGGAGCGGGGCCAACTGAGAGAATCGATCGAAGCCGCTGCGCGAGAAGCTGAGTCAGCCTTCGGTGATGCGACGGTATTCCTGGAGCAGGCGGTGGTCGACCCACGCCATATCGAAGTGCAGATCCTCGCAGACGGTGAAGGAAACGTCATTCACCTCTTCGAACGAGACTGCAGTGTGCAACGACGCCATCAGAAGGTTGTGGAACTTGCGCCCGCTCCGAACCTTCCAGCCGGACTGCGGGAGAAGATCTGTGCCGACGCGGTGGCGTTTGCGAAGGCTATCAACTATTCGTGTGCCGGCACTGTCGAGTTTTTGCTCGATACCCGAGGCAATCACGTGTTCATCGAGATGAACCCGCGAATCCAGGTGGAGCACACCGTCACCGAGGAGGTGACCGACGTCGACCTGGTTCAGGCTCAACTACGGATTGCCTCTGGTGAATCGTTGTCCGACTTGGGTCTTCGCCAGGAATCGATTGTTCTGCGCGGAGCCGCACTGCAACTGCGCATCACCACCGAGGATCCGTCCAACGGATTCCGTCCGGATACCGGGCGCATCACGGCCTACCGAACCCCGGGCGGTGCGGGTGTTCGCCTGGATGGCGGGGCTACCCTCGGGGCAGAGGTCGGTGCCCATTTCGATTCCATGCTGGTGAAGCTGACCTGCCGTGGGCGCGACCTGCCCACCGCGATTTCGCGGGCAAGGCGCGCGGTCACCGAATTCCGAATCCGAGGGGTTTCCACCAACATTCCCTTTCTGCAGGCAGTGCTCGACGACGCCGACTTCCGGGCCGGGGAGGTGACGACGTCGTTCATAGAGGAGCGTCCGGGACTGCTCACGTCGAGGGCGTCTGCCGATCGTGGCACCAGAATCCTCACGTATCTTGCCGATGTGACGGTCAATCGCCCACATGGGGAGCGGAAGTCGGCTGTCTACCCGCACGACAAGCTGCCGAAGATCGACGTGACTGCTCCACCGAAGGATGGTTCCAAGCAGCGGCTGATGAACTTGGGACCGGGCGGATTTGCGGCGGCCCTGCGCGAGCAGAAGGCTGTGGCCGTCACTGATACGACCTTCCGAGATGCACATCAGTCGTTGCTCGCCACCAGGGTTCGTACCAGCGGTCTGCTGGCGGTGGCCGGTCACGTCTCCCGTATGACTCCGGAACTGTTGTCGCTCGAGGCGTGGGGCGGAGCGACTTACGACGTTGCTCTGCGTTTCCTGAAGGAAGATCCGTGGGAGAGGTTGGCGGCACTGCGAGAGGCCGTACCGAACATCTGCCTGCAGATGCTTCTGCGTGGACGCAACACTGTGGGGTACACGCCCTATCCGGAGCAGGTGACCACCGCGTTCGTCCGCGAAGCAACACGAACTGGGATCGACATATTCCGAATCTTCGACGCTCTCAACAACGTCGATCAGATGCGGCCGGCGATCGATGCAGTACGTGACACCGGTACGACGGTTGCGGAGGTGGCACTGAGTTACACAGGCGATCTGTCTGATCCGGCGGAGACGCTGTACACACTGGACTACTACCTGCGGTTGGCGGAGCAGATCGTCGATGCCGGGGCACACGTCCTGGCGATCAAGGACATGGCCGGACTGCTTCGTGCTCCTGCCGCCGCGACACTTGTCTCTGCATTGCGTCGCAATTTCGATCTCCCTGTCCACGTGCACACCCACGACACTCCCGGCGGTCAGTTGGCTACGTACCTGGCAGCGTGGCAGGCCGGAGCCGATGCAGTGGACGGTGCGGCTGCCCCGATGGCGGGGACCACCAGCCAGCCTGCACTCTCGGCGATCGTTGCGGCGGCTGCACATTCGGAGTTCGATACAGGGCTCGACCTTCGGTCGGTGTGCGATCTCGAACCGTACTGGGAGGCGCTGCGGAAGGTCTACGCACCGTTCGAGTCGGGCGTGCCCGCACCCACTGGCCGCGTCTACACCCATGAGATTCCGGGTGGTCAGCTCTCGAATCTCCGGACACAGGCGGCCGCCTTGGGTCTCGGCGACCGCTTCGAGGACGTCGAAGTGAACTATGCAGCGGCGGATCGGATGCTCGGACGGCTGGTGAAGGTGACGCCGTCGTCCAAGGTAGTCGGTGATCTTGCACTTCATCTGGTGGGCGCAGGCGTAAGTTCCGACGAATTCGCCTCGGATCCAGCCAAGTTCGATCTACCGGAATCGGTGATCAGCTTCTTGCGCGGTGATCTGGGTACACCGCCGGCCGGCTGGCCGGAGCCGTTCCGCACTAAGGCGTTGGAGGGGCGTGGACAGGCGAAACCTGAAGTGCCACTGTCGGAAGATGACACTAAAGCGTTGAGCGGTGATGGCTCGAAGGTGCGCTCCACGCTCAATCGGTTGCTGTTCCCCGGCCCGACCAAAGAGTTTCTCGATCATCAGGAACAGTACGGAGATACGTCGAGGTTGTCGGCGAACCAGTTCTTCTACGGTCTGCGCCGTGGCGACGAGCATCGAGTTCAGCTCGAGCAGGGCGTCGAGTTGATCATCGGACTCGAAGCGATCTCGGAACCGGATGCGCGCGGATTCCGAACGGTGATGTGCATCCTGAACGGTCAATTGCGGCCGGTGTCGGTGCGAGACAGAAGCATCGCGGATACTGTTCCGGCGGCCGAGAAGGCTGACCGCAGCATTCCTGGGCAGGTACCGGCACCGTTCGCCGGTGTGGTCACGCTCACTGTCGTGCAGGGGCAGAGCGTCGAGGCCGGAGACACTGTCGCGACGATCGAAGCGATGAAGATGGAGGCGGCGATCACCGCCCCATGCGCGGGTATGGTTGCCCGACTGGCGATCAGCGAAGTCCAGCAAGTCGAGGGCAGTGATCTGCTTCTCGTGATCGAGTAGTGGCAGATCGGGTGCAGGGTTCGCACTATCTGCAACTTTGCATCGATTGTTCGCAAAGATACTCGAGTGCAATGTGTTTCATTTGTTCCTTCCCGGCAATAGCGTCATAGTCATGACTGAAACGCACGAAGACATCTCGATCATCCGTCATGGCGAGACGCTTGACGTCGTGTTCAACCGGCCGGAAAAACACAACGCACTGACTCCTCAGATGTACGACGCCATTGCCGGAGCCTGCCGGAGCGCCGACTCCGACCGGGAGATCCGGTTACTCACTCTCCGCGGGGCGGGGGGAGAGGCGTTCTCGGCGGGTTCCGACATACGCCACTTTCAGACCTTCTCGAGCTTTCACGACGGGCTCGATTACGAAAGTCGGTTCGTCGGCGTGCTGACCGAACTCGAGAAAGTTCGGGTTCCGACGATTGCGGTGATCGACGGTGTGTGTGCGGGGGCAGGGCTGTTGCTGTCGGCGGCGTGCGATGTGCGGATAGCGACGCACGGGTCCCGCTTCTGCCTTCCGATCGCGCGCACGCTCGGAAACTCGTTGTCGACCCATTCCGTGGCGTTGCTGGCGGACAGGATCGGCAGTTCGCGTTTGATGTCGTTGGTGGCTCGGGCGCGGGTCATGTCGAGCGACGAGGCTCTGCGGAACGGCTTCCTCAGCGACTGTGCAACAGAGACCGAGTTCGCGAGCCTGACTGCCCAGGTATCGCGGGAACTGCTTGCGGCTGCCCCGATGACCGTGTGGACGATTCGAGAGTCCCTGCGCCGCATCAGGACCCGATCGATCACCGACAACGATGATCTGATGCGCATGATCTACAGCAGTGACGACTTCAAAGCCGGCGTCGATGGTTTCCTTCGCGGTGAGCGACCGGTCTGGGCGGGGGTGTAATTCTGTGGTCGGAGCAGAGGCTTGCGTTCGAGCGCGCTCTAACCCTTAGCGTTCCCGACCATGACAACAAAGACCTGGATCATCACTGGAGTTTCTCGAGGCTTCGGCCGCGAACTAGCACTGTCCGCACTTCGATCAGGGGACGCGGTGGTCGCGGCAGTTCGTCGCCCTGAAGCCGTTGCAGATATTGCGTCGGAGCATCCGGATGGGTTCTCGACTGTGACGTTCGACGTCCGGGATACCGAAGCAGCTCCGGGGGTAGTCGAACACGCGCTCGAGCGTTTCGGTCGCGTCGACGTGCTGGTCAACAATGCCGGTCGTGGGATGGTCGGCGCGGCGGAGTTGGTCGACGATTCGACCTTGCGGGATCTCATGGAACTGCACCTGATCGGACCCGCCGCGTTGGTTCGCGCCGCCCTCCCTTCGATGCGAGTGCAGGGAAGTGGGACGATCGTGCAGATGAGCAGCCAAGGCGGCCGGATGTCGTTTCCCGGGGTCGGGGCGTATTCGGCGTCGAAGTTCGCGCTCGAGGGTTGGTCGGAGGCTCTCGCCGGTGAGGTCGGGCAGTTCGGCATCCGAGTGATGATCGTCGAGCCCAGCAGATTCCGCACGGCATTCAACACCCCCGGCGTTCTGAGTTTCGCCGAATCATCATCGGACTACCGTGAAGTGCTCGATCCGGTTCTGCGTGACATGGCGGCAGCAGACGGTGTTCAGGAGGGCGATCCGGAGAAAGCAGCGGCAATCATCAATGCGCTGGTGCACAGTGAGAACGTGCCACTTCGTCTGCCACTCGGAAAGGAAGCCGTGGAGCGGATATCCGCGTCGTATCGGAAGAATCTCGCCGAGGTATCTGTCTGGGCCGACCTCGCTCGCAGCGCCGATTTCGCGGATGCTGCCGGACCTGTCCGCCCGTTCTAGGCTGGGAGTCATGGCTACCGAAGACTTGATGCGTAAGGCGCTCGAGGCCCATGGGGAAGTGGACGGGCCCATGTCGATCGAGGTCATTCACCGGCTCGTCGATGCTGGGGACGTCGAAGATCCGATGTCGATCGCCGAAGTGTCGGACCTACTGGATGTTTCGGCACATACCCTGCGCTATTACGAGAAGATCGGCCTGGTCACGGTCGATCGTGACTCGAGCGGACATCGTGTGTACGGCCCGGAAACTGTTCGCAGGCTGGTGTTTCTGACCCGCATGCGTATCTCAGGCATGGCGATTCGTGACCTGCAGCACTACGTCGAACTGGTCGACGCCGGTGAAGGGACAGTTCCGGAGAGGCTCGACATGCTGCTCGAGCACCGGGACACCGTTCGTCGGCAGATCAAGGAGCTCACGTTGTCTTTGGCTGCGACGGAGTACAAGATTGCGACGTACGGCGGGCGGACCGGGGAGCAGGAGTAGCGCGGGCTACTTCTTGTCCTGCGTTCGATCCAACCCGCCTTCCATGGATAGCGCCAACTGCTCGAGTGCCGCGAGAATTTTTCCGCGGTCCCGTCCGAGTTTGGTGAATAATTCACCGTGAGCGGCGAGTTCGCGAGGAAAGACGTCATCGACGACAGCGTTTCCCTGGATCGTCATCGTGATCAGTGCAGATCGCCTGTCTTCGGGATTGCTCGTGCGGGAGACAAGGCCTCGCTTCTCCAATCGTGCGAGTGCCTTGCTGACTCCGGCCCGAGACATACCGAGGCGTTCGGCGAGACGAATCGCGGTGACCGGTTCCTCGGCGTATCGAAGCGGCACAAGCAGTTCGACTTCCGAAACGGTGAGGTCCGCGGATCGGTACACCGGTTCGACGGCGAGTTCGAGAAGCGCCGTGATCCGCTTGAGTTGCGCGACAACTTCCATGGGCGACGTGTCGAGGTCAGGATTGTTTTCGGCCCAAAGGTTGCACGTACGGGAGCGGAGTGTTGGTTCGTTCACGATTCCTCAGTTTTGTTAACTGGTAAACAAATTTGCTAGATTGCCAGAATAGCTCACCGTCTGGGGTGGGACGAACTGCGGGACTGGGGGAGTGCATGAGGTTCGATGTGGTGATTGTCGGTGGCGGTGCGGCGGGGTTGAGTGCCGCGCTTGTTCTGGCTCGGGCTCGGCGGCGAGTGATGATCGTCGATGCTGGTAATCCGCGCAATGGTGTCTCCGAGCACCTGCACGGGTACCTGACGCGGGACGGTGAGAGTCCGACGCAATTACTTGCGGCCGGACGCAAGGAGGTTACCGAGTACGGCGGCGAAGTGACGACTGGCACCGCAATCGGAATCGAGCAAACGGAGGACGGTGGATTTCTTGTGCAAACCGACGTGTCTGCGTCGCTGGAGGCACGGACTGTTCTGGTGGCGACGGGGTTACGTGACGAGCTGCCGAACATCGCTGGGCTGCAGGATCGCTGGGGAGTCGACGTTTTGCATTGTCCCTACTGTCACGGGTACGAGGTTCGTGATACGCCGATCGGTGTACTCGGTGGTGACAACAGGCCCTTCACGATTCATCAGGCGTCGTTGGTGCGCCAATGGTCGGACGATGTTGTCTTCTTTCCGAATCGCATCGAGCTGACCGGCACCGAGCGGGATCGGCTGACTGTCAGGGGGATTCGCATCGTAGAAGGCGACGTGGCCGGGGTCTCGGTGGTAGACGGTCGATTGGACGGCGTCGAGCTGGCCTCCGGTCAGGTTGTTCCGCGGAGTGTGGTGTTTGTCGGTCCACGGTTTGTTCCACGCGACGCTTTGCTGACTGACCTGGGATGTGACGCTGACGAAAATGGTTGGGTGGTAACTGATCCTGCGGGAGGTACCAGCACGCCTGGTGTGTGGGCCGCCGGGAACGTGTCGGACTCGCCTGCACAGTTGATCACCGCCGCCGCCGCTGGGTCGAAGGCTGCGATTGCACTCAATCACTATCTGCTCGAGCAGGATATCGTGCGAGCGGTCGCGACCGCGACCGAACTTCAGCCAAGTGTCACCGGAAGCAGCCCTCGCGGGGTCTCCTGAGCGATCTGTTCCAGCGCAGACTCCAACGTCGGAAATTGATACTGGAAGCCGCTGTCCGCGAGCACCCCTGGTGAAACCCAGCGGCTCTTGAGTACCAACTCGGCCTCGGTGCGGATGATCCGAGCGCCGAATTCCAGCATCCAACCGGGCGTGGGCACACCGTACCGTCGACCCAACGCTGCGCGCACCTGTCGCATCATCTCGTCATTGGTCACAGGGCACGGGGATGCGATATTGACGGGGCCTGAGATCTCCGGATGCTCGTAGATGTGGATGATCGAGCGAACGACATCGGAAATGTATATCCAGCTGAACATTTGTCGTCCGTCGCCCATTCGTCCGCCGAAGCCTGTTCGGGCCAGGTTGACGAAAGGGTTGATTGCTCCGCCGCCGGCTCCGAGAACGATCGACATTCGTAGCGCTACTTTTCGAACCGGGGTTGGGGCGGAGAACAATTCGTGCTCCCACGCTCGCGCGACAGCGACGGAGAATCCCTTACCCAGTTCGCCGTTCTTCTCGTCCATCGGTCGATCCCGCGCGTCTCGGTAGATCGTGCCGGTACTGGCATTCGCCCAGAGCGATGGTGGCTGCGGCGTACGGGCCAGTGCGCGACCCAACAGTGCGGTCGTTTCCACGCGGGAGGAGAAGATTTCGTCGGCATTGCGCTTGTTGTATCGGCAGCTCACAGAGCGTCCGGCGAGGTTGATCAGCAGATCCGCGCCGCTGAGTACGTCGGCAACACCTTGCTCGTCGGACCAGGTGGCATCGCTCGTTCCTCCCCGGCCGATCGTTCGTACGTCCACCCCGTTGGGTTCGAGCGCTCGAACGAAAGATTGCCCTATGTAGCCCGACGCACCGGATACAACGACAGTCTTCATGATTTTGTGTTCCCCTCTGGAGAAACGACTTTGGTCATCAGGGCGGCGACGTCACCGACCAGGCCGCGGGCCACCGGTAGCCGGGCGAGGGCGAGTGTTTTCGCGATGATCGGGACCAGTCCGTCGACCAGGGAACGAGTGCGCGTTTGCCTCGGAGACGAGTCGGTGACCCAATGCAGCGTCACGCCCAGGTAGCTGAGCCACAAGAGTGTGGGGAGCTGGGTCTCCAATGACGCCGGCGTCTTCTGCTTGGACGCCGCCAGTGCTTCGCGCATCAATTCGACGGCCATCGATCTCGCATCGCTCGACTCGGCCGAGAACGGGCTGGACGGCGATGCGGTTGGTAGGGCAACGTGCAGAAACGCGCCACCGAACCCGTGATATGGCCCCATGACATCGAGTCCGGTGTGCAGAACGATCGCGAGATTTTCCGCGAGTGAGCCACCTTGCCGCAGGAGTGGAAGCGCACGCTCTCGGTGATCACGTTGGATGACGAGATACAGCTCGTGAACCAGTTCGTCCTTGCTGGCGAAGTAGTAGTAGGCATTCCCGAGGGAGACACCTGCCTCAGTCGCGATCTTGCGCATGGTCGTCGCTGCGAAGCCCTCGTCGCGGAAGAGCCGCAAAGCTGTTTCCACCAGCTTTTCCCTGGTTTCGATCCCGCGACTGCTCATGGGCTCCCCTTCTTTGAACGTGTTCAAGTTCAGCGTACGCCTTGAAGTTGAACACGTCCAAGAGTCGATCTGTTGCGAGGAATATAATAAGCGCGCATACTAAATTCATGATTGAACTTGCGCTCGGTTCGACAGGTGGTCGGCGATGAACGCCTGGTTGGGGGTTGTCTCGGCCGAACATGTGCGTCGCGCAGTGGATCTTGGGATCGCGCAGATCGGGCACGGGAAGAGGTCCGGATTGGCGCGGATGAAGGCGGGCGATGTGCTTGTCTACTATTCGCCGGTCGAGTCCATTGGTGATCGAGATCCGTTGCGCGAGTTCACAGCCCTCGGCGTGATCGAAGAGGGTGAGATCTGGCAGGCGGACGAGGGGTGCTTCAAGCCGTTTCGGCGTCGAGTGCGATACGAGGAGTTCGCGCCCGTTCCTCTCGAGGCAGTTCGGAGTCGTTTGGCATTGACCTCGACGCCGAACTGGGGGTATCAGCTCCGCCGAGGCTTGATTCCGTTGGATGGCAACGACGTCGAGATTCTGCGCTCGACAACGAGATGACACACTGACGCTGTGGCGAAGAAACTGGAAACCGACTTCGAGAACGCGGGCGACAGTCCGGGTCTGATGTTGTGGCGTGTCACCAATGCTTGGCAGGCCTCGATTCGCGCGGCGCTGCGGCCCTTCGACCTGACTCACGTGCAGTTCGTACTGCTCGCCGCTCTGACCTGGCTGGACGCGGAAACGCCGATAACTCAACGCGATCTTGCCGAGTATGCGCGCACCGATCCGATGATGACGTCACAGGTGATACGGACCCTCGAATCCAAAGGGTTTGTCGAAAGACGTCCACACCCGACCGATGCCCGGGCACGCTCACTGGCGGTGACCCAGACGGGTGCGGCCCTGGCAGGCAAGGCGAATCGCTCGGTGGAAGCGTCGGACCGGGAATTCTTTGCCGCTCTCGGGGATCGTCAGGCGGCCTTCGTTGCGATGCTCGGCGTGCTCGATCGAAAGTAGCGACTCCCAATTTCAGGCATTACTTCGAAGTTCGTGGCAGAAGTGCATATTTGGCTTCCAGCCCGTCCAACAGCGATTCCAGCGCGAGTTCGAAACTGGCACCGTCGATTTCCGCAGCACGCTCGCGCAACAAGTGCGCTCGCGTGAGGTGCGGGTAACGCTCGGCGTAGATCGCCGGATCGTCCACGAATCCGCCGGAGAACGTCGCTGTCGCAGCGCCCATGACCACGTACTTGACGGAAGCGCCGATCAGCGTTGCCGTGCGCTGCGGCCATCCGGCCCGCACCAGGCCGCCGTGGATGGCGTTCGCGCGATCGAGGGCGATGGGCCTGACGCTCGGACCGTAGGCCAAGTAGGGAACGATGTTGGGATGCTTGCCCAGGGCCGCATGGTAGGACCGCGCCCACGTGCGCAGCGCACCGCGCCAATCGTCAGAGTCGAAGCCGCTCACATCGACGGACTCCATGATGACGTTCGCGACGTCGTCGAGTAATTCGTCCTTGTTGGCGTAATGGCTGTACAGCGACGGTGCCTGCACGCCGAGGACAGTGGCGAGTTTGCGCATCGAGAAGTCGGTCAAACCGTGCTCGTCCACCAGTTTCAGGGCGGTGTCCCTGATGATCGGCTTGCTCAGTAGTGGAACCCGCGGTCGCGCCATCGCACAGAAACCTTTCGTCTGAGTACTGGACAACCTTACACTGTGAGTTTATTATCCAATTAACCTAACAGTGTTCGGGAACGTGGAGGATCAGATGACACGGGTGTTCGAGAACAAGTCAGATCTCCTGGGGGCGGTCGGTGAAACGCTGGGCTCGAGCGAGTGGGTCGAGGTCACCCGCGAGATGGTCCATCAATTCGCCGACGCGACCGGTGATCATCAGTGGATCCACGTCGACGACGAAAGGGCAAGGCGTGAATCACCTTTCGGTGGTCCGATTGCCCACGGGTATCTGACCCTCTCGCTCCTGCCGCTTCTGTCGAAGTCCGTGTACCGCATCGACGGGGCGAAGATGGTCATCAACTACGGGTCCGACAAGGTTCGATTCCCGAGTCCGGTGCCGGTCGGAGCCATGGTTCGAAACACTGCAGTGCTCTCCGCGATCGAAGAGTTGCCGAACGGTTCGCTGCAGAGTCAGATCACCAACACCGTCGAGATCGAAGGCGTGGACAAGCCCGCCGTTGTTGCGCAGACCGTCGCACGAATCTTGTTCTGAATTCCTGACATAAGAAAGCAGACTCCACATGAATCTCGAATTGACCGGTGAGGAAGTTGCGTTCCGCGAGGAGATGCGAAGGTTCTTCACCACAGAATTTTCGCCCGAACTTCGTGCACGTGCAGCAGGATTCGGAAAGCTGACGCGTGAAGATATCGTTTCGGGCCAACAGATTCTGAACGCTCACGGACTGGCGGTTCCGCACTGGCCGGTCGAATGGGGCGGCAAGGACTGGACTCCGGTACAGCGCCACATCTATTCCGAGGAAATGCAGTTGGCGTCGGTACCCAACCCGTTGCCGTTCAACGTGAGCATGGTTGGGCCCGTTATCGCGGCCTTCGGCTCGCAGGAGCAGAAAGAGAAGTTTCTCCCGGCGACGGCCAACGCCGATATTTGGTGGTGCCAGGGTTTTTCGGAACCAGAAGCAGGCTCGGATCTCGCTTCACTCAAGACGGCCGCTGTCCGTGACGGCGCGGATTACATCGTCAACGGTCAGAAGACGTGGACTACTCTCGCGCAGCACGCCGAGTGGATCTTCTGTCTGGTGCGGACAGATGCCAGTGCCCAGAAGCGTCAGGCAGGAATTTCGTTCCTGCTCATCGATCTGGCGACTCCTGGCATCACGGTTCGTCCCATCAAACTGATCGACGGCAGCGTCGAGGTCAACGAGGTGTTCTTCGACAACGTCCGCGTACCTGCGGAAAATCTTGTCGGCGAGGAGAACAAGGGCTGGGACTACGCCAAGTTCCTGCTCGGCAACGAACGCACGGGGGTCACACGGGTCGGGTTCTCCAAAACCCTTGTCGCCACGGCAAAAGAGAAGGCGCGGGAGGTTCGCGTCGGAACGGGCACCCTCCTCGAGGATCCGTTGTTCGCGGCTCGATTGGCCGAGTTGGAAAACGAATTGCTTGCACTGGATCTGACTCAACTGCGAGTTGTGGCGAGTTCGGCAGACGGAAAGCCGAATCCGGCGTCCTCGCTGCTCAAACTCCGCGGCTCCGAATTGCAGCAGGCAGCAACGGAATTGCTGATGGACGTTGCCGGGCCGGACTCACTGCCGGTAGATATCGCCGACATCGACTCGCCGGAGTGGGCGCAGCAGGCGGCGCCGCGCTACTTGAACTACCGGAAGGTTTCCATCTACAGCGGATCAAGTGAGGTGCAGCGCTCCATCATTGCCTCCTCGATCCTCGGATTGTGAGCGTGTGACATGAATTTCGAACTCGACGACGAACAGACGATGCTTCGCGACACAACACGCGAATTACTCAGCCGCAGCTACGACGCAGAGAAGCGCAACGCCACCTCGGCCACCGACGAGGGATGGACTGCCTCGGTGTGGAAGCAGTTCGCAGAGCTCGGGCTGCTCGGCCTACCATTCGCGGAGGCCGATGGCGGGATGGGCGCTGGGCCGGTCGAGACCATGGTGGTGATGACCGAACTGGGCCGCGCGCTTGCACCCGAGCCGTATTTGGGTGGTGTTCTGATCCCCGGCGGTTTGATTGCTGCGATCGGTTCGGCAGATCAGCGGGCGCGACTCCTGCCGGTGCTCAGCGACGGAACCACTTTGTCGGCCTTTGCCCATACGGAACCTGGCACGCGCTGGCCGGTCGCCACTGTCACGACCGCGGCCTCGCAGGCGGGATCGGGGTGGACGATCACCGGCGTCAAGAACCCGGTCCTGCAGGGCGACAGCGCGCACGTCGTGATCGTCAGCGCCGCACTTCCAGGCGGCGGCACCGGGCTCTTCCTGGTGGATGCAGAAGGTGCGGGTGTCACCCGGACTGCGTACGCCACCCACGACGGCCGTCGCGGCGCGCAGTTCACGTTCACCGATGCCGCGGCCGAACAACTTGGTGAGGGCGGCGATGTCACGGCGGCGATCGTCGAAGCAGAGGTCCGGGCGCAGGCAGCTCTGTGTGCCGAGGCCATCGGAATCATGACCGAGGCGCTCCGACTGACGACGGATTATCTGAAGCAGCGCAAGCAGTTCGGTGTTCCGCTCGCGAAGTTCCAGACGCTGACGCATCGTGCGGCCGACATGTACGTCGCTCTCGAACTGGCGAGCAGCATGAGTCTGTACGCCACCATGGCCATCGCCGACGGTGTGATCGATCCGACCATCGCGTCGCGAGCGAAGCTGGCTGTCGGTCGCGCTGCGCATCAGATCGGTCAGGAAGCAATTCAGATGCACGGTGGTATCGGAATGACGGCCGAGTACCCGGTCGGGCACTACGTCTCGCGGCTGGTGGCCATCGAACACACTCTGGGCGCTTCGGACGATCACCTCAGGGTGCTGGCCGGCGGCGTCTCGAACTATTCGATGGTGAACGTCACCGAGTAGATCGGTGGGTGAAGATAACGGGAGGTCATGCGCAGGTCGCGTGGCCTCCCTTGTCTGTGCGGGGGCCGGCCCGCGGTATTCGAGGTCGAGTAAAATCCCTGTGATCAGTCCGAGAAGAGAAAGGGATCGAAGTGACCGCGCATACCGAGCAGCTCGAGTTCCAAGCAGAAACACGTCAGCTGCTGGATCTGATGGTTCATTCAATCTATACGAACAAGGACAGCTTCCTTCGTGAGTTGATCTCCAACGCTTCGGACGCGCTGGACAAACTCCGCCTCGAGTCGTACCAGGACAAAGACCTCGACGTCGACGTCTCCGATCTGCATATCGAGATCGACATCGACAAGGCGGCACGCACCCTGACCATCCGCGACAACGGCATCGGAATGTCGCGTGACGAGGTCGTCGACCTGATCGGCACGCTCGCCAAGTCCGGCACCGCCGAGGTGCGTCGTAAGCTCAAGGAAGCCAAGGATGCAGCGGCATCCGAAGAACTGATCGGTCAGTTCGGCATCGGCTTCTACTCCACGTTCATGGTGGCGGACAAGGTCACGTTGCTGACCCGTCGCGCCGGTGAAGATCACGCGACGCGCTGGGAGTCGACCGGCGAAGGCACGTACACGCTCGAGCATGTGAACGAGGCGCCGCAGGGCAGCTCCGTGACCCTGCACCTGATGCCCGAGGATTCCGAGAACGGCCTGCACGACTACACGTCGGAATGGAAGATCAAGGAACTGGTCAAGAAGTACTCCGACTTCATCGCGTGGCCCATCCGCATGGATGTCGCTCGTACGTCGACGCCGGCGGAGGGCGAAGAGCCCGAGGTCACCATCGAGACCGAGACGATCAACTCGATGAAGGCTCTGTGGACTCGCTCCAAGGACGAGGTGTCCGAGGACGAGTACAAGGAGTTCTACAAGCACGTCAGCCACGCCTGGGACGAGCCTCTCGAGGTCATCCCGATGAAGGCCGAAGGTACTTTCGAATACCAAGCGCTGCTGTTCATTCCGTCGACGGCGCCGTTCGATCTGTTCATGCGTGAGCGCAAGGCCGGCATCCACCTCTACGTCAAGCGCGTCTTCATCATGGACGACTGCGAAGAGTTGGTGCCCGATTACCTGCGCTTCGTCAAGGGTGTGGTCGACGCACAAGACCTCTCGCTCAACGTCTCTCGTGAAATTCTGCAGCAGGACCGGCAGATCGCTGCCATCCGTCGTCGTCTGACCAAGAAGGTCCTCTCGACCATCAAGGACATGAAGGCGAACGAGCCCGAGAAGTACTCGACCTTCTGGACGGAGTTCGGGCGCGCGCTCAAGGAAGGCCTGATGGCCGATGCCGACAACCGTAAGACCTTGCTCGACGTCTCGTCCTTCGCCTCGACCAACAGCGAAGAGGGCGTGACCACTCTCGCGGAGTACGTGGAGCGAATGAAGGACGGTCAGGAACAGATCTACTTCATGACCGGCGAATCTCGTCACCTCATCGAAAGCTCCCCGCACATGGAGGCTTTCAAGGCCAAGGGCCTCGAGGTTCTGGTTCTCACCGACCCCGTGGACGAGATGTGGGTCGACGCCGTCTCGGACTTCGACGGCAAGACCTTCCAGTCGATCGCCAAGGGCGAGGTCGACCTCGACACCGAGGACGAGAAGAAGGCGGCCGAGGCCGAGCGCGAAGAGAAGGAGAAGGAATTCGGCGAGTTGCTGACGTGGCTGACCGAAACCCTGTCCGACGACATCAAGGAAACGCGTCTGTCGACGCGACTGACCACGTCGGCCGCCTGCATCGTCGGCGACGCGTTCAGCATGTCTCCGACGCTCGAGAAGATGTACAAGGCTTCGGGTCAGCCTGTTCCGCACAGCAAGCGCATCCTCGAGCTCAACCCGGAGCACCCTCTTGTTTCGGGGCTGCGGGAGGCGCAGGCCGCCAACGACAATGCGGAGAACCTGACGGAGACGGCTCAGTTGCTCTACGGCATGGCGTTGCTTGCCGAGGGCGGCGAGCTCAGCGATCCGGCGCACTTCACGCGTCTGCTGGCCGATCGTTTGGCCCGCACGGTCTGATCTCGCGCAGTCCTATTTCGTCGTAGTTCGCTCGTACTCCCGGCACTCACCTTCATGGGTGGGTGCCGGGAGTTTTTTCTTGATCGTTTTCTATTGAGGACCGTTTCTGTCCGCAATGACTTCTAACGTAGTTCTCACAGGGCAAGGAACCCACGAGCGAAGGAAAACATCATGAACGCACCGACTGCCACCGTCACCGGCGAGCGCGCGGATCTCCTCCAGAGCCTGCGTCAGCATCGCGAATTCCTGCTCTTCACCGTCAAGAACCTCACCGACGACCAGGCTGCTTCGAGGCCGACCGTGAGCGAACTGTGCCTCGGCGGATTGGTCAAGCATGTAGGTCAGGCAGAAAAGGGTTGGGTCGACTTCATTCTGGAAGGGCCGGCCGGACTTGGTGGTGACTTCGACCCGACCCAGTGGTCGGAAGAGATGCAGCAGGAACGGGCGAACGAATTTGCCATGGTCGAGGGTGAGACCTTGGCAAGCATCGTGTCCGAATACGAGGGGATCGCGGCGAGGACCGACGAGTTGGTGGCCTCGCTGGACAGCCTCGACATCTCGCATCCACTGCCGTCGGCGCCGTGGTTCGAAGTGGGAGTTCGCTGGTCAGCGCGGCGCGCACTGCTGCACATCATCGCCGAGACGGCCCAGCATGCGGGCCACGCGGACATGCTTCGTGAAGCCATCGACGGATCCAAGACGATGGGTTGATCGACAGCTCGATCAACCGGGATGTTTACACATCACACAAATATGTAACACTAGTGTCTATGAGCACCGAAAAGTCTGCCTTGCAACCGCCGATGCAGTGGGACGCCTGGGGCGATCCGGCCAAGAAGCGTGAACTGTCGGACGCAGTCACATCACTGTTGACCGGATTTCTCGGTGTCTCCGCACCGACGCGATCGCGCCTCGCGATCGAAGACGTCCAGGTGGTTCCGTCCGCTATGGCTCAGTCGCACGTCGAAGCGCTGGCCGGGCTGGTCGGGGCGGAGTACGTCAGCACCAAGGATTCGGATCGAATCCTTCGGGCCGGTGGCAAGAGCACCCCGGATCTGCTCCGCCGTCGTAGCGCCGAGCCGCAGGACGCACCGGACGTAGTCGTCACTCCAGGGACAGACGCAGAGGTCGAACAGGTTCTCCGATACTGCTCTGCCAACCGGATCGCAGTGGTCCCGTTCGGTGGTGGCACCAGCGTCGTCGGCGGGCTCGATCCCATTCGTGACGGGTTCGACGCAGTTCTATCTCTCGATCTGCGCAGGTTCGATCAGCTCGTCGGGTTGGACGAGGAATCGGGTATCGCGACGTTCGGCGGCGGAACCACCGGTCCACGCGCCGAGGAGCTTCTGCGTGAGCACGGCTTCTCGGTGGGGCACTTCCCGCAGAGCTTCCTGTTCGCCACTCTGGGCGGGTTCGCCGCCACCCGTTCTTCGGGGCAGGCGTCGGCTGGATACGGGCGCTTCGAGGACATGGTTCAGGGCCTCACCGTTGTCACCCCGAGTGGCGTGATCGAGACCGGGCGTGCGCCGGCATCCGCTGCAGGCCCCGATCTGGGTGAGCTTTTTGTCGGCTCCGAGGGCACGTTCGGCGTCATCACGCACGTGCGTGTAAGGGTTCACCGCCTGCCCGAAACCACCGTGCGCGAGGGATGGAGCTTCCCCGACTTCGCTACCGGCGCAGCCGCATTGCGTGAGCTGGTTCAGGAAGGATCGGCTCCGACCGTCCTGCGGTTGTCCGACGAGGCCGAGAGTGGCGTGAATCTGGCGACCACCGACAAGATCGGTGAGAACGCCTTCACCGGTGGTTGCCTCGGGATCACCACCTACGAGGGCACGGCTTCGCACACCGCTGAACGGATGGCGGAGGCCCGCGCAATTCTCACCGCTCACGGTGGAACTTCGCTCGGTGAGGAGCCCGGAAACAGTTGGGAGCACGGGCGATTCGATGCACCGTATCTGCGTGACGCTCTCCTCGATGTCGGTGCGCTGTGTGAAACCCTCGAGACGGCAACCACCTGGGGCAACCTCGCGAACCTGCGCTCCTCGGTCACCGAGGCACTGACGAAGGCTCTCGTCGAGCAGGGTACTCAGCCGCTCGTCATGTGCCACATTTCGCACACCTACAAGACCGGCGCTTCGCTGTACTTCACAGTGGTCAGCGCGCAGACCGAAGACCCGATCGCTCAGTGGCACAAGGCGAAGACTGCCGCGGGCGATGCGATCATTTCGGCCGGCGGCACGATCACCCATCATCATGCAGTCGGCGCTGATCATCGCCCGTGGATGAAGGACGAGATCGGCGAATTGGGCGCGAATATCCTTCGCGCAGTGAAGAATGCAGTGGACCCTGCCGGCATCCTCAATCCTGGAAAGCTGATTCCGTGACCGAAACCCGCAGTCAGATCGAGAAGGTTACCGTCCTGATCAATCCGATGGCGGGGCATGGTCACGCGCCTGCGGCCGGACGCAAAGGTGTTGCGCGACTGCGTGCTCGGGGAGTTGCCGTCACCGAGATCATCGGAACCGACGCCGACGACGCCAAGAAGTTGGCGCGTCGTGCGATCGAGGAAGGTACCGACGCGCTGGTGGTGGTCGGCGGCGACGGCGCCATCAGCATCGGATTGCAGGCTGCCGCGTTGACCGATACTCCTATCGGGCTCATCCCGGCGGGCACCGGTAACGATCACGCCCGTGAGTTCGGCATTCCCACAGGCGATCCCGAGGCAGCCGCCGATGTGATCGCCGACGGCGTCGTGCAGCAGTCCGATCTGGCGAAGATCACGCTGGCCGACGGTTCCGTCGTCTGGTCGGGAACTATCATCGCCAGTGGATTCGACTCGCTGGTCAGCGAGCGGGCCAATCGGATGTCCTGGCCCAAGGGGCCGATGCGCTACAACCTGGCGATGCTTGCCGAGTTGGCGAAGATGAAGCCGTTGCCGTACCGGATCGAACTCGACGACGAGGTCATCACGGTGGACGCGACGCTGGTCGCAGTCGGTAACGGGCGTTCGTACGGTGGCGGCATGCTCATCACCCCGGGCGCGTCGAAGTCGGATGGGTTGCTGGATCTGACCGTCGTCGGGCATGGTTCGAGGTTGCGTCTGGTGCGCCTGTTTCCGCGGGTGTACAAGGGAACTCACGTCTCCTTGGATGCGGTGCAGACCTACCGATCGAAGAAGGTGCGGTTGGTTTCCGAAGGCATCATCGCTTACGCGGACGGTGATCGGGTGGGGCCGTTGCCCATCACGATCGAGGCAGTTCCCACGGCGCTCAACATCTTGACGCACACTCGGATCTGAGTCGGTTCTGCCGGGCACTAGGTAGCGGTGGTGTCAGACTTCTCGGATGAACGAATCGACGAAGTCGGCGCACCGCCGCGCTGCGTGGACGTCGGAGAAATTGCAGCTAGCCACCGACATCCCGTTGACCGCTGCGGCCTGCCTGTTCTTGGTGGCGTACGCGTACCAAGTGCTGGCGCAACCGACGGGCCTTCCACATCGTCTGACCGAATGGACCATGTGGGCTGCGTGGGTCGTTTTTGCCGTCGACTACGCAGTTCGCCTGTGGTTGGCACCTGCCCGCGGTCGCTGGTTCGTCAGGCATCTCTTGGACTTGGCGATGGTGGTGTTGCCCATGCTGCGTCCCTTGCGTCTCCTTCGGTTGGTCACCCTGCTTGCAATAGTCCACCGCTCGAGCGGGCAAAGCTTGCGTGGACGGGTGGTTATTTACGCCACTGGTGCCACGGCCTTGCTGATCGGTGTCGCGGCGCTGGCCATGCTCGATGCCGAGCGTCACGCGCAGGGCGCTGCCATCACGTCGTACGGAACGGCATTGTGGTGGGCGATGGAGACGGTCACGACCGTCGGTTACGGAGACATGGCTCCTGTCACTACAACCGGGCGCCTGATCGCCGGAGCGTTGATGATCGGCGGAATTGCGTTGCTGGGCATCGTGACTGCCACACTCGCTTCCTGGTTGGTCGAGCGAGTGGCGGAACAGGACGAGGCAGGGCAGGCCGCGACGCGTAAGCAGGTGGCAGATCTGTCCGTGGAGGTCCGAGCTCTGGCCACCTGCACGCACCGAGTCGATCTCGCGTCCGTCGATACCGATTCGCTGCGTCGCGAACTGGCGTCGAGGGGAGTCGTGGCGCAGCATGCACCTTCGGACAATTGACCCGCAATGCAGCAAACAATAGAACGATGGTCTGATAATCTTGCGTGATGGTGGCGACCCACGGATTTCAGCGCGCGCGCAGGCCTGAGCAGATCGAAGCGCGTCGGTGCGCGATTCTCGATGCGGCCCGCGCGATGCTCGGGTCCAGACCCGTCGCCGACATCAGCCTGCGTGAGCTCAGTGAGAGCGTCGGCCTGGCGAAGTCGAACGTGCTCCGGTACTTCGACAGTCGCGAGGCCATCTTTCTCGAAGTGCTCGACGAGAACTGGGTTGCGTGGCTGGACGGGTTGTCCGAGTCGTTGACTCCGGCCGGTGACGACTCGCCATACGCCCCTGAAATTCATGTCGCATCCGCGGTTGCGGAATCGCTTGTCGGACAGCGATTGCTGTGCGAGTTGATGAGCGTCATGGCCGGGGTCCTCGAAAGAAACATCTCCGTCGACTTCGCCCGCGACTTCAAGAAGCGGGCGACGGTCAACTCGGGAAGGTTTGCATCGCTGGTTCATTCACAGCTGCCCCACCTCTCGGAAGGCGACGCGGCACAATTCGCCAAGGTGACCCTGGTGATCGTTGCCGGCTTGTGGCCCACGGCCGAGCCTGCCGAATCCATCGTCGTCGTGCTGAACGAGATGCAGGCGCCCCCAGCTGCCGACATGTTCGCAGTCGGCCTGCGCGAAGGCCTGATCAACCAGCTCGTCGGGTTGTCGGCGCGAGCGGCAACCCGAACGAGCTGAGATCGATCAGACGCGGTGCAGCGTCAGAACGGTGATCTCGCTCGGTGCGAACACTCGGAATGGTGGACCCCAGAAGCCGGTTCCGCGGCTGGTGTACAGCTGCGTACGTTCTCCGTGCCTGGTAAGCCCGTGTACCGACGGTTGATCGAGTTTCACCAGAAAGTTGAAGGGCCAGATCTGTCCGCCGTGGGTATGGCCGGCGAGCTGCAGATCCACTCCCGCAGAAGCGGACTGAGTAACCTGCTTCGGTTGGTGGGCGAGCATCAGAATCGGCAATTCGGGGTCGGAGCCGGCCAGGGCCATGTCGAAGTTCGCGCCGTGCCCGTCGAGCTTCGATCCCAACGCTGTCGCATCGTCGACTCCGGCGATGACCAGTCTGTCTCCGCCCTTGGTGACGACGAGGTGGCGGTTGTGCAGCGCGTCCCAGCCGATCGAGGTCATGTAGTCGAGCCACTCCTGAGCCTCGTGGAAGTACTCGTGATTGCCGGTCACGTAGACGCGAGCGAGCCCGGCTTCGACCGATGCGAGGGGGGTCGCTTGGCCGAGTCGCTGCTCTACCGTTCCGTCGGCGATGTCACCGACGTGGGCCACGATGTCGGCGTCGAGATCGTTGACTGCCGCGATGACGCGCTCGGACCACTTCTCGCGATTGATCGGCCCGAAGTGGGTGTCGGTGATCGCGACTACCCGAAGTTTGTCCATCCCCGCACCAAGGCGGGGGATGGTGACGTCGACCTGCTTGATCCGTGGCAGTCTCATGGCTTCCCGGTAGCCCCAGATCAGCAGAAGGGCCGAGATGATCAGTGCGGCAACGGCGACGATTCTCGATCGAAACGGGTCATCCACGCCGCCGACGAGCAGTCCGAGCCTCAGAACTTCGCCGAGCAGGGTCCACACGAACACGACCCAGATGATTCCGAGGAGTGCGTCGCCGATCAGGCGAACTGGATCGCGGTCGGTGTGTCCGTGGCTGAGCATCATGCTCGCAGGCAGGGCGATCAAGAGGGCGGCAAACAGAACGGTGCCGAAAACTGCCACCGCCGTCGGCCAGTCCGGCCGGATGAACAAGCTCCACCATGGGTACACGAACAACAGAGCCAAGATCGACGCGACAATCGCGGATATGGCAACGATCCGCAACGGTCTGCGGCGCGGAACTCGAGCGACGTCGGTCGCCTGGGGTGTAGTCACCCCGTCCAGAGTAAAGGTCCACTGGTCTATTAACAAGGGGACAGTGGTCCGCTATCGGGATGTCGGTGTTCTCGGATAGGTTTCCGAACATTGAAACTCGGCCAGTGATCAGGTGGGTGGCGCATGGAGAAGTACGACGTCAAGAAGGCATACAAGGATCTCTACTCGCCTGGGCGCCGCGATTTTGCCCTCGTGACCGTTCCCCGCTTCGGCTACTTCGCCGTCGACGGTCACGGCGACCCCAACACTGCCACCGAGTACTCCGAGGCGCTCGAAGCGCTGTATTCGGTGTCCTACTCGGCAAAATTCGCTAGCAAGAAGGAATTGGATCGCGACTTCGTCGTTGGCCCGCTGGAAGGGTTGTGGCGGGCAGATGATCCCGAGGTGTTCGTGACACGGGACAAGGCGGCTTGGGATTGGACGATGATGATCTCGCAACCGGAATGGATCGCTCAGGCCGAACTGTCTGCGGCGATCGCCTCAGTTCGAGCCAAAGCGGTCCGCGCCAAGAAGAACGTGGCGGCTTTGGACAAGGTGCGGTTCCTCGAATTGGAGGAGGGCCTGTCCGTCCAGATTCTTCACGTAGGTTCCTACGACGACGAGGCCCCCACCTTGGACCGCTTGCACAACACGTTCATCCCGTCGAACGGCTTCAGTTTCAACGGCGATCATCACGAGATCTACCTCAGTGATGCGCGCCGGACGCCGCCCGAGAAACTGAAGACGGTTCTGCGTCAGCCTGTTTCGAGGTAGCAATCAGGGCTCGAGGCCGCGCAACTTCTCGAGGTCGCGTCGCTCGCGTTTGGTCGGTCTGCCGGCGCCGCGATCACGTCGCGGAATGGACGCAATCAGTTCGGGCGGTGGTGGGGGCGGCGAATTGTCCTGCAGGCAATCGGCGGCCAGCACCGCGCTGACTCGCTTCGTGATCGGCTTGACCACGACGACAATGCGTTCGATGCCGGATACACGCACCCGCACCTCGTCGCCGGCTTTCACCTGCTGAGCCGCCTTTGCCGACGTTCCATTGACCCGAACGTGTCCCGATCGGCAGGCCGTCGCCGCCTGCGAGCGTGTCTTGAACAGCCGAGCCGCCCACGTCCAGCTGTCCACGCGGACACTGATCGCGTCGGAGGGGAGATGAGCTGGCACGCATTCCAGCCTACCGACGAGCGCTCACAGACCCTGCGCGCGGATGCCCGAGTAGGCGCGCGGTGCATACCGCAGTCGTAGCGGCAGCAGATGCCAGAATCGATCTGTCAATGTCAGGAAGCGGGCGAACCAGAAGTACATCCGTTCGTCGCGCGGCGTCCACTCCCATTCGAGGGTCTCACGCGCCTTCGCCGGCATCAGTGCCTTGCCGATCCAGTTCGCCACAGCCATCGTGGGGCGTGAGGTAAGACGCCACAGCCACGTCGGAACCTTCGGAGCAGGCGCGATGTCGTGCTCGGCGATGCGCGTCGACCATTTTGTGGTGTGGGTGTTGATCAGGTGGTTGTCGAGCATGTCTTCCCAATACGTGCGGAAGCCGGCGTAGTCGTCGAAAGCCGGTCGATCGGTGAGTCCGTAACAGCGCCACCAAGTTACGGCCTCACGGACAAGTTGGTCCTTCTGCTCCTGCGTGAACTTCTTGTACGCGAATCGCTCGTTGAAATCGAGAATCACCTCGAAGAACGTGACGTGTGTCCACCAGAAAGTGTCAGGAGTGAGGGCGTGGTAGCGCCCGCCGGTTTCGTCGATTCCTTTGAGATCGGTGTGGAAGTTGCGAACGAGCGTGCCTGTGCCCTCTTCGGTCCGGTCGTACACGACGCCGTAGATGGGCGGCAGTGAGCGGAACAGGCGGTCGAGCGGGTTGTCGAAGAAATTCGAATGATCTTGCAGCGCTCCGCTTACCGCGGGGTGCATGTTCTGCAGGGTGCCTGCGCGTCCGAGGTACAGCAGGCCGCGAACGTCGCCGAAGTGCGTCCACGTCAGGGAGCCGGGGCCGATCGGATCGGCTCGTAGTTCTCGAGGCTTCGATCGACGAGTGCCCGTGTCTGCATCGCTGCTCATCTGGGTGGCCCCTCCGCCTGCGCTCATGTGACAACGGTTGTTGTCACATGATGACTTTTGCTGCGCCACGCGAATTTGTCAATGGATTAGACAAGATCTGTCCGAAACAACTCCGGCCCCTCACCTGCAACAGGTAAGGGGCCGGAAAGAGTGAAGCGGGCGGTCTCAGGCGTATTCGTAGAAGCCGCGACCGGTCTTCTTTCCGAGGCGACCGGCGTCGACCATGCGACGAAGCAGCGCCGGCGGAGCGTAATGTGGTTCTGCGAATTCCGCGTACAGGGACTCGGCTGCTGCGAGGGCAATGTCGAGACCGACGGTGTCGAGGAGCGTCAGCGGGCCCATCGGGTAGCCGCAGCCGCCCTTCATGGCCTCGTCGATGTCTTCTGCTGTGGCGTAGCCGGATTCGAGCATCCGGACTGCCTGGCACAGGTACGGGATGAGCAGAGCGTTGACGATGAAGCCCGAGCGGTCGCCCGCGCGGACCGTCTTCTTACGCAACGTGTTCTTGGCGTAGTCGGTGACGGCGAGGACGGTCTCTTCGGACGTCGTGAGGCTGACCACGATCTCCACGAGCGGCATGACCGGCACGGGGTTGAAGAAGTGAACGCCCACAACCTGGCCGGGGCGCGAGGTGGCCTTGGCGATCTTGATGACGGGGATCGACGAGGTGTTGGTCGCCAGAATGCCTGCAGGCTTGACGATCTTGTCGAGCTTGCCGAAGATCTCGTACTTGAGAGCTTCGATCTCGGGAGCGGCCTCGATCACCAGATCGCGATCGGCGAACTCTTCCATGTCCAGGGTGACGCGAACGCGTGCGATGGCGGCGTCGGCGTCTTCCTGCGTGATCTTGCCCTTGGCTACGCCGCGGTTGATCGACTTGGCGATCCGTTCGCGAGCAGCGGCGGCAAATTCTTCCTTGGTTTCGAGCACCAGTACCGAGCTACCGGCTTTTGCACAAACTTCGGCAATGCCGGCACCCATGGTGCCGCCGCCGATTACGCCTACGAGTTCCACGATTCTCCTCAAGATTCTTCAGACAGGGGACAAGCCCCCGTGCGCGGTTAAGGAGTCTATGGACTGCCTAACCGCGCACAGGGCCGGAGGCCCTACTTCAGCAGCGCACGCGACATCACGACGCGCTGAATCTGGTTGGTGCCCTCGTAGATCTGCGTGATCTTGGCGTCGCGCATCATGCGCTCGACCGGGAAATCGGTGGTGTAGCCGGCGCCACCGAACAGCTGCACGGCGTCGGTGGTGACCTCCATGGCAACGTCCGAAGCGAAGCACTTGGCGGCGGCGGAGATGAAGCCGAGGTTCTTCTCGCCGCGCTCGGCGCGAGCAGCGGAGGTGTAGACCATCAGGCGTGCTGCTTCGACCTTCATCGCCATGTCGGCGAGCATGAACTGAACCGCCTGGAAGTCGCTGATGGACTTGCCGAACTGCTTGCGGTCCTTGGTGTATGCAAGGGCCGCGTCGAGTGCTCCCTGGGCGAGGCCGACAGCCTGTGCGCCGATGGTAGGACGCGTGTGGTCGAGGGTCTCGAGTGCCGTCTTGAAGCCGGTGCCCGGTTCGCCGATGATGCGGTCGCCGGGGATGCGGCAGTTCTCGAAGTACAGCTCAGCGGTGGGGGAGCCCTTGATGCCGAGCTTCTTTTCCTTCGGTCCGACGACAAAGCCCTCGTCGTCCTTGTGGACCATGAAGGAGGAGATGCCGTTTGCACCCTTGTCGGGATCTGTGACAGCCATGACGGTGTACCAGGTCGACTTGCCGCCGTTGGTGATCCAGCACTTGGAGCCGTTGAGGATCCAGTCGTCACCATCAGCCTTCGCGCGGGTACGCATCGAGGCCGCGTCGGATCCGGCTTCACGCTCGGACAGCGCGTACGACGCCATTCCGCCGTTGACCAGATCCGGGAGCACCTTGGACTTGAGCTCTTCGGAACCCTTGAGGATCAGGCCCATGGTGCCGAGCTTGTTCACGGCGGGGATCAGCGAGGAGGAGCCACAGACGCGGGCAACTTCCTCGATGACGATGCAGGTGGCGACGGAGTCGGCGCCCTGCCCGTCGTAAGCCTCGGGAACGTGGATGGCGTTGAAGCCCGATGCGTTGAGAGCGGTGAGTGCTTCCTCGGGGAAGCGTGCGTTCTCGTCGACGTCCTTGGCGTACGGCGCGATTTCCTTCTCGGAGAGTCCGCGGATAGCAGCCCGCAGTTCGTCGTGCTCTTCGTTCAACGCGAAGAGATTGAAATCCGGGTTTCCTGCCATGGGAACGCTCCTTGGTGAAGGTGGCTTGAAGGCGGTTGGTGCGGCTCCGGCGTTACCGACGAGATTCGCGGACAGACCGGTGCCAATGACCCCAGTCAAACACGGCACTGAGTGCCAGGTCAAGGGATGGGTGTGTGAAGTTTCGGTGCACGAGGAGTGTCAGCCGAGTTGTTCGTGGATCTTTCTGCTGATCTCCTCGGCAGAAGTGCCCGGGGGAAATGCTACTACCAGCACGGACTTCGATTCCGGCGCGCTGGTCTTGGATCCAGGGGCCACGCCGTACGTCCGCCGAACGTCGAGCAGTGCTTGACTCAGCGCATCGGCCGTGGCGTCCTCGTCACCCTTGATCATGCTTCGCAGGAGGTAGTTGTGGCACGCGGTGACAGCTGCGGCAAAACCGACAACCTCGAGGACAGGTTCGCGGGGGACAGCGCTGCGTAGGTAGTCGACGAAGAGGCGCTCGTAACGGAATCCGGTGACGAGCTCGCGGTCGCGAAGAGCGGGGACGTGCTGTACGACGCGGTATCGCCGCATCGACAGGTCACGGTTCCGGCGGAAGAAATCGAAGACCAGTCCCGCCGCCTCGCACACCGATGCCCAGGGGTCGGCGGAATCGGACGCCAGGAACTCGGCCACGTGTTCGAGGAGGGACTCGTGATCGGCGAAGATCACGTCTTCCTTGGAGCGGAACTGCCGGAAGAACGTCCGACGTGACACGCCCGCGGCAGCGGCGATCTGCTCGACGGTGGTGGCTTCGTACCCGTTCTCCGAGAACAACCGGATCGCTTGAGACGCGACGTGTACCCGAAACTGTGCGGGGTCAGTTCCGGGCAGGTCTGCGCGTTCACTCATGGGGACAAGTATTGCGCCTGTTCGCGCCATCCCGGTGTGGCGGGCAGCAACCGCATGCCGATCGGTTCCATCTCAACGGTGTGCGGTGGACGTGAATTGGTAAGTTGCCGCCTCGACGATCTCGTCAGGGGTAATAGCGATCTCCTCGTTCAGCCACGCGGTGACCAGTTCGGCAAGGCCCCCGACGAAGAGCAGTCCGTTGATCTGACCTTGATGAGGTGGCCAAGCTCGGTCGCCGTACATTTGCGTGGCTTCGTCCGCGACCATCTGGGCGAAGCCGTGCAGTACCGCGCGCCGGTGTGCGCGAAGCGGTTCGTATGCAGCGGATTCGATCATTGCCACACGCCCCTTGCGGGGATCGTCGGTGAGGAGGCTGACGAACGACGTGATGGCATCTCGTGCGCGCTCCTCGAGCGTCCCCTCGCTCGTTCGTAGCGCGGCCAGGCCGGCGTCGCGAACCTCGTCGGCAATTCCGTCCAGGATCTTTTCCAGCAGTTCGTCTCTGCTGGAAAAACTTTCGTAGAAGTAGCGTTCCGTCAACTTCGCTCGCGCACAGATCGCGGTCATCGTGGCGCCTCGACTGCCCGCGGCCGCGAACAGTTCCAACCCTGCCTCGAGCAAGCTCTCGCGCCGCAGTGCTGAGCGCTGGTCGCCGCTCAGGCCGGCATACCGCCGCGGCGTAGGAGAAGTCATAGGTCGATATTGACAGACGCATCGGTGTGACGCAGACTGCAGTCAATCTGACAGGGGCTACTGTCAGATTGAGCGAGAATAGAGGTCACAGTGTCCAACTGGCCGGGGCGCGAGGTGGCCTTGGCGATCTTGATGACGGGGATCGACGAGGTGTTGGTCGCCAGAATGCCTGCAGGCTTGACGATCTTGTCGAGCTTGCCGAAGATCTCGTACTTGAGAGCTTCGATCTCGGGAGCGGCCTCGATCACCAGATCGCGATCGGCGAACTCTTCCATGTCCAGGGTGACGCGAACGCGTGCGATGGCGGCGTCGGCGTCTTCCTGCGTGATCTTGCCCTTGGCTACGCCGCGGTTGATCGACTTGGCGATCCGTTCGCGAGCAGCGGCGGCAAATTCTTCCTTGGTTTCGAGCACCAGTACCGAGCTACCGGCTTTTGCACAAACTTCGGCAATGCCGGCACCCATGGTGCCGCCGCCGATTACGCCTACGAGTTCCACGATTCTCCTCAAGATTCTTCAGACAGGGGACAAGCCCCCGTGCGCGGTTAAGGAGTCTATGGACTGCCTAACCGCGCACAGGGCCGGAGGCCCTACTTCAGCAGCGCACGCGACATCACGACGCGCTGAATCTGGTTGGTGCCCTCGTAGATCTGCGTGATCTTGGCGTCGCGCATCATGCGCTCGACCGGGAAATCGGTGGTGTAGCCGGCGCCACCGAACAGCTGCACGGCGTCGGTGGTGACCTCCATGGCAACGTCCGAAGCGAAGCACTTGGCGGCGGCGGAGATGAAGCCGAGGTTCTTCTCGCCGCGCTCGGCGCGAGCAGCGGAGGTGTAGACCATCAGGCGTGCTGCTTCGACCTTCATCGCCATGTCGGCGAGCATGAACTGAACCGCCTGGAAGTCGCTGATGGACTTGCCGAACTGCTTGCGGTCCTTGGTGTATGCAAGGGCCGCGTCGAGTGCTCCCTGGGCGAGGCCGACAGCCTGTGCGCCGATGGTAGGACGCGTGTGGTCGAGGGTCTCGAGTGCCGTCTTGAAGCCGGTGCCCGGTTCGCCGATGATGCGGTCGCCGGGGATGCGGCAGTTCTCGAAGTACAGCTCAGCGGTGGGGGAGCCCTTGATGCCGAGCTTCTTTTCCTTCGGTCCGACGACAAAGCCCTCGTCGTCCTTGTGGACCATGAAGGAGGAGATGCCGTTTGCACCCTTGTCGGGATCTGTGACAGCCATGACGGTGTACCAGGTCGACTTGCCGCCGTTGGTGATCCAGCACTTGGAGCCGTTGAGGATCCAGTCGTCACCATCAGCCTTCGCGCGGGTACGCATCGAGGCCGCGTCGGATCCGGCTTCACGCTCGGACAGCGCGTACGACGCCATTCCGCCGTTGACCAGATCCGGGAGCACCTTGGACTTGAGCTCTTCGGAACCCTTGAGGATCAGGCCCATGGTGCCGAGCTTGTTCACGGCGGGGATCAGCGAGGAGGAGCCACAGACGCGGGCAACTTCCTCGATGACGATGCAGGTGGCGACGGAGTCGGCGCCCTGCCCGTCGTAAGCCTCGGGAACGTGGATGGCGTTGAAGCCCGATGCGTTGAGAGCGGTGAGTGCTTCCTCGGGGAAGCGTGCGTTCTCGTCGACGTCCTTGGCGTACGGCGCGATTTCCTTCTCGGAGAGTCCGCGGATAGCAGCCCGCAGTTCGTCGTGCTCTTCGTTCAACGCGAAGAGATTGAAATCCGGGTTTCCTGCCATGGGAACGCTCCTTGGTGAAGGTGGCTTGAAGGCGGTTGGTGCGGCTCCGGCGTTACCGACGAGATTCGCGGACAGACCGGTGCCAATGACCCCAGTCAAACACGGCACTGAGTGCCAGGTCAAGGGATGGGTGTGTGAAGTTTCGGTGCACGAGGAGTGTCAGCCGAGTTGTTCGTGGATCTTTCTGCTGATCTCCTCGGCAGAAGTGCCCGGGGGAAATGCTACTACCAGCACGGACTTCGATTCCGGCGCGCTGGTCTTGGATCCAGGGGCCACGCCGTACGTCCGCCGAACGTCGAGCAGTGCTTGACTCAGCGCATCGGCCGTGGCGTCCTCGTCACCCTTGATCATGCTTCGCAGGAGGTAGTTGTGGCACGCGGTGACAGCTGCGGCAAAACCGACAACCTCGAGGACAGGTTCGCGGGGGACAGCGCTGCGTAGGTAGTCGACGAAGAGGCGCTCGTAACGGAATCCGGTGACGAGCTCGCGGTCGCGAAGAGCGGGGACGTGCTGTACGACGCGGTATCGCCGCATCGACAGGTCACGGTTCCGGCGGAAGAAATCGAAGACCAGTCCCGCCGCCTCGCACACCGATGCCCAGGGGTCGGCGGAATCGGACGCCAGGAACTCGGCCACGTGTTCGAGGAGGGACTCGTGATCGGCGAAGATCACGTCTTCCTTGGAGCGGAACTGCCGGAAGAACGTCCGACGTGACACGCCCGCGGCAGCGGCGATCTGCTCGACGGTGGTGGCTTCGTACCCGTTCTCCGAGAACAACCGGATCGCTTGAGACGCGACGTGTACCCGAAACTGTGCGGGGTCAGTTCCGGGCAGGTCTGCGCGTTCACTCATGGGGACAAGTATTGCGCCTGTTCGCGCCATCCCGGTGTGGCGGGCAGCAACCGCATGCCGATCGGTTCCATCTCAACGGTGTGCGGTGGACGTGAATTGGTAAGTTGCCGCCTCGACGATCTCGTCAGGGGTAATAGCGATCTCCTCGTTCAGCCACGCGGTGACCAGTTCGGCAAGGCCCCCGACGAAGAGCAGTCCGTTGATCTGACCTTGATGAGGTGGCCAAGCTCGGTCGCCGTACATTTGCGTGGCTTCGTCCGCGACCATCTGGGCGAAGCCGTGCAGTACCGCGCGCCGGTGTGCGCGAAGCGGTTCGTATGCAGCGGATTCGATCATTGCCACACGCCCCTTGCGGGGATCGTCGGTGAGGAGGCTGACGAACGACGTGATGGCATCTCGTGCGCGCTCCTCGAGCGTCCCCTCGCTCGTTCGTAGCGCGGCCAGGCCGGCGTCGCGAACCTCGTCGGCAATTCCGTCCAGGATCTTTTCCAGCAGTTCGTCTCTGCTGGAAAAACTTTCGTAGAAGTAGCGTTCCGTCAACTTCGCTCGCGCACAGATCGCGGTCATCGTGGCGCCTCGACTGCCCGCGGCCGCGAACAGTTCCAACCCTGCCTCGAGCAAGCTCTCGCGCCGCAGTGCTGAGCGCTGGTCGCCGCTCAGGCCGGCATACCGCCGCGGCGTAGGAGAAGTCATAGGTCGATATTGACAGACGCATCGGTGTGACGCAGACTGCAGTCAATCTGACAGGGGCTACTGTCAGATTGAGCGAGAATAGAGGTCACAGTGTCCAAGATCCTGGCTCGTCCCCCCATGAACTCGCAGTTGCAACCGATTTCGGGCCGTTCCGGGCTGCCCCTGGTCGGACACGCGCTCGCCTACATTCGCGATCCGCTCGCTCTGATGCAAGAGAATTGGGATCGATTCGGCGAGGTGTCCTGGTTCTCGATGGTCGGTCGGAAATGGATCGCTGTACTCGGGCCTGACGCGTGTCAGGAGGTGCTGCAGAACAAGGATCGGGCATTCGTCAGCAGCGACGGCTGGTCGGTACTTATCGGCCCCTTCTTTCACGGCGGGCTGATGCTGCTCGATTCGGAGGAACATCTACGACACCGTCGAATCATGCAGCAGGCGTTCACCCGGACACGGATCGAGAAGTCTGTCGACGCTCTCAATCCCGCAATCGACTCGGCGCTCGACGCGTGGTCGCCCACTGACGAATTCCGTGCCTACACGGCATTGAAGACACTGACCCTCGATCTCGCGACCGACATCTTCATGGGCGGGGTGGAAGGAAGCACCGAGAGTGAAATATCCTCGGTGAAGAAGGCTTTCGTCGATTGTGTCCAGGCAGCAACCTCTCTGATCCGCTACCCGGTGCCGGGGACGCGATGGAAGCGCGGCCTGGACGGCCGGCGGGTTCTCGAGGAGTTCTTCCGTCGGTACCTGCCGGCGCGTCGAAATCTCGAAACCGACGACCTCTTCTCCGTGCTCTGTCACATCGAATCCGAAGCGGGACAACGCTTCAGCGACGACGAAGTGATCGATCACATGATCTTTCTCCTGATGGCCGCACACGACACTTCGACGATCACCCTGTCCACGATGATGCAGTACCTGGGGCAACACCCGAAGTGGCAGGACAGGTGCCGCGCCGAGTCGCTCGCCCTGGCGACCTCGACGCCGAGTTATGCAGATCTGGACGGCCTGAGCAGCCTTGACCTGGTGATGAAGGAATGCCTCCGACTCGTCTCGCCCGTACCGGTCATGGCGCGGCGAGCGGTCCGCGACACTCGAGTACGCGGTCACTTCGTGCCTGCGGGAACGTATGTTTCCGTCGCCCCTCACTTCACACACCACATGGCGCAGTACTGGCCCGATCCCGAGCGTTTCGATCCCGAGCGTTTCGCCGAGAATCGACGCGAAGACAAGGTTCATCGGTACGCGTGGGAGCCGTTCGGCGGTGGAGTGCACAAATGTCTGGGGATGCACTTCGCCGGCGCCGAGATCAAGGCGATCATGCACCACCTCCTCACGCGCTTCGACTGGAACGTCGACGCAGATTACGTCGCTCCGCTCGACTTCACGTCGTTGCCTTTCCCTTCGGACGGGCAACCTGTCGATCTGCGCCGGCGGTATTCCCCGGTGCGTTGAGACCCGTCAGCCGAGTTACTTCGACGCACGCAGTTCGAACTTGAGAACCTTGCCTGTCGGGGTGCGCGGAAGGTCGAGCGGGAAGACGATGTCGCGGGGAACCTTGTACCCGGCCAGCAAGGTGCGGGTGTGCTCGACGATCTCTTCTGCCGAAGCCTGCAATCCCTTGCCCAGCAACACGAATGCCTTCGGACGCTCGCCCCACTTCTCGTCGGGCACGCCGACGACTGCCACGTCGACCACGGCCGGGTGACTCATGATCGCCTGCTCCACCTCGACCGTGGAAATGTTCTCGCCGCCCGAGATGATGATGTCCTTCGCGCGGTCCTTGAGCTGAATGTAACCGTCGGGATGCATGACGCCGAGGTCGCCGGAATGGAACCAACCACCGGCAAACGCTTCGGCGGTCGCGGTCTCGTCTCGGTAGTACCCGAGCATCACGTTGTTGCCACGGAGCACGATCTCACCCATCGTCCGACCGTCGGCGGGAACGTCGTTCATCTCGGCATCGACAACGCGGGCATTTTCGGCCTGCACCATGCCGACTCCCTGGCGGGAGAGCAGTGCGGCGCGCTCGGACTGCGGCTTGTCGTCCCAGGCTTCCTGGTACTCGCAGATCGTGTACGGACCGTACACCTCGGTGAGGCCGTAGACGTGAACGACGGTGACGCCGATGTCTTCGAGTTTTCCGATGATCGTCGGCGACGGCGGAGCCCCGGCCGTCGTGATGCGTAGTGCGTCGACCTTGTGGGCCTGCTCGGCATCCGCGATGGTCGAGCAGACGGTGGGGGCGCCGCACAGATGCGTCACGCCCAGATTGTCGATGGCGTCCCAGATCGCGTCGGCGCGGACCGCACGCAGGCAGATGTGTGTGCCGGCGGCCTGGGTGACGGCCCAGGGCGTGCACCACCCGTTGCAGTGGAACATCGGCAGCGTCCACAGGTACTTCGTCGATCCGTCGAAGCCGTTGTGGAAGGTCTCGCCGAGCGAGTTCAGGTACGCCCCGCGGTGGGAGTACATGACGCCCTTGGGTTTTCCGGTGGTGCCCGAGGTGTAGTTGATGGCGATGCACTGCTGCTCGTCGTCGACGCCCCAGTGCAATGGCTGATCGGCGAGTGCTTCGGCTTCGGCAATCAGATCGGCGTACTGCCCGGTGACGATTGCGGCGGGGACCTCCGGGTACGGCACGGTGGAGTCCGGGATCTCGATGATCTCGCGAAGGCTTGCGACGTTTGTCTTGGACGAGGAGACAGAGCCGACGAATTCGGAGTCGACGAACAGGATCGCGGTTCCCGAATGATCGAGGATGTACTCGAGCTCAGGTCCGGCGAGACGCGAGTTCAGGGCGATCAGGACCCCACCGGCGAGCGGGACGGCAAAATGCGCGAACAGCATCTCGGGAACGTTCGGCGCCAGGTATGCAACGCGGTCACCGGGCTGGATGCGCTCACGTAGGACGCGGGCCAGCGCGGCGACCTCGTCGCCGAACTCTCGGTACGTGTACGTCCGGTCGCCGTGAACTACGGCGGTGCGATCGGGGAACACCGCAGCGCTGCGCTCGAGAAAGCGCAGCGGACTGAGCGGGGTGTTGTTGGCTGCAAGAGTTGTCGAGACAGACACGGTTCCTCCGAAGGCGACGTGACACGGTTGGTGTCACGATAAGTGTGATCGGCACTACAAATGGCCTGGATGCACGCTATTGCCCAGCCGAAGGTGCCGCTACCCTCTGAATTGGGTACGTGGAGGTGAGAGTGAGCAGGGTACTGAGACCGAGCGACGACGACGCGTTGCGCGCCGAACTGCGTCGGCTGCACCCCAAAACCGAGTTGCCGGTTCTGTTCGGCGGCTGCGTCAGCGACCGGTCGCTGACCATCACCGGTCACGTCGGCACGCGCAGCAACATCCTGCGAAACCTTCGGATCGACGCCGAATGCGGACTCGGCGGTCGGGCGATCGCAGAACAACGACCGGGCGCGGTCCAGGACTACGCGAACTCGTCGCACATCACTCACGACTACGACTACGAAGTGGGCACCGAAGCGATCGAATCCTTGATGGCGGTGCCGATCGTCGTACGCGGGGTTACCCGCGGAGCGATCTACGGAGGACTGCGTGCCAACCTGCCGATCGGAGACGTGATTGCCGAGACGATGATGCGATCGTCATACGCGTTGGCCCGCGAATTCGAGATCCGCGACGAGGTGGATCGGCGGGTGGCGATGCTCGATACCGCTGCGGTGGAACATGGTTCGAACCGAGACGCCCAGATATCCGAAGGGCTGACCGAGAGCGTTCTGGCGCTCGGCGAGATCGCGGCGAACCTCGAGGACACTGCTCTCAGCGCACAGGTCCATGCCGTCGAGGCCAAGCTGCGTGCTTTGGTGTCGCCGAAGCCTTCGACGAACACTCCAGCTGTGAACAGTGTTGTCCTGTCGCCACGCGAGCGGGAGGTGATGGGCTACGTCGCTCTCGGACTGCGCAACGCCGAGATAGCCGAGAGGTTGTCGTTGAGCGTCGAAACGATCAAGACGTACATGCGGAATCTGATGGGAAAGCTCGATGTCCGCAGTCGTCACGAAGCTGTTGTGGAAGCGCGGCGGCAGGGTTTGATTCTGTGAGGGCTTGATTCTCTGATCGGTCCCGCCAAGCGGAATTTCGGAACTGCGTCGCCGTCCCGGTTGATATGACGGACCTCACTATCGGCAGAGTTCTACACGAGTGATGAGGGCATCGATGCAGGATTTGTTCGACAACAACGACATGACCGGCCTTGCCGAAGCGATCAAGAGCGGTGACGTCTCAGCCAAGGAAGTCCTCGAGTTCAGCCTGGACAGACTCGACGAGCGCAACCCTGCAGTCAATGCGGTGATCAGTGAGCGTCGCGAGGAAGCGCGCAACGAAGTATCGAACGGCCTGCCGGAAGGTCCATTGCACGGCGTCCCGTTCGTGATCAAAGACCTGGGCTTGGACGTCGCAGGATTGCCGAGCACCAACGGATCTCGATTGTTCGCCGACGCTGTGGCAGAAAAAGATTCGACGCTCGTGGAGCGATACCGTGAGGCCGGTCTGGTTGTCATCGGCAAGACGAACACACCGGAGTTCGGTAAGAACGCGAGTACCGAACCTGCGCTGTTCGGGCCCACCCGCAACCCATACGCCCTCGATCGTTCACCCGGCGGATCTTCGGGTGGCACGGCTGTAGCGGTTGCCGTCGGGATCGTGCCCGGCGGCCATGCCAGTGACGGCGGTGGATCGATCCGTATTCCCGCATCGGCCTGTGGCTTGGTAGGCCTCAAGCCCAGCCGCGGACGCACTCCGACGGCACCGGCGCGCACGCTGTTCTCGTCGCCGATGAGTGTTCATCACGCACTCACCCGAAGTGTCCGCGACACTGCGCTCCTTCTCGATCTGTCCGCCGGGCCGACAGTGGGCGATCCTTACGTGATCCTGGCGCCGAGGCGTCCGTACATCGAGGAAGTGGGTGCGGATCCCGGACGGTTGCGGATTGGTCTGAGCAACGTGCTGCCGGACGGCACCCCGGTGGACCCGGAGTGCGCGGCCGTCACAACCAGTGTTGCCGGCCTGCTCGAAGAACTCGGTCACGATGTCACCGAGGGCGCCCCGAACTTTCCGCTCGATGCCCTTACTGCCGGACTCTCCGTGTTGATGGGCATTCCGATGACGATCGAGGTCGATGAACGACTGGAGACACTGAACCGCGCAATCCGCGACGACGACCTCGAGCCGATGGCTCGGATGATCTACGACCGCGCGAAGTCCGAAAGTGCGACGAACGTCGTCAAGGCATTGCAGGAACTCGAGCGGGCTGCCCAGGTGATCGGTGCGTTCTTTGTCGATCACGACCTGCTGCTGACTCCGACAATGGCTCGGCCGGCAGCTCCGCTCGGTTTGCTCGATACGGCAAATCCCATGTCGATCTGGGAGCATTCGGCCGGATACAGCGGCTTGACCAGTCCGTTCAACAGTTCCGGTCAGCCTGCGATTTCCTTGCCGATGGGTCATGACTCGGCCGGTGTGCCGATCGGCGTGCAGTTGGTCGGCGCGTTCGGGCGTGAAGATTTGCTGATTCAGGTTGCGTCGCAACTGGAAACGGCGCGTCCGTGGTCCATTGCGCCGGTGTGGCCGCCGGTCCCGCAGTAGCTCGCGCGACCGTCCGAGCCGGGGAGGGCGTCAGGCGATGATGCGAATCGGCCACTGGCCGTTCACATCTGCCACGTCCCTCCCTTGGCTGAGTAGGTACTCGGCGAAATCGCGTTGCCGCTCGGCATGCCAATCGGCCTGATCGACCATGAGATCGAGCCCCAGGATGTCGGGGAACCGTACGGCGAGCTCGCGGGCCAACGCCGCCGCTGCTTTGGCATCGGCCTCGGCTTCGTGGGCAGCCTCGAGGGAAATCCCGTAGTGCTCGCACACGGCTGCGAGCGTTCGTTTGCCCTTGCGGAACGTGTCCATCGCGCGATCGATCACGTACGGATCGATGACCAACCCCGGAACGAAGGCGGGCTTACCGATGCGCAGACCTTCGGCATGCATGACCGTCAGATCGTAGGAGGCGTTGAACGCTACGACGGCGTGATCGCGCGCCCAGGAATTGTGCAGAGCCTCGCGAATCTCTTCGTAGCCCTCGGAGTAGTTCTGGCCGTGTTGCGCCGCGTACTCGGTGCTGATGCCGTGAATGGCCGAGGCACCGGCGGGGATGTCGACGCCGGGATCGAGTAGCCATGTGCGTGTTTCGACCTTCGCACCGTCGATCACCGCGACGCAGGCACTGACGATGCGGGCGGTCGACGGATTCCGTCCCGTGGTTTCGAGGTCGAACGCGCAGATCGGGCGATCGGACCAGCTACTCATCGGGGGCCTTTCGGTGCAGTACGTCATGTCCGAATCACTATGCACCGAGCTACCGACACAAACGACGAACAGTCACCTCCACCGGGTGAGGTGGAGGTGACTGCAGCTGACGCCGGGAACCTACAGAATCTCGGTTCCGACGGTGAAGCGCTCCATGACGTCTTCACGCGGAGTCACACCGAAGCCCGGTCCCTGCGGCACGGAGATGTGGCCGTCCTCGATGACAAACGGTTCGGTGATGTCTTCCTTGTAGAAGCGATCGGACGCCGAGATGTCACCGGGCAGTGTGAAGCCGTCCAGTGCTGCGAGTGCGGCGTTGGCGGCGCGTCCGATTCCGGTCTCGAGCATCCCGCCGCACCACACCGCGATACCGTGCGCCGAGGCGAGATCATGGATCCGCTTGGCTTCCAGGTATCCACCGACACGGCTCGGCTTGATGTTGATGACCGAAGCGGCACCGAGCGTGATGGCATCCGCTGCATCCTTGGCCGACTCGACCGACTCGTCGAGGCAGATCGGAGTCGAGAGAGACTGGGCGAGCTTGGCGTGCTGCACCAAATCGTCCTCGGCCAGCGGCTGTTCGATGAGGAGCAGTGCAAATTCGTCCAGGCGACGCAGCAACTGTGCGTCGACGAGGGTGTACGCGGCGTTCGCATCGACCTGTAGGGGCACGTCGTAGCCGAACTCCTTGCGCACCGCCGCCACGGGAGCGATGTCCCAGCCCGGCTTGATCTTCAGTTTGATTCGCACGTATCCCTGCGACAGATAGTTGCCGACGGTCTCGAGCAACTGCGGAATGCTGTCCTGGATGCCGACGGATACTCCCGAGGGAACTCGTGTGCGCGTTGCACCGAGGTATCGAGCGAAAGATTGTCCACGAGCGCGCAATTCGGCGTCGAGGATTGCCATTTCGATGGCCGACTTGGACATCTGGTGACCCACGATGTGGTGAAGCACGCTGCCGACGGTCTCGGCGGTGAGCGGCTGATCCGACTGCGACTTACGCAGCGTCGGAACGAGATACTCGCGAAGCATCGCGCGCGCACCGGCGGTGTACTCCGAGTTGTAGTACGGATCGCTCAGCGAGCCGCACTCGCCCCAGCCGACAGTCTCCACCGGGCCATTGGGGCCGTCGGTGGTGCCACTCACCTTCAGGACGAGGGTGTTGCGCTCGAGTTGTGTGCTGAACGACGTGGTGAAGGGGGAGACGAGAGGGATGCGCAGTTCGCGCAATTCGACGGACTCAATGTGCATGGACTTGCTCTTCTCCGGTTGTCTCGCAGATTTTCGTGAACATGTAATAGCCGCTGGGGTCGAAGCCGGTCGATTGCCATTCCTTCGAGGCGATCAGTGGTTCGAGGTACTCGCGAAGCGCGTGTCGCCAGGCGAAGGCAGAAGCGCGGTCGACGGTTCTCAGATGCTCTATGTCTCTGGGTATTCCGACCGCGATGTCGACGCAGTCGGGTGGGATCGGGAGCATCCGAGGCGTCCCGTCTTCGGTGGGTTGGAGCACTTTGAATGTATCATCAACGGCCACAGAAGAACTCGGAGCTCCGTCGGCGTCGAGATCCCAGCTGACCAGCATGCGGTCGCTGGCGTCGCCGGCGTTGATGCCATCTGCCATCGATCCGTAGAAATCCGGGTTGTATTCGGCGGGTTCGGCACCGAGACGCTGGATGTTGAAGTAGGCATTTCGTGCGACGAGTGGATCGAAGGTCCACCGGATCGTCCTGACGCCGCGCTCGATGCACCAGTCACGCTGATGATGCTTGAGAGCGCGGCCGATTCCCTTGCCTGCATGCCCGGGTAGAACTCCGGCGATGTGTGAGTGCAGGACCTCGCCGAGAGGCTCGACGAAGAATCCGACGCAACCTCCGATCATTTCGCCTTCAGAGAAGGCTCCCACCACGTAATGACCACCGTGGTGAAGCGCAACCAACATCGCCGTTCCGAAATGAGCCGGTCCGGGACTTGTAGCCCAGATCTCGTCGAAAACGGCAGACAGATCAGCTATTTCGCGGGTGTCGACCAGTTCTCGAAACTCAACCGCTTTGCTTTTCGACACGAGGGCCCCCTTCAGACGTGATCGAACGAATAAGGCCCGCAACCAACGCCGTTCTCGGGGCGATAGCGGACACGAGCGCATGCTCGGTCTCGGCGTGTGCACCGCCGCCGACGCCACCGAGGCCGTCGAGGGTGGGGATGCCGATGCCGGCAGTGAAGTTTCCGTCCGAGGCTCCGCCGACGGCGAGTCCGACGGGAGGAGTCAGATCATGCTCGAGCGCAACGCGTTCCGCCAACTCCAGCAACGGTGCGGACATCGTCGCTTCGAGAGGTGGACGGTTGACGCCACCCGAGACCGTGACTACGGCTTCGGGGTGGATTGTCTGCAGGGCTCGGATGTTCGAATCGACGCGCTCCTGCTCGGCAGCGCTGGTTGCGCGTACGTCCACGTCGACAAAGGCTTCTGCCGGAACGGTATTGGTTGTGGTGCCGGCTGAAATGACGGTCGGGGTGACAGTGGTTGCCTGCGCCGGCGAAGACAAGTCGTTGATCGCGATCACGAGGCGAGCCAGTTCGACTGCGGAGTTGATGCCCTTTTCCGGCTCCAACCCGGCGTGCGCTGCGCGACCGGCAACATGGATCCGATACAGCGACACTCCCTTGCGGACGGTCTTGAGTTCGCCACCGTCGCCGCCGGCTTCGAGGACGAGCACCGCGCCTGCGGCAAGTTCCTCGATGAGGGTTCGCGACGTGGGTGAACCGATTTCTTCGTCACCGGTGACCAGGAGTGTGATTCCGTCGAGTGCATCGTCGCCGTGCAACTCCCGGACGATCGACAGGGCGTGAATTGCCTGAACTACACCAAGTTTCATGTCGAGACCACCCGGACCCCGAAGGGCTCCGTCGGTCACCGCTGCGGGTAGGCGCGTCAGGGTGCCGATCGGCCACACGGTGTCGTGATGACCGAGGAGCATCAACCGCGTCGGGGAATCACCGAAGCGGGTCACCAGGTGGGTTCGGCCTTCCGTCACTATCGACTCCGGTGTGACGCCGAGTCGTTCGTGGACAAGGTCTGACGTCCATTTCGCGCTGCGTGCAACAGCTTCGAGATCGTGCGACGGCGACTCGACTTCGATGAGCGCGATGGCATCCTCGAGGATCTGAGGAAGTTGGCGCTCGGCCAGATCGCGGAGAATGGTCATCGGTTGTTCACTCGCGGATACGCGCGGCTTCCGACGTGTAGCAATTGTGTACTCCCGGTGTCGGAGAAAGTGATCCGGATCCAACCCGCTGATTGCGGTAGTTGGGTCGCGAATACTCCAGGGTGAACTTCGATCAGGCTGAGAGAGATGGACTCTGCGCTTTCGGCGTTGATCGAAGGGTCGATGTGATCGGTGCGGCGGGCGGTCAGGGAACCGCCGGTCCTCTCCAGGACGAAATCGGCTGCAGCATCGCGGTACAGACCGCACAGTGCATCGAGTTCCTCAGGTGAGGATGTGGTGCGGGTGTGAGGGTCTCCAGGCGAAAATGCCGGTGTCACGGCGACGCCGCCGATGGAACCGATCACTTCGGCGAGAAGGTCGCCCGAGAGTGCGTCCATTGCACCGCCGTTGGCCATCAGGACTACGGCAATGCCGCAGGAGGGGACCACCCTCAAGAAGGACTGCTGTCCGAGAGTTCCGCCGTTGTGGCCATGCGCCACCACTCCGTCCCAATTGTGCAGTAGCCACGTGGTTCCCATGATGTCTGCAGACGACACGTCACCGATCTGGCGGCGCTCCTCGAGCATCGCCAGATGCGTGGAACGCTGAAGCAGAATCGGATCCTCGCGCATCGAATCCTGCGCGAACAGGAGTAGATCTTCGGCTGTGCTGTTGATGAGGCCGGCCGGGCCCATCGAGCGAGGGATGAGGAATTGTGGTGTCTGCGCGAGATTGTCGCCACCGCCGACGTGCCCGACTGCAGCGCGGTGCAGCGCCGTCTCCTCAGGCAGGGTCGTGGTCTTGGCCAGGCCGAGCGGCTCGATGATTCGCTCGCGCAGAACCGCATCCCAACTCTTGCCTCGGAGAACCTCGATGATTCGTCCGGCGATCACGAAGCCGGTGTTGCAGTACGACCAATCGGTGCCGGGTGCGAAGAGTTGCACCGTCGACTTCAGGGCAGCAACGTAACGCTCGACGCAGTCGTCGCCGCGGCCGCCATCGATGAAGACGTCACCGTCGATGCCGCTGGTGTGAGTCAACAGTTGACGCGTCGTGACTGTTGCAGTGGCTACCGCATCGTCGACTGCGAAGTCCGGCAGTATGTTCCGAACAGGTGCATCGAGGTCGAGCAACCCTTCCTCCACGAGTTGCATGATCAGCGTGGCCGTCCAGACCTTGCTGATCGAACCCATCTGGAACAACGTGTCGGGAGTCGCCGCGACCCCCGTGCGGGTGCTGACGGCACCGGAGGTGACCACGGTGCGGTCGAAACCGCTGCGGGTAGTGGTCAGAATTCCCAGCGAGGCACCAGGTACCCCGTATTTCGCACTCAGGGTGTCGAGTCGGTACTGCCAGTAGTCGGGATCGACCGTGGTCAGTGTCGGGGTAGGGGAGAGGTGGCGTTCGATCCAGTCGACGAGACGAGTGCCGTAGCCCAGACGGTGGGACGGCCGACCCGTCAGCACGAAGGCATGCGACGCGTCCGGGAAGACCACCAGCTCGGTCGGGGTGCCGGCCAAACGCAGTCCACCGAACCACTGTTCTGCCTGGTTGACCGGGCAGCGGACGTCGCTGCCGCCGTGAAGAATCAGCGTCGGTGTCGTCACCTGGGAGACTCGCCCCAGCGGCGAAAGTTCCTGTACCCGAGATGACTGCGGGTCGAATTCGACCGTCTGTAGCAAAATGCCCTCGTCCGAGGGGCCGGCCGTATTCGCGATGTCGCAAACGAGGCCACCGGCGACTGCGACGGCAAACCGATCGGTGACGGACGTCAGGGCGCACGTCGTGAATCCGCCATAGCTGTAGCCCGTGAGCACCAGTTGCTTCGGATCGGCTACCCCTTCGGCGACAAGGGTTTCGACCGGTTCGAGCAGGTCTGCACGATCCGCCTCGCCCCAGCCGTCCCGCACACCGTCGAAGAAGTCGTTTCCGTAGCCGTCACTTCCACGCGGATTGATCATCAAGACCGTGTATCCGAGCGCAACCAATTCCGCGTGGTACGCGTGCATGAGGGTGGGGGTACCGGTCCAGGCATTATGCGGCCCACCATGGACGTCCAGGACCAGTGGTCCGGTGCCCGTGAGGTTCGGGTCGCGCAGGATCCAACCCTGAACTCGGGTGCCGTCGCTGATGTCGAACCAACGCTCGGTGGCGACGGGAAACGCGACGGAAGTTGTCAGTTCCGTGTTCAATTCGGTGACGATCTCGACGGCGCGAGTCTCGAGATCGATGACGGCGACCTCACCGAAGGACGTCGCCGTTGCCAGCGCGACGACGGCCCGCCCGGATACCAAGGCCAGGCCGGAGACCACTGTCTGCTCTCCGATGAGAAGTGGTGAGACGGAGCCTGATCCGAAATCCACCTTGTGCAGTTCGGTGGAGCCGTGGTTGCGGATGCAGAAGACGATGTTGCCGTCCGCGGTGAAACTCGGTGCGCCACCGGGATAACCGGTCCCGCTAGGCATGACGTTTCGGTCGAGTTCGGACGTCAGGCTGCGGTCTTCCATTCGCTGGTCGCGATGCAGGACGAGAAGTTCGCTGTTGTGAATGATCGGCGTGTGCCAACCGACTGCTACGACGGCGTCGCCGGCCGGTGTCCACGCAAGTGGTCCGGCGATCCCGCGTGCGTGCCCCAACATCCGCGGAGCGGCGGCGAGATCAGTCAGCGACACGGTCCAGGCGGAACTCGCCCGCGTCAGATCGGCGTCGCCGTCCATCGCTGCGGTGAAGGCCAGCTCAGTGCCGTCGGGACTGTACGCGGGATGCGAAGCGTCCCAATCGCCGTCCGTCAGTTGCCGTAGCGACCCGGCGGCCAGATCGAACTCGAACAGGTGCGCCCGAACGCTGCCCCGGACACCGGATCCGTCGACCTTGTAGTTGAGGCGTTTCGCCACCAAGAGGTGTGACGATCCGGCGGCAGTGCGGTCGACCGGAGCGCTGAAGGCGATTCGAGCGCCGTCGGGAGAGAACACCGGTGCCCCAGCACCGAGCGGGAGTTGTTCCGCGGTGGTCATCTGAACGGCGGGCCCACCGCCGGCATCGACCTTCCACAGTTGTGGTGTGCCCGAGGAATCCGGCCGCACGAAGACCAACAGCGTGGAAACGGGATGCCACGCCGGCGAGGTGTCGGCAGGACCTACCGTGAGCTGTAGTTGCGGGGAAGCCAACCAGATCGAGTGCTCGTTGGTATCTGCGCCCGGGTTCGACTCCGTACGTACGTATGCAATGCGTCCCGACGCCGATACAGCGATGCCGGTTGGTGTGACCACTGATGCGTAATCGTGGATTCGTGCCGAACGACGTTCTTCGGCACGGGGTACGGCAGCAGGGGATTCGAGAGTAGTCGGTGTTGTCATTGGAACATCGGCTCCCCGAAGGTCGGGATCGCGGACAACAGCTTTGCCGTGTACGGCTCCTTGGGCGAATCGATCACGTCGAGAACCGGCCCGTGTTCGACGATCTCGCCGCCGAGCATGACTGCGACGTGGTCACAGACATAGCGGATCACCGCAAGGTTGTGACTGACGAACAGAACTGTCAGACCTAGTTGCTTCTGCAGATCCACCAAGAGATTCAGAACCGCGCCCTGTACGGATACGTCGAGTGCAGAGGTGATTTCGTCGGCAAGCAGAACTGCCGGTGCGGCTGCCAATGCCCGTGCGAGGGCAACGCGTTGGCGCTGACCACCAGACAACGACGACGGGTATTCGTGCGCCTTCTCCACCGGCAGTTGGACGGTGGTGAGGAGTCGGGCCACCTCGGCAGCGCGGTCGCCGCGGCTGCGGCGAGCTTTGTCACGACGCTCGGTGGACCGCAGAGCCTCGGCGAGTGACTGGCCGATGGTCATTCGTGGGTCGAGGCACGAGTACGGATCTTGGAAGACCATCTGGATCCGGTGGCGCAGACGAGCCGTCGCGCCGCGGGCGTGAGCGACGTCCACACCGTCGAGAAGGATCTGGCCGGAACTGGGCTCGGCCAGGCCGACAGTTGCTCGCGCCAGTGTCGACTTTCCGGAACCCGATTCACCGACGAGCCCGACCACCGATCCGGAGGGGATGTCGAGATTGATGTTCTTGACGGCGTGGAATTTTTTCGAACCGCTACCGAGGTGGACGTTGACGTCACGGAATTCGAGCCTGCTCATCGGATCTCCTCTGCAACAGCCAACAGTTCTTCCAACTCGATGTCGGCGGTGCTCTCCTCGGCGTCGAGGCTTTCCACCTGCCAGGCTTCGTCGACGGTGGCAAGCGGCTTGTCGCGATCTGTGCTCATGGTGGGGACCGCGGCGATCAGCGCGCGGGTGTACGGATGCTTTGCACGACCGGCAATCAGATCGTCGACTGCGATGTCTTCGACGATTTCGCCGGCAAACATGACCAGGACACGGGTGCACATGCCGGTGATGACGGCCATGTCGTGCGAGATGAGAAGGATTGCGGCGCCGGTTTCTTCGCGAACCTCGTGGAGCAGCCCGAGGACCTCACGCTGAACGGTCACGTCGAGCGCAGTGGTGGGTTCGTCCGCGATGATCAGAGCGGGCTTGCCCATCAGACCCATAGCGATCATCGCGCGCTGACGCATACCGCCGGAGAACTCGTGGGGGTACTGCTTCGCACGCCTGGGCGCGTCGGGGATCTTGACGGCGTTCAGTCGCTCGACTGCCGCCTTCTTCGCGTCGGCCTTGCTCATACCTTCGTGGAGCCAACCGATCTCGGCGACCTGGTATCCGACCTTGAGAGACGGATTCATGGACGACATCGGATCCTGGAACACCATCGCCATACGTGTGCCGAGTTGGCGGGCAACCTTGCGCGAAGCCGCGTTGTCCGGCCGCTTCCCGTCCTTCATCAGCACGGTGCCGTCGAACTCGATGAGCCCGGCGTCGACCACGGTGGGATGGTCGGTCAGCTGCGCGATTGCCATGCAACTCAGTGACTTTCCGGAGCCGGATTCACCGACGATGCCCACGGTTTCGCCGCGATGAACTGTAAAACTGATGTTGTCGACGGGGCGACGCCAGTCGTCACCCGCGGGGACTGCGACGGACATGTTGCGGACGGTGAGAACTGCGTCCTCGTCGCTGGGTGCCGAATCGGCCTGGGCAGTTTTCCGGTTGATCGGCTTCCACTTCGGCAGGCGACTGCTGATCGGGCTGCGAACTCCCGAGCCGCGAGCAATGGCCTCGCCGAGCAGCGTGAAGGTCAAGCCGGCGAGCACGACGGCGATGCCGGGGGCAAGTGCGGTGGCCGGGTTGACGAAGATCTTCGACAGACCTTCGTTGAGCATCCGGCCCCAGTCGAATGCAGGCGGCTGAATGCCCAAGCCGAGGAACGAGAGTCCGGCGAAGACCACGAGGCCGCTGCCGACAGCGATGCTGGCATTGACGATGAGTGGTTCACGGATATTGGGGAGAATGTGGCGGAACAGCAACCCGGGCTTGGTGACCCCGAGGATGCGTGCTGCGTCGATGAAGTCACGTCCGTTGACCGACGAAGCCAGTGCGTACGTCAACCTCGCGAACGGCGAGGCCAGGGCAAGACCGATGGCGATCACCGCGCTGCCCGCACCCTGTCCGAGAACTACCAACAGGAAGATCGCGAGGAGCAGCCCGGGGAATGCGATGGCGAAGTTGAGGAATGCCACAACCATGCGTCCGACCCAGCGGGGAGCGAGCGTCGGGAGCGTACCGAGTATCAGGCCAATTGTGACACCGAGTGCGACGGCTCCGAGAGCCATGAGCACCGACAGTCTCGCGGCGGTCATCGTGCGGGCGAAGACGTCACGCCCGCCGGCGTCGGTGCCGAAGATGTGCTCGGAACTCGGTCCCTGAGACAGTGCCTTCGGGTTGGCTGCGACAGCGGCGTCACCCCAGATCATCGGTCCGAAGATGACGAGGGCGATCAGAGCGGTCAGGAAGGTGAGGGCCAGGATTCCCAGTGGGGTGCGGAACGTTCCGACGATCCAGTGTCGTCGCGGGGGCGTCTTGGGGGCCGCAGTGGGGGCCGTAGGTGAGGTGCTCAACTCAGTTCTCCCGAATTGTGGATCGTGGGTCGATGAGAGCGAGCACCACGTCGACGATGAAATTGATGAGAAGGACGATGGCGCCGTAGATCACGACCAGTGTCTGGGCGAGCGGGTAGTCCTTCTCGGTGATGGACTTGACCAGCGCCATGCCCATGCCGGGCCAGGCGAAGATGCTCTCGATGAGCACGGTGCCGGCAATCAGACCACCAAGGAGGAGTCCGGCGAGCGTCAGCGTCGACGTCATGAGGTTGGGCATTGCATGACGGAAGTAGATTCGTGCCACAGTCATTCGCTTGGCGCGCGCCGTACGGATGTAGTCCATGTCCAACACGCCGAGCGCCTCTGCACGGACGATGCGCGACATCGAGGCGATGGCACCGATCGACATGGCCGCGACCGGAAGGATGTAACTTTCCGGTCCACCGCGGCCGGCGACGGGCAGAACAGGGAACGTGACGGCAAAGAGGTAGACCAGCGCCGTGCCGAACATGAACTCGGGGATCACGGCGATGGTGCCCGACGTTGCGGTGTAACCGATCTCGACTCCGCGTCGTCGGCCGTTGCGGGTCAGTGCAGCGAAGATGAGGCCGATCGGAATGCCCAACAGCAGCACCGTGACGACTGTGAGTACAGCCAGTTCGAGTGTTGCCGGGAGGCGGGACGCGATCACCTCGAAGACCGGAGTCCTCAAGGTGATCGAGTCACCGGGATTCCCGCTCAGCAATCCGCCGACGAATCGGAAGTACTGCTGCCACAAGGGAAGGTCGTAACCGAGCTGAGACCTCGTTGTCTCGACCAGTTCGACCGGTGCGTTCATTCCCAGAGCCAACCGAACCGGGTCGCCCGGAATCAGTTGGAGCATCAGGAACGCCGCAGTCACCAGCGCCCAGAGTGAAATCACGAAGGTGCCGAAACGACGCAGAAGATATGCGGGCCAGCTGTCGGACTCGAGCCACTTTGCTCGAGCCTGAGGCGCCGCTTCTGGTTTCGCGGCTTCAATAGTTTGACTCATGGGCTGTCTTTCCGGAGGGCGGGATGCTGGGGCGGGAAGATATTCAGAGTGGGCGGGCGACCTACTGGTAGAGGCGCAACGCAGAACCGTTGAGCGACTTACCGAATGAGAGTCCAGCCTTGTTGAAGTACACGTTCATAACTGAATCCGAGAACGGCACAGCGGAGATCGTCTTGGTGAGCTCCGACTCGGCGTCGGCCCAAGCGTCGCAAGCGTCGCTACCGGTCAGACCGGAAGCCTTGGTGGCTGCTGCTTCGTACGCGGGGTTGCTTGTCGACCCGAAGTTCTTGCCTGCAGCGGGAACCGGACCGGTGAAGTAGGCGGTGAAGGTGCTGGGGAGCGAGGAGTTGATCTGGACCCAGGCGATGTCCCAGGCAGAGTTGTCCTTGCCGCTCAGGATGACGTCGATGATCTTGTTCGAGTCGCCGCCGATCACCTCGACGTTTGCGCCGAGTTCGGACCACGCCGACTGAGCGAGTTCTGCTGCTGCGTTGCGCGGATCGTCTGTGCCGTCGTACACGAGACGGAGATTGAGCGGCTTTCCGTCCTTGCTTCGCTTGCCGTCAGAACCAGCGGTCCAACCTGCAGCGTCCAGTGTTGCCTTGGCGGCAGTGAGATCGAAGTCCGGAATGTTGCCTGCGACGGAGTCGTAGACGCAGGCGCGCGGTTCGACGGCGACGAGACTGGTTGCCCGGACTCCGTGTCCGGCAGTGATGACTTGAGTGAGGTCGTCGAGATTGACCGCCTGGATCAGGGCCTTGCGCACTGCGGGATCGCTGGTGGGATTACTCGCGATCTGGTTGAAGTACATCTGACCGGAAGGCAGCGGACGGCCGACCGAGTCCAGATTGGCTGCCGCGACGCGGTCCTTGTCCGGACCGGCGATCGGAGCTGCATTGAGTTCACCCGAGAGAAGCTGGTTGGCGGCGGTGCTCACGTTCGGCGACATCGCGGCGATGACCGTCTTGGGGACACCCGGGGTGTCGGAGGTCGTGTCGTCGGGGCCCCAGTTGTAGCCCTCGCGACGCTGGAACGTGTAGTGATCGTTGGCGGCGACTTCGGTGACTTCGAACATGCCGGTGCCGAGCGACTTCTTGTTCGACGCTGTCGGATCTTTCAACCCGGCCTCGCACAGGATCGGCAGGCGACCGACGTTGAGAAGCAGGAAGGGACTCGGCGCCGGAGTGGTGACCGTGACGGTGCGCGCTGCAGCGTCGGCGGTTGCAGTGGCACCGGTCGGCACGGAGGACCCGCGCAACTGTGAACCGTTGTCCGGATTGGCCACGAAGTTGATGTTGTCCGCGACGGTCTGGGAAGTCAGCGTGGATCCGTCGGTACAGGTCACCCCTTCGCGGATGGTGAAGGACGCAGAGGTCGGGGTCTCTTCCCACTTCTCGGCCAACCACGGTCCGACTTCACTGGTATCGGGATCCTGGTAGACGAGGTAGTCATAGGCCAAACGCGACAACTCTGCGGTCGCCGACGCTGCCGACATGATCGGGTTGAGTGCACCGGGGTCGGCCTGCAGAGCGAAACGGAAGGTTCCGTCCGTGGCCGGTTCACCGCCACTGGCGCCCGAGGACGTGCCTCCCGAGCCACAGGCAGACAACACGAGCGTGAGCCCTGCGGCTGCTGCAAGTGTTGGGTAGAAGCGGTGTTTCATGGTGCCTCCGTGATGGAGCAGGGGCCCGAGCGAAAAACGTGAGGGCGCGGTTGAGTGTTGACTGCTAAATCTTGGCGTATGACGTGACGCGCATCTCTGTCGATCCTCACGAAAATCGGGTCGATTTTCGTCCGCTCCCACGAAAACCGGCGGGATCAGTGAATACCTGTCCGTATACCGACAGCGACCGGCGAAACAGAACGATTTCCCCGGTCGCTACCGGTGGTCTACTGGTACAGGCGCAGGGCCGAACCGATGAAATTGCGGCCGAATGCAAGACCCGCATTGTTGAAGTAGAGAGTCGTGATCTTGTCGGCAAAAGGTACCGCCGAGTTTGCTTTGATGATTTCGGATTCGGCGTCTGCCCAAGCGGCACAAGCGTCCTCGCCTGTCAGCCCGGAAGCCTTTTCGACGGCTGCGTCGTAGGCCGGGTTGGAGATCGACGCAAAATTCATTCCCGCAGCGGGCACCGGACCGGAGAGGAAGGGGACCAGCATGCTGGGCAGCGCGACGTTGATCGGCTCCCATGCGACATCCCACGCCGTGTTGTCCTTGCCGCTGAGTGCTACATCGAGAATCTTGTTCGAGTCTCCACTGGTGAGTTCAACGGTGGCGCCCAGGTTGTTCCACGCATTGACCGCGACGTCGGCGGCAGCATCGGTCGCGTCACCGAACGTCTCGTAGACCATCCGAATTCGGAGCGGTGTGCCGTCCTTGCTGCGCTTACCGTCCGCGCCGGCCTTCCAGCCCGCAGACTCGAGAGTTGCTGCGGCTGCACTGGTATCGAAGTCCGGCAGGTTTCCGGCGACAGAGTCGTAGATGCAGGCCCGCGGTTCGATGGACACCATCGTGGTCGATCGGGTTCCGCGACCGGCCGTGAAGATCTCGGCGAGGTCGTCGAGATTGAGAGCCTGGACCAGAGCCTTGCGTACGGCAGGATCGCTCGTCGGATTGCCAGGACTGTGGTTGAAGAACATCTCGCCCGCCGGAGCAGGCTGCTTGACGGTATCCAGGTTCGCGGCGTTCATGCGATCCTGATCGGGGCCGGAAACCGCTGCGGCATTCAGATCACCGGACAACACCTGGTTGGCCGCTGTGCTGTTGTTCGTGATGATGGATGCGACGACATTCTTGGGTACTCCGGCAGTATCGGAGGTAGTGCCGTCCGGTCCCCAGTTGTATCCGTCGCGCCGAACGTAGGAGTAATGATCGTTGGCGACTGCCTCGGTCATCTGGAACATGCCCGACCCGAAGGTCGTCTTGTTTGCCGCCGTCGGATCCTTCAACCCGGCCTCGCACATGATCGGTATTCGCGCCAGGTTGAGAAGCAGGAACGGAGAGGGCTCCGGAGTTGTGACCGTTACTGTCCGGGTCGCCGGGTCGGCGGTGGCGCTCGCGGTAGCCGGGGCGTACACCCCGCGGAGAGCGGATTTGTTTGCTGCGTTGGTGATGAAATTGACGTTGTCCGCGACCGTCTGGGCAGTCAGAGCGGATCCGTCGTTACACGTAACGCCGTCGCGAATGGTGAAGGACGCGGAAGTGGTTGTCTCTTCCCATTTTTCGGCGAGCCACGGCTTGGTGACACCGGTATCGGGGTCCGGGTGGACCAGATAGTCGTAGCTCAGACGTGCCAGTTGGTGCGCCGGCGATGCGGCGGTCATCAGCGGATTCAGAGCGCCGGGGTCGGCCACGAGAGCCAATTTGAAGGTGCCGTCCGTGACGGGTTCACCCCCACCCGAACCCGACGAGCCACCCGATGAGCATGCGCTCAGGGCAAGAACGGTGCCAGTTGCCGCAGCCAGTAGTGCGTAGGACCGTTGTTTCATGGTGCCTCCGGAAGGTGTAGTCCCGCCCCGAGTGACGCGAGGTCTGTCGGGTCAGGAGCAAAAGTCGATTGCTTGAATCTTCACCCAACAAAAGATGGAGAACATCGTCCGGATTTACGAATGTTTCGTGAGATTTGGTAGATCGCTACAACGCTGTCGGATAGAAGAGACGAAGCTGGAGCATCAGGCTGAATCGAGTTTCCGGATCGTCGAGATCGATTCCGGCAATCCCGGCAAGCTTCTTGAGGCGGTATCGAAACGTGTTGACGTGGATGTGAACCAACGACGCGGCCGCCGGAATGTCGCCGAACGTGTCGAGCCAGGCGCGGAGGGTGTCGACGAGGTTGATGTCGTGAGTGCGGTCGTACTCACGCAGTACCGCGAGCGGTCCCGACGCGGTCTCGTCCTCGTCCGCCAGGGCGTCGGAGAGGCGCAATAGCAGGGAATTGATCTGCACGTCGTCGGCGCGCGCGACGGTCCGGCCCGAGGAATTCCACGTCGACCTCAGAACGCGAAGCGCTCGGTCGGCTTCGTCGCGTGACTTCTCCAGCGTCATCACGTCGGCCACTGTCGCACCTATTCCGATGACCACCGACTTTTCCGAACGGGAACGGTCTGCAAACTCCGACGCGATCCGACGCACGTAGTCGTCGTCGGTCTGGTGCCGGGTGTGTGGAATGACGGCGTAGACGGTGCCGCCGATCGCTGCCGCCACCGACAGCGGAAATACTTGGTGGAGGTAGGTATTGAGTGTCAGGGCCAGTTGATCGACGTCGGCTTCGGCCTCCAACGATGCGCCGGCGCCGCTACGGAAGCCGGCTGCAAGCACGTTTGCCTTCGAACGGCCGTACCCCAGACGCTCGGCCGCTTCCTTGGCCGAAGTGCCGCCACTCAGTAGCGTGATCACCTCGCCCAACCTCAGTCGTCGTGCGGAATCGGCTGCCAGCTTGGCGCGAAGCAAACTCATCGCGGCTACGCCCGCCGCCTCGACGAGCGTTTTGACCTGCAATTCGTTCGGCTCCTCGTCCAAGATCACCCAGATCGAACCGAGGATCTGGGATGCCGCATGTATTCGCATGCCGACTCGGGGCCTGATGCCTGGCCCGATACCCGGTAGAAATACCGGCAGGGTGGAGCCGTAGATCTTGTTGAAGTACCCCATCGACCGGAGTCGGTCGGAATAGTGCTGCGGCACTTGATGTCCGAGGACGCTCTGCTTACGTGCCTCGTCACCGAAGGCTTGATCTGCCGAGAACGCGAGGATCCGGCTCGACTGATTCTCGATGGTGACCGGGCCGTTCAGTACCTGAGCGATCGAGTTGGCAAGATCGAACAGGTCGGCGTCGGCGGCCGACGTGTGGTCCCCGTTGTTGCCGGATTCGAGGATCTCGTTGATCAGCGACGCACTTTGCAGCCAACTTGCATCCTTGACCATTCCAAGTAGTGCGACATCGGCTTCGGCGACCGCCCGTGCGACGCTTTCGTCGACAGCCAATGGCTCCCTGACGATCAGCGCGACGGCTCCGGCCGAACCGTATTCTTTTACTGCAGTGGCAATGTCGGCCGACCCGGCGAGTCCTGCGCCGAGCACGACGGCGCCCGCACTGTCCTGCGTAACTCCGGACCCTTCGTGCAGGGTCACTCGGCTGACAGTGCGGGCGTCGTCGACGGTGTCGCCTCCGCTGAGGAACGTCATTCCCAGTCTGTCGACGATGTCGACGATCGAAACTCCCGTGGGTGTGGTCACCACCACACCTTAGGGGGAGCCGGATCGATCAGTTGGCTGGTTGCCCTGCTCAGGTGGTCGGCTGCTCGGCTACAGCTTTCTCGACGAACCGGCGGGTCTGATCGAACGCCGCGGGCACCTGGACGGAATTGGTCATGTCACTGATCTCGGACCACCGTTCGGCGACGACCTCGGGGGAGAGTGCGCCTTCGGGGATGTACACGCCCTGCGACTCTTCCATGCGAGCGATCGCGAAGACGCCGGCGCCGGCGCTGAGGATGGTCTTGGTCGGTGCGTCATCGGAGACCATGAACAGTGCGCCGGGTGAAATCGATTCGGGTGCAAGCAGAGCGAGAGTCTTCTCGTCGAGGAGGTCTTCGGTCATGCGGGTCGCGGCGGTCGGCGCCAGCGAGTTGACGCGGATGCCCTTGCGTTCACCCTCGATGGCGAGAACGTTCATCAGGCCGACGACGCCGGACTTCGCGGCGCCGTAGTTTGCCTGGCCGAAGTTGCCGTAAATTCCCGATGCCGACGTGGTCATGAGGATGCGTCCGTAGTTCTGTTCGACCATGTGCGGCCAGACTGCCTTCGAACAGATGACGGAACCCATCAGATGCACGTCGATGACTTTGCGGAAGTCGTCGAGCTCGGCCTTGATGAACGACTTGTCGCGCAGGATTCCGGCGTTGTTGATGAGGATGTCCACGCGGCCCCACTTGTCCACAGCCGTCGCGACCATGGCGGCAACGGCGTCGACGTCGGTGATGTCGCAGTGGTCCGCGATCGCTTCGCCGCCCAGCTCGACGATCTCTGCCACTACTTTGGCTGCCGCAGTATCGGCGCCGCCGCTGCCGTTGACCGAACCACCCATGTCATTGACGACTACGCGAGCGCCGCGCGCGGCGAGGGCCAATGCGTGCGAACGGCCGAGTCCGCCGCCTGCGCCCGTGATGATCGCTACCTTGCCGGAAAAATCCAACGACATTGGAAAACCTCTCTGATCTGGGATACTACTCAGTATTACTATGCGATAGCGTGGAAACAGTCAAGGGCCGGCAGGCAGTGTGAATGGGAGTGGAAGTCGAATGAGTAGTGATCTTCCGGACGTGCGATCCGCGATCATCACGAGCGCCGCCGACGCCTTTGCCGAAGATGGTTACGCGGCCACGACTGTCGATCTACTGGCCGATCGAATCGGTGCCACCAAAGGTCTTGTCTACTACCACTTCCGTTCGAAGTTCGACATCTACCTGGCAATCTACGAGCGCGGGATGAGCCTGCTCCGCGCCGAAGTCGAGTCTCGAATGGACGGCGCAGACAGCGGCCTCGCGCGTCTCGAATCGATGTCGCACGCCCACCTGGTCAATCTCATGACACATCTCGGGTACCACCACACGATCCACCAAGGTGTCCGGGGCCAGATGAACTCCGCGCTCAAGCCGAGGCAACAGCAAGTCCTCGTGGAACTGAATTCGCTGCGGCTCGACTACGAGAATCTGTTCGTCGACGTGATGACCGAAGGCGTCGCGGATGGCTCCATTCGCGTGAGCTCACCTCGGATGGCGGCAAAAGTACTCCTCAGCAGTCTCAACGGCATCGACCTCTGGTACCGAAGGCGCGAAGGGCAGACGTTGGCGGAGACGGAGTCGTTGGCGGACGAGATCGTCGAACTGTTGATCGGCGGATTGCGCGCCGCGAGCTGACTGAAAGCTGCATTCACCGAGCGGGATTCCTTCGGCAGGCTCGCGCGGTCCTGCGGCTTGTCGTTCGGTTTGTCGTGCCCTGGCAGTCGGGGTAGCATGTTGGCGTCGTGCGCGGACTTGCGCGGGAATTCAGGGAAGAGGAGGTGTGGCTGTAATGCGTGGCCAACCTCCGAGTACCAACTGAAGCTGTAGCCGCCCGGGTTGATCCGGTATTTTGCTGCAGCTTCATCGTGTGTTCATCGGCTTCGGCTTTGCTGTGAAGCAAGCGTCGTCGTTCACTCTTCCCTCGAAAGCTGTTCAGCATGCGCGAATTTCGTCGTTCACGTTCGGTACTGCCACGTCGTTCTGCGGGTCTCGGTGACTCTCATCCCGGGCACTCGCGTGCCGCACGCACCGTCGTCAAGGCTGCCCCGCCCGAGGCGGTGGCGCCCGTCGAATCGACCGTCGTCAACAGCGGCGTGTACCGCGACGGCGAGCGGATAGCGTCACCGTCCACCCTGGCGGAAGCACTGTCATGCCTTCCTGATTCGCAGTCGATGGCGTGGATCGGGATGTACCGGCCCGACGACGCCCAGTTGTATGCCGCTGCACAACATTTCGACCTCCACGAACTGGCGGTCGAGGATGCGATTGTCGCGCACCAGCGCCCCAAGCTCGAGCGCTACGGCAAGACGCTGTTCGTGGTCCTGCGTGCTGCGCGGTACCGCGACGAGACCGAGCGGGTCGAATTCGGCGAGTTGCACATCTTCTGTGGTCCGAACTTCATTCTGACCGTCCGTCACAGTGAATCGCCGGATCTCTCGGCGGTGCGGACTCGCATGGAGAACGATCCTGACCTGTTGCGGTTGGGTACCGAGGCCGTTCTCTACGCCATTCTCGACGCAGTCGTCGACGGGTACGCCCCGGTGGTGGCCGGCCTGCAGAACGACATCGACGAGATCGAAACCGAAGTGTTCAGTGGCGATCCCGGAGTTTCGCGCCGCATCTACGAACTGACCCGTGAGGTGATCGAATTCCAGCGGGCGACTCGTCCGCTGCTGGGGATGCTGCGTGGGTTGTCGGCAGGGTTCGACAAGTACCACACGGACGAAGAACTCCAGCGGTACCTCCGCGACGTCACCGACCATGCGACGACGGTGGTGGAGCGGGCCGACGGATTTCGTCAGTTGCTCGGAAACATCCTCACGGTGAACGCAACTCTGGTGTCGCAGAACCAGAACGAGGAGATGCGCAATCTGACGCAGGCGAGTTACGCGCAGAACGAGGAGATCAAGAAGGTCTCGGCGTGGGCGGCAATTCTCTTCGCGCCGACGCTCATCGGAACCGTGTACGGGATGAACTTCGACGACATGCCGGAACTGCACTGGCACTTGGGCTATCCGTTTGCGCTCTCGATGATGTTCTTGACGTGTGGAAGTCTCTACACGATCTTCAAACGTCGGGGCTGGTTGTAGAAACCGCCGGCTGTAGAAAGCGCTGTGCGCCTTGCCAACCGAGATCGGTTGGCAAGGCGCACAGGTGTTTTTCGGGAGGGCGCTCGAATCAGAGCGTTGCGACGCAGACCGTGAACTTACGTTCCGGGTGCTCGAATCCCGAGTCTGCCCCCGAACCGCATTCGTCGATCGACGTGGAGTTCTGCAGGATTTCGACGACCTCGACTACATTGGTGCCGCTGGTATCCGAGCATTCGATGCGGGCGGGCTCATCCATTCCGCTGCCGAGGTCCATGCATCCGCCGACTACCCAGTCGACGTCGAGACAGACAGCGCCCTGCTCGTCACCCGCGAGGGTCTCGTAGTAGTACGAGTCGACATCGGAGGCACACTGGTCGGAGGTGGGAACCTTGGCGACCACCTTGTAGTTGGAATCCTTGCTACCGCAGTCCGCGTTGTCGATTTCCGCGGCCGTCGTGGTACCGCCGAGTTTGACGCAATCACCGATCGACACGTCGATGTCGACGTCGCCGCCGTCGTCGGAGCCCTCCTGGCCGGTGATCTTCGAGGTGGTCGGGGCCGCGGAGGTAGTGGTCGAATCGGCAACCGAGGAAGACGATTCCGCAATGGCTTTCGGCTCGATGTCGGAACCGCAACCGACGGTGAAGGCGGCGATTGCAGAAGTTGCGATCACCGCAGTGCAAAGTCGCCGGACGATTCCGGACATAAGGACCCCTTTGTTGATTCTTGGATAATTCTGTTGGTTCGTAGATTGTTCGGGACCTATTCCAATACATCGGTAGTCGAATTGCCAACCGGACTGTCAGTATGGGTAGGTGGAGCTACCCCTGATGCCGCCGCTTGCCCCGATGCTCGCGAAGGCTGCGGCCACTGTGCCGCCTCAGCCCGAGTCCGGTGACCCGACGTGGTCGTACGAGCCGAAATGGGACGGATTTCGAGCAATCATCTTTCGTGATGGTGACGAAGTGGTACTCGGGTCGCGAGGAGGAAAGGACTTGGCGCGGTACTTTCCCGAGGCGGTGGAAGCCGTCAAGTCTGAATTGCCCGAAAAATGTGTGGTGGACGGAGAACTGGTGGTTCCCCGTGAGATCGACGGTGTGACGCGCCTGAGTTGGGAAGCGCTCTCCGAGCGGATTCATCCCGCCGCGAGTCGCGTCGCATTGTTGTCGGAACAGACGCCCGCGCAATTTGTCGGGTTCGATTTACTGGCGCTCGGGGATCGCGACGTCTCGATCGAGGACTTCGGTGTGCGACGTGCGTTGCTCCTCGATTGCGTCGGTGGCGGGCCGAGTTGCCACGTCACTGCAGCGACGGCCGACAGCGCCGAAGCAATGGCCTGGTTCGAGACCTTCGAAGGCGCGGGTCTCGACGGGGTTGTCGCCAAGAAGCTGGCGGGACCGTACCTGCCGAACAAACGCGAGATGATCAAGGTGAAACACGCCAGGACCGCGGATGTCGTACTGCTGGGCTACCGTCCCCACAAGAGCCAGCCGGGTATCGGGTCGATGCTTCTTGGTCTGTACGACGGTTCCGAATTGAAGATGGTCGGTGGCGCTTCTGCTTTCACCGCGGCGCGGCGGATCGAGTTGTTGGCCGAACTCGAACCGTTGCGCCTCGGGGACGACGTAGTGGCCGAGGGGGAGGCCAGCCGGTGGAGATCGGCCGCAGACCGCTCCTGGATTCCGCTTCGTCCTGAGCGGGTGCTCGAAGTGGCGTACGACCAGATGGAAGGGGAACGCTTTCGACACGCCGCGCGGTTCCTGCGCTGGCGTCCGGACAGGGTGCCCGACGAATGCACATTCGATCAGTTGGAGGTTCCGGTGCGATACGACTTCGCGGATGTACTTGCAGGCGGTAAGTGATGGCGAGCCCGGCAGAGGAACTGGACGTCGACGGGATCGCGGTCCGGTTGTCGAGCCCGGACAAGATCTACTATCCGCAGTTGGGTGAGGACGGCGGAACCAAGCGGCATCTTGTCGAGTACTACCGAACAGTGGCACTGCAGGGTGCAGCGTTGCGGGCGCTCCGAGATCGGCCCACACATCTTCAGCGGTTCCCCGACGGCATCGAGGGCGAAGAGGTCTACCAGAAGCGGCTGCCGGCGAAGCGGCCAGAGCACGTCGAATCCTGCGAGGTCACGTTCCCGTCGGGTCGCAAGGCCGACGTCCTTCGAGTGTGCAGTGCTGCGAACATCGTGTGGGCTGCCAATCTCGGTACCGTCACGTTTCATCCGTGGGCCGTGCGGTGCCCGGACACCGACCATCCGGACGAGCTCCGCATCGATCTCGATCCGCAACCGGGGACCGGGTTCGACGAGGCCGTAGCGATCGCGGACGAAGTCCTTCGTCCGCTACTCGACGAGCTGGGATTGGAAGGATTCCCCAAGACTTCCGGTGGCCGAGGCCTTCACGTCTACATCCCGCTCGAAGCGCGCTGGGATTTTGTCGAGGTCCGTCACGCGGGTATCGCGCTTGCCCGCGAAGTCGAGCGTCGTAGTGGCGACCGTGCCACCACGGCATGGTGGAAGGAAGAGCGGGGGGAGCGAATCTTCATCGATTTCAATCAGAATGCCCGCGACCGGACCATCGCGGCGGCGTACTCAGCCCGTAAGACTCCGATCGCGACAGTGTCGACGCCGGTGACCTGGGACGAACTGCGCGACGTGCATCCGGACGACTGCACCATTGCCACGGTTCCCGGCCTGCTCGCCGACCGTGGTGATCCGATGGAAGCGATGCACGACAAGGCCTTTGCCCTCGACGTTCTGCTGGAGATGTGGGAGAAGGATCTGGCGGCAGGACTGGGCGATCTGCCGTACCCCCCGAACTATCCCAAAATGCCCGGTGAACCCAAACGTGTTCAACCGAGCAAGGACCGAGATAGGAAGAACAAAGACGGGTAGCGTCAGAGGCGGACATATCGGGTAATTCGATTAGACGTCGAATGTACGGTCACGTCGAATGCACTGTGGGGGTTGGATATGGATCGCCGGAAACAGCGAGCAGCAGGTTTGGCGGCGGGCGGCATCGTTCTGGCCGCCTTCGGATTGTCTCTCGGTAGCGGAACGGCCTCTGCTGCGACGTTGGATTGTTCGGCGCGCGGCCAGGATCAGACGATCGTCGACGGGTCATCCGCATGCCGAGCGGTGGCCGATCCCTCCAGTTATGCGATTTCGCACGTGGAGGGTGACGGCGTCGGCGTCGCAGATTCACGCGACGGCGGCAGGTCTGCAGGTGTTGGACTCTTCGGGGGCGTCGCTGCGGCCGAGTCGCGCGGTGGAGTGCTTGCTGCCATTGCGTACGGCCCGGGTTCGCTCGCACTCGGCCGCACCGATTCCTCACCCTTTGCCGTGGTGCTCAGCGGACCAGGAGGCAGAGCGGCGGTGGGTGACGCGGACGTCGGAGCCATCTGCTCAGGCGGACCCACCCTTGTTTTCAACATTGCCACAGGTCAGGGATGTTTCAGTGACGGCACTTCGACGTGGGTCACCCCGTGAGTGCACCCCGGTCCTGAACCTCTTGCGTGACAGTGGTCACAATGGTGTCAAGCTCCCGCCACCGATCCGGTGACCGGACAACTTGAATCAGTGGGGATCGGAGGACGCGATGACTCCCAACGCACGACGGGGTTCGCTCGCCCGGGTGGAGGTGCCTTCGCGCACCGAGCTGTACGTGGACCGGCGATTCCTTCCCCTGGCCGACCGCTTCTTCGCGATGTATCGCCAACCGCAACAAGGCGGCGGCGCGCTGGTCGTGTACCTGGGCGGCGAGAAAGTGCTCGACATCTGGGCCGGCAATGCCGACCGTGATAGGCGCTGGGACCACGACACGGTGTCGCTGTCCTTCTCGACGGGCAAAGGCGTAGCCAGCACAGTCGTTCATCGACTCGCCGAACGCGGGCTCATCGACTACGACGCTCCGGTCGCCCAGTACTGGCCCGAATTCGCAGCGGCAGGCAAGGACAAGATCACCGTCCGCGAACTGATGTCACATCGAGCGGGTCTTCACCGAGTGCGTGGACTGATGCCGCATCCTCTCGACCTGATGGACTACGACGCCGTCGTTGCCGCCTTGGCTGCCGAGAAGCCGGATCCGCGTCGGCTCCGAGGGCCCGGCTATCACGCTGTGACTTACGGGTGGTTGGTAGCCGAACTTGTAGCCAGGGTGTCCGGCCAGCCGTTCATCGACGTCGTGCAAGCGGAAATAGCGAAGCCTCTCGGAGTCGACGAATTCTGGTATCGCGTACCCGAAACCGAGCGTCCACGAATCGCGAAGCTGTTCCCGCACATCAACCCTGCGGGCCTGAACTGGGCCTTCGCCTCGACGGTGCTCTCACACGTCGGTCCGACTCGCGGACTTGCGGAGGCCGCGATGCCCGACGGTTTCGACGTCATGGTGCGCAACCCGGCTGTCAACGACGCAGTGATGCCGGGGTGGAACGGCGTGTTCAGCGCCCGTGCGCTCGCGAAGATGTACGGCGCCATCGCGAACGGCGGCGTGATCGACGGGAAGCGGTTCCTGAAGGAGTCGACCATCGACCAGATGTCGACCATCCAGACTCGCGATCGGGACTACGTGCTCGCAGTGCGGCCCAACTGGACTCTCGGTTACCACCCGCCGATCATTGCCGCGCGGCGGCAGCCGCGGAATGCGATAGGCCACTACGGAGTCGGCGGTTCAGGAGCGTATGCGGACCTGTCCAGCGGACTCTCGCTCGGTTTCACCACCAACAGGTTGGGTAGTGCTGTGACAGCTCTCGGTGATCTTCGCCTTGCGAGGCTCGGCGCCGAGGCGCAGGAGTTGGTTCGTCGAATCTGACACGAAGGGAATGCCATGAGCAGCAACGTGTACCGGGTGACCGAGATCGTCGGCTCGTCCACCGAGAGCAGTGACGCGGCAATTCGCACCGCCATCGCTCGGGCGAACGAGACGGTGCGCAACCTCGAATGGTTCGAGGTGGTGGAAACTCGCGGCCACATCGAAAACGGCGCCGTGGCGCACTTCCAGGTCACGTTGAAGGTCGGCTTCCGGCTCGACGGCGACGAATCCTGAACCGTCCTTCATGAGTGTTGATCTCACGGCGGCCGTCGGGTTCATGGCGGGACATGCCCGGACTCTCGATCGGCATCGACTGAATCTGATTCTCGGACAGGGTGACCCGGCCGCGGCTTTTTCGGCCGTGGACGGTTATCGCAACCCTGACGGCGGGTACGGCTGGGGACTCGAACCGGATCTCCGCTCGGCAACCAGCCAACCGGGCGGAGCGCTGCATGCCTTCGAGGCCTTCGCCGACATCGGAACGCCGACGCCCAGAGCGGTCGAGCTGTGCGATTGGTTGCAGACCAATTCGCCGGCAGGCGGCGGTTTGCCGTTCGCCTTCCCGATCTCCGACCCGGCTGGGTGTGCACCCTTCTGGGTGGACGCCGATTCGACGACGCCGTCGTTGCAGATCACCAGCATCGTGTGTGCTGCAGCGGCTCGCGTCGCCGAATTCGACGAGGCCGTCGCCGAACATCCGTGGTTCGCCTCTGCCGTTCGATATTGCCTCGACGCGATCGCCGGGGCGGATTCTCTGCATGCCCTCGAGTTGGCCTTTGCCTTGCAGTTTCTCGACGCGGTACACAGTTCGAACCCCGAGGTGTCGTCGTTGGTGAATGCACTGGGTAAACGAATCCCGGCCGATGGCTTGGTGCACGTGGACGGGGGAGCGGAGGGCGAATTCATGCGGCCCCTCGATTTCTCACCGCTTCCCGGCGGGCCGACCCGCGCGTTGTTCGATGCGGCGGTGATCGACTCCGAACTGTCGGCACTCGCTGCGAGGCAACACGACGACGGCGGCTGGGCGGTGGATTTCGACAGCTATTCGCCCGCCGCGGCGTTGGAATGGCGAGGTCACGCCACCGTGCAGGCGGTATGGCTGCTGAAGCGCAATGGGGTGATCTGAAAACGATTCTCGCGCCAAATTGGAACACGTTATAGTCTGGGAATCAGTTCGTGCTTCGTGTTTCAGGGATAGGGGAATGTCATGGCGTATGTGATCACGCAGCCGTGCTGCAACGACGCCTCGTGTGTTGACGTGTGTCCGGTCAATTGCATTCACCCGACACCGGACGAAGCTCCGTTCGCGACCACCGAAATGCTCTACATCGATCCCGACACCTGCATCGATTGTGGTGCGTGTGTGGACGAATGCCCGGTCGAGGCGATCTTCCCGGACAACGAACTCGACGAGGACGACGCGCCGTATCTGCAGATGAACGCGTCGTACTTCGAGAAGCATCCGATGGGCCCGGACTGGCCCGAGCCGATCACGATGGCCAAGATCGATCCCGAGCTCGGAACGCTGAAAGTGGCGATCGTCGGATCCGGCCCGGCCGCCTGTTACGCGGCGATGGAACTGACCGGCAAGCCGCGCGTCGAGGTCGACATGTTCGATCGACTTCCCACCCCCTACGGATTGGTGCGCGCCGGCGTGGCGCCGGACCATCCCGGAACCAAAGGCGTCACCGACCAGTTCCGCGCCGTCGTCGCGAAGAAGACTGTGCGCTGCCACTTCAACGTCGAGGTGGGCACCCACATCTCGCATTCGGAACTCTTGGACCATCACCACGCAGTGATCTACGCGGTGGGCGCTGCCGGGGATCGCAAGCTCGAGATCCCAGGCGAGGATCTGCCGGGAAGTCACGCTGCCACCGAGTTCGTCGCCTGGTACAACGGCCACCCGGGATATGCCGATCGGATTTTCGATCTGTCCGGCGAGCGAGCGGTGATCGTCGGAAACGGCAACGTCGCACTCGACGTCGCACGCATCCTGGTGACCGACCCTGACCAGCTTGCGAAGACGGACCTCGCCGAGCACGCATTGGAAGCTCTGCGTGACAGCAAGATTCGTGAGGTCGTCATTCTCGGGCGTCGCGGGCCGGCGCAGGCCGCGTACACCAATCCCGAACTGTTGGCGCTAGGACAGATGGCGAACGTGGACGTAGTCGTCGACCCGATCGAAGCCGAACTCGACGAGGCCAGTCAGGCGTTCGTGGACAGCGATGCCGCCGAGCCGTCCGTCCTGCTCAAGGTCAAGCAGGCGCAGGAATTTGCTTCACGTACCGCGGATCCTTCTCGCAAGCGGATCGTTCTCCGGTTCCTCACCTCTCCCGTCGAGATCCTCGGCGACGGTGCAGTCTCACAGGTGCGGATCGTGAAAAACGAATTGGTGGCAACGCCGACCGGTCAGCTCTCCGCCCGGCCTACCGAAACCGAGGAGACGATCGACACTTCACTGGTGCTTCGGTCGGTCGGATACCGCGGCACACCGATGGCCGACTTGCCCTTCGACGACGCTCGCGGCGTGATCCCCAACGAGAACGGCAGAGTGATCGACACCGAGACCGGCACGCCGATCCCGGGTGTCTACGTCGCGGGTTGGATCAAGCGCGGACCGACTGGCGTGATCGGCACCAACAAGTACTGCTCCGCCGAGACCGTGTCGATGATCTTCGACGACTTCGCTGGTGGACGCCTCGCAACCCCCGCCGAGGATGCCGACAAGTTGCAGGTTCTGCTGGCAGACCGGTCGCCGGATCAGGTGGACTATCAAGGGTGGCAGCGTATCGACAAGGCAGAACGCGCATCCGGTGCCGCCGCCGGGCGACCGCGAACCAAACTCATCTCCATCGAATCCATGTTGGCGGCTGCCCGCAGCGAGGGATAGCAACGTTTGGGCGAACATCCGAATTGCTCGATTGCCGCTTTTGTGTGTTAATGACTATGGAAATGTGCGGTTTGCTCTCTTTGGCGTGCTCGGGTGTGTAGGTGTGCTCCCAGCGGGTGCGTCCGAATGTGCATCGGCATCGGTACCAGGCGGGTATCGATGCCGGCCGCGCAAAATCCACGTGAGTACGTGGTCAGTCGAGCGAAGGTAGTGACATGGGCAGCAAACAGGGTCGTCGGACGTCACGGGTTGCCGTGGCAATCGTCGGAGCGGTGGCTGCCGGCCTTGCTCTCGCCGGACCTTCCGCGGCCGTTCCTCTCTTCCCCGGTGGACCGGACATTCCTTTGCCCGTCATTCCAGGGGTGCCGTACCTCGATCCGGCGATTCCGGTTCCGGGCATCCCGGGTACACCGATTCAGGCGCCCATCGGCGCTCCCAACTTCTCCGCGCCTTCGCTCAACCCGTCCGCAGGTGAGACAGTCGGTATCGCACAGCCGATCATCATTCGTTTCAACGAGGCGGTCGGCGACCGTGCCACGGCTGAACGCGCTATTCGCGTAACCACCGATCCTCCGGTCGAGGGCAGCTTCTACTGGATCAACGACAGCCAGGTCCGTTGGAAGCCGGCACAGTTCTGGCCGGCGAACATCTCCGTGACCGTCGACGCCGGTGATTCGCACTCCACGTTCAACATCGGTGACGCAGTCGTCACCGTCGCGGACGACAACACCAAGCAGGTCACCGTCACCCGCAACGGCGAGGTCGTGCGCACCATGCCGACGTCGTTCGGCAAGCCGGGCCACGAAACACCGAACGGCACGTACATCGTCGGCGAGCAGCTGCGCGACATGTACATGGATTCGTCCACGTACGGAGTTCCGATCGATTCTCCCGAGGGATACCGGACCTACGTCGAGTACGCGACGCGAATTTCCTACAGTGGCATCTTCGTTCATGCTGCTCCGTGGTCGGTTGCGCAACAGGGATTCACCAACGTCAGCCACGGCTGCCTCAACGTCAGCACCGAGGACGCCAAGTGGTTCTTCGAGAACGCAGGCAAGGGCGACCCGGTGATCGTGCAGAACACCGCAGGTGGAGTCCTCAGCGGCGCCGACGGATTGGGTGACTGGAACCGCTAGACACAGTCGACGAAGGCCCTGCGCGAGAAGTATTCGCGCAGGGCCTTTTTCGTGTCGCGTTCAACTCGAGTGTCTTGTACGTTCACCATTCATTCGTTGCGGGCGGTCAGACTGCCTCAGTGAGATCGAGTCCGGAAAGAACGCTGCCCACTTCAGGCAAGCCAGGTCTGTGGGGCAGACCATGGCGTGACTACGCGCTCTTTGCGCTCTTGGTAGGTCCCAATCTCGCGTTGTTGATCTTGTTCACTTATCGCCCGCTGGTGGACAACATCCGACTTTCTTTCTTCGACTGGAACATTGCGGACCCGAAGGCGACGTTCATCGGGCTGAGCAATTACCGCGAGTGGTTCGGACGAAGCGACACCTGGCAGATCGTCACCAACACAGTGGTATTCACGTTGGTCACCGTTGTGGGTTCGATGGTCATCGGTTTGGCGTTGGCCATGCTGCTCGATCGCAAGCTCGTCGGGCGAAACCTGGTCCGGTCGGCCATCTTCGCGCCGTTCGTGATCTCCGGTGCAGCGATCGGTGTCGCGTTTCAGTTCGTCTTCGACCCCAACTTCGGTCTGATCCAGGATCTCCTGCACCGTGTCGGACTCCAATCGCCCGACTTCTATCAGGATCCCCACTGGGCGCTGTTCATGGTGACCGTGACGTACATGTGGAAGAACCTCGGCTACACGTTTGTCATCTACCTTGCTGCGCTGCAAGGAGTTCGGCAGGAGTTGAACGAAGCTGCCGAAATCGACGGCGCCAAGCCGTGGACCAAGTTCCGCCGGGTTCTCCTGCCTCAGTTGCGCCCGACGACGTTCTTCCTCTCCATCACCGTCATGCTCAACTCGCTCCAGGTCTTCGACATCATCAATGTCATGACCCGAGGCGGCCCGCTGGGGACAGGGACAACGACCATGGTTTACCAGGTGTACAACGAGACGTTCCGAAACTTCCGGGCGGGCTACGGCGCGACGGTTGCGACCATCATGTTCCTGATCCTGCTGATCATCACCGTCTATCAGGTTCGTGCCATGGATCGGGGAGAAGAGAAATGACAGCGGTAGAGGAAAAGAAAAGCGCTGCTCCGACTTCCGTCGTCCGGCCCGGCCCGGACCGCAGGAACGTGGACCGGCGTGAGGTCGGCGTGAAGGTCCTCGGGTACGCGGCAATGGTGATCGCCCTGATCGTCATCGTCCTGCCGCTCTACTGGATCGTGATGACCTCGTTCAAGGAGCGGCCGGAGATCTACACTCAGCCGGCAACGTGGTGGCCGTCGTCGCTACATCCCGAAAACTACTCCGAAGCAACAACATCGGTCCCGTTCTGGATGTTTCTGCGGAACTCGATAGTCATCACGACGATTCTGTCCGCGGCGAAGTTCGTTCTGGGCACTCTCAGTGCGTACGGGTTGGTGTTCCTGCGTTTCCCGGGGAAGAACTTCGTCTTTCTCGGCATCATCGCCGCCTTGATGGTGCCGAATCAGATCACCGTGATCTCGAACTACGCACTCGTGGCAGAGTGGGGCTGGCGTAACACGTTCCAGGGCATCATAGTTCCGCTCGCGGGTGTAGCCTTCGGTACGTTCCTCATGCGCAACCACTTCCTCTCGATTCCTTCGGAGATCATCGAGGCGGCGCGGATGGACGGCGCCGGTCACTGGCGGCTTCTCTGGCGCGTGGTGCTCCCCGTTTCCGGACCCACGATGGTGGCGTTCGGCATCATCACGGTGGTCAACGAGTGGAACGAGTACCTGTGGCCGTTCCTCATGTCCGACGATTCCTCGGTAGCGCCGCTGCCGATCGGATTGACCCAACTGCAGAACAACGACGGACTCACCAACTGGGGTCCGGTCATGGCAGGAACGGTGCTGACGATGCTGCCGATTCTGGTGATTTTCCTTGTGCTGCAACGACACATGATCAAGGGCCTCACCTCCGGTGCGGTCAAGGGCTGACAGCTTTTCCCGTCACATTTCTTTTTCGAGGAGCAGTAATGGCAAACATGAACAGGCGCGGATTCTTGAGCCTCGGCGGTGCAATCGCCGCCGGCGCCGCACTCACCGCGTGCGCAGGTTCCGGCGGGTCGAGCGCTGATGCTGCGGGAACATCCGGTGCGTCGGGTGATTCCAATACCATCACCTTCTGGTCGAACCACCCGGGTAAGTCCACCGACGTGGAGAAGGAACTGATCAACCGCTTCCAGACCAAGTACCCGGACCTGAAGGTCAACTTGGTGGACGGCGGCAAGAACTACGAAGAGGTGGCACAAAAGTTCAACGCTGCCCTCTCCGGCGGAGATGTGCCCGATGTGGTTGTGCTCTCGGATGTCTGGTGGTTCAACTACGCACTGGCCGGAGCGATCGAGCCGCTCGACGGACTCTTCTCCGAGGTGGGCGTCGACTCGGCCGACTACGTCGATTCACTGCTCGCCGACTACCTGTTCCAGGGCAAGCACTACGCGCTTCCCTACGCGCGGTCGACGCCGTTGTTCTACTACAACAAGGCGGTCTGGTCGCAGGCCGGTCTTCCCGACCGTGGGCCGGCGACGTGGCAGGAGTTCGACGAGTGGGGACCAGAGCTGCAGAAGGTCGTGGGCAACGGCAAATTGGCACACGGGTGGGGCAACGCGAAGGATTACCTCGGCTGGACCTACGAAGGCCCCATCTGGACGTTCGGCGGCTCGTACTCCGACCAGTGGAATCTGCAGCTCGACAACGAGAAGACCATTGCTGCAGGTCAATTCCTCTCCAGCATGATTCACGACAAGAAGTACGCCGCGGTCTCCACCGACATCGCCAACGAATTCGGTACCGGCATTCTGGCGTCGACCATCGCGTCCACGGGTGACCTCTCCGGCATCAAGAAGACTGCGAACTTCGACTTCGGTACCGCTTTCCTCCCGGCAGTGGACGGAACTCCCGGTTGCCCCACCGGCGGCGCCGGACTTGCCATCCCGTCCAAGATCTCCGATCAGCGTAAGAAGAACGCGCTCAAGTTCATCGACTTCATCACCAACGGTGAGAACACGGCGTACTTCTCGCAGAACGTCGGCTACATGCCGGTCCGCAAGTCGGCAACCTCGGAGCCGAGCATGAAGGCGTTCCTCGACGCGAACCCCAACTCCCGTACCGCCGTGGATCAGCTTTCGCGTACGCGCTCGCAGGACTACGCACGCGTGTTCGTCCCGGGTGGGGATCAGATCATCGGCACCGGACTCGAGCAAATCGCTCTCCAGAAGGCCGACGTCGCATCGACATTCGCCGGCGTTGCCGCCCAGTTGCAGCAGATCATCGACCGGCAGATCACCCCCAAGCTGCCGAAGTAGTAGGAGAGAACACTTATGGCCAACGTGCAATTCGCGGGAGTCACGCACCGCTACGAAGGAACCGATCGACCGGCGGTCGACCGTCTCGACCTCGACATCGCCGACGGTGAGTTCCTGGTACTCGTAGGACCTTCCGGTTGCGGTAAGTCCACCAGCCTGCGAATGCTCGCCGGTCTCGAATCCGCGTCGGACGGCCGGATCGAGATCGGCGGCACGGACGTCACGCACCTCGCTCCGCGGGCGCGCGATGTCGCCATGGTGTTTCAGAGTTACGCGCTGTATCCGAACATGACCGTCGAGCAGAACATGGGTTTCGCGCTGCAGAATGCGGGAGTGGGAAAGACCGAGCGCCGAGAGCGGGTGCTCGAGGCCGCGCGGATGCTCGAACTCGAACCGCTGCTCGGACGCAAACCGGCCAAGCTGTCCGGTGGTCAACGTCAGCGAGTTGCCATGGGTAGAGCCATTGTTCGTCATCCCAAGGTGTTCTGCATGGACGAACCGCTCAGTAATCTGGACGCCAAACTGCGCGTCAGCACGCGGTCGCAGATCGCTGCCTTGCAGCGCCGTCTCGGCACCACCACGGTCTACGTCACCCACGATCAGGTGGAGGCGATGACGATGGGAGACCGCGTCGCGGTAATGCTGGACGGTCGCTTGCAGCAGGTGGCAAAGCCGCGGGAACTCTACGACAACCCCGTCAACACTTTTGTGGCCGCCTTCATCGGATCGCCCGGCATGAACCTGATCGAAGCGCCGGTCGAGGGTACCGTCGCAGTGCTCGGTGACTTGCGGATTCCGCTGCCCACCGGGGCGTCCGAGCGGGATCGGGTAGTCGTGGGAGTCCGCCCGGAGTCGTGGGATCTGGTGGGGGCGTGGCGAAAGGGCTCGCTGGCCGTTGACGCCGACCTGCTCGAAGAGTTGGGCGCCGAATCGTTCGTGTACGCGAAGGGTACGCCGGATTGCCAGTGGCAGAGCCGATCCGGACGGATCGTCATTCGCGTCGACCGGAAGATGTCGGTGGCACCGGGGGAGTCGCTTCATCTGCTGCCCAAGGCCGGCGAGGTGTACTTCTTCTCCGCAGAGACCGGGGTACGTCTGTAGCGATACTGTGTGCGGCATGACCGTCGCACGTTCGCTGTTGCTGTTCGTACTCGCCGCGCTGCTCGAAATCGGGGGCGCGTGGTTGGTGTGGCAGGGAATTCGCGAACAAAAGGGATGGATCTGGGTAGGACTCGGCGTCATCTCGCTCGGCCTCTACGGTCTGGTCGCCACGATGCAACCGGATGCCAACTTCGGGCGCATCCTCGCCGCGTACGGCGGGATCTTCGTAGCGGGTTCACTGCTCTGGGCGGTGGTGATGGACGGATTCCGCCCGGATCGTTTCGACATCGCCGGTGCGCTGATCTGTCTGGTCGGTGTCGGGGTGATCATGTACGCCAGGTAGGGCCTTCGGCCCCGTGCGCGCTCAGGGAGTCCAGAGGGTCCTTAAGCGCGCACGGGGGCTTGCCCCTGCTGCTACCAGATCTTCACACGCTTCTCCGGATCCAAATACAGTGCGTCACCTGGCTTGACGTCGAACTCCTCGTGGAACGTGTCGAGGTTACGGACGACGCCGTTGCACCGGAACTCCGGCGGCGAGTGCGGGTCGACGGCCAGACGGCGAATCGCCTCGGCTTCGCGAGCCTTCGTGCGCCATACCTGAGCCCACCCGAAGAACACGCGCTGCAAGCCGGTGAGGCCGTCGATGACCGGCGGTTCGGTACCTTCGGTCGCGATCTTGTACGCCGCGATCGCGATCGACAGACCGCCGAGGTCGCCGATGTTCTCGCCGATCGTGAACTCACCGTTGACGTGGTGGCCCGGCAGTTCCTTGGGTTCGAACTCGTTGTACTGCTCGATGAGAGCCTTTGTGCGCTTGCCGAATTCGCTGCGGTCCTCGTCGGTCCACCAGTCGACCATGTTGCCGTCGCCGTCGTACTTGGCGCCCTGATCGTCGAATCCGTGCCCGATCTCGTGGCCGATGACGGCGCCGATGCCGCCGTAGTTTGCAGCGTCGTCGGCTGCGGCGTCGAAGAACGGCGGCTGGAGAATGGCTGCGGGGAAGACGATTTCGTTCATGCCCGGGTTGTAGTAGGCGTTGACGGTCTGCGGCGTCATGAACCACTCGTCACGGTCCACGGGGCCGCCAAGCTTAGCCAGATCGCGGTCGTACTCGGCTGCGTATCCACGACGGTAGTTGCCCACCAGGTCGGTAGCCGAGATATCGAGACCGGCGTAGTCACGCCACTTGTCGGGGTAACCGATCTTCGGGGTGAACTTCTCGAGCTTGGCCAATGCGGCCTCACGAGTCTGCGGGCTCATCCACTCGAGGTCGGCGATGTTGCGGCGGTACGCCTCCTGCAGGTTGGCGACCAGTTCCAGCATGCGGGTCTTCGCCTCAGCGGGGAAGTGACGGTCGACGTAGAGCTTTCCGACGGCCTCGCCGAGCAGATCCTGAACCAAGCTGACTCCGCGCTTCCAACGCTCACGGTTCTCTTCGGTTCCCGAGAGCGTGGTGCCGTAGAAAGCGAAGGTCTCGTCGACCAGCGCCGAATGCAGGTAGGGGGAGCGGGCGTGCAGCACCTTCCACGCCGCCCAGGCCTTCCAGTCGTCGAGTGACTCGGACGCCCAGAGCGCGGTGAAGGTGTGCAGGAAATCGGGCTGACGGACCACGATTTCGGCGAACTTCTCCGAATCGGCGCCGAGACCGGACAGCCATGCCGCCCAGTCCAAACCGGGGTTCTGTTCGGTCAGTTCCTCGAAGCCCACGAGGTTGTAACTCAGATCTGCGTCACGACGCTTGACGACGTCCCAGTGCCCGGCCGCGATCTTCTTCTCGAGTTCGAACACACGCTGGGCGTCGTAGCCGACGCCGGCGAGGGTGAACATCTTGTCGATGTGCGCGACGTACTTCTCGCGGATCTCGGCGTAGTTGTCCTCGCGGTAGTACGACTCGTCGGGCAGGCTGATTCCCGACTGGCTGAAGTGGATCAGGTACCGCTCGGAGTTCTTGGCATCGGTGTCGACGTAATGCGAAATGGCACCGCCGACGCCCACGCGCTGGTGGCGTCCGATGACGGTGGCCAACGACGACCGGTCGGGCGCATCGGCGACGGCGTCGAGCTCGTCGTCGATGGGGCCGAGGCCCGCGGCCTCCACGGCGTCGGCGTCCATGAAGCTCGAGTACAGGTCGCCGATGCGCTGTGCATCGGTACCGGCGGCAGAGTTGGACTCCGCGGCTTCGGTGATGATGGTCTGTACGTCTTCTTCGGCCTTGTCGTAGAGCGTCCGGAAGGCCCCGTCGACTGCGCGGTCTGCCGGAATCTCGTATTCGGCGAGCCATTTTCCGTTGACGTGGACGAACAGATCGTCCTGCGCCCGTGTGTCGCCGTCGAGGTGGGTGAGGTCGATGCCTGAGCGATGAGCCGTGGTCATTTCTCCATCCTTACACGATCATGACGAACTGCTCGGTGTGTGCGCGATCGCTCCACGCCGAGTTCATCTCTTGTGCTGGGCAACGTCGGTATGGCATGGCACGATCGAATACGTGACCAGCAGACCTGCCGCAGATCCGCACCTGCAGGACCTCGCGCGACTACGACGCGTGCGAGACCGTATAGACAGGGAGTACGCGCGGCCTCTGGACGTGGAGGCGCTCGCGCGGGGAGTGAACATGTCTGCGGGGCATCTCAGTCGCCAATTCCGTCAGGCGTACGGCGAACCGCCGTACGCCTACTTGATGACCAGGCGAATCGAGCGAGCGATGGCGTTGCTGCGGCGCGGAGACCTCAGTGTCACGGACGTCTGCTTCGAGGTCGGTTGCAGCTCTCTCGGCACTTTCAGCAGCAAGTTCACCGAATTGGTGGGGGTTCCGCCCAGCGTCTATCGGCGCGAGGCCGAGCAGTCGACAGCCGGAATGCCGTCCTGCGTGTCCAAACAGGTCACCAGACCGATCAGGAATCGAGAAGCGCAGACCCCACAACCGCAATTAACGTGATCGCCATGGACATCACTATTCACTCGAGCTTCCTTCCGCAGGACGACCCTGACGCCGCCCTGAACTTCTATCGCGACACCCTCGGCTTCGAGGTTCGCAACGACGTCGGCTACGACGGCATGCGTTGGATCACGGTGGGGCCGCCCGGCCAGCCCGGCACCTCCATCGTGCTGCATCCGCCGGCCGTCGATCCCGGAATCACCGACGACGAGCGCCGCACCATCATCGAGATGATGGCCAAGGGCACGTACGGCGGACTTCTCCTGGCCACCAAAGATCTGGACGATACGTTCGAGCGGCTTCAGGCCGGCGACATCGACGTCGTCCAGGAACCGACCGAGCAGCCGTACGGCGTCCGCGATTGCGCCGTCCGCGATCCAGCGGGAAACCTGATCCGTATTCAAGAACTGCGCTGAGACCGTCAACTGCGCTGAGACCGTCGGCGATCGACTGACAGATGGAGACACGATGACTGCCTTGCACACTGCAGACAGCCACGATTTGATCCGCGTGCAAGGCGCGCGGGTGAACAATCTCGAAGACATCAGCGTCGAGATCCCGAAGCGGAGGCTGACGGTATTCACCGGCGTCTCCGGTTCGGGCAAGAGTTCGCTGGTGTTCAGTACGATCGCCGCGGAATCGCAGCGGATGATCAACGAGACCTACAGCGCTTTCGTTCAAGGATTCATGCCGACGCTCGCGCGGCCGGACGTCGATGTTCTGGACGGCCTGACCACCGCGATCATCGTCGATCAACAGCGGATGGGCGTCGACCCGCGCTCGACAGTCGGAACCGCCACCGACGCCAACGCGATGCTCCGCATCTTGTTCAGCCGTCTCGGAAAGCCTCACATCGGTTCGCCTCAGGCGTTTTCGTTCAACGTGGCCTCGATCTCCGGAGCAGGCGCGGTCACCATGGAACGCGGCGGACGTCAGACGAAAGAGCGTCGTAGCTTCAAGATCACCGGCGGCATGTGTCCGCGCTGTGAGGGACGAGGGGCGGTCAACGATTTCGATCTGACCGCGTTGTACGACGACACCAAGTCGCTCAACGAGAGTGCGATCACGGTTCCCGGTTACAGCATGGAAGGTTGGTACGGCCGGATCTATCGCGGCTGCGGCTTCTTCGATCCCGACAAGCCGATCAAGAAGTACACCAAGAAGGAACTGAACGATCTGCTCTACAAGGAGCCGACCAAGATCAAGGTCGAAGGAATCAACCTGACGTACACGGGTCTGATTCCGCAGATTCAGAAGTCGTTCCTGGCCAAGGACGTCGACGCAATGCAACCCCATATCCGGGCCTTCGTGGAGCGTGCGATCACGTTCACCACCTGCCCCGAATGTGACGGGACGCGACTGAGCGAGGGTGCCAGGTCGTCGAAGATCAAGGGCGTCAACATCGCCGACGCCTGCTCGATGCAGATCAGCGATCTCGCGGAATGGGTCGGCGGATTGAAGGAGCCGTCGGTCGCTCCGTTGCTCACGACGCTCGGTGAAACGCTCGACTCGTTCGTGGAGATCGGACTCGGTTACCTCAGTCTCGACCGTCCGTCGGGAACACTGTCCGGCGGTGAAGCTCAGCGCACCAAGATGATTCGTCACTTGGGTTCCTCGCTCACCGACATCACGTATGTCTTCGACGAGCCCACCACCGGCCTGCATCCGCACGACATCGCGAGGATGAACGACCTTCTGCTGCGCCTGCGGGACAAGGGCAACACGGTGCTCGTTGTCGAGCACAAGCCGGAGACGATCGTGATCGCCGACCACATCGTCGACCTCGGTCCGGGCGCGGGTAGCGCCGGCGGAAACGTCTGCTTCGAGGGCACTGTCGAAGGCCTTCGTGCCAGCGACACCGTCACGGGGCGTCACTTCGACGATCGGGCCGCCATCAAGGAGACGGTGCGCGAGTCCACCGGAGCAATCGAGATCCGTGGAGCGAACTCGCACAATCTGCAGGACGTCGACGTCGACGTGCCGCTCGGCGTACTCGTCGTGGTGACCGGTGTGGCCGGATCGGGTAAGAGTTCGCTGATCCACGGATCGCTCGCGAAACGCGAAGACGTGGTGTCGGTCGATCAGAGCGCAATCCGCGGCTCGCGTCGGAGCAACCCGGCAACCTACACCGGGCTGCTCGATCCGATCCGCAAGGCATTCGCCAAGGCCAACGGCGTGAAGCCGGCGCTGTTCAGTGCCAACTCCGAGGGTGCCTGCCCGACGTGCAACGGCAACGGCGTCATCTACAGCGACCTGGCGATGATGGCCGGAGTTGCCACGCTCTGCGAGGAGTGCGAGGGCAAGCGCTTCCAGGCGGAAGTTCTCGAGTACAAATTCGGTGGCAAGGACATCAACGAGGTTCTCACGATGTCGGTGGCCGAGGCCGAGGAGTTCTTCGGCGACGGTGAGGCCAAGACGCTTGCGGCGCACAAGATCCTCGTACGACTGGTCGACGTGGGGCTCGGGTACCTCACGATCGGCCAGCCGCTGACGACGCTGTCCGGCGGTGAGCGTCAGCGCATCAAGCTGGCAACACACCTGGGGGAGAAGGGTGGTGTGTACGTCCTGGACGAGCCGACCACCGGACTGCACCTGGCCGACGTAGAGCAGTTGCTCGGCCTGCTCGATCGACTCGTTGATTCCGGTAAGTCGGTCATCGTCATCGAGCACCACCAGGCCGTGATGGCGCATGCCGACTGGATCATCGACCTCGGCCCGGGTGCCGGTCACGACGGTGGCCGGATCGTCTTCGAGGGCACTCCCGAGGAGCTGGTTGCCGACGGCTCCACCCTCACCGGAAAGCACCTCGCGGCATACGTGGGCAGCTGAGTCGGGCTCCTACCTCAGGCGTCGATACCGAGGTTGATGACGGCGAGGTAGGAACCGTCCGACTGCTTCTCGACGGTCATGAGGCCGGTGTCGTCGTAGATGCCGTCACTGGCGTTGTTCGTGTTGTTCTCACGACCGGTGTGCTCGCTGTACGGGGACTGCGAATACACCTCGTCGAGAAGGGTCTCGTCGAAGAAGGTCTGCGACGTGAGGACCGTCTTCTTGTCGATGTGCACCTTGACGTGAATGTGAGTGGTGCGGCCCATGTACCAGCCGGGAAAGATCGTGGTGAACTGCGCGATGCCGTTTGCATCGGTGGTCTGGGCACCGCGCAGGTAGGTGCCGTCGTCGGTGGTGGCTGCTTCGGTGTCACCGACGCTGTACGAACCGTCGGAGGTCTCACCGGAACCACCCATCCCGCCGCCCATCCCTCCGGGTGTGCCTGAGGGAGGTTCGCCCATTCCACCGCCGGGTGCACCTGACGGAGGTTCGCCCATTCCGCCGGCTGGGGGAGTTCCGCCGCCGCCACCGCCGTTGGCGCTCAGGGATCCGGATTCGAAACCGGAGTACACGCCGCCGGCGTCGCAGTGCCAGATCTCGACGACGGCGTTGGAGACCGCGCCGATGCTGCCGTCGACGTTGCACTGGCTGTTGTCCTGCACGCGCATTGCCACCTGCAGTGTGGTGCCCGGACGGTCTTCGCGGATGTCGCCGCGAATGGAGTCGACGTCGAACCAGTAGGGACCCTGCGTCTCTTCCTTGCTCATGACGCACTGCGGCGCCTTGGCCAGAAGCGCGGTGACGGCATCGCCGGACGTGGCAGCGGCGGAAGTTCCGGACGCGGTTGTCGTCGATGCAGCCGCAGTTGAAGTCGTCGTGGCGGTGCCACTGTTACCGGAACACGCTGCGATGAGCCCGCCGAGACTGATGGTTCCGCCGAGGGCGAGGGCCCGTCGACGGCTCACGCGTAGCCGGCTTGCTTCGATGTCTTTGTTCACGCCGCTGTACCTCCATTGTGTGGGCTGTTGTCTCAATGGTGGACGGGCGGCCTGGTGCGGAACTGGTTATCCGCTGTGAACTTGCTGGGAGAGCATCTGGATGCTCGACGTGGCGCGCACGTAGACCTGTCCGCCGGCGTCGACGATGCGAGTTTCGATCAGCGCGAGCCTGCGCCCGGCACGAATCACGACGGCCTCGGCGCGCATGATCGGTCCACCGATGTCCGGCGAGCGCAGGAAGTCGATCTTGTGGTCGAGGACGCGATAGTCCTGATCGATGCTGGTCAGGGTTTGTGCTGCCAGGCCGGTAACCGCGTCGACCGCCGAGATCAAGACACCGCCCTGAACAGCGCCCAGTGGGTTGGCCATCCAGGTGACCGGGGCGAACTCGCCCACGACGGAACCCGGGGTCACGTCGACGACCGCAAGATCGAGGAGTCCGGCGAGCGGGCCGCGTTCGAGTTTGCCGTCGCGGATTCCTTCGACGACGTCGGATCCGGACAGCCCGCGCAGGTCGCTGGTCTTCTCCGGTACCGGGACGGGCAGTGGCTCACCCTCCACGTAGTCGTCGATTCCGACGACGGGAGGACGCGAGACCACCATGGCGCGGCCGGCCATCACTGCCAGGAGGGTGCCGTTGTCGTCGTGAAGTTGCCCGGATGCCAGGCCGACGCCGTCGTCGAGATGCACGAGTGTGCCGGTGGCACCGACGTCCGCGACGGCGGGGATGTCTGCGCCGGCACTGACCGTGACCTGCGCGAGTACGGACTGATGCCCGGAAGTCAGTCCCGAGTACACCGCGCCGCCCATGGCTCCGTCGATCATGACTCCGATGGAACCGAGCACGGTCTTGCCACGGTGATCGTGGAATCGCGGGCCGACGGACTGGGCGAAGCCCAGGTCCCCGGGCACAACCGACACGGCACGCACACCCATCAAGGTGTTGAGGGGATCAAGCTTCTTGACGGGCGCGGCGGAGTTGTCGATGCTCATCCGTCGAGTATCTCCAGCGCGCACAGTCCGGCCGAGACCGGGTCTCAACCTCCGATACGGGAATGCATTTCCCAGACGAGGACTTCGGCCCCGGCGTCGGAGGTCAGTTGCTGCCCACCCGAATCGCTCAACCGGACGGCATCGCCCTCGTACAGTGTGCCGACACCCTCCATCTCGGCGGTGCCCTGCGCGACGAAGACATGCAGGAACGGTGCGCTGGGAAGATGAACGGAGGTGCCGGGCAGAATGCGAGCGACGTGCATGGCAGCGTTCTTGTTGTTGATGCGAATCGCCGAATGATCCTTGTAACGGTCCATGCCGGAGGCGACCGGGATCAGACCGCCGCGCAGCAGTTCGTCGTCGATCTCGAGTTGCTCGTACCCGGGTGTGAGTCCGCCTTCGTCCGGTACCACCCACATCTGCACGAAATGTACGGGGTCGGAATGCTGTTCGCCGCCGAGGCGCCACGAATCGTTCTTCTCGCTGTGCATGATTCCGGTGCCGGCACTCATACGCTGGGCGAGTCCGGGATAGATGACGCCGCTGTGGCCGATGGAGTCCTGGTGCACGAGTGAACCGCGAAGCACCCACGTCACGATTTCCATGTCCTTGTGGGGGTGGGTGTCGAAGCCGGTTCCCGCCAGTACGGTGTCGTCGTTGTTCACGAGCAGCAGTCCGTGATGGGTGTTGTCCGGATCGTAGTGCTGTCCGAACGAGAACGAATGCTTCGAATCCAGCCAGGAGACGCGAGATTTCAAGCGATCACCGGAGCGGTGCACATCGATGTGCGGTGTCGTCCGTGGGGCCTGTGCTCGACCAGATGCCATGGCTCCTCCTTCTGTGCCACCGGGATCCACCACTGCCGGATCCACCACTACCGGCATCCACCCTACGACGAACCTGCTGTGTAGTCCGAGCATTGGGCGTACTCGGTGGTGTCGTCAGTTCGCCGACGCGTGCATCTCCCACACGAGTATCTCGGCATCGTCGATTCCCTGGACGAGGTGACCTCCAGTATCCTTGAGTCGCAACGAATCTCCCGCTCCGAGTAGTCCGACTCCCTCGACGTCGACGGTGCCGCTGGCAACGAACCCGTGCACGTACGGTGCGTCCGGTAGGAATACCGACCCGCCGGTCTCGAGGCGTGCAACATGAAGTGCCGCATGTTTGTTGTGCAGACTGATCGCGCTGTGATCGCGATGCGCGGGCATCCCCGACGCCAAGGTGATCAGGCCGCCACCGTCGAGTTCGGAATTGATGTCGAGTTCCTGATAACTCGGAGTGACTCCGGATTCGTCCGGCGGAATCCACATCTGGACGAGGTGAACGGGTTCGGTGACACGGGAGCCATCGGCCCGCCAGCGATCGTTGCGCTCGGAGTGCAGGATTCCGGAGCCGGCGCTCATTCTCTGTGCGAGGCCCCGATGGATGACACCGGAGTGCCCGGCGGAATCCTGGTGAACCAGCGATCCGCTGAGCACCCACGTCACGATCTCGGTGTCGCGGTGCTGATGGGTGTCGAAGCCGGAGTCGGCTTCGATGATGTCGTCGTTGTTCACCAAGAGAAGTCCGTGTGCGTACGCGGCGTGATCGAAGTTTCCCGCGAAGGGGAAACTGTGACGCGCCGTGAGCCAGCCGTAGTCGAGGTGCCTACGTTCGTCCGCTCGTTGGACGACCGTCGACGACATGTCAGCTCAGCTTCTCGTGTGCTGCCGGGATGGATCCGAGGCGTCCGGCCTGGAAGTCCTCGAAAGCCTGCATGACCTCGGACTTGGTGTTCATGACGAACGGTCCGGCCATGGCGATCGGCTCGCGGATCGGCTTGCCGCCGAGGATGAAGACCTCGAGGGATTCGGTCCGTGAATCCTGGCGATCGGAAGCGGCGACGGTGATGGAGTCACCGCGTCCGAAGACAGCCGTCTGCCCGGTTCGAATGGGTCGACGCTCGGCTCCGACCGTTCCTTCGCCGGCGAGCACGTAGACGATGGCGTTGAACTCGGGGTTCCAGGGAAGAGTCAGGCTCGCACCCGGGGCGACAGTGGTGTGGGAGAGCGCGATGGGCGTGTAGGTCGATCCGGGTCCGGCGTGGCCGGCGATGTCTCCGGCGATGACGCGTACCAGGGCTCCGCCGTCCGACGAGGAAAGCAGGGCCACCTTGTTGCCGGTGATGTCCTGGTACCGCGGCGCTGCCATCTTGTTGTCGCGGGGCAGGTTGACCCACAGTTGGACGCCGTGGAACAGGCCACCGCTGACGACGAGGTGCTCCGGCGGAGTTTCGATGTGGAGGATGCCGCCGCCGGCGGTCATCCACTGGGTGTCGCCGCCGCCGATCACACCGCCGCCGCCGTTGGAGTCCTGGTGCTCCATGATGCCGTCGATCATGTACGTGACGGTTTCGAAGCCGCGGTGCGGGTGCCACGGAGTGCCCTTGGGCTCTCCGGGTGCGTAGTTGACTTCACCCATCTGGTCCATGTGGATGAAGGGATCGAGAGCGGAGAGGTCGATGCCCGCGAAGGCGCGGTGAACGGGAAAGCCTTCACCTTCGTATCCGACCGGTGCGGTGGTGATGCTCTTGACGGGGCGGTCGACTGCTGACTCTGCCGGCTCGTCGAGGCGGGGCAGGGCCAAGATGTTCTCGACTGTCACAGCAGGCATGTCGTACTCCTTGTATCCGTGAAGCTGATGTCAGGTAGTTGATTGTTCAACTATCTCATCAGGAGTCAACAAAGTCGAGCCCCGGGTATTCCCGGGGCTCGACTGGTGTTCGGATCAGCCTGTTGCCTGAATCAGCGCAACATGCTGCCTAGGGTCTTTGCAGCTGCCATGACCTCGGCGCCCAGCGCTGCTTGGTCCTCGGAGTCGAAGACGGAAATTCCGAGGCTGGAGATGGCGTCGCGGCGTCGGCCGGGGATCACTGCCGAGATTCCCAGGACGGACGGGATGACTTCGCCGACGGTCACTGCGTAGCCGCGTGCGCGTGCGGCCGCCACTTCCTCTCGTTCCCCGCTCGTCGGCGGGAGTGAAGCAAGGATGGAAAGCCCGGCGGAGCCGCGGTCGATCGGATCGACCTGCCCTGGATGAAACGCGACGTGAACCTTGGCGCTGCGCGGCTCGACCACCATCAGTGCGCGCACTTCGGTGGCGCTCTCGCGGACCACCAGGTGCGCGGTCGCCTCGGTGGCCTCGGCGAGTTCTTGAAGTATCGGGCGGGCGAGAGTGCGCAAATCCTGTTCCACCGGTTCGGCGAGGGTGACCAGGCCGGCGCCGAGAGTGACGCGCTTGAAGGAGTCCTTGCGACACAGGTGATGTGCCTCGAGTGTTCGAATCAACCGATGGGCGACGGTTCGGTGGACTCCCACTCCGTCGGCGATGTCGGTGACCGAAAGGCCGTGCGGGTAGGACGTCAGGAGTTCCAAGATCTCGAGTCCGTGGTGCAGCGTTTTCGACATGCTGGAGTCCACTTGAACTGCACTTTTGCGCGGTCGGTGTTCCTCGCTCAGCTCTGACATCAAATCCCTTTCTTGACGTTTGTGAGGTATGCCACCTACGCTTTGAACATATCGCACAGTGTGTGCGATTATCGCACACTTGACGGAGCTGCACAACCTTCGGGCAGATGCAGCGCAGCGTGTTCGGAGAGAACCTTCATGAGCAACTACCGCGTCGTGGCAACGGAGGACGTTGTCGCAATCCACCAGCTGTACGGCCATCAGAGTCATTGCATAGACTCTGGGCGCCACCAGGATTGGGCGCAGACATTCACCGACAACGGTGAATTTCATTCCCCCAGTTATCCGGAACCCGTGGTCGGTTTCGACGACCTTGCAGCGTTCGCTGCTCGCTTCTACGCTGCGGCGGAAGCCGTCGACGAGGTGCATCGGCATGTTGTGACGAACGTCGTCGTCGAAGCGGTGGGCGACAGTGCCCTCGCAGTGAACGGGTACCTGCAGATCGTTGCCACAGCGCGCGGCGGCGAGTCGCGACTGGTGCGGATGACGACTGTTGCTGATCGCATGGTTCAGGTCGGTGAGGAATGGAAGATCGCCCGCCGCACCGTCTCCCGAGACGACGCACCTCGAGTGTCCGAACAAGGCTGAAGTACCGAAAAGTTTCTTGCACAACAATATTCAGTAGGAGAAGTACATCATGACCGAAAGCTCTGACCAGACGAACCCGGGCCGTACCGTTGTGACGCAGATGTCGGCGGTGTACCCGGAGTTGGCAGGCAAGGTCGCAGTGGTGACCGGCGCGGCCCAGGGTATGGGTGCGACGTTCGCCGAAGGACTGGCAACACGCGGCGTACACGTCGTCGGCGCTGACATCAACGAAGAGCAGATGCTCGCCACGGCCGCACGAATCAACACGGACCTGGAATCGAATGCACTGGCGGACAAGCCGGGTCGCGTCGTCGGAGCTCGGGTCGACGTCACCAAGCCCGACGAGCACGAACTGCTTGCCCAGTTGGCGTTGAAGGAGTTCGGCGGGGTCGATTTCTGGATCAACAATGCGGGTATCTTCCCGTTCGCGCTGGCCGAGGAGATCACCCCGGAGCAGATCGGCGCAACGCTGAGTGTCAACGTCGAAGGAGTGCTCTACGGCGCTCAGGCGGCGGCGCGCCACCTCGGTCCCGGCGGCGCCATCGTCAACATGTCCTCGGTATCTGCACAGCGGGTGCGGAAGGGGAGAGGCGCATACTGCACGTCGAAAGCCGCCGTCGCGCACCTCACGGAGTCTCTCGCAGTGGAGTTCGGCGACAAGGGTATTCGGGTGAACTCCATCGCGCCCGGCTACATCGACACGGCGATGACGAAGTGGGTCCAGGAAGATCCGATCGCACTCGCGAGCGCACTCGACGCGGTGCCGCTGCATCGTCTGGGCTCGCCCGAAGAGGTCTTCGGACCGCTGCTGTTCCTGCTCTCGGACAGCGCGCGTTACGTCACCGGGCACAGCATTGCGGTCGACGGTGGTTCGCGGCATGTCTGAGTCCATGACATACCCCGGCGTCGTTCTCGTCACCGGCGGTGCTGCCGGGATGGGAGCGCACCACGCGCGGACCCTAGCGGCCCGTGGTTCGCACGTCTGCATTGCCGATGTTTCCGATTCATCCGGCGTGGTCGACGACATCGTCTCGGCCGGTGGATCAGCTTCGGCTCATCTCCTCGACGTCACCGATGCCGAAGCTTGGGGCCGGGTCGTCGACGAAATTCGCACTACTCGTGGAGAACTCGGCGGACTGGTCAACAACGCCGGCATCTCGCGGCGGCTCGAATTCATGGACACCCCGAACGACATCTGGGAACTGACCATGAAGATCAACCTCTTCGGCCCGTTCTACGGTATGAAGGCGGTGGCACCGCTGATGCGTGAGAGTGGCGGTGGATCGATCGTCAACATCTCGTCCATTGCCGGTCAGATCGGATACTTTTCTCCGGCTTACTCGTCGAGCAAGTGGGGTCTGACCGGTCTGTCGAAGTCGGCCGCAGGCAATTTCGCGCAGTGGGGGATTCGCGTCAACTCTGTGCACCCGGGACTGGTCGGCACAGCGCTGCTCGGCGGCGCAAACGACTTCGTCGCCGCATCGCTGAAGTCGGTTCCCTTCGGACGCATGGGAACTCTCGACGAGATCACCGAAGCAGTGCTGTTCCTGCTCTCGAACAGTTCGACCTACACCACCGGTACGGAACTCACTGTCGACGGCGGGTTGGTGTCGAACGGTCTTTACCACCGCATCATCGCGGAGACTGGAGAACTTTCATGACCGAGCACTGGGACGTCGTTGTCATCGGCGGCGGCGGAGCAGGCCTCGCCGCTGCGGTGTCCGCAGCTGAAGAAGGCGCATCCGTTCTGCTGTTCGAGTCCGAAACCGAACTCGGTGGATCCACTGCGCTGTCGGCCGGAATCTTCACGGCCGCCGGAACAAGCGTGCAGGCCGGCCTCGGCGTCGACGACTCGGCGGACAAGTTCTTCCAGCACTACATGGACCTCAACCAGTGGATGCTCTCACCCGGGCTGATTCGTGCGTTCTGCGAAAACGCCGGTCCGACACTGGAATGGCTGATCGGACTCGGCGTCGAGGTTCCCGCGGCGATCTCGGGCAACGCACACCAGCCGGGGCTCGCGCAGGCCGGCGTCGAGGACGTCTGGCGCGGCCACGTGCCCAAGGATCAGGGATACGGACTGATTCAGGTGCTCGACAAAGCGCGTCGTAAGCACGGCATCGAGGTCATCTTCGGGACGCGAGTACAGAAGTTGATGGAGGAAGACGGTCGGGTTGTCGGTGTTGTCGCCGACGACATCGAGGTACCTGCGGGCGCCGTCGTTGTTGCATCCGGTGGATTCGCGCAAGATCCGGGGTTGGTCAAGCGCCACTTCCCAGACGCGAACAAGGCCGGAGACTCACTGTTCGTCGTCGCAGCCGAGGGGAGCCGCGGAGACCATCTTCGTTTTGCCGAAGACCTCGGTGCTTCCGTAGTGGGCGACGGATGGGGCCTGATGCTGCCCACCGTCTACTTCCAACGATTCCATCACTGGCAGGCCGGTTTTCCGCCGAAGTCGCGGATCTACGTCAACCAGGACGGCCGTCGATTCATGGACGAGGACAGCTCGTACGCGGTCTCGACCGGCATCATCGACCATCAGGGTGGATACGGTTGGATGATCTTCGACGAGAACGCTCGCGTGAATCTGGCTCCGGGATATGCGGATTGGAATCCCGAACGTATCGAGGAAGAAGTCGCCGCCGGTGGCACGATTCGCGCGGACACGATCGAAGACCTCGCAGTGGCGACGGGTGTTCCGGTTACGACGTTGACGCAAACCCTGCGTCGATGGAACGAGCAATTGCCCAGCGGTCACGACGACGACTTCCTCCGCCATCGCACGCTGCGTAACAAGGGCGCCGTCGGCAACCCGGATCCTATTGCGACAGCTCCGTTCTATGCCGCGAAAATCCTTCCGGCAGAGCTCGTCTGCACGCACGCGGGAATGGAGATCAACACCGATGCGGCCGTGCTCGGCAGCACCGGAGTACCTATCGAGGGTCTGTACGCCGCGGGTGAGGCCGGCGCCGGAATCCTCGGACTGAGATACGTGGGCGGCGGCAATGCAGTTGCCAACGCTTTGACCATGGGCCGCGTAGCGGGACGTAATGCGGCGAATTACACCAGGACCAGCGCTGACAGCGCACCGGTCCATTCCATCGCGCACTCCTGACGTCCGACGTCTGCGCGGCACCGAATCCAGTCAGTATCCAATCCAGGCAGGGAACAACATGTCAGAGAATGAGACCATGGCGAGAGCCGAATCCACCGAGGGCAGCAGCGTGGCAACCGAACGACAGTCGACGACGAAGGTAATTCGCGCGGCCATCGTCGGTACCGTCGTCGAGTACTACGACTTCGGTATCTACGGATACATGGCCACCACCATCGCCGCGCTGTTCTTCGTCTCCCACGACCCGAATGCGGCACTGCTCGGTACCTTTGCAGCATTTGCCGTGGCCTTCTTCCTACGCGTGCCCGGCGGAATCTTCTTCGGCCACATCGGCGACAAGTACGGCCGAAAGAATGCTCTCTCCTGGACCATCCTTCTGATGGTTCTGGCGACAGCGGGCATGGGCTTGCTGCCGACATACGCCACGCTGGGTGTGTGGGCCACGTCCATCCTCGTTCTGGCTCGTTGCCTTCAGGGCTTCGCGGCAGGCGGTGAACTCGGCGGCGCCAACGCGTTCGTCTCCGAGTCCGCTCCCAAGCGGTGGCGTGCCACACAGACGTCGATGGTCAACACCGGCACCTACCTGGGTTCGCTGGCAGCTTCGCTCATGGCGCTCGGCCTGACCTCGGTGTTCTCGCAGGAGCAGATCCTCGAATGGGCGTGGCGTATCCCGTTCCTGCTCAGCCTGCTGATCGGTGGCATCGGTATCTGGATCCGTAGCCAGATGGAAGACACTCCTCAGTTCGAAGAACTGCAGGACAAGGGTGAGACCAAGAAGCTGCCCATCCGGGAACTGCTCAGCACCTCCGGTGGCAGCGTCGTCAAGATCATCCTGCTGGGCGCACTCATCACCGGCGGTTACTACATCGCCTCGGTGTACGCCGCGACCTACCTGCAGACCACGGGTGGTCATTCGTCACGGGTTGCGTTCCTTTCCACTTCTCTTGCACTGGTTCTCGGCGTCATCACCTTGCCGATCTCGGGATACATGGCAGACAAGTACGGGCGTCGACCGGTGCTGTTCGCCGGTAGTGCCGCCGCAGTGGTACTCGGAATCCCGATGTTCATGATGATGGCCGGTTCTGGTATCTGGCAGGCGGTAGTCGGTCAGTCTGTTCTCTTCATCTGCGTTTCCGTTGTCAACGGTGCTTCGTACGTGACCTATGTCGAAATGCTGAAAGCATCTGTGCGATACAGCGGTCTGGCATTGGGTAACAACGTCACCAACATGTTCCTCGGTGGCACCGCGCCATTCATCGCCACCTATCTCATCAGCTTGACCGGTAACTCTCTCGCCCCGGCCGGATACTTCGTGTTCTGTGCCGTGATCACCCTCGTCACGGTCTTCTTCATCAAGGAGACCAAGGGTGTCGAACTGCAGGTTGATTGATCACCTCGTGAGAACAGGAGCCTGACCGTGTCCCTCGCTGACAAGCAAGAAATCACCGAAGTTCTGTATCGCTACGCTCGGGCCGTCGATCGGAAGGATTTCGACAGCGTAGCTCTCTGCTACTTCGACGACGCAATAGACAACCACGGTGGTTACATCGGAACCGTCGACGGGCTCATCGAAGACATGAAGCTCAGACACAAGACGATCGACTCGTCGATTCACTGCATCTCCAACGTACTGATCGACGTCAACGGCGATGTCGCTCAGTGCGAGTCGTACTGCTTGTGCTTCCTCCGTCAGGAGCGTTCCGGTTCGGAGTCGGTGCAGACGCTTGCGACGATCAAGTGCCGTTACGTCGACAGGTTCGAAAGGCGCCGTGGTGAGTGGCGAATCGCCGATCGCATCGTCGTGTTCGACGAGTCCCGTGAAGACGTGATCGAGAACGTCTTGCCCACGGACTGGGTGACACAACGTCGATCGTTCGACGACCCGGTCTTTACCAGAACTCCCTGACCGGCCATGCAGACGAAAGGCCTTCACACACATCGTGTGTGAAGGCCTTTCGTCTGTTCACTGCTCGGATCAGCCCGCTGCTTCCGGTGCGGCGACCTCGGTCAAACGGCCGTCCGAGAGCCTCAGCCAGCGTTCGACCTTCACTTCGGCCAGGAATCTCTCGTCGTGGCTGACCACCACGAACGCCCCCTGGTACGCGTTCAGGGCGCTTTCGAGTTGCGCGACGCTCACCAAGTCGAGGTTGTTGGTCGGCTCGTCGAGAAGAAGCAGTTGCGGGGCCGGATCGGCGAAGAGCACGCACGCCAACGTAGCCCGCAATCGTTCACCGCCCGAGAGCGCAGCGACGGGTAGGTGAGCACCCGCGCCCCGAAAGAGGAAGCGCGCCAGGATGTTCATGCGTTCCGGTGCCGGAAGTCCCGGAGCGGACAATGCAAAGTTCTCTGCGACGGTCCGTGCGGGGTCGAGAAGGTCGAGCCTCTGCGACAGGTATGCCACTCGACCGTCGGCTCGTTTGACCTCACCGGAAGTCGGCGCCACATCGCCGTCGACGATGCGTAATAACGTCGACTTTCCGACGCCGTTCGGCCCGGTCAACGCGATACGCTCCGGTCCTCGAATGGCCAGGTCAAGGCCGGGGTCGGTGAAGATCGCACGATCGCCGAACGCGAATTGCATTCGCTCACCAAGGAACACCATGCGTCCGGCGGGTACGTGAGTGCCTGGCAATTCGAGTGAAATCGTCTGGTCGTCTCGAAGAGCGCGGCCGGCTTGATCGAGCCGGTCCTTCGCCGCGTCGACCCGGGCGAGGTGTGTCTCGTTGGCCTTGCCGGCCGACTCCTGAGCATTGCGCTTCATGGTCCCCGCAAAGATCTTGGGCAAGCCCGCGTTCCCGAGATTGCGGGCGGCGTTACTTGCACGTCGTGAAGCGCGTTCTCGGGCCTGCTGCAGTTCGCGCTTCTCGCGCTTGACCTCTTGCTCGGCGTTGCGGATGTTCTTCTCCGCCACTTCGCGAGCAGAGCGTGCCGCGGCTTCGTAGTCGGTGAAATTGCCACCGTAGAAGCTGATCTCGCCGCTGTGAAGTTCGGCGATGCGGTCCATGCGGTCGAGTAGTCCTCGATCGTGACTGACTACCAACAGACAACCATTCCAGTCGTCGAGAACGTCGTAAAGCCTGCGGCGCGCGTCCAGGTCGAGGTTGTTGGTGGGTTCGTCGAGGAGAAGGACATCGGGGCGTCGCAGGAGTTGAGCTGCAAGTCCGAGCGAGACGACCTGCCCGCCGCTCAGAGTGTCGAGGCGACGATCGAACGTCATGTCGGCCAAACCGAGTCGACCGAGTTGGGCACGCGTTCGTTCCTCGATATCCCAGTCGGACCCGATTGTGGTGAAGTGTTCTTCTCGTGTGTCCCCGGATTCGACGGCGTCCAACGCAGCGAGCGTCGGGGCGATGCCCAAGACCTCGGCAACGGTCAGATCGCCCGTCAGTGGCAGGTCCTGCGGAAGGTATCCGAGAACGCCGTCGACGGACACACTGCCGGCGCGTGGGCGCAGTTGGCCGGCGATCAATCTGAGCAGAGTGCTTTTCCCGACGCCGTTCTGGGCAACCAGCCCGGTTCGGCCACCGGGCACGGAGAAGGACAATTCGTCGAAGACCGGAGTGTCGTCCGGCCAGGCAAAAGACAGATTCGAGCAAACGATGTAGGTATCGGACATGAATAGACCTCAGGTGTCGTGCGGGCGCGGCAACGCTGCTCCGCAAAAAGTCGGGTGAGTGAACGACAACATGGCCACGACGGCAGCGCTCGAGGCGTCTGCCGGTGGCCGTCATGCCCGGTTTTATCCGGAGATGTCGAGTTCACCAACCATGTCTGATCCTTTGTGGTCTGTGTCGTTTCATCCGACGATAACAGGAGCCGGTATTTACATACGAGCAATACCGGCGCAGAGAAGTTCGACCAGTCTTCGATACACCCGATCCGGGTCGGTGCCGGCCGGTTGGCCCTCGACCGATTCGAGGATGCAGAAACCGTGAAGCGCACTCCGAAGAGACCATGCCGCCTGCTCCGAATCATCCGGGCTCAGACCGTATCCCGCGATCACCTTGTTGATGACGTCGACCACCTCGCCGACGGCGGAGACCAGATCGGGATGCGGAGCAGTGGGGTAGCGGTCGGTGATGGCGTAGAGACCGGGGTGCACTCGGACGAAAGCACGCCATGCGTCCGCGAGCGCCATGACGGCGTCGTCGCGCGAGAGACCGACCGCGGCGGCGCGCAGTTGTTCGGCGAGAAGGTTGCGTGCGAGGAGGCTGAGTTGATGGTGGACGTCGTCGACCCCGTCGACGTGTTTGTACAGGGCTGACTGCCGGACGTCGAGGGTCTCGGCGAGTTGACTCAGTACCAGAGCGTCGGCGCCTTTGCTGTCGACCAGGTCGGCTGCGGCAGCGATCACGCGTTCACGGGTCACCGGAGTTCTCATGCACGCATCTTCCCCGTATGACAGTCCCCGTGTGGGTGATACATTATCACCATGAGTGATGAGGTATCGCCTCGCGAGCTGTCCGGCGATCAACTACGCCGCCGTGACCTGCGCGTAGTCGTCGCCGGAGCATGCATCCTCGGGTTGACCTCGGTGCTCTACGAACTCTCGGGAGTGTCTCCGTCGACGGGTGCATTCTTTCGGTGTCTCTATGCGCTCATCCCTCTCGGCGTGCTCGTGCTCGTCCAGCGCCGCCGGTCACCACGACCGTCGACGGCAACGCCCTGGATCGTGAAGTCTCTACTCGCCGGCGCTTTCCTCGGAATCGATCTGGTGCTCTGGCACGAGTCGATTCATTCGATCGGGGCCGGTCTTTCGACTGTGATACTGAACCTGCAGGTGCTGTTCGTCGCAATCCTCGGCTATGTTGTTCTGCGCCAACGGATCGGCCGAGAACTGGTCGCCAGCCTTCCGTTGCTCTTCGTCGGAGTTGCTCTGGTAGCCGGGACGAGCACGACGCTCACGGGATCGAATCCTGCTGTCGGAGTGTCGTTTGCCGTGATTGCCGCAGGTGCCTACGCGGTCTACATCTTCCTGATGGGTCTGGCTACTCGGGCGGCGGGTAGAACGGCTCTGCCGATGTTCGTCTCGACGGGAGCTACTGCCCTCACCGCAGGTGCATACGGCCTCGTGAGTGGAACTTTGGATCTGACGCCTTCGCTCGCAGCTCAGGGCTGGCTTGTGCTGCTCGCGTTGGTGTCTCAGGTGATCGGGTGGCTGCTGGTGGCCAGCGCCAGTCAGCGTCTGCCTGCCAGTGCAGTCGCCGCCAGCCTTGTGTTGCAATCGGCGTCGGCGATGGTGTTCGGCGCGGTGCTGCTCGCGCAGACCCCAACTCTCGTCCAACTCGCGGGTGCCGGAATGATTTTGGCCGGAGTGGTTGTGGCGACGCGGATACCCGCGAAGAAGTCCTCGACGACTGTTGTCGGAAAACGAATGGAGACAAGCGTATGACCACGGCGGCTGACCACATCTACATCAACGGCGACTTCAGGCCCATGGACGGAGCGGTCGGCGAAAACCCGACCGCTGTGGCGGTCAAGGATGGCAGATTCGTTGCCCTCGGAACTGATGCCGAGATCTCGGCGCTGACCGATTCGGGCACTTCCGTTGTCGATCTCGCCGGCGCGGTGGTTGTGCCGGGGTTCATCGAGACGCATCTGCATCCAATGATGTGGGGTTTGATGCTCAGTGGGGTCGACGCAACGACAAGTGCGTGCCCGACCGTCGAGAAGTTGATCACGGCGTTGGCTGCGCGGGCCGCGATCACACCAGTCGGTGAGCCGATCGAAGCGTGGGGCTTCGACGACAGCCTCGTGGCGGAAGATCGAGGTCTGACCGCGGCTGATCTGGACAAGGCTTCCACCGAGCATCCGATTCTGGTGCGGCACTTGTCTGCTCATGGGATCTACGTCAACTCGGTTGCACTGGAGAAGGCCGGGATCGATTCCGCAACGGTCGATCCGGAGGGCGGTGTCATCGTTCGCGACAGTGACGGCGTACCCACTGGTGAACTGTGCGAGGTTCCGGCAATGTCTCTGGTGCACGGCCTTGTTCCGGAGATGAACCCGGATGCGTCCAAGATCGCGATGCTGCGGGCCCAGGAAGTCATGGCGTCGGTGGGCGTGACGAGCTTCCACGACATGTATGTGACGGCCGAGATGTACGAGGCGTACCGGCAACTCGATACCGATGGTGATCTGCGTCTGCGTGCGCGTCTCTATCTCGGCCACGGAGTGCACGATCAGTTGGGCGAACTCGCCGATCCGACGACCCGAGTCCAGGTGGGTGGCGTCAAACTCATTTCGGACGGGTCGATTCAGTTGCACACCGCTGCGCTGACCGAGCCGTACCACGATCTGGATGGATGCCACTGCGGCGGAATGGCAATCCCGGCAGGCGCACTCGGGGCGCTCGTCGAGGAACATCACGCTGCCGGGCGACAGGTCGCGATTCATACCAATGGTGATCAGGCCATCGATTTCGCACTGGACGCAATTGCCGCGGCGCGGGCAGCGCACCCGGGCGTCGAGGTCTCACATCGACTCGAGCACGTTCAGACGTTGCGGGAGGATCAGATCGCGCGGATGGTCGAACTCGGGGTGGTGGCGTCGATCTTCGTGAACCACGTCTACTACTGGGGAGACCGGCACCGTGATCGGTTCCTCGGACCGGGTCGCGGCGAGCGGATCAGCCCCGTGGCTTCGGTCGTGGCGGCCGGGCTTGCCTACGCGCTGCATTGCGACTGCCCTGTCACTCCCGTGAACCCGCTCTTCACGATGAATACCGCCGTACACCGTGTGACGCGAGAAGGTCATGTTCTGGGTGCAGATCAACGGGTTTCCACGTCCGACGCGCTGGCCGGCTACACAAGCGCTGCTGCTCGTCTCGCCGGTGAGTCATCGGACAAAGGTCGGATAGCGGTGGGACTTTTGGCGGATTTTGTTGTGCTCGACGGAGATCCGTTGCGCAGCGCTGCCGGGGAGTTGAATGAATTGTCGGTCCTGCGCACGGTTGTCGGCGGTGAGACCGTCTTCGAGGCGTAATCGCACACGCTATTTTACTTTACGTTTGGGTGTCGGTAGTCAACTCCTTACCGGCGCCGGTGACTATCGGTGCACGTGGGCCGGGAAGCGAATGTGCTTCCCGGCCCAGAGCTTTGGGTGCAGTAGGGGCAGTCGCTATTCGATGTTTCGGACAGAGTTCTTGGTGGCGTATCGATTTCGGTGCACCGCGCAGTTCGGAACGGTTGGCTGGTTCGAAAGGTGCAGCAATCGACGGCCCCTTCGGGGAGGTGCCCTCGAAATAGAATGTGACGGCTCGTCGTGTGGGCTCGCTCCGCCATTTGCTCGAGGGTCGCTGTTATCTACGAGTAAGTGCGTTCAAAAAGGTTCCATATACCAAGGGTATGTAGAACGTGTTCCTCTTATCGGCGGAACTAATCGCCCATTCGGTTACAGATACTTTTGTGCGATCTAGTTACTGCGTATAGCTAACTGTTTCTAACTGCACTGGTCAGGGCGCGTAATTTGCTGTCATCGTGGGTCGGAATTCCTTCTGAACGTTTGACCAGTAAAACCGCCACAAAAGCTGATACGTGTGATAAAAATTGATCCGAAGCGGAACAGTAGCTATGTATGAGCGAGGGCATGCACAGCTTCTCAGTTCAGCTCGCAAGCTTTGTGCAACATGTTCGGCACCGACGGCGGATGTACCTGGATCTGTCGTCTCTTCACCCCCATCCCCGGCAACGGGACAGATGAAATGAGTCTTCACATGCCTCGATTTTTCCCGGTCGGGGACGGACGCGAATCCCGTCTCCCCCGGCGCGCCACTGCTGTGTTGGCGGCGCTGCCGGCTGCATTGCTCCTCGCGACCTCCGGCGCGCTGCTTGCGCCCGGCACCGCCGCGGCCGCCCCGGGCGACGACATCACGGACCAGTGCCTGGAGATGTCCCAGGACGGTGGCCCCTGGGTGAAACCAGCGGCCTTCGATCCCAGTGGAACCGACTACATCCCGATCCCCGGTGACGAGGGCACGCAGTTGGCCTTCAATGTTCGCAATGTCTGCGACCTTCCCGCCACCCTCACTCTTTTCAGCGAGAGCTGGTCCGTCTCGGGCGGCGGCACTGCGACAGTGCGGGGCAAGCTCGACGGCCAGGTCGGCCAGCAGTTCGTGATCGGGCCGAATGCGGATTCGTCGACGCGGATCGAGCTGGTGAAAACGCCTCTCGCACAGAACGCCAACGTGATGGCCGGTTTCATGATCGGCATCCCGGCCAGCGAAGTCCTGCAGGGATACGAAATCAACCCCGGCTGGGGTCTGGTCCTGGTGGAGGGCGAGCCTGCTGTGGTAGCCCCCAGTGCTCCGACCGACTTGTCTCTGGGCGCCGCCGAGGTAGAGGCGGGCACACCCGTCAAGGTCTCCGGCAAGGCAGAGCCCAACAGCACGGTCACCGTGACCGGAGGCGGCGCCACCTGCACCGCCACCGCGGATACGAGTGGGAACTTCAGCTGCAATCTGACGATCACCACGCCCGGCAGTCATCCGATTACCGCCACGGCGACAAATGTGGGTGGGACCAGCCCCGCCTCCGCGGGAGTCACGGTCAAGGTCACTGCGAAAACCACCGATCCGGGCGGCAGCAGCAGCGGTTCGCTCGGCAGTAGCACCGGTTCGCTCGGAAGCCTGGACCTGTTCGGAAGCCTCGGCGGATAACCACTCCGGCCCAACCGGCCACTTAGACCTCGCGATGCGCGGGGCGATCTCGACCATCTCCGCGCATCGCCAACCTTCTCGGTCACCGAATTCAATTCGGTGGCTTCAATTCCCATGCCCCTTCCTGGGGCTGTTTCACCGGAGTGCACATCCGCACGGCCCGGGCTCAACCAAGCGCGTCGGATGTCCCGCCGCGAACTGCACAGGAGGAATACCAGATGAACAAGACCACAAAGGGTGCGATCGCCGCAGGTGCGGCTGCCGTTCTGCTTGCAGGCGGTGCCGGAACCATGGCCGCGTGGAACTCGTCCACCAACGGCGGCGCTCCGCAGACGGTTGGCGCCGGTTCGCTGTCGGTCGAGCAGGTCGGCGCCGGCGTGTGGAAGTGGGCAAACGGCAGTACCTTCAATCCCGCGAGCGACCTGATTGTGCCCGGTGATGTCGTCACCTACACCGCGAACTACAGCATCGACCTCGTTGGCACGAACCTGAAGGCGAAGTTGACGCCTTCACTCACGGGGGTCACTGGAGACCTCGTCACGCTGAATCAGCTGACCGTGGCCCCGGCTAGTGGCACCGTGACGACGTACACCGCCGGCCTGGATCAGGCGGCAACGTTCACGACCACCATCACATTCAACGCGGGGGCCGCGGGCGACAACACCGGTCAGACGAAGACCGCCAGCCTCGCCGGCGGCGCGGTCACCCTCGAGCAGACGTTCAACTAAGCCAAAGAAGGTCACGTGAAGACCCAGTACAAATGGGCGATCGCAGCGTCGTCGGTTCTGCTCATCGGGTTCGTCTCGGTGCAGCAGACCGGCGCGCTGTGGCGCGATACCGCAGAATCGACCGGCGGCACTATTCAGGCAGGCATGCTCGATATCTCTGCCGGCGGTGAAGGGGTCAAGCAGTTCAACCTCGATGGGTTCAAGTTGGACAACAAGGGCCCGGGCGACAGCATTCAGATGCCTTTGCCGGTGATCAACTCCGGCAACGTGCAGATGAACTACGTGCTTTCCGATGTTGTACTCAACGGCGCCACCCCACCGCCGCTGAGCCTGCGCGTGGCCAAGGTAGCCAACGAGGCGGCCTGCACCGCCACTGGTGACGTGGGCACTGAGCTCTACAACGGTGCCATGGACGGCGCCGGCTTCGCTCAGCCCCAACTTGTCCCGGCCGGTCAGGTGCAGGTGTTGTGCCTGCGGGCCACACTGGGCCAGGGCGCGGCAGCGAGCCAACAGTCCAACGCGACGTTCACGTTCGACGCAAGCTCAGTGAGCCAGTCATGACCGTCACCGCGAGAAGCCGGCGCGCGGGCGAACGTGCCGAGTATCGACCCCGGCACGGCGCACACGTGGAAAAGTCTGAGCAGCAACATGATCCCGAACAAGACGCAGGCGAGAAGACCACCCTCTGGTGGTGGACTCGCACCATCGTCTCGTGGGTGCTGTTGCTGTTGATGATCGGCGTTCTCGCGGTGATGGTCGTTATCCCTCGACTTACCGGCTCCACTGCGTACACGGTTCTCACCGGCTCGATGGAACCGACCATGCCCCCTGGCACGCTCATCGTGGTCAAGCCGACCCCCAACGAGGATCTGACCACCGGGGACGTGATCACGTTCCAGCCCGTCTCCGGCGATCCAGCGGTGGTCACCCACCGCATCGAGGGCATTTACTACACCGGGGAAGGGGAGCGTCGCATCCACACTCGCGGCGACAACAACCCCGTCGCCGACTCGTGGTCGCTGGTGCCCGAGCAGATCCGTGGTCGTGTCATCTACTCGGTGCCGTATCTGGGCCGGGTGAACTCGGTGATCAACGGGCAATCGCGTTCGATTCTCACCACAGGCGTTGCTGCCGGCCTGGCTGTGTATGCGGTGTGGATGGTCGTCAGCGGCATCCGCGACAAGCGGGGCAAGGCCGATGACGACGAAAGTGGCACCGACCCGAATCTTTCCGGCCCTGAACTCGGCGCGCCGGTATTGCCCGCCGATCCATCGGCACCAAACTCCGAATCGAAATAGGACAGCAGAATGTCTACAGAACAGAAATCGGGCGGCGGCGCGCGTCTCGGGGCGCGGATGCGAAGCCGACTGGGCGAGACCGGTTGGATACGTACTCGGGCCGTGCTCTCACTCGGCATGGTCCTGGGCCTCGGAGCGGTCGGCACGATGGCGGCGTGGTCCGACAGCGCTACCGCGACCACCGGCATGTTCAGCACTTCGTCGGTTCAGCTGAAAGTCGACAACCAGCGGCCCGCACACCAATTCACCGAACTCAAGCGCAACAGCATGCTGCCAGGCCAGAGTGAAGCCGGGGCGTTGACGGTTCAGAACACCGGAACAGCCAACTTCCAGTGGGCAGTATCGGCAACGGCCACCGGCTCGTCCGCGTTGATCGGGAAGCTCAAGGTTTCCCTGCATCAGACCGGCGCCAATGACGGCAGTACCTGTTCAGGACCGATCATCGGGACACAGCAAGCGTTCTCCGGCAACCCGACACTCGTCTCCGGCAGATCACTCGCTGCCGGTGTTTCGGAGCAGGTGTGCATCAAGGTGACCGTCGATTCCACCGCGGGTCAGACGGAGCAGTTCAAGATCGCCGACCTCGGCTTCAACTTCACCGCAACGGGGCAGTGATCATCGAGATGGACAGCACCGATGAGGAGGTGACGGTGGGACGCAGTCGTGGCAAGGAAATTGCCTTGAATGTGGCTGCAGTCGCTGGGCTCATCTGCATCATCGCGACTCTTGCGTCCCTGATATTCGGAATCAAGCCGCTGGTGTTTCGCTCCGGTTCGATGGAGCCTGCGATATCCACCGGCGCGCTGGCGTTGGCGAAGACCGTGCCTGCAACCGAACTCGCCGTCGGCGATGTGATCAGCGTCGACAACGACCAAGGCGTGCGCATCACCCACCGCGTGGTCGAACTCGAACCGGCCGGCGCAGACACCGTGCTCGCCACGCTCAAGGGGGATGCCAACAATGTGGCCGATCGGTTGCCGTACACCATCACCGAGGCAGACCGCGTGTTCACCAGTGCCGGTGGACTCGGCTATGTCGTTGCGTGGCTTTCCAGCCCGCTCGCAACTTTCCTCGGCGGCGGATTGGTAGGCGCGGTGCTGGTCATCGCATTTGGACGAACTAAAGACCGGCGTCTGGAGAATGCCCGCGCCGCCACTACAAATGACGCCCGCGTCGATGCTGACGAAACCTGCGGGGAGCTTCAGGAGGCTCATAATGATTGAAATGCGTCGGGCTAGGACCCGCATGAAGCCGCTGCGGTCGTTGATCGCCATCGGCGGCGCTGCTGCAATGGCTTTCGGCCTGGCTCAGGCCACCGGGACGATGGCCAACCCAACTGACGCGGTCAATTCGACTGGCGCACAGGTGGCGACGGGCAACTTCTATCCGACGCCGCTCACCTCGTCCGTAACCTGCACGACAAACCCTGACCGTTGGTACGACTTGACGGCTAATCGGGCAGAGATCACCTGGGCTGAAGTCCCAGGTGCGACAGGCTATGTGGTCGAGCTTGTGGATCGTGGTAGTGGTGTGGTCCGACAAGGACCTTTCCCGAAGGCCGCGAATGATCGCAAGATCAGCGGTATCACAGCTGTCAGTCCACGAGGTGACGGGCTCTATGCCCGGGTGTACACGGTCAATGGCCCGGCGAGATCGTCTGGCTATACCGTTTCGAACAAGGGGATGTCCCATAAAGACGTAGTTTCCAACCGTACAGAGTGCGAAGGTAGTACCGGAACAAACAAGGCCAACCAAGCCTGGGAGAACGTCTCCACCTGGAATCCGACGACACCGGCACCCAACGGGGCGAATCCTCTGAGCAGGATGCAGGCCGAAGCGATGGTGCCGAGCGAACCGGATGCCGTCGAGTCGGAATCGACCACCACGCAAGCTCCGTCAACGAGCGAGACCGTCGATCCGACAACCTCTACCGAGCCGACCAGCACAACCGAGGCCACGACCACGACGGCACCGAGCACGACAACTCCGGCACCGACCACCCCGGAAACTACGTCGCCGGAGATCACTCCCTCGGCTGATCCGAAGCCGGTTCTCACGGACACAGTCGAGAGCGGCGGCCTCACCGGCGGCTGGACCGCGGGTGGGAACAAGGTTGCGGTCGTCGACGCCGACGGCAACGAACTCGCCAGTGGCCGTGTCGAATCGGGCTCCACTTTGCACTGGTACAACGGCCAGTTGTGGATTGTCGGGGCAACCGAGGTCTTCCGCATCATGGAGTCGCCGCAGGACGGCACGTGGAAGTTCTACAAGGACAGCGGGCAGAACATGCCTGACTTCGGGTAGCAGTTGATCACGAGCCCTCTCGATTGTGCCCCCGAGTCTCCAGGACTCGGGGGCACAGTCGTAGATCCGCTTGTCTGACGGTGTCCGGCAAACAGGTAACCGGTCGGTCGCCGGCTGGTGAGGTTTCGGCGACCCGGGGACGGGATAAAGCAACAGTGACTGGCAACGACGTGTAGAGATACCTGAATCGCTCGCAGTGGATTCGCAATTCTTCAGGTCTCGAGTTATGTAACTGCAAAGTAAGTTTGGTATCGGCAATCGATCGGGGCGATTGCCGATCTGAGTACGGGGATCGATATGCGGTTAAACCTGGGGGCCGTAGTTCGGCGACGCCGTTGGGCGCGCGGCGTAGTGGTAGCAACGACGGCATGTGCGCTGACGATGTCCGCGTTGCTGTCGGTACAGACATCAGCGTCGGCGTCCGAGCTGGACGAGTACGTGAATTTGCCTTTGGTGAATCGGAATGCCGAATACGGTCCGGGCGGTGTGCATCCGGCGTTGCCGACGGATCTTGGCATCCTGCAGGCTCTTGTCGAGGAAGCTCGCGCCAGTGGTCGCACTCCGAAATCCTATGCGGCCTTGCTGTTTCAGTATCGATTGGTCGTTGCCACGCAAGCTGCCGGGATCGACTTGGCGTCGTGGAACCCGCGCACCGGGGTGTCGGCCAATCGCTCGAATCTCGTGAAATCGTATCGCTTCTACGAGGATCTGCAGCTCGGTCACCCGGAATTGCAGTGGGCGGGCATGGGTGGACAGGTCGGCGCGGATTTCGGCGGGGGATTGATCGACTTCGAGTTGATGGCAGACGTTTACTCGTTGCCCAATCTGCAGCAGCTCGCCAATGCGATAGTCTCTCAGGTCACTGATCGGGTGGGTAAGCAAGCGCTGGAACAACTCCCGGAAGGGTTGCGGGCACTCGCATCGGTGGGGCGGACCGTCACCGCTGACGATTTGGATTTTGCGCTGGGGATGATTCTGGTGATGCAGAAGAACATCTTTTCGGATCTGATGCCGATGCATCAGGCGTACGTGGATGAAGGACTTCCCGCGCTGGAGGAAATGCAGCGCGCGGGATTGTTCGGCCACGACGTCATGGACGCCTGGCGCGATGTCGCGTCCGGCGATCCGGATCGAATTGCACAGGGGAACGCGGCGCTGCTCCAGCGAGAGCAAGGGGTGATCATCCACGACCAGTGGGATCGCGTGCGCGCGTACAAAGGTGATGTGGGAGAGGCGATCACCTATGCATCGACGGTTGCCGGCTCACCTTCGGTTGCCGGCGTGGTCCCGCCTCGCTCGTTTCGGCCCCTCGAGTTCACGACGACACTCGCCGACGGACGCACCGCGAACGTCACGATGCCACTGCCGGATTGGAACTGGTCGGTGTACGAGGACCGTTGGGACTACATCACCTCACAGCTCTTGCCGAAGTACCGAGCGATGGTCGAAGAAGATTGGCCACGGCTCGTAGCCACATTGAGCGTTCCCTACGAAATTCAATTGGAGAGCCACCGCCCGATGATGACCCTCCCACAAACTCTCGAATCGGCCCTCTCCAGTTTGAAAGTGACGGTTCAGTGATGTCGGCGGCCACGTTCCGAAGGTTTGCGCCTTTGGCAGCGCTGACCGTTGCGCTGGTTCTGCCTGCAACTGCGGGGGCCGAGGTGCCGGGCAGTGGCGTTCCAGAAGACGCTCAAACTCCTGTCTCCCAAGAGCTTCGGACCGACACCCCAACTCTGGGAGAGATATTCAACGGGTTCACAGTCGGTGCTCTCAGTTCGGGGGAGTTCGCATCCGACGACGAGATCTTTACCGCACTCACCGCCGATGATCCGTTTTACGACGAGCCGGAGTTGAACGGCGACGAGCGTCCCGGTGACCTCCTGAAGTCGAAGAAGGTGGATGTACTGTTCACCGGATACAAACCGGGACAGCTCGATGCCTACAAGATCATGTACGTCACAACCGGAATCGACGGTTCGACGCCGGTAGTGAGCACTGGAATCATGATGATCCCGATCGACGGAACGCCGGCGTCGGAGAAGAAGATCATCAGCTATCAGGAGGCCAACGACAGCGTCGGCGGCTACTGTCATCCGAGTTCGCACTGGACTGGCGGCGATCCGCTCGACGGCGCGTCCTGGTCTGCCTTGGGTCCGCTGGCACTGATGTTCGGAAAAGGTTATGCAGTAGTGATTTCCGACGTCGGTAACAACGGAGACCGCGACCCCCACGGTGTCTTCGCGGGTAGGTTTGCCGGGCACGCCCAGTTGGATGCGGTGCGCGCAGCATTTCAGGTGCAGGCTTCCGAATTGAATCCCGATACGGAGATTGCGTTGTTCGGAATCGCCGGTGGTGGAGTCGGCTCTGCATTTGCCGCCGAATCTGCGCCGTCTTACGCCCCGGAGCTCGAGATCGTCTCGACAGTCCTCGAAGGAATGGTGATCAAGCCCCGAACATTCATGGAGACAACAGATTCCTCTGTCGGCGCCGGTTTCGGATTTGCGACGCTTCTCGGCCTCGAACCCTGGTACCCCGAGATGAAATTGAACGACAAGCTCAATCCCGTGGGCAGAGCGATCGCCGACGCGTACCGGGGTGAGTGCCAGATGCCGGCGTACTTCACGCTTCCGTTCGTACCGCTGGCAAGCCTTTTCGAGCCGGGAATCGATCCGATCACAGAACTTAGCTTCCAGCGCGCGTACGACGACAACGTATTAGGTCACGGTGCTCCGGCGTCGAAGGTATTGATAGCTTCATGTGCAAAGGACGACTCCCCGATGTCACTTGTACCGGCAGCCGATGCGCGTGAACTGGCGGACACGTACAGGAGTAGAGGGACGGACGTGAGCTATCAGCCCACCGACTGCAGTATGGATCGCGCATTCGCAGATCCCTACGGCTGGGGAACTGATCTGTTCGGAATGCAGACAGTCGACTGGATAGCGCATAACTTCGACAAGTGAGCGAATCACCCGGCCAACAGTTTGTTGATCGGCGCGAGATCGAAATAGTCACGCCATGCAACAATTTTCGAGTCCGCGATCTCGAAGATCCCCATGACCGGCAGGACTACGTGTTTGTCGCCGAGGTCGAAACGATCGGTCCGTTCGTTGAGTACAGTCGAACCGTTGGCGGACTGGTGATGAATCGTGAACTCGATCCCACCGAAGGCCGAAATGAACCCTTCCAGGAACTTCAGGATCTCGGTGCGTCCGACGATCGGGTCCATCGGAATATTATGGTAGACAGCATCTTCACCGAAGTACGACGCGATCGTCTCGGCACTACCGTTCTTCCACTCGGCGCAGAAAGCAGTGACCAGTTCTTCGGGACTCATGGTGTGACCTCTCGGTGTGGTGAGACGTTCAGATGCAAACTCTGATGGCGGCGCACGAACATGCTGGGGACCCAACGGGGTGGGGATTGGGAATCGACTGAGACGTGTGAACTGTTCTCGAGAAGGACTGCGATTGCGGTCTTAGCTTCCAGGCGAGCCAGCGCGGCCCCAACACAGAAATGTGCACCTTTGCCGAAGGCGAAATGCGCTCGGAGATTGGCCCTGTCGAGGTTCATCACCTGTGGCTCGGCGAACGACTCCGGGTCGCGGTTCGCCGAGCCCCACAGCAGTATGAGATGACTTCCGGCGGGTAGCGCCACTCCGCCGAGTGTTGTGTCCGCATTGACATGTCGGTGGTGTCCGCGAAAAGGCGACTCGAGTCTGAGCGTCTCCTCCAGGAACGCGCCCAGGAGCATCGGGTCCTCGCGCAATTGGATCTGGATCTCAGGGCGCTCGGCGAGTAGCCGTGCAGAGTTGGCGATCAGTCCGGCGGTTGATTCGCCACCCGCACCGACGAGTTGCACCAGCATCAGCACGGCCACGTCTTCGCTGAGTTCGCCTGCGTCACAGCAGTGAACGAGGTCTCCGAGTAGATCGTCGACCGGGTTTGTCCGCGCCTCACGAAACTTGCCGTAGAGGTACCCGGTGAGTTCGGCAGCCGAGGTGACGACGTCTGTCAACCGTTCCGCCGTCACGATGCCGCTGAGAAGTTCGGTGCTGTCGTACGACCACTCCAGCAATTGGGGGACGTCGTGTGCCGGCAGGCCGATCAGTGTGGCAACCATCTGCAGCGGCAGTGTGTCCGCTACCGACGTGACCCATTCGATCTGTCGACCGTCGAAGCCGTTGTCCCACAACTGCTGCGTGTACTCGAGCATCGTCGGCTCGAGTGCTCGTATGCGTTTGGCGACCAGTGTCGGCAGCACAAGTTTGCGCTGGTGCTGATGGTCGGGCTCGTCGGCAGTCGCGAGAACGTGAACAGCTTGCCCGCCGCTGTCCATATCGAAGGTCAGGGCCGAACCGTCCGGTGTACGGACCAGCACGCCGGTGAGGTTGGAGGAGAAGTCCTCCGTACGGGAAACGGCCTCGGTGACCAGTTCCCACGTCGACACCAGATAGAAGTCGGTATCGGGAATTCGGTACACGGGGTGCTCGCGCCGGAGTACGTCGTAGAGCGGGTACGGGTCGTCGATGTTCGACGGGAGGAAGGGATTGATGTCGAGCGTCGATGGTGTCACGAAGGGAAGATTTCACGCCCCGGAAGGAGAAGTCAACAGGTAGAAAATGCCTCTGAACTGGCATTTTGAGAAAATCTCACGCACATTCTGACTTCCCTGCTTCTCCCAGGTCAAAGGCTCCCCGCCTTCCGGAACGTAGAGATTTCTGATTGAATCTGTCTCAGAGTGAGACGAGGTGACGGAGAGTGACCGGTGCGAACGAGCGCCACGCCGCCGATTGGCTGGCCGGCGGTAATCGTCGTGAACTCGCTACCGAGCGCATCTTCGCGGCTGCAGCAGAGCTGATTCGAGAACACGGATTCGATCGGTTCAATGCCGACGACGTCGCTTCGCGCGCAGGCTGTTCGCGGGCAACGCTCTACCGCTACGTGGGTGGCAAGTCCGCGATTCGCGAAGGGCTGTTGTCCCGAGGTGCGGCTTCCGTGGCGAGGCAGGTTGCGGCTGCCGTCGAATCATTGCACGGCGACGAGCGGATCGTGGAGTCGATTCTCGTCGCCGTCGACGCGATACGATCCGACGCTGCCATGAGCCACGGCCTTGCGGCAGCGCGGGCCAACGGGATCGACGAGTATCTCGTGTCTTCGCCGCTGCTGCCGCGTACTGCACTGGAACTTGCCGGATTGGATCCCGAAGGGCAGAAGTCGCAGTGGGTGGTTCGGATCGTGTTGATGCTGTTGGCATGGCCTCTCGCAGACGAGACCGACGAACGACGGATGGTCGAGTCGTTCGTCAGCTCCTGAGACTCCGGTGTCAGCGAGCGCCCACGGGCCTGTCGCCGACGATCGATATTCGATCCATCACTCTGCGAGCGGGAAAGTAGTCGCTGGCCGCGTAGTGCTGACAAGTTCGGTTGTCCCAGAACGCAATCGTATTCTTCCGCCATTTGAGGCGTACTTGGAACTCGGGACGATGTACGTGTCGGTAGAGCAGAGTGAGTAGCTCGTTGGACTCGGCTTCGGATACCCCGACGATCCTCTGAGTGAAGCTGAGATTGACGAAGAGGACCTTCCGCCCGGTCTCGGGGATCACCCGCACCACAGGATGTCGAACCGCAGGGAACTGTGGACGCAACTTCGCCACCGTCGACGGATCCATGTGCTTGCCGAACGAATTGATCCAATCATGCTCGGCAACAAGCCGATCAATGCGTTCTTTGATGTCCTGCGGGAGTAGTTCGTACGCCGCTCCGGTATCGGCCCACAAGGTATCGCCGCCGACCGGAGGAACCTCGACCGCACGCAGGACCGCTGCGAACGAGGGGAACTCGTGCCAACTGACGTCGTTGTGCCAGTTGTTCTCCACGCCGCCGGTCATCGCATCTTTGGCGAGAGTGACGATGTCGGCTTCGCTCTGGCCTGGTTGGGTGTACTTGAAAAATGGATGCTGTTCCAGTGAGCCCCATCGACTCGCGAAATCTCGGTGTTCGCTGCGGTCGATAGTTTGATCGCGGAAGAAGAGTACTTTCCATTCGAGTAGCGCTCGGCGAAGTTCCGACATCGTCTCGTCCGAGAGTTGCCCGCTCAGTTGGATTCCCGAGATTTCTGCACCGATGGTAGGCGTCGTCGGAGTGAGTGTGAAACGTGTGTAGGGCAACACGTCGAATCCCTCCGCGGTGCGCGACGCCACGAGTGGCCCGTAAGCAGCGAGTGGATCGGTTGCTACCGGGTAGATCTGTCCGTTCACGAATGCCGTCATGTCCGTCATCCTTACTCGTTCGGTTGGAGTCCTTCGCTACGGTAAGGCGTAATCCTTAACCGTGTCAAGAGCGGGGGAGTCGCTTGTTTGCATTATTGTCAATTAACTTTATGATCTGAAATATATGGTCTACGACATACCGGCGAGATCTAAGCGCTGATCCGCTGAACACTAAACCTGAGGAGTGGGCGAGCATGGAAGCATGTGTCGAGTACACCGAACTATTCATCGGCGGCGAATGGGTTACACCATCCGACAGCGGCGTCATCGAGGTGATATCGCCGCATACGGAGAGCGTGATCGGTTCGGTCCCAGCGGCGTCGACGGCAGATGTCGACCGCGCAGTGGAGATCGCGAGAGCGGCATGTGATTCCGGACAGTGGGCACAGACACCCCTTGCTGATCGCATCGCGGTCGTCACCCGCATCAAGGACGCGATTCTCGCCAGGAGTGAGGAATTCGCAGCGCTGATCTCGCGGCAGAACGGTGCTCCGTCCAGTTCGGCGATGCGCACGCAGGTGTTGGGAGCCGTTGCGGCATACGGCGCGGCGTGTGCCGTTGCGGCGCAGTTTCCGTTCGAAGAGTCGCGTGAGGGCGTCGGCGGCCCGATGTTGATCCGTCACGAACCCGTGGGTGTCGTGGCAGCAATAGTTCCGTGGAACGTGCCACAGTTGGTGATCGCTGCGAAACTTGCACCGGCACTTCTGAGCGGATGTGCGGTGATCTTGAAACCGGCTCCGGAGACGCCGCTCGATTCGAACTTGCTGGCCGAGATCTGTTCACAGGCAGGACTTCCGAAGGGAGTGCTCAGCGTCTTGCCTGCCGACCGGGACGTGAGCGCACATCTGGTGTCCCACCCCGGAATCGACAAGGTGGCCTTCACCGGTTCGGTGGCAGCAGGTAAGGCGATCATGGCTGCTGCGGCCGCCAATCTCACACGAGTGACACTCGAACTCGGTGGCAAGTCGGCTGCGATAGTCCTCGAAGACGCAGATATCGATCGGGCGCTGCCCAACATTCTGGCCGGATCCTTTGCCAACAGTGGTCAAGCCTGCGTCGCGTTGACGCGTATTCTGTTGCCAGTCAGCAGATATGACGAGATCGCAGAGAAGTGTGCTGCTGCGGTCGCCGCGATGAAAGTTGGCGATCCGACCGATCCGGCGACTGTGATCGGCCCGATGACCAGTGCGGCGCAGCAGCAACGAGTGCTCGACTACGTCGAAATCGGTGAGGCAGAGGGTGCGAAGATATTGACGGGAGGGTCTGTTCCGGAGGGGCTTTCGACAGGCTGGTACGTCGAACCCACGGTCTTCGGCAACGTCGACAACTCCATGCGGATTGCTCGCGAGGAAATCTTCGGGCCGGTCGTCTGCCTGATCGCGTTCGAGGACGAAGCTCACGCGATCGCGATTGCCAACGATTCCGACCTCGGACTCTCGGGAGCGGTGTGGACCGCGGACACTGCTCGCGGCATCGAGGTGGCACGGCAGATTCGGACCGGTACCTTCTCGGTCAACTGCCAACGATTCGACGTCGTTGGTCCCTTCGGCGGTTACAAGAATTCGGGAGTGGGGCGCGAATTCGGCCCGGAAGGTCTGGCGGCGTACCTCGAAGCCAAGAGCATCTTCCTCCCTGCTTGATCAGGTGAAATCACAAAGATTCAGCCCCACTTCGATTGACGAGGTGGGGCTGAATCAGCTCGTGTCCGATGCCAATGTCCTTGACTGGCGTCAGATTCCGATGTCCTTGGCGATGATCGTCTTCATCACTTCACTCGAACCCGCATAGATTCGGTTGACCCGTGTGTCCGCATACAGACGAGAGATCGGGTACTCGCGCATGTAACCGTATCCACCGTGTAGTTGCAGGCATTTGTCGATGACGCGGCCGGCAGTCTCGGTGCAGAAGAGCTTGATCCTCGCCGCATCCGCGACGGTCAGCTCACGGATCTCGTCCAGATCGAGTGCGCGGTCGACCGCAGCTTGCGCGGCCGCAACCTCTGCCGAGCATTCTGCCAAGACGAATTTCGTGTTCTGGAACTGAGCCACAGGCGTGCCGAAGACCTCGCGCTCCTTGACGTAGGCGGTCGTGAACTCGATTGCTGCGCTTGCATTCGCGTACGACCCCACCGCGGCGCCGAGTCGCTCCCGGACGAGATTTCGGGTGAGGTAGCCGAACCCCGCACCCTCGTCGCCCAGGAGGTTCTCGATCGGCACGCGGACATCTGTGAACGACAGTTCTGCGGTGTCCTGCGCTCGTAGCCCCAGCTTCTCGAGCTTGCGGCCGACACTGAAGCCTTCCGACGTGGTGTCGACGCAGAGTATCGACAGACCAGCACGTCGGTCTGCATCGCTTGCCGGACTGGTGCGGGCGACCACGAGAATCAAGTCGGCCTGCACTCCGCCGGTGATGAACGTCTTGGATCCGTTGAGGATGTAGTGGCTGCCGTCGGCGGACAGTCTCGCCGTTGTCTTGATCCCGGCAAGGTCGGAACCGGCGCCCGGTTCCGTCATCGCGATGGCGGTCATCAGTTCACCGGAGAGGAATCCGGGAAGCCACCGCGCTTTCTGTTCGTCGTTGCCGTACTCGACCAGATAGGGCAGGACGAGGCACGTGTGGACGACGTCGGCGCCGAAAGTGACCCCTGCCCGTGCGGTCTCCTCACGGATCACGGCCTGATACTTGAAGCTCGTCTCGCCGCCGCCGCCATACTTCTCCGGTAGCTCGATTCCGAATATTCCGAGGTCACCCAACTGTCGATACAGTGACCGGGGAACCATGCCGGCTTCCTCCCATTCCGGGAAGTGTGGGACGACCTCACGGGCGATGAACGTCCGAATCATGTGACGGAACGTATCGTGATCGCTGTTGTAGACGGTTCGTTGCACGTGATTCTCCTTGGGCTCGGTACCCTGAAGCCAGGTGTCCGGTTCTGAGGTGAGGTAAGGTTCTCTAACCAGATGTTGAGAGAAAATTGCGGAATGAGCTGTTGTTTTCCGACAATAAGTGAATAATAACTCATAGATGTGTGTTTGACGATGCAACTTTGGTTGTTCGAGATTTCCAGTTGTCGCGAAGGAGAGAGTCACGATGGTCGTACGTCGGCCCCACGACCGCAAACAGCAGATTCTTGCTGCTGCAGGCGAACTTTTCCGTGAGCACGGCTATCACAACGTGTCCGTTGCACAGGTGGCTGCGGCAGTCGGAATCACGGCGCCTGCCCTGTATCGGCACTTCAAGAACAAGCCGGATCTTCTCTACGCAGCGGTCAACGCGGGCATCGAGTCGCTCTACGACCGGGTCGCCGGGTCCGAGGATCTGAAATCGATGATCGCCGAGCTTGCGGCGTCGGTATCTCGTCGTCGAGGTTTGTCGCTCTTGTGGCAACGCGAAGCTCGCTACCTGCCCGACGAGCAACGGGAGGAAATGCGCGCGACGCTCAAGAGCGCTGCGGCCCGCGATGCTGCGCTGATCCGAACGGAACGCCCCGAACTCGACGAGGAAGACAGCTATCTGCTCGCCTGGGCTCTCATCGCTGTCTTCAACAGCGTGTCCTCGCATCGAGTGTCCCTGCCGAGACGTCAGATGGAACTCCTGTTGGCAGAGTTGGCGGAGCGGGCGGTGCACACGGAGCTCGGCCACTCCGAGGCGAAGGTGGACACGCCGACCGGTCACGTTCCGGTCGCGATGCCGAGGCGTGAACTCTTGTTGACCGAAGCCATTCGTCTGTTCGACGAGCGTGGGTATCAGGCGGTCAACACCGAGGACATCGGTGAGGCCGCCGGAACTACGGGCCCCAATGTGTACAACCACTTCGATGCCAAGATCGACCTGCTGATTGCGGCGGTCTCGAGGGGTGGTGAGCGGCGGCGGATCGGTGTCGCGCAGGCGCTCGCTGCGGCAACCGGGCCGGAGGACGCGTTAGCGGGATTGCTTGCGGCACATATCGATTTCGCAATCAACGAGCGTCATCTGATCGGTTTGTTGATCAGTGAGCTCGACCAATTGCCGGACAAGTTCCGCCGCACGTGTGAACAGAATCAGCGTGAGTACGTCGCGTTGTGGGTCAAGATGCTCGACGACGTTCGTCCGGGACTTGAACCCGCGACGGCCAGAATCACCGTCAATGCTGCTCTGACGGTTGTGGAGAACGCCGTGCGTATCGGCCGACTACGTCGTCGTGACGACCTGCCTGAGCGTCTGTTCGAGATCGGCTCCGCCGTCTTGCTGGCCAGGTAGTCGCGCGATCAGCCGGGTGCTGTTGGCAGACAGCCATATTCAAGATGGTATACATTTTTGTATACGTTGCAATGAACCCAGTCGATGAATCAACTGATCGGAGACGTCCATGCGTTTCGACGCAACAGAACTGACGATCGAGGAACTCGAACTTCAGGCCGAAGTACGGGAATACCTCGACAAGCGGCTCACCCCCGGTAGCTATCCACTTGGACTCGGGATGTCGGGGGCGGTGGATCCGGTGTTCTCGCGAGATCTCGGTAGCCGTGGGTGGCTCGGCATGTCGCTGCCGAAGGAATACGGCGGGGGCGGACGGTCAGCAGTGGATCGATTGGTCGTCGTGGAAGAACTTCTCGCGCGGGGAGCACCGGTCGGGTATCACTGGATCGGAGACAGGCAGTCTGGTCCGAGCATCGCCGCCAACGGCACGGAGGAACAGAAGCGGTACTTCCTTCCCGGTATCGCCGGCGGTGAGTTCTCGTTCTCGATCGGGATGAGTGAGCCCGACTCGGGTTCGGACCTGGCATCGGTACGCACTCGCGCCGAACGTGTCGATGGTGGCTGGAAAGTCAACGGCACCAAGATCTGGACCACCGGCGCCTTCCACGCCACACACATACTCGCCCTGCTCCGAACCTCGGCGGACAAGCACAACGGACTCACTCAGCTGATCGTCGATCGTGACAGCGACGGCCTGTCCGTCTCACCCATTCCATTCATCGACGGTAGTGAGGACTTCTGCGAGGTGTCGTTCCAGGACGTTTTCGTGCCGGATTCGCGTCGCCTCGGCGACGTCGGAGCGGGCTGGGGACAAAACACCGGTGAACTGGCACTCGAGCGAGGTGGCGTCGACCGTTGGATGTCGCTGATGCCGGTCCTCGAGAACTGGGCAGCCAACCAAGCAGCGCAGGGCGGGCCGGCTGCCCTTGCCGATCTGGGCTCGATTGCTGCACGCTGCTGGGCTTTTCGCGGAATGTCGCTGTCCATTGCACGGATGGTCGACGCCGGCCGCTCGCCGGTCACGGAGGCGGCGCTGATCAAGGAGATGGCCACACGCTTCGAACAGGACTGTGTTGCGACCGTCGCGCGGCACCTCGGCCGGGCACCAGATCTTGCATCCGACGATCCGTACGAGTCACTGCTCGCCCGGGCCGTGCTGGTGGCGCCGTCGTGGTCGATTCGCGGCGGTACCAACGAAATTCTCCGCACTGTGATCGTGAAAGGGTTGAACCGATGAATTCGAGGTCAGAGATCAACGCGTACACATTCGACGCCGACCTCGAAGCGATGGTCGAGCAATTCTTCTCCGAGAAGTCCGGCACCGAGGTGGTAGCGCAGGCGGAGATCGACGGCCTGCCCACCGGATTGTGGTATGCGGCAGTGGAACTGGGGTTGCCGCAGGTCGGTCTTCCCGAATCTGCTGGTGGTTCCGGTGGCTCGCTCCTCGACGCCGTGACTGTCCAGCGCGCGGCGGCCAAGCACGCTGCGCCGTTGCCGCTCGCCGAGACCTACCTGGCGGGCAGGCTGGCAGCCGCGGCCGGGCTACCGGTGCCCTCCGGAATCGCAACCGTCGCACCGGGTTCACAGCGCGACGATGCGCGTCGGATCGGCGACGGTCTCGTATCCGGAACGTTTCACGATGTGCCGTGGGGGAGCGCCGCGTCAGTGCTGGCGGCAGTTCTCGGTGATCGAGTCGTACTCCTGAACATCTCCGACGCCGAGATCGGTTCCGGAACGGATCTTGCGGGGCAACCGCGTGAGAGTCTGACGTTCTCCGAAGCGCGTACCGTTGACGGTGAAAACCCGGTTGATCCCCGAATTCTCGGTAGACTCGGCGCATTCTTGCGTTCGGTGCAGATGGCGGGAGCCATGGAGGCGGTGTCGACGTTGACTCGGCGCTACGTGTCGGAGCGGGTGCAGTTCGGCAAGCCCGTCGCGCAATTTCAAGCCGTCCAGCAGCACGTCGTCACTCTCGCGCAGATGGCATCGATGTCGACGCTGGCTGTGGATCGCACTGCGCGTGCGCTCACCAGCCGTGACGCCGACTTCGAAGTGTACGCAACCAAATTGGTGATTTCGCAGAATGCGCTAGCGACCGTGCGCGCCGCCCACCAGGCGCACGGTGCGATCGGCATGACCCGCGAGTACCGCTTGCAACAACTCACCCGTCGACTGCATGCCTGGAGATCGGAGTTCGGCGACGAAATCGCACTGGCGACGCAGCTCGGAACTGCCGTCGCGGCGACGCCCTCCTTGCCCCGCTTGATCACCGACCCGCAACCGACCTTGGAGCTGAAATCATGACCGACGCCGTACACGTGGAAATCGACGGACACGTAGGAACCATCGAGTTCTCACGCCCGCCTGCCAATTACTTCGACCAGGCACTCTTGCAGCAAATCGCCGATGCAGCAGCTGATCTCGTCGAGGGTGGAGACATTCGAGCGATCGTCCTCGCCTCGGCGGGCAAACACTTCTGCGCCGGCGCGAACTTCGGTGAGGGCGGACTTGGGCCCGATCGTGCCGACACGGTACGCGCGATCTACACCGAGGCGTTGCGGTTGTTCGAGATTCCGGTTCCCGTGATTGCGGCAGTGCAGGGATCCGCGGTGGGCGGCGGGCTCGGCCTCGCCTGCGCGGCGGACTTTCGCGTTGCCGGGCCGTCGACACGGTTGCACGCGAACTTCGCTGCGTTGGGGTTCCATCAGGGATTCGGGCTCAGCGTCACCTTGCCTCGAATCGTCTCGGCACAATGCGCAGCCGATCTGCTGTACACGGCGCGGCGGTTGACGGGCACACAGGCGCACGAACGCGGCTTGGTGGACCGTCTGGCCGAAGATTCGAACATTCGGCAGGAGACGCTCGCGTATGCACACGAAATTGCCTCGAGTGCACCGTTGGCCGTCCGCTCCATGAAGGCGACGTTGCGCGCGGGGCTACGGGACGAGGTCGCCACTGTCCTCGAGCGCGAGTTGGCGGAGCAGGTAGTTCTGTGGGGGACCGAGGACTGCGTCGCCGGCATCGAGGCCAATCTTGCACGAGTGCAACCGCAGTTCAACGCGAGGTGAGGTCGGCGCGACCACTATCGTGTCCACTGTGAAGGAACCAACCGGTGCACAACGCTGCCTGCAACAGATCAGGCAGATGATCGTCTCGGGCGAGCTGCTGCCTGGACAGAAAGTCCACCAAAGCGAGCTCGCCGAGCGGTTGAACGTCAGCCGAATTCCGGTCCGTGAGGCACTGTCGACCTTGCAGGCAGAGGGCGTCCTCGAACACAAGTCGAACACCGGGTACACCGTCACCAGATTCAGCAGTGAAGATCTTTCCGAGCTCTACTTGATGCGACGTCTGCTCGAAACGGAGATCCTGGCGTCGATCGATCTCGGTGGCGTCGACGTCGCCGAGTTGGAACGAATTCAGGAGCAGGTCGACCAGGCCGAACCGAGCGAGGAGGGCCCCGAGTTTCAGGAAGCCAACCGTCAGTTCCACTTCCGCTTGTTCTCGTACTCGCCCCTGAAGCGTGTGCTGCAGGAAGTGGATCGGCTCTGGTACATGTCGGACTTCTATCGTGCCCTGTACATCCACGAACCGTCGTCGCGTCGGAAGGTTTCCGAGGACCACGGCCGGATTCTCCAGGCCGTTCGCGATCAGGATTCGGCCGAACTGATCCGGGCCAGCGACGAACACCGATCTGCTACCGAAGATCTGGTCGTGCGAAGGCTCGGCGGTGGTCGACCTCGCTGAGCGTTGACGACGAGCAGACAGATGCGCGGTATCCGTGGAATTCTCGGATACCGCGCATCGGTATTCGTTGGACGGCCGAACGCTCAGGGCACCAGACTGTCGCGAAGTTCGTTCTTACGGATCTTCCCGGTCTGCGTCGACGGCAACTCGTCGATTACGTACACCTCGCGTATCTTCTGGTACGGAGCAACCTGCGTGGCAACGTGATCCATGATCTCGGTCGCAATCTGCTCGATGCGATCGACCGACTCCGGGTCGACCACGACGAAGGCCACCGGAATCTCCCCGGCCAGTTGGTCGGGCGCGCCGACCACGGCCGCCTGCAGTACGTCGGGGTGGGTGCACACCAACTCTTCGAGCGGTTGCGGGTAGACGTTGTACCCCTTGTAGATGATCAAGTCCTTGGATCTGCCACCGATGAACAGATTGCCCTGCTCGTCACGCCAACCCATGTCCCCGGTATGAAGCCAACCGTCGATGAACTGACCGGCACTGAGTTCGGGTTCGTTGTGGTATCCGTCGGTGATCTGTGGCCCGCGGGCCCAGATCTGTCCGGTCTCGCCCGTCGCCAGGACAGCCTCGGTGACTTCGTCGCGGATCTGAATCTCGGTGTCGGGGAAGGGGAGCCCGACGCTCCCCAACGGGGTAGGGCGTTCTTCGCACGGAGAACCCATCGTCAGCCCCATTGTTGCTTCGCTGAGTCCGTAGCCTTCGGTGACGAGCGCGTTCGGAAAGACCTCGCGCAATGTGCGGATCGCTGTGGTGTCGAGCGGGGCCGCTCCGGATCCGAGAATCCGAACCGAACCCAGATCGTGCTCACGCAGAGTCCGTGCGCGTAGCAATGCGTAGTACATGGTGGGAGACCCGCCGATGTACGTCACCTGATACCTGTCGACGTCGGCGAGAAATCGGTCCGGATCGAAGCGCGTCCCGAGTACCACTGTGCCGCCGAGCAAGGTGGTGAAGTTGTGGCTGACCAGACCGAGACCGTGGAACAGAGGTGCGATCGAGATCGATGCACCCTCACCCGGAACGATGGAGTAACGCGTCACTGCGCCGTCGATCGGTCGGACGAGAAGTGCACCGTCGACGAGTTCGGTCCGATGACCGGAGCGCCAACAGGCGGATTGGAGCACGTTGGCCACGAGATTCCGATGGAGTACCCGTACGGCCTTGGACTTTCCGGTCGTGCCGCCGGTCAATTGCAGGTGAGCAACAAGTTCGGGATCCACCCGGTAGTCGGCCAGTGGTTTCGACGAGGCGAGGTCCGTGATGGAGGGGAGACCTCCGCAACGGCCGGACTGTGCGTCGGCTCCCGGAACCAGTACCAGGATGCGAGGCGGTGTGGACTGTGAGTTGACCTCGATTGCCGTTGCAGCACAGGACGGATGGGTGAACACGACCTTGGCGTCGACGTCGTCGAGTTGGCGCTTCAATTCGGCCACAGGCTGCGCCGGATTTATCGGAGCCACTGCTGCTCCGGCGCACAGTGTGCCGTAGTACGCGACAATGAACCAGATAGAATTCGGCATGTGCAGTCCCACTGCATCACCCGGCTGGACACCGCGCTCCCGCAGACCCTGCGCTACGCGCAGCGCTTGATCATGCAATTGCGAGAAGGTCAGCGACGTGTCGCCGTCGACGAGCGCGAGGCGGTCCGGGTACGAGCGGGCCGCTCCCGCCAGGATCGCATCGGCACCACAGTCGGGATAGTCCAAGCTGCGGGGCAGCCCGATTGGCCAACTCGAACTCATGTCAGGGCTCTGGATCTCTGTAGCCGTCATCTCAGATCAGCTCGAGAATCGTGGCATTGGCCATTCCGCCGCCTTCACACATGGACTGCAATCCGTAGCGGATGCCGTTCTCTCGCATGTGATGTACCAGAGTGGTCATCAGACGTGCGCCAGAACCGCCGATCGGATGGCCCAGTGCCATCGCGCCACCGTTTGGGTTCATGCGTTCGTAGTCGGCGCCGGTCTCACGGAGCCACGCGAGCGACACCGAGGCAAAAGCCTCGTTGATCTCGAATGCGCCGATGTCACCGATCGAGAGACCGGACTTTGCAAGAGCTTTCGCCGTAGCCGGAATCGGACCCTCGAGCATGGTGACCGGATCCGTTCCGGTGACCACCGCGGTGTGAATACGCGCGATGGGCGTCCAACCCTGAGACTTCGCGAACTCGCTCGTGGTCACGAGCAGCGCGCCCGAACCGTCGGAGATCTGCGACGAATTACCAGCGGTGATCGAACCATCCTCGGAAAACGCAGGTTTGAGCGATCCGAGCTTTTCGAGGGTGCCACCGCGGCGCACACCCTCGTCCTTCTCGAAGACACTGCTGCGGCCGTCGGCATCGATCACCGTCACAGCAGTGATCTGATCCTTGAAGCGACCTTCGTCGACGGCGGCGGCGGCGCGCTCGTGCGAATCCAGTGCGTGCTGATCCAGTTCGGCTCGCGAGATGCCGTACTTTTCGGCAATCAACTGGGCGCCCACACCCTGGTTGAAACGAATGCCGTTGTAGCGCTCCCACACAAGTGGCCCGTGCGGCTCACCGAAACGCGCGTCCGCACGCGCGGAGCCCATCGGTACAGCGCTCATCATTTCGACGCCGCCCGCGATTGCGACGTCGTACTGGCCGGAGATCACGCCAGCGGCCGCCTGATGAACGGCCTGCTGAGACGATCCGCACTGGCGATCGACGGTAACCCCAGGTACATGTTCGGGCCAACCGGCCGCCAGGACCGAAGACCGGGCGATGCAACCGGACTGCATCCCGAGCGTGCCGACACAGCCCCAGATCACGTCGTCCACGAGCGCCGGATCGAGATCTACGCGATCGGCCAAGGACTCGAGAACATGTGCAGACAGCGAGACTGCATGCATTCGGGAAAGTGCACCGTTTCGTTTACCGACTGCGGTCCGGACGGCGTCGACGATGACTGCGTCACGCATGGGAACTCCTTCGATCGTTCGTGTGACTGGGAAGATCTAGCTCTGGTCTCTACAGACCCATGTCCTTGGCGATGATCGTCTTCATGACTTCGCTCGTACCGCCGTAGATGCGGCTCACACGAGTGTCCGCGTACAGGCGGGCGATCGGGTACTCGAGCATGTAGCCGTAGCCGCCATGCAATTGCAGGCACTTGTCGATGACGCGCGCGGCTACCTCGGTCCCGAACAGTTTGATGCGCGCGGCGTCCGCGGCGGTGAGTTCGCCCGAATCGTCGAGTTCGATGCCGCGATCGGCGAGTGCCTGCGCGGCCTCGACCTCGGCAGAGCACTCGGCCAGAACGAACTTGGTGTTCTGGAACGCCGCGACGGGCTTGCCGAACACCTGACGTTCCTGGACATAGGCCTTTGCGAATTCGATTGCAGCCCGGGCAGATGCCACGCCGCGACTACCGATCGAGAGGCGCTCGCGCGGCAGGTTCTGCCCCAGGTACGAGAAGCCCTTGTCCTGCTCGCCGAGGAGATCGGCAACCGGAACCTTGACGTCGGTGAACGAAAGTTCGCTGGTGTCACTGGCGCGGAGGCCGAGCTTCTCTAGCTTGCGACCGTATTCGAATCCCGGCGCATCGGTGGGAACCACCATCAGGCTCAGCCCGAAGCGTCGATCGTCCTCTGCGGGCGCGGACGTGCGTGCAACCACCACGCACAGTTCGGAATTCACCGCTCCGGTGATGAAGGTCTTCGCTCCGTTGAGTACGTAGTGCGTGCCGTCGTCGGAGAGCTTGGCCGTGGTGCGGATGCCGGCCAGATCGGAACCGGTGCCGGGTTCGGTCATGGCGATGCACAGCGTCTTCTCACCGGTAGCGATCGACGGGAGCCAACGCTGCTTCTGTTCTTCGTTCGCCAGACGCAGGAGGTACGGCAGGACGATTCCGGTACTGACCGTGTAATGGCCGAAGCTCACCGCCGCGCGCGAGGTTTCCTCGTCCATCACCGCCTGGAACTTGTAGCTGATCGTGCCGGTTCCGCCGTACTCCTCGGGGATGTCGAAACCCATGACACCGAGATCGCCGAGCTTGTTGAACAACTCACGCGGGACGCGGTTGTCACGTTCCCAGTCTGCGTAGTACGGAGTGACCTCCTTGGCGATGAACGTGCGGATCGTTTCGCGGAAATCCTCGTGCTCTTGGGTGAAGAGGTTGCGCTTCATCTCGTTCTGCTTTCTCGTGGAGGGTTAGTTGACCGCGACGACTGCGGAACCGCGCAGTGTCACGGTGCCGTCGGGCAGCGTCATGGTGAGATCGAGGTGACCGAGGCCCTCTTCGACCTTGACGACCGTGCCGGTGCACTGCGGCGTCGAGTTCACCGGGGTGATTGCAGAAAACCGGACGGAGAAGGAATGGATGCGATCCTGCTCGTAGCGATCGGTGAGAAGTCGTCCGAGGTAAGCCATGGACAACATGCCATGGGCGAAGACGTCGGGAATACCAACTGCTGCACAGGCATCCGTGTCGATGTGAACGGGATTGTGGTCACCCGAAGCCCCGGCGTACAGAGCAAGTGTGGTGCGAGTGATCTTCGGGACCGTCAGGTCCAAGGTGTCTCCGGTATTCATCTCAGCTCACCTTTTCGTAGAGGGTGACGACTCCGGCACCGCCGAGGCCGAGGTTGTGCTGCAGAGCGAGGGTTGCACCGTCCACCTGACGTGGGCCGGCGTCGCCACGAAGCTGCCATACCAACTCCGCACATTGGGCGAGGCCGGTGGCGCCGAGTGGGTGGCCCTTGGACAGAAGGCCGCCGGACGGGTTGACCACCACTCGTCCGCCGTAGGTGTTGTCGCCGTTCAGGATGAACTGCTCGGCGCCGCCCTCTTCCACGAGCCCGAGAGCCTCGTAGCAGAGCACCTCGTTCACCGTGAAGCAGTCGTGAAGTTCGACGACCCTGATGTCGCGGGGGTCGACGCCCGAGGCCTCGTAGACGTTGTGAGCCGCCGAAGCGGTGACGTCGTAGCCGACAGCCTTGATCATGCTTCCTTCGTTGAAGGTGCTGGGCAGATCCGACGTCATCGACTGGGCTTTGATCGCGACGTCTGTGCGAAGTCCGTTGGCGCGGGCGAATTCTTCGGTGCAGATGATCGCTGCCGCGGCGCCACACGTGGGTGGGCAGGCCTGATACCGCGTGACGGGTCCGAAGAGTGTCGGCGCTGCCATCACTTCGTCTTCGGTGAGTTGTGTGCGGAACACCGAGTACGGGTTGCCGGCCGAGTGCTTGCGTGCCTTGACCTGAACCTTGGCGAACGTTTCGGCCTTCATGCCGAACTTCTCCATGTATTCCATACCCGCTACACCGAAGTACTGCGCAGCCCGCGGAACTGATGCGTCGATCCCGGCGGCAGCCTCGAGAACCTCGTCGAAGCGACCGAGCGGCCGCGGGCGGTCAGTCCAGGCACCCTTGAGGGCTCCGGGCTGCATCTGCTCGAAGCCGAGCGCCAGAGCACATTCCACCGCGCCGCTCTCGACTGCCTGTCGAGCCAGCCAGAGCGCAGTCGAACCGGTGGCGCAGTTGTTGTTGACGTTGACCACCGGAATGCCGGTCTCGCCGAGGTTGTACAGCGCTCGCTGGCCACTGGTGGAATCGCCGTACACATACCCGACGTAGGCCTGCTGAACCTTCGAGTACTCGAGGTCCGCGTCCCTCAACGCTGCGGTGGCCGCTCTTGCACCCATGACGTCGTAGTCGTCACTCTTACCTGGTTTGGTGAACGGGATCATGCCGACCCCGACTACAAATGCCTTACGGCTCATCGTTTCTCCGAATGATCGAGGGGAGCGGTGTCAGACTCGTCCGCCGTCGACAACCAGGCATTGGCTGTTGACGTAGTCGGACTCCGGTATGCAGAGCAGGTACACGGCGCCTGCGGCTTCCACCGGAGTTGCTCCTCGGCCGAAGGGGATGGTGGTTGCCATGGCTGCCATGCGGTCGGGATTGACTCCGACACGAATGTCGCGGCCGTCGATCGTGATCTTGGTGTCGGAATCGGCTGTCACCTCGGTCATTCGGGTCACGACGAAGCCGAAGGCGACCGCGTTGACGTTGACCTTGTAACGGCCCCACTCCTTGGCCAGCGTTTTGGTGAGACCGACGATGCCGGCTTTCGCGCTGCCGTAATTGGATTGTCCTGCATTGCCGAAGACACCCGAGGTGGACGAGATGTTGACGACCTTGCGGTGGTAGTCGGTGGGATTGGCTTTGACGAACGGCTGAGCGGCACGCAGGATCCGGAACGGCGCCTTGAGGTTGACGTCGAGGATGGTGTCCCATTGCTCGTCGGTCATCTTCTGGATCACACTGTCCCAGGTGTATCCCGCGTTGTTGACGATGACGTCGAGTCCACCGAATGATTCGACGGCGGTGTCCACGAAGCGTTCGGCAAATCCGTCCTCGGCAACGGAACCGACGCACGAGACTGCCTGTCCACCTGCGGCTTTGATGTCGTGCTCAGTCTGAGCGGCGGGCTCGGGATCGAGGTCGTTGACCACTACCGAGGCTCCTTCGGAGGCGAGCTTGAGTGCGATTTCGCGGCCGATGCCGCGGCCCGAGCCCGAGACGATGGCAACCTTGCCGTCGAGTGTTCCCATGATGCGATCCTTTTCGGTTTCAGCGTGCGGCGGTGACTACGCCGATTTCGGCGAGCACTTCGTCGGTGTGTTGACCGATGACGGGTGCGGGACGCGGGTCATCGGCCGGTGTATCGGAGTAACGCGGAGCTGGATTCGGTTGGATGTGCCCGTTGCCGAACTTGCCGAACGTCGCACGGAAGGCGTTGTGCGGGTGTGCCGCTGCTTCGTCGAAATTCAATACCGGGGAGACGCAGGCGCCCTGCATGTCGAATGCAGCGTCCCATTCGTCGCGGGTACGGGTCGCGAACAATTCGGCAAGTCGGTCGGCCATCGCCGTCCACGCGTCTCTGTTGTGTTGCTGTGCGAACAGTGGATCTTCGGTCAGGCCGAGCACTCTCATGGTCGCGGTGTAGAACTGCGGCTCCACGCAACCAACAGCCATGAATCCGCCGTCGGCGCAACGATAGTTCCGGTAGAAGGGAGCGCCGCCGTCGAACATGTTGGATGCGCGCTCGTCCACCCAGCGATCTCGCGCGAGTAGTCCGTGGATCAATGCCAACTGGACGGCGGTGCCGTCGGTCATCGCCGCGTCGACCACTTGTCCGCGGCCGTCGATTCGTGCCCGGAGCATTGCGGTTGTGATGCCGAGTGCCAGCAACATTCCGCCACCGCCCATGTCTCCGACCAGATTCAGAGGAACCGGAGGGACCTCCCCCGGGGCTCCCATGGCTCCGAGTGCGCCGGTCAGGGCAATGTAGTTGAGGTCGTGGCCGGGTTCCTGCGCCAACGGCCCATCCTGGCCCCACCCGGTCATCCGGCCGTACACGAGCTTCGGGTTCCTGGACAGGCAGGTGTCCGGGCCGAGCCCCAGACGCTCGGTGACTCCCGGCCTGAAGCCCTCGATGACCGCGTCGGCGGTGTCGATGATCTTCAAGACGGTGTCGACGTCGTGCGGATCCTTGAGATCCAGTGCTACTGAACGCCGGTTACGATGCAGGACAGGATGTCCGGACTGGTTTCCGACCTCGGTGCTTCGGTCGATCCGAATCACGTCGGCGCCTTGATCGGCTAGTAGCATTCCGCAGAACGGGCCAGGTCCGATACCACCGAGCTCGACAATACGAAGGCCCGCGAGTGGACCGTTGGGACTGGCGTCAGTCGTCATGGAAATAGACATCTTTCGCTGGTAGGGAGACTAGCGCGAGCCCGCATCGACGGTCAGGCACTGCCCGCTGACGTAGTCGGTGTCCTGCGTGCAGAGCACGTACACTGCTCCGGCAGCCTCGGCGGGAGTACCCGGGCGACCGAGTGGGTTGGACGTCTTGACTCGTTCCATGACAGCGGTGCTGACACCGGCCTTGATCTTGCGGCCGCCGATCTCGACGAACGAATCGTCGCCGGCAACCGCTTCGGTCATTCGGGTGAGGATGAACCCGTAGGCAACCGCATTGACATTGACCTTGTAGCGTCCCCACTCCTTGGCGAGAGTCTTTGTCAGTCCGACGATTCCAGCCTTTGCGGCTGCGTAGTTTGACTGTCCGGGGTTTCCGTAGAGGCCGGCCACCGAAGAGACGTTGACGACCTTGCGGTGGTAGGTGGTGGGGTTGGCCTTGATGTAGGGCTGTGCGGCCCGAAGAATGCGGAACGGTGCCTTCAGGTGGACGTCGAGAATGGTGTCCCACTGCTCGTCGGTCATCTTCTGGATGACGGTGTCCCAGGTGAATCCGGCGTTGTTGACGATGATGTCGAGCCCGTCGAACGCATCGATCGCGGTACCGACGAAACGCTCCGCGAAATCGGTGTCCGTCACGGATCCGACACAGGCGATTGCGTGCCCGCCTGCAGCCTTGATGTCTTCGACCGTTTCGTGTGCCGGTTCGGGATCGAGGTCGTTGACCACCACGGATGCGCCTTCGGAAGCGAGGCGGAGTGCGATGTCGCGGCCGATCCCGCGGCCGGAACCGGAGACGATGGCGACCTTGCCGTCGAGAGTGCCCATGTTCGATGTCCTTGCAGTCTAGGTGGAATGAGTGTTTTCAAGCTCGAGGATCACGGATGACCGTGGTGGAGCGGAGGGTTGCAATCGCTTCACCCTCGCGGGTCACCTCGGTGGTGCGGACCAGGAACTGCAGTGCACCAGCCTTTTTCGCGTAGCAATCCGTGACCGCTGTGGAGAATTGGAGAGTGTCACCTGCATACGCGGTCTGGAGGTAGGTGAACTCCTGCTCGCCGTGCAGGATCGTCCTGATGTCGATTCCGAGATCCGCGTAGAACGTGGACGGATTCGGCCGTTCCATGTCGAGGCAGAACAGGAAGGTCGGTGGGACGGGGATGTCGCGGTGTCCGGCCTGCTCGGCGGCGCTCCGGTCGGTGTAGATCGGATCGTCCTGTCCGGTGGCGCGGGCGAAGAAGGCGAGTCGCCCACGCTCGACCTCCACCGAGTGCTCGGGAATTCGGGTGCCGATGACTCCGGCGTCGAGGCTGGTCATGACAAACTCCTCGGAATCTGGGCGAAAGTGTCCGCCAGCTGGTGAGTGATCTTCGAATCGCGGTTAGCGTATATTCACTTTGACCCAGATAGCTGCAGTTGTCAAGGAATTTCAGAACCTGATGCAAGTGATGGTTGATTCCCGAGTTTGGTGGGGGCTGACTACTCAGACGCGGCGGCAAGGGCACGCAGATCGCGTTTGAGCACCTTTCCGGCGCCGTTGACCGGCAACGCATCGACGAACTGGAAGGAGCGAGGAACCTTGTACCCGGCGATGAGTGTCTTCACGTGCGCGCGCAATGCGCCGGCGTCGATGTTCGAATCCGCTCGAAGAACAACCACGGCATGTACGCGTTCGCCCCACTGGGAATCGGGAAGGCCGATGACAGAGCACGCTGCCACGGATTCGTGTCGAGCCAAGGCGTTTTCGACCTCGGTGGAATAGACGTTCTCGCCTCCGGTGACGATCATGTCCTTGATTCGATCGACGATGAACAGATAACCGCGCTCGTCGAGGTATCCCGCATCACCCGTGTGCATCCATCCGTCACGTAGTACCTCGGCGGTCTCGATCGGTTTGTTCCAGTACCCGAGCATGATGTGGCTGCCGAACGTGACGATTTCACCTACTTCACCCGGAGGCAGTTCCGTGCCGGCCGGATCGACGATCCGGACCTCGCAGTGCGGGAGAATGCGACCGGCGCTACGGAGCAACTCGCCGCCTTCCAGATGATCGGCAGGGCTGAGAACACTGATGTGGGCGGTTTCCGTCATCCCGTAGCCCTGCGCGAAGGCACTGTTGGGGAACATCTGCATGACTTGCCCCAGAAGCGTCGGAGAAATGGGAGAGGCCCCATACCTCAGGACTCGAACACTGGTCAGATCGTAGGAAGCCGTGTCCTCGTGCGAGATCAACATCTGAAGCATCGTCGGGACCAGGCCGACGGTTGTCGGCCGATGTCGGTCGACCGCCTCGAGGAATACGCCCGGATTGAATCTCGACAAGAAGACCTGAGTGCCGCCCATCAGCGACTGGGCCAGCCACCCGACTATCCCCGCGATGTGGAACAGAGGATTGACAGCGAGGTTCACTCCGCCGCTGACGGCGACATTTCCTGCGGCGAGTGTGCCCAAGGCCGAAGTGATCAGCGATCGATGGCTGACCATCACACCCTTCGGTACGCCCGTCGTACCACCGGTGTACAGCAGCAGTGCCAGGGTGTCGCCGCCGACGCGTAGATCGGCGACGGCCACCGATTCCGAGATCACCCGTTCGTAGTCGAGCATTCCCTCGGGAGCCTGTCCGTCGCCGCAGTAGATCACGGTCGCCAGACTTGGGCACGATTCGCGGAGGACGCCCACGGTGGAAGCGAAGTTGTCGTCGACCAGTAGGAAGGTCGAGCCGGAATCCTCGAGCGCATACGTGATTTCCGCTGGGCTCCAACGAGTATTGACGGGACTGGCCACCGCTCCCGACCACCAACAGGCGAGGAGTGCCTCGTGATACCAGTCCGAATTCAATGCCAGTATCGCGACGCGATCACCGGGTTGCAGGCCCATCGCCTGCAATCCGCCCGCCAGTTTCGTGATTCGTTCGACCGATTCCCGGCAGCTCCGGACTCGATCTCCGAACACCGTCATCGGGGTTTCCGGGGCCGCTCGCATGGACCGGTGAATGAATTGAGTCAGTTGCATGTGCTTCCTCCAAGGAGTCCGTGGCGCGTGGCCTGATTCAGATCAGTTCCAGGATCATGGCATTGGCCTGACCGCCAGCCTCGCACATCGACTGCAATCCGTACCGAATGCCGTTGTCGCGCATGTGGTGTACGAGGGTCGTCGTCAGACGTGCGCCCGAACCACCGAGCGGATGACCGAGCGCCATCGCGCCGCCGAGAGGGTTGAGCTTGGCATAATCGGCGCCGGTCGCCTGCAGCCAAGCCAGAGTGACCGAAGCGAAAGCCTCGTTGATCTCGAAAGCCCCGATGTCGGACAGCGACAGTCCCGAACGCTCGAGGGCCTTGGCGGTGGCCGGAATGGGACCGGTGGCCATGGTGATCGGGTCGACGCCTGCCAATGCCACGGTGTGGACCCTGGCGATGGGCTTCCACCCTCGGCGAGCCGCCAATTCGCTGCTGGTGACCAGTAGTGCAGCAGCGCCGTCGGAGATCTGTGACGAGTTGGCAGCGGTGACACGCCCGTCGTCCTTGAACGGGGTAGGCAGCGCGGCCAACCGCCCGAGAGTCGACCCGCGACGGACTCCCTCGTCGGTGTCGACGATGGACACGGTTCCGTCTTCTGCCGTCGTCTTCACGGGGCTGATCTGACTCGCGAATGCACCCGCGTCGATGGCCGCGGCTGCTCGCTCGTGAGAGTCGAGAGCGTGCTGATCCAACTGCGTTCGGGTCAGTCCGAAGTTCTCGGCGATCATTTCCGCGCCCACGCCCTGGTTGAACTCCACGCCGTTGTATCGCTGCCGGACCAACGGGCCGAACGGCTTGCCGAATTGCGTGGCGCTGCGCGCGGAGCCGATGGGGACGCGGCTCATGCTCTCGACGCCACCGGCGACCGCGATGTCGTAGTGGCCGCTCATGATTCCGGCCGCGGCGAAATGCAAGGACTGCTGCGAGGACCCGCAGGCCCGATCCACGGTCACACCGGTGACCGACTCGGGCCAACCTGCGGCGAGCACGGCGTATCGGCCGACGCCGCCGGCCTGCTCACCGACCTGGCTGACGCAACCCCACAAAACGTCGTCGACCGTGCTCGGATCGAGGTCGTTGCGTTCGGTGAGGGCGCGAAGAACGTGGGCGGACAGGTCGACCGGGTGGACCCCGGACAGTCCTCCGTTCCGCTTTCCGATCGGGGTGCGAACTGCGTCGACGATGACGGCGTCGGTCATGGCGGGCTCCTTCGTTGACGACCTGAGGGGTCGGCTCTTCGTAGACAAACAGTTAAGTGAATAGACGATAACTTGTTTCGCGGTTTGTATCTAGATTGATCTCGACCGTGCTTCAAGTTATGGCAAATTCACATTATCCGGCGAATTCCTTGCTAGGAAGCTTTTTTAGTGATTGAATTCTGCCCAGTCCACGATGTGATGCCCATCACCAGGTTGGGAATGGCAGCGCCAAAGGCGAAGTCGTGGCGAATCTTCCCTTACCAGTCCAAGGAGATTTAGTGGTACTCGAACAGCAGGTGAGTCGGCCTCGGGCCAAGCTCGGAGAAGCAGGCGAATCCAGGACAGTCGCCTGGGGAATGACCAGTGTGCTGGTCGCCATGTACGTCATCAACTTTGCCGACAAAGCAGTCCTCGGCATCATCGCCCAGCCCTTGGCCAAGGAATTGGGGCTCTCCGCTTCCGACATCGGCCTGGCTGGAAGTGCCTTCTTTCTGATGCTCTCGCTCGGTGGTTTGTTCTCCGGTGCCCTCGACAAGTGGCTCGGACTGCGCTGGGCGCTCGTTCTGCTGGTCGTCCTGTGGTCCGTGGCGATGCTGCCGCTCATGCTCTCAGCCAGTTTCGTGACCCTGCTCGTGAGTCGGATGATTCTCGGTTTCGCCGAAGGTCCCAACTCGCCGCTACTGTTTTCCGCCGCGTACTCCTGGCATGCGCCGGCGCGCCGTGGCTTGCCCGGAGCCGTCCTGACCTGCTCGGCGTCGATCGCCAAGATTGCGATCGCGCCCATTCTCGCGTACGTCGCGGTCACCTGGGGCTGGCGCTCTGCGCTGGTCGCATTGGCGATCGCGGGGCTTTTGTGGGCTGTGCTTTGGCTGGCGGTGTGGAAGGAGGGTCCGTACGGACGAGCTGCCAACTCGGGTAAGGCAGATGATGCCGACTCGGGCCCTGACGGCTCGAACCCCAAAATGGTTGCGGCACCTGCGACTGACGCTGAGCCGGCCGTGCCCTGGTTGCACATCTTCCGCACCCGCACCTTCATCGGCGGTGTTCTGCTCATTGCAGCCGCCTATGCACTGGCAGCGGTAGTCCTCACCTGGTTGCCGTCGTACTTCGAACTGGGCCTTGGTTATTCGCGACTTCAGGCTGGATCGATGTTCTCCATCCCCAGCCTCATCGGTCTTGCGATCATGTTGAGCAGCACGTGGTTGAGCGACAAGCTCATCACCCGAGGCGTCGGTATGCGTGCTGCTCGGGTTGTCTTTCCGGCGGTCGGCATGCTGATCGGCGGCACGTTGTTGGTGTTCCTGCCGTTCGTCGATGCGCCTGTCATGGCTGTGTTCATGGTGTCGTTGGGCTACGCGATATGTACTCCGGTACTTCCGCTTCTCAATGCGTGTGTCAGCGAATTGTGCCCGCCGAAGCAAATTTCCGGGGTACTCGGGGTGTTCCTGTCGCTCATGGCGTTCGGCGGGTTCATCGCGCCGTACATGATGGGACGCATCGTCGACGCGGCCGGTGACGGAGGCGACGGCTACGCGACCGCCTTCCAGATCCTCGGTGGGGTAGCGCTCGTCGTGGCCGTCATCGGCATCGTCATCATCGATCCTGCCCGTGACAAGAACTCGGTGCGCCCCCACGCTCCCGTTGTCGCTGCCCGATAGGCCGATTTCGATGACCTCCATCCTCGATCATCATGTTTCGCCTGACTTCGAGAGTTTGCTGACCTTGGAAAAGCTGAGCAGCAAGGAGTTTCGCGGATACTGTCACGCCGGGCATCCGATGAGGGCGTTCGGTGGGCAGGTGGCAGCCCAGGCTCTGACCGCAGCGGGAAGTTCCGTTCCATCGGAAAATCTCGCGCACTCTCTTCACGGCTACTTCCTCAGTGCAGGCGATCCCACCAAGCCGATCGTCTACGAGGTGGAACGACTCCGAGACGGGCGGTCGTATCGTTCCCGTCGGGTCACCGCGAGACAAGGCGGAGAACCGATCTTCACGTTGTCGGCCTCCTTCAAGTTGTCCGAAGACGGTGCGGATCGACAGTTGGTCATGCCTGAAGTGCCACCACCCGAGGACCTTCCGGATCCGTACGAGCACTGGGCGAAAGAGCGACCTGAGGAATATCAGGCCGCGACTACGGTTCGGGTGATGTCACTGCGCTTCGTACCGCAGGATCGGGTATCGGACTACCGTGCAGTACCGGGACTTTCGGAGCAGACAGTGTGGCTGAAACCTGCTCAGGCCTTGCCGGACAATCCATTGCTCCACGTCTGCGCGCTCACGTACGGCTCCGACATGACACTGGCGTCGACAGCGTCACTCGATATCCAGCCGCATCGTTCGATGCTCAAAGGAGAATCCAGGGCGATCGTGACCTCCCTCGATCACGCTGTGTGGTTCCACCGCCCGTTCCGGGCGGACGACTGGATGCTGTTCTCGCAAACCAGTCCGTCGTCCTGCGACGGGCGCGGTCTCTCGAGTGGGCATTTCTGGAGTAGGAAAGGAGATTTGGTAGCCACTGTGGTCCAAGAGTCGTTGGTCCGCCGGATCGATTAGAAGATTCATTCCATCCATTCCGAACAGCTGGAGGTTTTACTCATGACGCTCGCCTGGCCGACCGATATGCCCCGGTGCCTCGACTATCCGACGACAGGAATCGACGCAGTTCTGGCAGGGGCTGCTCGCGCGTACCCTGACCGAATTGCGCTGCAAGACGGCGACCTTGAACTCACCTTCGCCGAGCTGTACGAACGCGCACAGCGAGCGGCCGGGGGATTGCGTGCACTCGGGGTCCAGCCGGGGGACGTGGTGGCGCTCCATATGGCGAACAACCTGTGGTACGTCGTGGCGTACTACGGGGCGCTGTGTGCGGGTGCTGCTGTGGCGCCGGTCAATCCGACTCTCCCGCCGGCCGGTCTCCGCGATCAGTTGGACGATGTGAAGGCACGCGTGGTCATCTCGCACCCCGAATCCGTCGGAATCGTTCTGGCAGCGGCTGCGCAGTGCGTCGAGGCTGTGGTGTGCGTATCCGCGACACCTTCGGCGCCGACGACCGAAACGGCTCTGCCGGAGGGCGTTCTTGCATTCGGGGATCTGTTGCAGGCGCATCCGCTGACGTCGTACAGTGTCGATCCGGAGCTCGTCGCTCATCTTCAGCTGACCGGCGGTACGACCGGACGCTCCAAAGCTGTTCGCGTACTGAACCGTAACCTGGTCTCGAATGTCATCCAGATGGCGTCCTGGCGATCTGGGCTTCTCACCGAACTCGACGAACTCGGCGGGCTTCGAATGCAGTCGACCGTCGATCGCGGTCCTCATGCGCTGGTTCCGGGCGAAGGTGTCAACATCGCGGTGGCGCCACTCTTTCACGGTCTGGGCTTGGTCGGACAGAACGTCAGTACTCTGCTCGGATCGACTGTTGTCTTCACCGGCCGCTTCGATCCGGACCGGATGTTGGCAGACATCGAGCGCCTCGGCGTCACCCACATCACCGGTTCGCCCGCGATGTACTACGCGTTGTTGGCGAGCAACAAGATCGGATCGCACGACTTGTCCTCTGTGCGTGCGATCAACTCCGGGGCAGCCCCGTTCGACACGACATCGCTGCGGCGCCTGCAAACGATCTTCGACAATGCCTGGGTCACGGAGGGATACGGCCTGAGCGAAGCGACGATGGGCCTGACGGGTGCGCCTTTGAACTGTGACGTCGCGACGCCGCCGGACAGCGTCGGCGTCGCGATCTTCGACACCGAACTCGAGATCAGAGACGAGAATTCGGCAGTCCTCGGGGCCGGCGAGGTCGGTGAGGTCTGGGCCCGCGGGCCCCAGATCACCGACGGGTACCAGAACCAGCCGGAACTGACTGCGGTTCAGTTCCGCGGTGGGTGGCTGGCGACCGGAGACATGGGGCGGCTGGACGAGGCGGGGCACCTGTTTCTGGTGGGGCGATCGAAGGACATGATCATCTACAAGGGTTACAACGTGTATCCGCAGCCGCTCGAAGAGATTCTGTGTTCACACGCTGCCGTTGCACAGGCAGCCGTCGTCGGCGAACAGGCGCCAGTGGTCGGTGAGCGCGTGACGGCATTCGTTCAGTTGAACCGCGACTTCGCGTCCGAGACTGCGTCGGCCTTGAAATTGTTGGAGCGGGAACTGACGGACTACGTGGCCGCGAAGGTGGCGCCGTATCAGAAGGTTCGTTCCATCAGGTTCGTCGACCAACTGCCTGTCACGGCAACAGGGAAGATACAGAAGAACGTATTGAGGAACAGCCTTGTCGCCGACGCAGTCTAGGACGATCGTCCAGTAACTCTCCCGATTCGGTCCTGCCGCGGCGTGATTTCTGCGAGAGTGTCGAACATGCGTGGATTCCTGGTAGCCGGTGTGAGTACGTTCGCGGCGGTTGTCTCGGTAGTCTCGGCGCCCTCTGCCGGTGCCGAGACGACCGCGGGCCGAGCTCACTCGTTTTCCGAGACCACGTCCGTCGGCGTCCACAACTCCTACGAGAAGGCGACGTTCCCGTACTTCGCCGACGCTCTGGATTCAGGGGCGTCCCTGCTCGAGTTGGATCTGTGGACCAACGGCGGCGGTCCGGACTGGCGTGTGTCGCACATGAATCCGGTGGCGAGCGACAGCAATTGCGTCGGTGCGCAGGACGCTGCCGGATTGCGAAGCGGTCTGCGAGATCAGGGACTTCGCGGATGCCTGGCGGATATGCGCGCGTGGCACGAAGCCGATCCCGAGCATCCGCCGGTGATGATCAAGTTGGAACTCAAGGACGGTTTCACGGCCGGCTACGGACGTGGACCCGCCGATCTCGACGCCTTGATTCTCGGGACCCTAGGCGACGCGGTTTTCACTCCGTCCGATCTGATGGGTGAGTCCTACTCGACCCCGGATGCCGCGGTCGCCGAGCGCGGATGGCCGAGTGTTTCCGAGATGACCGGCAAGTTTTTGTTCGAGCTGATTCCGGGAACGATCGAGGAGGGAAACCCTCTCGACACGGACTGGACCGACCAGCAGTACGCGACGCACTTGCGAGATCTGTCCGCTGCCGGGCTCGTCCAACTCGGCGCGGCCTTTCCTGCTGTTCACCGGGCATCGCCGGGAGATCCCCGTCTCGACCGCTACGCCGATCCGGGGATCCGACCGTGGTTCGTGATTTTCGACGGCGACGCCCTCGCTTACACCTCGGGCGATGTGGAACCGCAGTGGTACCACGATCGTGGCTACCTGCTCGTCATGACCGACGCGCACAAGGTTGCTCCGCAGATCGACGGAACCCATGCCTCGGAAGCCGAAGCGAGCGAGCGACTCGACCGGCTGGCCGGTGAGCACGCGAGTTACATCACCGCGGACTGGTCGAGATTGCCGAACGTACTGTCCACCGTGGTGCCGCGTCGGTGATTTTCGCCGACAAGATCTGGCAGGCGGCAATTCTCAGGAACAGGGTGCAGGATGGGTTCATGCGCACTGTCACGTGGAATCCCGAAGTCTACGGCCGCTATTCGGGCGAGCGGTCACGCCCGTTCGTGGACCTGGTCTCACGGGTGACCACCGAAGACCCGACTCGGGTAGCCGACCTCGGCTGCGGCTCAGGCAACCTGACCGCGATGCTCGGGGAACGATGGCCGGACGCCTCGGTATCCGGATTCGACTCGTCTCCCGACATGGTGGCGCAGGCCCCGACAGACCTGCCGGGAAACGTCACCGTCGAGTTGGGGGACATCATGTCCTTCGACGCCACCGGTTACGACGTGGTCGTCAGTAACGCTGCATTGCAGTGGGTTCCGAGCCACCGCGAGCTGATCGACCAGTGGGCGGACACCCTGGCATCCGGGTCGTGGCTGGCGTGGCAGGTTCCGGGAAACTTCGATGCGCCGTCACATGCGCTCATGCGAGGCCTCGCGGAGTCCGCGGAATGGAGCGAGCGACTGGGCGGCGTCCTACGCGGCCCGGAAGGTGTCGACAGTCCGGTGGCGTACGCGCAGCGGCTGCAGGAACACGGGTTCGACGTCGACGCATGGGAAACGACGTACGTACACGTGCTGGCAGGTGCCGATCCCGTGCTCGGATGGGTACGGGGTACTGGACTTCGGCCGGTCCTGGACGTTCTCGGCGAGGCCGACGCTCCGGAGTTCGAGCGTCAGTATTCCGACCTGCTGCGAGAGGCGTATCCCGCCACGGCCGCCGGAACGCTGTTTCCGTTCCGGCGGGTGTTCTGTGTGGGACGCAAGCGGTAACTACTCGGCTGTGACGAAGCCTTCCGAGACCAGCCAGTCACGGGCCACGTCCGCCGGCTCCTTGCCGTCGACGTCGACCTGCCGGTTGAGCTCGGTCATCACCTCGTTGGTCAGTTTCTCCGAGATCGGCGCCATGACTTCGGCAACCTGCGGATGTGCCTCCGCGAAGTCCTTTTTCATCACCAGCGCCGGATTGTATTTCGGGAAGAACTGCAGATCGTCGTCGAGGAGAACCAGATCGAGTGCGATGATGCGACCGTCGGTGGTGAAGACTTCACCGAACTTGCATTGGTCGCTGTCGGCCGTCGCCTGGTAGATGATGCCCGTCTGCAGAATCTGCCGCTGGGCTCGCGAGGCGTCGAAGCCGTACTTGGCTGCCAGACCCGGATAGCCGTCCTGACGGACGTTGAACTCGGTCTCGACGCACGTCACTGCAGCACCGGGATCGGATTCGACCAACTTCGCGTAGTCGGAAACCGTCTTGACGCCGGTCTTCTCGGCGGTCTCCTTGCTCATCGCCAATGCATACGTATTGTTCATCGGCGCCGGATCAGTCCACACCATGTCGTTAGCGGCCAGATCTGCGTCGCGGACCGCCTCGAACTGCGCCTGCGAGTCGGGAAGTGGAGTTTCGTTTCCGAGATAGTTGATCCACCCGGTCCCGGTGTACTCGTACGCAAGGTCGATCTGCCCGTTCAACTGTGCGTCACGGGTGCTGTTCGAGCCCTGAATGTTCGTGAGATCTCGAACATCCGCGCCTGCCGCCGCCATAGCGAACTCGATGACGTACCCGAGCACGATCTGCTCGGTGAAGTCCTTGGAGCCGACGGTCATCTTCACTCCCTCGAGCTCGGGAACGGGCTCGATGCTGCCGGGGCCGACTGCCAGCGGCAGTGCGCCACCGGATTCCAGGCCGCAGGACGCGACAAGGGTGAGGCCGAGCGTGGCAACTGCGAGTTTCCAGCCCCGCGTTCTGGTGATCGAAGTCTTGGTCATCGTAATCCCTTGGGCCCGAGATAAGTTTCGGCGAGCGCGCCGAGCCAGTCGATCAGCAAGGCCAACGACACTGCGAGTACGGCGCCGACCACGAGGGTGACGTTGTCGCGCAGTTTGTACCCGGTGTCGATCAGAATGCCCAGACCACCGGCACTGACCAGGAAGCACAGCGTTGCCGTGCCGACGGCCAGTACGAGCGAAGTGCGAAGGCCCGCAAGAATGTACGGGACAGCCATCGGGAATTCGAGCTGACGCAGTACGGTCAGAGAAGACATCCCCTGACCACGTCCGGCGTCGATCAGAGTCTTGTCCACCTGCTGATAACCCAGAATCGTGTTGCGTAGCACGGGAAGCAGTGAGTAGAACGCGATCGGAAACACACCGATCCAGAAGCCCGTCGTTCTGGTCGCGAGATAGAAAAGCACCAGGAGGCCGATGGCCGGTGCCGCGGCCCCGATGTTCGCGATGCCGACGAAGAACGGTGCCAAGCGGGTGAATTTCGGTCTGGTCAACAATGTTCCGAGCGGAACCGCGATGGCGACGACAATGATGACCACAGCGGCGGTGATCAGCACGTGTTGCCACGTCAGCGTGACGATGTTGTCGAGATTGATGCTGGCCTTCTGTGTCGCGTTCAGTTCGCGCGTGAACGCCCAGGTCAGCACGCCCGCGACAAGAATCAGAACAATGACGGGTTGAACGTACAGCCGCATCCGCTCAGCTCGGCGGGTGGCCGCATTCTCGGCGGCGCCGAGATCGGGAGCGTCCGGTTCCATCTCGGGCGCGGCGACGAGGTCTTCGGTCGTGGCACTCATATTCGACCCTCGACGTTCTCGGCGTCGGACTCGTCGTCGTCGTGATCGTGGGCATGCTCCTCGCGCATCTCGGAGAGATGGCTGACCAGCGTGTCGATCGTGATGAGGCCGACGTACTCGCCGCGCCGTCCGGTGACCACGGTGGATGCATTGCTCTCGGCGAGAAGAGCTTCCAACGCATCCTGCAGGGTGGACTGGATGGACACGGCCTCACCGATCTCGTTACCGACACCTCGAAGGGTCGACGCGTGAGCGAGGTGCCCGGGTGAGACCCAGCGAAGCGGTCGGCCACGCTGATCGAGAATCAAGGCCCATTTCCACTTGCGTGCTGCGAGTGCGGTTCTCAAGTCGTCGACCGAATCGGTTTCGCGCGCGGTGAGGCACTGCTTGAGTTTGATCTGACGCACACGGGTCAAGGTCAACTGCTTGAGTGATGCGTCGGCGCCGACGAAACCCGCGACCATGTCGTTGGCGGGATTGGCGAGGATCGCTTCGGGGGTGTCGTACTGCATGATGCTGGACTGGTTACCCAGCACGGCAATTCGATCCCCGAGCTTGACTGCCTCGTTGAAATCGTGGGTGACGAACACGATGGTCTTGCCCAACTCCGACTGCAGACGCATCAGTTCGTCCTGGAGGAGACCGCGAGTGATGGGATCGACGGCACCGAAAGGCTCGTCCATCAACAGAACCGGGGGATCGGCGGCGAGTGCCCGCGCCACGCCCACGCGCTGTTGCTGGCCACCGGAGAGCTGTCGTGGGTACCGGTCACGATAAGTCTCGGGGTCGAGGCCGACGAGGTCGAGCATCTCGTCGGTCCGTGCCGCGATTCGCTTCTTGTCCCAACCGATGAGGCCGGGCACCGTCGCGACGTTCTTCGCAATGGTGAAGTGCGGGAACAAGCCTGCTTGCTGAATCGAGTATCCGATGCCGCGGCGAAGCTTGTCCGGGTCGATGGACAGGGCGTCTTTGCCGTCGATGGTGATCTTGCCCGAGGTGGGTTCGATCAGACGGTTGATCATGCGCATCGTCGTCGTCTTGCCGCAACCCGAAGGTCCGACGAATACCACGATCTCGCCGGCGGGAACAGTCAGCGAAACATTGTCCACCGCTGCAGCTTTCTGGCCCGGGTAACGCTTGGTCACGGATTCGAGAACGATCTCGACTCCGGACACCTTCTGATCAGCGGATACGTCGGACGGAATGGTTTCGGTCATTGCAGCCCCTTCGAAGTAGTGAGACGGCCGATGACGACGTAGATTCCGTCGAGGATCAGGGCCAGAATGACGATGAGTACGGTGCCGACCAGCGCTTGCGGAACAGCATTGGGGCTGCCTACCCGCGAGAGTCCGGAGAAGATCAGGTTTCCCAGACCTGGACCTTTGGCGTATGCGGCGATGGCCAGGATGCCCATGAGCATCTGCGTACTGACCCGCATGCCGGTGAGGATCGAGGGCCACGCAATCGGTAGCTCGATTCGACTCAGTACGTGCATGCGATTCATTCCGACGCCGCGCGCCGCGTCGGTGATGGCCGGGTTGACCGCATCCAGGCCGATGATCGTGTTCCGAATGATCGGGAGCAGGGCATACAGGATCAGTGCGGTGATCGTCGGGGCGACGCCGAGACCGAGAATCGGAATGAGCAGTCCGAGAAGAGCGAACGAAGGAACCGTCAAGATCGTGCTGGCCAAAGCTGTTGCCACGGACGAACCGACCGGGCTTCTGTAGACGAGAATTCCGATGATCACGGCGGCAATCGTCGCGATGATCACGGACTGGATAACTGCTGAAACATGTAGGTACGAGTCGGTCATCAATTGTTGTCGTCGTGCAACGACAAAATCCCATAGCGCGCCCATATTTCCGAACCCACTTTCTTCGGACTTCTGCTCGCAAACGTCTTCCCTCGACACCGACCGGCGCACAAGGGCTTTCCCCGCAGCCGTTTCCGGCCGAGGGGTTTGTCTCGACTGTCGTCCAAAAACTCCGATACTGCAACTAATTCCGATTGCAGCGTGTCGGATGTTGTTCTGGACGTGCGAGTTTGCGAGTCGCGTCTCTGTACCCAGCAGACAACCATCTCAAACGTGCTGGAAACAGCAAAGCGGGAGAGCTCCGAAGAACCCTCCCGCCTTGTACGAATCTTTCCGAATTGGGCTCAGGCCCAGCTGAGCGCGTCCTCGTCGGAGAGGCGTGGGAGACGATCGAACCACGGGTTCTCGCCGGGGTGGCCGATGTTCACTACGAGGATCGTCTTGAAACGTCCGTCCGCGAAGAATTCGCCGTCGATGCCGGCCGCATCGAATCCGGCCATCGGGCCGGCGACCAGACCCTGTGCACGAATCGCGAGGATCACGTAGCCGGCCTGCAGTGCGGCGTTGAACCGACTGGTCGAACTGGCGGCAGCTTCGTCGGATTCGAAGTAGTCCTTCATCTCCGGGCGGACGGGGAACAGGGTGGGGATGTGCTTGTAGAACTCGGTATCCACTGCGAGAACCGCAACTACAGGAGCCGCTTCGGTCTTGGCCTTGTTTCCGTCAGCCATGTGCTCGACGAGGCGCGCTTTGCCCTCCTCGGTGCGAACGAACAACACGCGCAGTGGATTGGTGTTTGCCGCGGTCGGTGCCCACTTCGCGAGCTCCCAGATTGCGGTGAGCTGGTCGTCGGTCACGGGCTCGTTCGAGAAGGAATTGGCGGTGCGAGCCGCGGTGAAGAGGAGTTCGCGGCCGGCTTCGTCGAGTTGCTGGGCGGTGAATGGGGTGGCTGCGTCGAGAGACATCGGGGGATTCCGTTCCGTGGTAGCTCGACCGAGCGTAACCCGGTAAAGCTAGTTGCTAGTAAAAAAATAGTGCCTACGGATACGGTAGCACTGTGGCTAGGATGGTGGGGTGGCGAGCAAGAGCGAAGCGGAACACGAGCCCCGCGCATGTGACGGGGCGTTGGCCCGCGCGTTCGGCTTCCTGGGCAAACGGTGGAACGGCGTCATTCTCGGCACGCTGCTCAACGGGCCGGCGGGATTCTCCGAACTCAAGCGCGCAGTTGGCGGGATCAGTGATTCGGTACTCTCGGAACGCCTGACGGAGTTGGCGGGGGCAGGCTTGGTGACGAGGAGCGTCGATGCAGGTCCGCCCATCGCCGTGGAGTACGAACTCACGGCGTCGGGGCAAGCACTGCTTCCAGCCCTCAGCGAACTGACAACCTGGGCTGCCGAGAACTTGCCACCTGAGAATTGCTCGAACTGAGCTAACGCGTGTGAACGGTCCTGCGTGCCGTGTACCAGGTTTCACCAGCGGGTTCTCCGGCCAGGTTCCAACTCCACGAGACTGTCGGCGTGATGCGTGAATAGATTCCGGGGCCGACCATTCCTACCCTCTCGATCGGCCGTTCAGCGATTCCGTAGATTCTGATTCCGCGCGCGACGAATGGCTCGAACGACGGCATGTCGTCGATGACCAGGGCGACTTCGAGTTGTCCTGACCCGATGTTGCGGAACTTCTTGGTCCGCATGACCGCCTCGCCGACCCCGCCGATCCACAGGTGGGCCCCGTCGTACTCGAAGGCCAACGGAACGACGTCGGGTTGTCCGTTCGGTGAGACGGTCGCTACGCGCGCCAGCGGCTGCGACTGCAAGTAGGCGATCTCTTCGTCCGTGAATGACATGTGTTTCTCCTTCTGTAGCTTCTCCCGGGTAACAGCTTCTCCACGGCAATGACGAAACATGCACGCAACGTAGATGCAACGTATCCAAAACTAGTGTTCTGGATCACACAGTTTTGGTCGGGTTCAGATGTATCGACGTGAATCTGTGGGCAGAACGGGTCCTGTTCGCTACCGGTGGCGGATGAGGACAAGGTTCCGCGGGTTGAGCACACAGCCCGCGGAACCGCTCCCCATCAGGGCACCGGCCGACAGGAGTCCAGGTGTCCGTAGTTGCGGAAGTCTCTGCGATCGATTTTGCGGAAACCGAATTCGAGAGGGCTCGAGGATCGGCCCTGATTCGCGAAGTCGGCCCGCTCGTTCCTGGCCCACCGTCCTTGGCGATGTGTCTGAGCGAACCGACGCGCGGACTCGTCGACATCGCGTCGTTACTCGTAGCTGCGCCGTGGCTGCTTCGATCGCCGCGAGGGGACGGTCACCCGGTCCTGGTTCTTCCCGGTCTGTTGACGTCCGATGTGTCCACGTTCGCGTTGAGGGCGTATCTCGGATTCCTCGGATATCGTGTCCACGGCTGGAATCTGGGCATCAACACCGGTCCGACGGCGATGGTGGTCGACGGATTGCCTGCCGCATTGGCTGCAGTGTCCGATCGGTACCAGCAGAAGGTGTCGGTGATCGGCTGGAGTCTGGGCGGAATCTACGCTCGAAAGCTGGCGAGGGACCTGCCGGACTCAGTACGTCAGGTGGTGACACTCGGTTCGCCTTTCGGTCTCACCAGTCTGGAGCAGACGCGAGTCGGATCGCTCTACGCTCGTTTGTCCGGCAACCATGCCATGATGCCTCCGGTCGACGGCATCGAATCCGAACAGGGACCGCCCATTTCGGTACCTGCCACGTCGGTCTACTCCAGGCACGACGGCATCGTTCCGTGGCAAGCGTGCTGTGAAACCACGTCTGGACTATCGGAAAGCGTTGCGGTGCAAGGTAGTCACATGGGGCTGACTCACAACCCCTCTGCGTTGTGGACGGTTGCCGATCGTCTGGCGCAGGACGTCGACAACTGGCAACCCTTTGCGGCACCGAAACGACTTCGACGGATGTTTCCCGTCGAGGTGTGAGGCCGAGGTGTGAGGCTGAGATGTGGGGGAGAACCCTGAGTCCCACGCGGGGACGGACCTGTACCTGAGTATGTACGGCACCGGAAAAGATGGGTCCATGGCCTGATGCGCGTGAGTGCCCCGGCGGCGGATAGTGGAAGTCGACGCGGACAGTCCGCGAGATCCACTGAAGGGACACCGAACATGACTTCGCCCATGAAGACCCGCAAACTCACTCGAGCTCGCTCCGGCGCGATGTTCGGCGGGGTGTGCGCCGGGATCGCTCGATACTTCGGGTGGAAGTCGTCGACCGTCCGCTTGCTGTTCGTGCTCTCGTGCTTGCTGCCCGGCCCGCAGTTTCTGATCTACATCGTGATGTGGATTTTCATTCCTCGTGAGCAAATCTGATCGAATCGCTCAGCGGCGCCGATTCTTCATGAGTTGTTTCGCTTCGTGCAGTTCTTCGGTGCTCAGGGGAGGGAGGGGAAGCGAGTCACGATGCAATCCCTCGGTGCGTAGTCCGTCGAGCATCACCGAAAGGTATCGGCGCCACACAGTCGGGTTGACCGGCTGAGCAAATTCGGTGACTGCTCCCACCATGAAGATGAGGCCGAACAGGTCCGTGGGGACGGCGTCGGGACGCAGCATTCCGGCGTCCTGGGCCCGGTAGAAGATCCTCTCGACCGACGGTTCGACGATGGATCGTTGGCATGCCAGCTGCTCGCAGCCCTCGTCGGTTCCGTTCAGGACGTCTTTGAGCCCACGATTGACCGACATACGGCTGCAGGCGAATTCGGCGAACGTGACGAGTCCGTCCCACGGATCCGGATTGTTCAGTGATGCCTCGGCAGTGGCGGCGATGTCGGCAAAGTTCTGTTCGAAGACTCCGTCGATCAATTCTTCCTTGCTGGCGAACCGCCGATAGACAGTTCCGACGCCGACACCCGCGCGCCGGGCAACGTCGTCGAGTGTGACGTCGATCCCTTCTTCGGCGAACAATTCACGTGCGGCATCGATGATCAACTGCCGGTTACGTGCAGCGTCGGCGCGAAGCGGGCGCCCCATTGCGGTACTCATGTCTCCACTCTACCCGCCAAGTGGAGACAGCCTCTCCGTTTTCGTGTAGCGTTTTTGCTAACCGGAGAAGCCATCTCCGCATAGGTTGGGCGAGGGACTATGTCAGACATTGCTGAACGGACTGAATTCGAGCAGTCCTCAGCGCCTTCAGGGGACAACCACGCAAAGCGGTGGCTGGTTCTCGCGGTTCTGGGAATTGCGCAGCTGATGGTGGTCTTGGATGCCACCATCGTCAATATCGCGCTGCCGGCTGCGCAGCGCTCACTGGAGTTCGGTGATTCCGACCGCCAGTGGATCATCACGGCATACGCGTTGGCGTTCGGCAGCCTGCTGTTGCTCGGCGGTCGATTGAGCGACTTGTTCGGGCGCAGGCGAACGTTCATCGTCGGCCTGGTCGGCTTTGCGGTCGCTTCCGCCATCGGTGGCGCAGCCGTCAACTTCGAAATGCTTGTTGCCGCTCGCGCGGGCCAGGGCGTGTTCGGTGCGCTCCTTGCTCCGGCGGCACTGTCTCTGTTGTCCGTGACATTCACCGATCCGGGTGAGCGCGCCAAGGCTTTCGGCATCTTCGGTGCCGTGGCCGGCGGTGGTGGCGCCATCGGCCTGTTGCTCGGCGGAGCTCTCACCGAGTGGGTCGACTGGCGCTGGTGCCTCTTCGTGAATCTCTTCTTCGCGGCGATCGCATTGGTCGGAGCGGTTCTGTTGCTCGCGCCGCACACCAGTGATTCGCGGCCCAAGCTCGACATCCCGGGAACGATCCTGGTCTCCATCAGCTTGTTCAGCATCGTCTTCGGATTCTCGAAGGCCGAATCTGATGGGTGGAGTGCAACTCCCACCATTTCGTGGCTCGTTGCCGGCGTAGTCTTCATGGCTGCATTCATCTACTGGCAGACCAAGTCCGAACACCCGCTCCTTCCGCTGCGGGTGGTGCTCGACCGGATCCGGGCGGGCTCGTATCTTGCGATCTTCCTTTCCGGCGCAGGCATGTTCGCTGTCTTCCTGTTCCTGACGTACTACATGCAACTGATCCTCGGGTACAGCCCGATCATGACCGGTCTCGCATTCATGCCGATGGTATTCGGAATTGTCACGGCGGCAACGCTTTCGACAGCAGTCTTGCTACCTCGGGTTGGTCCGCGAGTGCTGATCGTGAGCGGAATGGTCATCGCCGCGATCGGAATGACACTGCTCGCCCAGATCTCCGTGGACAGCACGTACGCCGTCCACATCCTGCCCGGCCTCGTGGTCACCGGACTCGGAATGGGCAGCATCTTCGCCCCGTCGATGCAGGGGGCAACTTCGGGCGTGCATCACGAAGACGCCGGCGTCGCATCTGCCACCGTCAACACGATGCAGCAGGTTGGTGGCTCGATCGGAACTGCACTGCTCAGCACGATTGCAGCCTCGGCTTCCACCAACTACCTGGTGGGGCGCGAGATGAACCCGCTGACCCAGGCGCAGGCCGCCGTCGAGAGTTACACCACGACGTTCTACTGGGCAGCAGGCATTTTCGCGGTCGGTGCGGTGTTGACCGGACTGGTTCTTCGGAGCGGGCTGCTTCCGGACTCGCCGGAAGGTGAACCGGTAATCGCCCACTGACGGCAAATTTCGGGGTCGACGCCGCTACGGGGTCGACCCCGAAATCGAGTCAGCAGTTCTTCCCGGGCGTTGTCTGGAACCGATGAAGGACGTGATCGAGTTGCTCGGAGGAGAGCGCAGGCACGGGCAGTTCCCGATGTCCAGTGCGGGAAGCGCACAGTCCGTCGATCATGAACCCGAGGGCGCGGCGGTAAGCCTGAGGGGCCTCGTCGCCGCCGAACTTCTGAGCCATCTTGACGACCTGCATGAGAAGCGGAATGTCGTTGACTTCGAAGTCGCTCCGCAGGGTGCCCTGTTCCTTCGCGTGATTGACGAGTGCCGCGGTGTGTCGAGCGATTCCCGCACGCGCGCGAGCGAAGGTGTCGGAAGTGAAGCGTCCGTCCATCAGGAGATCGCCGAAACCGCGGTTGTCCGCCATGCGCAGCGAGATGACGTCGAGGAAGTAGACGAGACCTTCCCAGGCGTCCGGCATCTCGCGGGCGGTGGCGGCGATCGATTCGATCTCGGAGCACCGCGTGTCGAACAGAGCCTGGATCAGTTCGTCCTTGCTGGCGAATCGTCGATACACGGTTCCGACGCCGACGCCGGCGTGCTTCGCGACGTCGGCCAGTGTGGCGTCCAGTCCTTGGGCCGCGAACACCTCGCGAGCGGAGCAGAGAATCCGTTCGAGGTTGGCCTGGGCGTCGGACCGGAGGCGCGGCTGTGAGCAGTCGGCCGAGGTCCCCGCACGAGAAGCGTCGGGGTGGGTTGTCGGCATCCTCACAGTCTACGGCACTAAGCGGAATGATTGATTCCGTTAGTGCTATATTGCTAAGCGGAACGTGTGGTTCCGATTGTCCGTACGAGAGAAGCCGATATGAGCACGTCTGACATCTGGGTCGGGAGCAATCCGATCTCGATGGTGGGTACGCGGAGTGCAGGTTTCGCGGCAACGAGGCTTCGCGCCCTTGCCGGCGACGGCGCCTTTGCTCAGCTCGTTCGTTTTGCCCTTGTCGGCGGAGCCAGCAACATTCTCTACTTCGCAGCTTTCCTGGCGCTGCGCGGTGACGGAGCGCTGGTCGCCAACGCAGTCGGTGCGGTCTTGAGCACCATTTTGGCCAATGAGCTGCATCGCCGGCTCACCTTCCACGCCGCGGATCGCGTCAACTGGTTCACCGCGCAGTGGGAAGGCGGTGGTCTCGCACTGGTCGGGCTGATCGCCAGTTCCGCTGCCATCAGTGCGCTCGGTTTCCTGTTGCCCGGTGCGGATGGGCTACTTCAAGCGGGCCTTGTAATCGCAGTGAGCGGAATTGTCGGTGGCCTGCGATTTGTCGCGCTTCGTGGCTGGGTTTTCTGAGCGGTTCGCGAGTTCGGACCGGAACGGTTCGTAGGGAACACTGTGACCCATGAGCCTTTCGATAGCCGATTCCGGCGTCCATCTGGCTGTGCTCTGCATCGTCATGGCGCTTGTGGCCACACTGGTCTATCGATTCGCTCACCTCGGTAGCATTCGCGTAGTTCCCGGCGCGCTCGCGCGTGGCGCCCTCCAATTGGCTGCTGTTTCGTTGATTCTTGCCGCAGCCCTGGCTCACATCTGGTCAGCGCTCCTCGTGCTCGTCGGCATGTTCGCCGCAGCGTCGTTCACCGCTGCACGACGCTCCGGAGCAGGAACTTCCGGAGTGTGGCTGACCGTCGCGTTGGCGTCGGGAATCGGTGTTGTGCTGCCACTGATGCTGTTGTCCGGAGTGGTTCCCGTCGAGGGCGTCGCTCTGGTTCCGATCGGCGGAATCGTCATGGGCGGCGCCATGACAGCTACGTCGATGGCAGCCAAACGTGGACTCGACGCGGTTGACGATCGATACGGGGAAGTGGAAGCGGCACTGAGCCTGGGATTCTCGCAACGCGACGCACGGTGGGAAGTCGCCCGCACGGCTGCGTCCGACGCCCTCCTGCCCGGAGTCGACCAGACCCGAACCGTCGGTCTCGTGACATTGCCCGGAGCATTTGTCGGTGTGTTGCTCGCGACGGGGTCGGCTGTTCAGGCCGGTGCGGTACAGATTCTCGTCCTGGCAGGGCTGTTGTTGGCGCAAACTTGCTCGGTGGCTGTGGCTTTGGAGCTCGTCGCCCGCGGCTTCGTCTTTCGAGGTGAATCCGTCAGGCCTGCGCGAGTTCGTTGATCTTGTCGCTGCGAAGGACGCGGTCGGGCAGATCGGGCGCGTTCGCGGCGAGTGCGATCATTGCCTTGCCGATGTTCTCACTGGTGGTCACGCTGCTGGGCCAGACCTTTCGCAGGAGCGGGTACAGGGGCACGGAGACCTGATAGAACACCTTGTACCACCACGTCTTCGACGGTGATCCCGGCCGCGGACGGATGAATCCCGGCCTGAGGATGTAGGTCTCGAGGGGGAGAGCGAGCAACGCATTCTCGGTCGCGCCGCGTACCCGCTTCCACATGGTCTTGCTGGTTTCGGTGGAGTCGGCGCTTTCGCCGGATACGTAGACGAACACCATCTGCGGATTCACACGCGAGAGCGTTGTGGCGGCGGCGAGGGTGATGTCACGCGTGATGCGCGTGTAGTCGGCTTCGTTCATTCCGGCAGAGGACACACCGAGACAGAAGAAGCACGCGTCGGCGCCGGACAGATCGGTTTCGATTGCCGAGAAGTCCAGTAGGTCACGGTGAACGATGTCGACGATCTTCGGGTCGGTTGTACCGGCGGGATTGCGGCCGACGGTCACGACCGTGCCGATTCGCGGATCGTCCAGGCATTCGCGCATGACGCTGTTGCCGACCATTCCTGTTGCCCCGAAAATAACGACCTTCATTGTGTTTCCCCCGGTGTCGGTTCTGCTCTTCCGTGATGCGCACACTACTGAAGGGTTTGGATCTCCCGGTCCGAGAGTGGCCAACTGAACGCTTGACCTGCATTTATGGGTCCATTTTGAACCGACTCGTGACCAAAGTCCCTACAAACCGGCTGGACGGTTGGCTGAAAATAGTTTTATGAGCGAAGGAGTTGATGAAATACACGTGCTCGGGTCGGAGTCCGCGGGTCGGATGATCGAGGCGTCGACAATCATCGTCCTCGGTGCGCTCTGTGCCGTCGTCGCAGGTTCGGGCGTGTTTCTCGTCATCGGCTCGATCGGTGGATTTGCCCGCCTGCTCTATCTGGTCGTGCGGGCGCCGATCAACTCTTACTCGGCACCGGTTTCGAATGTCGAGCTGGTGCCTTCGAGAACGTCATGTGGTCGTTGATGCTCCCGAACGTGGAGTGAAGACGGTCAAGGATGTAGTTCTGACGCATGTTCCACGGTGACTTCGATCCCTGCTTCGGGAACTGTTCCACGGCACGCATGACATACCCCGACGCCAGATCCAGGATCGGCCGCTGGTCCATTTCTTCGGTCGCGTGCGGCACGCACTTCGAATAGTCGCGCTTGTCCATCTCCGTCAGCAGTCGGCACACGTACATCGACGTGAGATCTGCTCGCAGAGTCCACGAGGCGTTGGTGTAGCCGACGCACATCGCGAAGTTCGGTACGTCGCTGATCATCATGCCCTTGTAGACGTAACGATCACCGAGGGTGACGGGTTCGCCGTCCACTTCGATGGACATCCCGCCGCACGCCTCCATCTTCAATCCTGTTGCAGTGACGATGATGTCGGCTTCGATTTCGCGCCCTGACGCGAGACGAATCCCGGTCTCGGTAAAGGTGTCGATGTGATCGGTCTCGATCGAGGCCTTGCCGGATCGGAGGGCTTTGAACAAATCGCCGTCGGGTACGACGCACAAGCGCTGGTCCCACGGATCGTAGTTGGGTGTGAAGTGCGGATCGAGTGGGATCTCTTCCGGGAGTTGACGACTGATCGCGAGATTCAGCAACCTCTTTGCGCGCGCTGGACTGCGTCGGCACAGTTGGTAGAAACTCAGGTTCACTACGACGCTCTTCCATCGAGCGATGCTGTGCGCGAGTTGATTCGGCAACACCGCGCGGATGGTGTCCGAGACTTTGTCGCTGGACGGCAGTGCCAGAATGTACGTCGGTGATCGCTGGAGCATCGTGACATGGCTTGCGTCCCGCGACATGGTGGGGACCAAAGTGACTGCGGTGGCGCCGCTTCCGATCACCACGACCTTCTTGTCGGAGTAATCGAGTTCGTCGGGCCAGAATTGCGGGTGCACTACCTCGCCGGCAAACGATTCGCGACCGGGGAAGTCGGGGGTGTATCCGCCCTCGTAGCTGTAGTAACCGCTGCAGAGATAGAGGAAGTTACAGGTCAGTGTTTCGTCTTCGTCATCGGTGGTGACGGTGACCGTCCACGTCGAGTCCGCTGACGACCATGATGCGGCCGTCACCTTCCGGTTGTACCGAATCTTCTTGTCGATTCCGTTCTCGCGAGCGGTGTCACGGACGTACCGGAGAATCGAATCACCGTCGGCGATGGCCTTGGCGTCGGTCCACGGGCGAAACGGGTAGCCGAGCGTGAACATGTCGGAATCCGAACGGATGCCGGGGTACTTGAAGAGGTCCCAGGTTCCGCCGCTGTTCGCACGGGCCTCGAGGATTGCGTACGACTTTCCGGGGAGTTCGGTCTGAAGTCGATACGCAGCACCGATGCCGGACAAGCCGGCGCCGACGATCAGGACATCGAGGTGTTCGGTGCTCATCAGTTCGGACTCCGTATCGATTGCGCGGTCACCGGCCGAGAAGGTGGTCGAACTCCACACTACTGAACGATGCTCAGTAAGGCGAGGATGTCCATGCGATCTTCGGCGGCCGGACCGCCGCGCATAGGGGTTTACCTGCGGCGTCAGTGAGGCCGAGGTTTCCGTGAAGCACGCCGGAACCGTCGGTCTCGGCAATGACGTGCTCGGGGATCGCGTCGAACATCAGCTTTGCGCGCCGAAACATCTCGAAGGTCTGGTCTTCGGACACCGTCACCCAGGACAGGTAGATGAAGCGTCCGCGCGGTGGGCCTTGGATGTACGGACCGAGAATGTCCCAGGCACCGGCCTTTTGCTCCAGGTTCGCAGTCAGTTCCCACCGCGCTGTCTCGGCGTCTCCTGGTACGAGGTCGAGAATTTCGTGTGGCTTGCCTCGACGCTGAATGCCGACGTGGATGTTGCTTCGCCCCTCGAAGGTTGCGGTTTCGGAACAATCACGCCCGGGCAGGCTGTGGCCGGTGATGATGATCTGCATATCGACATCATGCTCTGCACTGATCGGGAGGGATTGGCGTGGTGAGTCGTTCGGGTAGAACCTTTGTTGCCGCCGTGGTGGCGAGCATTCTGTTGTCGAGTCTTGGGTGGGGGACAGGTGCTGCCGCGGCGACGGCGGACGAACCGGTAGTCGCGGGCGCGTTGGAGTCCTATAGCGAACTCTCGGCTGCAGTGTTTCCGCTCGGCACCGGTGCGGCGCAGCGTGTCGTGTATCGAACTCTGCGTACCGCTGACAGGTGGGGAGACTCGTCGGGGTCGGTGTTTCTGCCGGAAGGCGAACCACCGGCGGGCGGTTGGCCCGTCATCTCCTACGCCCACGGGACTCTGGGTAGTGCGGATCAGTGTGCGCCCTCGTCGACCGGATTCGGTCCGGGCGAGATCGAACCGATCGAACGCTGGTTGCGCGAGGGGTACGCAGTAGTCGCCACCGACTACTCGGGTCTGGGTACAGACGGGGTACTCGCGTATCTCGACGGCCACGCCGCCGGCGCAAATGCTGTCGACATCGTACGGGCCGCACATGAGTTGTACGGGAACGTGCTGAGCCCGCGGTGGATGGTGGCAGGTCTGTCCGAAGGTGGGCACGCGGCGTACTTCGCGGGACACGAGGCCTCCTCTCGTGCACCGGAATTGGATTTCCGTGGCTCGGTTGTCGTCGCAGGGCCCACGCATATGGAAGGTCTCTTTCCGCTGGGCGGGCCGCTGTTTCCCGATATCGGCATCACGGGATTGGTGGGATACGCGCTGTATGTCCTGGCTGGGATCGACGACCAGCGGCCCGAGGAGAACATTCGCGAGGTTCTCTCACCACTGGGAATCGAGTGGATGGAAAAGGCTCGAGGCTTGTGCGCCGGAGACCTCGGCCGACAGATTCGAGCTGAGCGAATCCAGTTGAGCTCGTTGTTTTCTCGGTCGGTGTGGACGCCGCGTTTCCACGATCTGTTTCGCGAGATGATGCAGGTGCCGGTGGACGGCTACGACCGTCCACTGCGCGTGGTGCAGAGCGTGTCGGACACGACGGTCCCTGTCGCGCTCACCTGGGCGCAACTGGCCGACATGCGTACGCGAGGAACGCAATTCGAGTATCAGGAGCTCAGTGGGATCAGCCACGGCCAAACGACGGTCGCGTCGATGGACCAGACCATGGAGTTCATAGATCGTTTGGTGAGGTGATGTTTTGGTTGTGTGGTTGTTCAGTTTGATTGTTCAGTGTGGTTGTTCAGCGCATTCGTCGCGGGCCGTAGTCGTGGCCGCCGTTGGCGAACCACACGATTGCCGCAATCGCGTACAGGATGCAGACAAGGAGTAGTAGCCCGCCCGCGATCCACAGTGAGATCTGACCGAGTCGTTTCACTCGATCGGACGCATACCGCGATCCCGCGACATCGCCGTCGGCCCACAAGGGATACACGTTGAAGGCATGAGTGAAGGCGGCGAAGGAGAGCGGCCAGAAGAACAGCAGCGATACCACTGCCCAACCGGCATTGACAGGTGGTCGAATCGGGTGCTGAGGAACGGATTGCTGAACGGTGGGTTGATCCGGGGTCGTCATGGGAGCTCCTGACATGAGATGGCCCTTACGACGCTACTGCGATGGAGCTGAAGAATCACTGAACGTACGTGATCAGCCGTAGTGCCAGTCGCGATCCATTTTCCGGAAGTACGGGAAGAGTGTGGCTTCCTCGAAATCGAGATGCGACTGCATATGGTCCGCCAACTCGGCTATTGCGGAGTGTGCCCGGCTGACCGTGGAGGACTCGGTGCTCAGTGCGAGTGTCGCGCGCTTGGCTTCCGACACGATCTCCCCGACGAGCTTGTGCTCGGCCTGCAATCGTTCGACCGCAGGTGTCAACTCGGGAAAGTTCTTGGTCATCACCGGGAACATCCGCTGATCCTCGATGGTGTGGTGCAGAGTCAGCGTGTTGCAGTAGAAGTCGCAGTTGACCCGCAATTGCCAAACGAAATCCGCGATCGTCAGATTGTCGATCATCTCGGGTATCCGAGTCAGGTCGGCGGTTTCGTCCGACAACAGTTGCAGGGCATTCTGGAGTACCTCGATATCGGCTCGCAGAGGTTCGTGAACTTGGCGTAACTGATCGATCATCCTCAGACCGGCGGATGTTGCCATGCTGTGCGAATCAGGGGCGCTCACGTCAGCACTGTTCGGTTCCGCTCCGCAAGCATCCGAGCTACGGGGAGAACGTCGTTTGCTGCCATCTCGATTCGCTCGAACACCTCGGGGTTGAGGATCGTGGTTCCGTCGAAATCACCTGAGCTGAGATAGATCCCGACAGGAGCGGTGAGCGCTTGAAAGAATGCAAACAAGGGCCGCAGGGCATGATCCAACACGAGAGCATGGCGGTCGCTGCCACCTGTCGCGGCAAGTATCACCGGGGTGTTGGCGAGCGCGTACTGATCGACGAGATCGAAGAAGTGCTTGAACAATCCCGTGTAAGAGCCGCGGAAAACCGGTGACGCGGCGATGACTATATCCGCGGACTCGACTGCAACCAGGGCTTCGGCAGTGACAGGGTCGACCTGATTGCGATCCAGAGCAGTTGCGAGCCCGGGAATCAGATCCACGATCTCGATGACCCGTGCGTCGATCCGCTCGAAGTCACTGAACGTTTCGACGATCAGATCGACGAGCGCGCGAGTCTTGGAAGGCTTCTGAAGGTTGCCGACAACGGCGACAACTTTGAGTGGTGTGCTCACCGAAACTCCTATTTATCAGACGATTTCAACGATTCGATTTCCTTGCGCACAACGGGGGCTACCTCGGTGCCGAGGATCTCGATCGAGCGGAGCATGTCCTTCTGCGGAACATTGCCGAAACCCATCTGGATCATGATGCGGTCGTGGTGGAACAGCTCGTACTGCGCCATCGTCTTGTCGATGATTTCTTGCGGGCCACCGAGGAAGAAGGCACCCGCGGTGGTTGCCTGCGCTTCGTATGCCCTGCGCGGCATGGGAACTCCGTTTCCGCGCTGATGATGGTTCTGCATCCAGCCGGCCTGGAAGTACGGATAGGACGTATCGAGTGCTGTTTGCTTCGAGGTGTCGACAAACCCCGGCGAAGCAATAGAGACAGCGAGCTTCTTCGGATCATGTCCGAACTCTGCTGCAGCCCGGCGGTACAGATCGACGAACGGTTCGAACTGTTGGTAGCTCCCACCGATGATCGCAAGCGACAGAGGCAGGCCGAGTTTCGCCGCACGGACCACCGAGGCCGGGGTACCTCCGACCGCGATCCACACAGGAATCTGGCGATCCGGACGAGGTGTCACGTCACCGTCGATCAGTGGTGCGCGAAGTTGGCCCTCCCAGTTGATCGGGTTCTCGTCACGCAGTTTCAGTAGTAGGTCGAGCTTTTCGGCGAAGAGTTCGTTGTACTGGGAAAGGTCGTACCCGAAAAGCGGAAACGACTCCGTGTAGGAGCCTCGGCCGGCAATGATCTCGGCGCGACCTTCGGAAAGCAGATCGACCGTCGCGAACTGTTGGAACACGCGGACGGGATCGTCGGAACTGAGCACGGTGACCGCGCTCGACAGCTTGATGTTGTCGGTAGCCTGAGCCATTGCTGCAAGCACAACGGCAGGGGCCGAGACTGCGAAGTCGGTGCGATGATGCTCGCCGACGCCGAAGACATCGAGTCCTACCTGATCGGCGACGGTTGCCTGTTCGACCAAATGGCGAAGGTGCACACCGGGATTCATCATCGCGCCGGTTGTGGGATCTGGCGTGAGTTCACCGAAATGGTAGACGCCCAATTCGAAAGCCATGTTGTTTCTCTCTATCTGTTCGTGGGGGTGATCGAAAGTTGTTCGGCGTGCGCATCGCAGGCGCCACTGTGATTCGTGTGGCGAGTGACAAGACGGGAGAAGAAGCGGTCGAGTGCCGGAAGCTCTTCAGGTTCGATGAGATCGGAAAAGTACTCGGCGATTCCACGCGTGTGTATGGCGGACGCAGTTCGAAGTGTCTTCTTGCCCGCAGGCGTCATCGATACCGTCACAACGCGTCGATCGTTGTCCGGTCGAATGCGCTCCACCAGTCCCGACTCGACCAATCGATCGACGACGCGCGTCACACCGCTGGTGGTGACCAGGACGAGCTCGGCCAGATCACCCATTCGGATGGTGTTTCCGGGAGCTTCATGCAGGCGGAGTAGGACGTCGTACTGACCAAGGGTGAGCCCGGTGGTAGTCCGAAGATCTGCCTCCATCTTGCCGAGGATGACGCTGTGGGAGACGACGAGGTTGCGCCACACGCGGCCACGTACGTGTTCATCAGTTGGCATCGGTGACGTCCTCCGTTTATTTGCGATCGCAAGTATTGCTTACTCAAACAATACGCTCGGAGAGGTCGAACTATTCCCTGTCGTCATTTCTGCTGGTTGCGGGTATTGACTCGAACTGGTGTTCGAGTACTGTTGGGGGTGGGGATCGGGGGGATTCAATGAGTGTCTTGTTGTCGGATGTGGTGTCGGGTTCTGCGGTGGGGTTGCGCAAACGTCTGTGGCAGTTGTCGGCTTCTGAGTTGCGGGCTGCTTCGGTCGAGGCGAGCGCGGAGATTCTGCGCCTGGAAGCGGTGCGGGTGGCAGTGGTGGACGAGCTGTCGTTGCGCCCGGATGATCAGGTGATCGCGAGCCGCGGGGTCGGTTCCTGGTTGGCGGCGAACACGATGCTGCAGGTGCGGGACGGGAAGAAGATCGCCGCCCTCGGTGCGGCGCTGCGGCCGTTTCCCACGGTGGCAGCCCGGTTCGATTGCGGGGATTGTTCGTTCGATCATGCTGTCTTGATCGTCTCGTTTTGTGAATCGCCGCCGAAGAGAATGCCGGACGAGGCATTGCCTCGCTGTATCGATTTGTTGTTGGCTGCCGCGTCGGGAGTAGAAGCGACGACAACGAAGGTCCGGCATGTGATCGCGACGTTGGAGCGAATCTTCGAATCCGATGAGATTCCACCCGCCGAAGACGTCGACCGCAACGAACTCCGGATCGCCTCGACGTTGAATGGTCGGGTGGTGGTGCGAGGCGATTTCGACGCCCTCACCGGCGAAATGCTGCTGTCGGCGTTGTCGAATCTGACGATGCCGACCCCGGCACCCGATGGAACCCCGGATGCTCGGTCGGCGGCGAAGCGGACCGCGGACGGGTTCACCGAACTGATCCGCCGCTACCTGGACTGCGCCAAGACCGGCATGGATGGCGGCCAGCGGCCGCACGTGAACGTACACATCAACGCCCGGGATCTCGCCGAGCACCGGGACTGCGCCGCATCGACTGCTGCTGCTGACGTCGACGAATGCTCACTCGATCTGAATCTGTCGGATCTCGATGTGGGGCACATGCCCTGGCTCGGACCACTGTCCGTGTCGCAGACCAGGCTCCTCGGATGTGATTGTTTCCTGGCGACCGTTCTGCTCGATGATCACGGGGCGCCGCTCGATGCGAAACCCGGAAAGCGGTTGGTCACCGCCGAACAACGCGTCGCGCTGATCGCGAGAGACAAAGGTTGCGCGTTCCCAGGATGCACATGCGTGCCCGCCTGGACGGATGCGCACCATATTCGGCACTGGGCCAACGGCGGCCCGACGGTGATGAACAACCTGGTCCTGCTGTGCCGTTCGCATCACCGGTTGATGCACCGCAAATCCGGGTTCGTCGGAAAGTGGGAGATCCGGATCGGCGTCGACAACAAACCGTGGTTCATTCCGCCGCCGTCGATCGACCCGCAGCGGCACCCGCGGCCGGCGAACACCACCTTCAAAACCTGAGAAGAACTCGGGCACAACAGAACACGGCCGAGCACCGCATCGAAGAGATCCTCCGATGCGGTGCTACAGACCGTGGGTGGAGTCGAATCAGCGATTCGAGCGTTTCTGTCGGTACATCTCTGCATCGGCCGCATCCCAAGTCTCGGAAAAACTCTGGGACATAGAAAAGTCCGCCCGCCCGACCGAACAGCGCACCTCGGCGCGCCGGAAGGACTGCTCCAAACGCTCGATCAGGTAGTCGACGGAGTGCGGTTGCGTGTCGGACAGAGCGATTCCGAACTCGTCTCCGCCCAACCGCGAAACTACGGCGCCTGGGTGCGCGCATGCTGCCAGGATTTCACCCGCCCGTTGGACGTACTCGTCACCGGCGGCGTGTCCGCGTTCGTCGTTGATGGTCTTCATGCCGTCGAGATCGATGATGATGATTGATCCAGGGTCGGCGAATTGGCGGTATCGCGTTTGCTCGGCTTCGAGGAAGCGGTCCCATCCACGACGATTGAGAAGGCCGGTCAACGGGTCGGTCTCTGCATCGAGTTGCGCAGTTTCGGCCAGGCGAACCGACTGCGCTCGCTGATAGTCGATGTCGAGAATGGTTCCGAGAAGCCGGCACAGGAGTGTGAGTAGCGCTTCATTGTCCTCGAGACCGGAATCGCCTGTGGTGGGGTCGGCGCCGCACAGCGTTCCGAAGAGGCTGCCGTCGCTGTGCAGAATTGGAATGCTCACGTAGGCGCCAATCCCTTCCCATCTGTCATCTCGGGAAAGCGCGGGTACGAGTTCTCGGTTGGACGAGACCGGTGGTGCATTTCCGCAGACGACCTCACTACACATGGTGTTCTGCCACACTCGCGTCTCCCCGACTTCGATGTGAAGTGGGTTGGGGGAGACGGTCAGAAATATCTGGTTCGCGCCGTCGAACCGTGTGATCGACCACAGCGCGAAGGGGAGGTGGTCGTCGAGATAGGAGACGATCGAGCGACTTGCCTGGTCGAAATTAGTCAACGGCGGCAGGAGTGGCATGGATGGGAATGCCGGTGACGGGATGGTGCGCGCCTGACCGTGCGACATTGTTTACCTCCTGATCGACAGTCCGATTCTGTCGACCTTTGGGTTCTTGGTCCCGTGTACGACATATCTCCCATGGACAGTCTGCCTCGAGAATCCTGCGATTGCTGAAAGTGTGCTGTGATTCTTCAGGCCGCGAGGACGGCAATCGAAAGCAGCCAGCTAATCTTCCGGTATGGAGCTGGCGCGGGGAGCGAACACGATCATTGACGGAACGTCGTTGAAAGTGGCGGTGAGCGGTAGCGCCCCGGGCACGGTGGATCTGATGGTGTTCCAACTCGATGATCGCAGCAAAGTGCGCGGTGACGCCGATTTCATCTTCTTCAATCAGCCGGTCTCGCCAGAAGGTGCGGTGCGGCTGGAGGCGGGCGGCGTCATCGAAATCGACACGACGAGGTTGCCCGCTGACATCCACCAGCTGAGTGTGGCCGTGGCGTTGGATTCGGGGGCAAGCGGAACACTTTCTGCAGTCCGTGACATGGGCGTCGTGGTGGAGCAGGCAGGTTCCACAGCCATTGTGGCTCCCGCTTTGGGGTTGACGACGGAGAGGGCGGCGGTCCTCGTCGAGATCTATCGCCGCGGTGCGAGCTGGAAACTGCGGAACGTGTCGGCGGGTTGGGACAGTGGATTGGCAGATTTGGTCAGTGCCTTCGGCGTTTCTGTCGACGAGGAACCGCAGGCCCGACCGGCAGGCTCCGATGAATCGCCGGACGGAATTCGGAGCGTGCCTGACGAGGCAAAACTCTCGATGGTGAAGCGAGAGAAGCTGGATCTGCGAAAGCGTGAGGTGGCCAAGGTCCTGTTGACCAAGGGCGGCAACGGAATTCGCGCGCGAGTAATCCTGGTGATCGACAAAACTGGGAGTATGGCCAAGCAGTACCGCACCAGGGTGGTCCACCGCGTTGTGGAACGGATGGTTCCTGTTGCGATCCAACTCGACGACGACGGCAAACTCGAGCCGTACTTGTACGCGGTCAGCTTCGTCAAGCTTCCTGAGATCTCCGTGCATGACGCGGAAGCGTGGTCGGACACCTACCTGCACTTGCGAGGATCACACGGCGGTGTCAACTACGACAAGATCGGCGCGGTCAATCGTGAAGTGCCGATCATGACGGAGATAGTCTCCGGCCTGACACGTGGTTCGGCGCCCACGCTTGTCCTGTTCTTCACCGACGGCGGTTTCAGCGAGCGCAAGGAAATCACGAAGTTGATGCGCGAAGCGTCTGGGCTTCCCGCCTTTTGGCAGTTCGTCGGAATCGGCAAGGCCAACTACGGAGTGCTCGAGAAGCTCGACGACCTCGACGGCCGGGTGGTCGACAATGCCGGATTCTTCGCGCTGGACGACATAGACACCGTCGACGACGCCCAGTTGTACACCCGATTGCTGAGTGAATTCCCGGATTGGCACAAGGCGGCGGTTGCCGCGGGCATCACGACGCCGTGATTCAGTTGGTCGAAACCAGCTGCGGTGCATTCTCTTTCAAGAACTCGTCGATGAACGCCCAGGTGGAGTCTCTCGCGGTGGGGCCGGCAACGAGTCCGAGGTGACTGCCCGGTGCCTTCTCGAACCGGACCGACTGCGCTCCGATGAGGACCGACGTGATTGCTTCCACCGAAGCGATGGGTGCAATCACGTCAGTCGTGCCGCCGACCGCGAGAACAGGAACGCTCAGAGCTGACAGTTTGATCTCGCGTCCGGCGAGCGTGACGGCGTCGTGGAAGAGGTTGTTGCCGAGCATGAGTTGTTCGCAGATCTGCTGAAACGCCTTGCCCGGGTATCCAGGCATGGCCGCCATGAACTTGTCGATTGATTCCATGCGAGCCAGAGTCTCGGTGTTGTGGAGGTTGCGCACGATGAACCATGGCTTGAGCACTTCGCGTTGTAGCGCCGTCACCTTGTAACTCGCCTGAACGAGTGGGGCGGGTAGTCCGCCGACGAGATTGGTTGCGGAGGTGAGCGGGGTGTCGCCGGTGTATTTGCCGATCAGCCGCAACGGGCTGATAGCGGGAATCTTCGTGTAGTCGATGGGCGTTCCGATTGCCGTGATCGATGCGATCGGAAGGTCGGAGTGGGCGGAGCCCGTGAGCAGAGACATGGTCCCGCCGAGGCTCCATCCGATCAGCGAAACAGGTGCCCCGTCATGTAGGTCCGAGATGGTGCGGATCGCTTCGGGGATGATGTCGTCGACCCAGGCCTCGAAGCCCATTCCGCGGTCGGAGTACCGCATTGTTCCGTAGTCGAGAAGATAAGGAGTGTTACCGCCGTCCAGTAGGTGTGCGGCGAGGCTCTGGCCTGCACGAAGGTCGTAGCAGTCAGCTGAAACTGCGAGCGGCGGTACGAGGAGAATGGGGGTGCCTTTGGGCGTCCACAAGGCGCCGAAGCGATACAGATCGCGGTGTGGACCTTCGCTGATCAGGACAGACGGGGTGCGTTCGGCCTTCTCGACACCGTCGCCGAACGAGAGCCCCCACGCGTTGCGCGCCGCGGTGTCCAGCGTCGGACGCCATGTCGCGATCAAACCACTGATATCCAGCACTGGTTGCCCCTCGGAGTCGGATCGGTGGACGGCTGAGTCAGCCGCGCCCGGTGTATGTTACCTGCCTTCACATACATCGACCCTGGGGGTGTAGAAACCCAGCTCGGCAACGGAGCCACCGTGCCGAGCTGGGTTGATCGGGGGCTACGCAGCAATCAACAAGCAGCGATCACCAAGCAGCGATCACCAAGCAGCGATCACCAAGCGGCGACCATCAGGCCGGGACGATCAAGCCCGATGCCGTCGTGGCCGTTGCGTAACGCTGTGCAACGTCTTCCCAGTTGATGACGTTCCAGTAAGCCTTCACGTAGTCGGCCTTGACGTTCTTGTACTGCAGGTAGAAAGCGTGCTCCCACATGTCGAGCATGAGCAGAGGGACGATCCCGATGCTGATGTTGCCTTGCTGATCGGTGAGCTGCTCGATGACCAATCGCTGCCCGATCGTGTCGTAGGCCAGTACGGCCCAGCCGGATCCCTGCAAAGTGGTTGCTACAGCGGAGAAGTGGTTGACGAATGCGTCGAAGGAACCGAAGTGCTCGTCGATCGCGGCTGCCAACTCGCCCTCTGGTCGCTCACCGCCGTTGGGGGAGAGGTTCTTCCAGAAGATCGAGTGATTCGTGTGGCCGCCGAGATGGAAGGCGAGGTTCTTACTGAGCAGCGGCGCCTTCGTGGAGATCGTGCCGTCCTCACGCGCAGCAGCCAACTGCTCGATTGCGCTGTTGGCGCCCGCCACGTACGTGGCGTGGTGCTTGCTGTGGTGCAGTTCCATGATCTCGCCGGAGATGTGGGGCTCGAGCGCGGCGTAATCGTAATCCAGCTCGGGGAGAACGTATTCAGTCATGTGACATGCCTTCCTTTGAGGAGATATTGTGCGGGGACAGGTTTCGGTACGTTCGATCGTGATAGACCAGCGGCTCCAAGACCTGCTGAGGATCGATCACGTCGACTACGCGGGCGGTGACGATCACTGCGGAGTCACACTTGTTGGCAGTCAGAGGAACCGCGCGTAGAGCGTGGCCCGTGCCGTGCAGAAATGGTTCACCGGTCGGCAGAAACGACCAGGGCATGTCGTCCCCGAAGCGCACCGCGCCGCGCGTGGCAAACGTGGAAGCCAGTCGCTCGTTCGTCGAATTCGCCAGGTGAACAACAAAACTGCGGGCGGAAGCAATGACGCTGGCAGAACCTCGCAACGACTGCAGTGAGAATGCCAGAACTGCCGGATCGGCGCTGATCGAGATCACCGACGACGACGTGATGCCGGCCGGACCGTCATCGCCGGTTGCCGTGATGATCGAGACTCCGGCGGGATGGTTTCGGAACGCTTCTACGAAGGAGCTCCGTATGGACGGCTCCAAATCGACAGGGCGATCCGAAACAGATTGAGTGCCAACCAGTTTTGTGGTCACTCCTCGCACCTCTTTTGCATCGGGTTTTACTGTCGTTGCACTGTCTTGTGCAACACCGACGTTAAAACCTCGAGTGCAGTTGAGGTCAAGGCGCTGTGGCGGACCTCACCGTCCGAGCTTGGTTGCCAGACGTTCCATGTATCCGACAACCTCTTCGGGGCTCTTGTCCGGAGTGCCGAACATTGCCTCGGTGACACCGATGTCTGCCCAGTGGGCAAGCTTCTCCGGATCGGGTTTGCCTGCCAAGACCGTTATTTCAGGCTCGCCGACCCTACCTGCTTCGGCCCAGATCTTTCGAAGCAGTTCTACGTTTCCGTCGATCTCCTGCTCGATGGGTGTAGTGATCCAGCCGTCGGCAGACTTGGCGATCCACTTGAACGTCTTCTCGTTGCCGCCACCGCCCAGGAGGATCGGCGGGCGGGGCTTCTGAACTGGCTTGGGCCAGGCCCAACTCGGGCCGTACTTCACGAACTGGCCGTCGTACGACGCTTCTTCCTTCGACCACAGTTCGCCCATGGCTTCGAGGTATTCGCGGAGTGCGGTCCGGCGTTTGTTGGGCGGTACGCCGTGGTCTGCGAGTTCCTCTGCATTCCAGCCGAATCCGACACCGAAAACCACGCGACCGTCGGAAAGGTGATCCAGCGATGCGATGGTTTTCGCGAGAGTGATCGGATCGTGTTCGAGGGGCAGGGCCACCGAGGTGCCCAGTCGGATGGTGCTCGTGACCGAAGCCGCGGTACCCAGGGCGACCCAGGGGTCGAGTGTGCGCATATAGCGGTCGTCGGGTAATTCTGCCGACTGGGTTCCGGGGTGATCGGAGTCCCTCGAAACCGGGATGTGCGTGTGCTCCGGGACGTAGAAGGCGTCGAACCCGTTCGCCTCCGCAGCCTTCGCGGCATCGGCAGGGCGGATGCCGCGATCACTGGTGAACAGGCTGAGTCCGTAGCGCACTGGTTCTCCTTCGATGGTCCGTTCGAAAAACTGTAACCTGTTGCATCTGCGTTCGGATACGTTTCTCGCCCAGAAAATCGCTGCGACCGTCGCTCACGGGAGAGATCGGCGGCTCCTCGATTCTGCATCTGCAGTGCAATTCCGGTCAGTATTCGTTGTGGCTCCGTGATGCTGCCGCCGGCCGGAGAAAGTTCGACCGAGTCTTTCTTCGTACGGAACGGTGATCTGGCTACCTGATCTCGACGAGTGGGCCGAGGGGATTGCCGCTGTTCTGGCGCCGAACGGTCGATTCGTTCTGGTGGAGTTCCATCCGTTTGCCATGCGTTTCGACGAGAAGTGGTTCCTGGCATACCCGTACGGAGGCGGGGCTCCCATGACCGAAGCCGGTGGCGTTGGCGACTACGTCGCAGATTCAGCCGACCTCGTCTTGCCGGGCGCTCCGGGAGGCGGAGTCGAGAACGCCGAAAATCCCTTCCCCTCATGTGAATTCAACTGGTCTATTGCCGAGGTGTTCGGCGCTGCGCGGCGTGCCGGATTGACGATCGAGTCATTCGACGAGTATCCGTACGCCAGCGGTCGGCAAGGATTCGAAGAGATGACCCAACTCGGCGACAAGCGTTGGGGAGTCCCGGCCGGACGTCCCGAGATCCCGCTGATGTATTCGCTGTCTGTTCGCTTGGCCGACTGGGGCCTATTTCCCCCGCATTTGCGGGTAATTGCCGACACAGGTACTAATTACCCCCATGCCCACGACGCCACTGACACGACGCATTGCCGTCGACCTGTGCCGTCTTGGTGCCAACTGCTGTTGCTGTTGATTCCTGCCGACTCTCCTGAGTGAGAATGGCGCCTCTCTGCGCGCCTTCGTCCTTGCATATGCGCTCGTAGCTGTATATGTGCCGGAATTTCCGTACGTCGAGGAAGAAACAGCGATGTCGACTTCTGTCGAAGCAATAGAACCAACACCGGTCCAGGAACCGGGTCGTGAGCCGCGCCGGCCGTGGACTTCGAGTGTGACCACCGTCGGACTGCCGGTGCTCTCGGTGATCGCATTCCTGGCTTTGTGGCAGGTCGCCGCTGCCAGCGGGACCTGGAGCGAGACCTTCGTTCCGTACCCGAGCACGGTCTGGCATGCCTTCGTCAACACGATGACCACGCACGACGGAGTGCGTGGCTACCAGGGGTATTTGCTCTGGGAGCACCTGTACATGACGCTGCGACGGGTGTTGGTCGGCGTCGTCATCGGCGTCGGCTTGGGTGTGATCCTCGGCTTGGCCATGGGATCGGTGACATGGTTGCGGAGCCTGCTCGAACCATGGTTGACGTTCCTGCGCGCATTGCCTCCCTTGGCGTACTTCTTCCTGCTGGTGATCTGGCTGGGAATCGACGAGGCACCGAAGATCACCCTTCTGGCGCTCGCTGCGCTCCCGCCGGCAGCAGTGGCCACCACAGCTGCTGTTGTCGCGGCGCCTGTCGGACTGGTCGAAGCGGCCAGGGCGTTGGGAGCCTCACGAACGCAAGTGATTCGAGACGTAGTCGTGCCGTCGGCGTTGCCGGAAACTTTCACGGGCATTCGGTTGTCGGTGGGTATGGCGTACTCGTCGGTGGTCGCGGCCGAACTGTTCAACGGCATTCCCGGAATCGGCGGAATGGTCAAGGATGCAAGCAATTACAACAACACTCCGGTAGTGCTGGTGGGGATCTTCGCCATCGGATTCTCCGGTTTGATCATCGACGGACTGTTGCGGGCTGCTGAGCGCCGCGCCGTTCCCTGGAGGGGAAAAGTATGACTGACAATCAGAAACACGCCAGCAGCAATCCGAAGCGCAGCAGTGACTTGACGCGTAATGAGGGAAGAGCTTCCCGGACGGCGTTCACCGTACTGATCGGTGTCCTCGCTCTCGTCCTCGGCGCGTGCTCGGTGGATCATTCCGGCCAGGATTCGTCCAAGGAGACGATACGCATTGCCTACCAGTCCTTCCCGAGCGGCGACTTGATCGTCAAGAACAATCGCTGGCTCGAAGACGCTCTGCCCGAGTACAACGTGAAGTGGACGAAGTTCGATTCGGGAGCCGACATCAACACCGCCTTCATAGCCGGTGAAATCGACTTCGGTGCAATCGGTTCGAGTCCGGTCGCTCGTGGACTCTCGGCGCCGCTGAACATCCCGTACCAGGTCGCGTTTGTTCTCGACGTGGCCGGTGACAACGAAGCCTTGGTGGCGCGCAACGCAACCGGAATCAAGACCGTGGCCGATCTGCGTGGCAAGAAGGTGGCAACGGCCTTCGCGTCGACCGCTCACTACAGTCTGCTGGCAGCTCTGAACCAGGCCGGACTCAGTGCCGATGACGTTCAGTTGGTGGATCTCCAGCCGCAAGCGTCACTGGCCGCTTGGCAGCGCGGTGACATCGATGCCGTCTACACCTGGTTGCCCACGCTCGACGAACTTCGCAAGGACGGAACACAGTTGATCGCCAGCCGCGAGCTGGCGACGGCAGGAAAACCGACACTGGATCTGGGTGTGGTGTCGACGTCGTTTGCGAAGGATCACCCCGAGATCGTCGACACCTGGCGCCAGGTTCAGGCCCGTGCGCTCACGACGATCGCCACTGATCCGAACGCGGCAGCGGAAGCTGTTGCCGCGCAATTGGGCGCATCCAAGGAAGACGCGGCAGCGCAGCTGAAGCAGGGTGTGTTCCTCACTCCTGAACAGATCTCGTCGCCGGAGTGGCTGGGTACCGAAGGCTCTCCCGGGAATCTGGCGGTGAACCTGCAGAGCGCAGCGCAATTCCTCGCCGAGCAGAAGCAGATCGACAGTGTGCCTGATCTGACGGTCTTTCAGAATGCTCTCTATGTGAAGGGGCTTCCCGATGTCCTTGACCAGTAGCGTGACCGCGCAGCAGGCCGCGGGAGAATTCGCTGCCGACCGCCCGGGTGCGATCCGAATCGACACTGTCTCACACCGATACGGCCACGGCCGAGAGTCCGTGACGGCACTGGGGCCGGTATCGATCGACGTCGCACCCGGTGAGTTCCTGGTCCTCGTCGGGGCGTCTGGTTGCGGCAAGAGCACATTGCTGCGGCTGATTGCGGGTTTCGAAAATCCTTCCAGTGGAACAGTTCAGGTATCAGGATCCGACCCGATTCCAGGGTCGAGTGCCGGCGTGGTGTTTCAGCAACCACGACTGTTTCCGTGGAAATCGGTGGGCGGCAACATCGATCTGGCACTCAAATATGCCGGGGTGACGAAGAGCGAACGCGGGCGAAGGTGCGACGAGCTTCTCGACCGCGTCGGTCTGGGCGGCACAGCGGACCGGCGAATCTGGGAGATCTCCGGCGGCCAGCAGCAGCGGGTGGCCATTGCCCGGGCATTGGCGGCCGAAACCTCGTTGCTCCTGTTGGACGAGCCATTTGCCGCGCTGGACGCCCTCACTCGCGAGCGCCTGCAGGAGGACCTCCGCAACGTCAGCGCCGAATCGGGCCGAACGAGTGTCTTCGTCACTCACAGTGCCGACGAGGCAGCCTTTCTCGGCTCCCGGGTCGTGGTCCTGACAAGTAGGCCGGGCAAGGTTGCGCTCGATCTGAAAATCGATCTGCCACGAACAGGTGTCGATCCCGACGACCTGCGCGGCTCACCCGAGTATGCGGCATTCCGAGCCGAAGTCGGCCACGCGGTCAAGGTCGCCGCTGCAGCGTAGGTACCCTGCGCGTCGACTTCCAGGTGGCCGCGTCGATAATAGGAAGGAGAACGTGCAGGACACGACGAACAAGGAGTGGTCATGGCAACTGAGGTGGAGTCCGGTGACCTCGTGCAGGCAGCCGGCCATGCGGGTCCGTGGACGGTAGTCGAAGTTCGCCAGGGAATGGCGCTGCTCGAACACAGTGACGGGCACAGGTTGTCGCGTCGAACGACGACGCTGACCGTTGTCCGCAAGGGCTCGGGCAAGAAGACGACGGCCGTCGAGGACGGGAACGACGAAAACGGATCGCCTACCCTGTTCGACTGACCTTCTGTCAGCCTGAGACGGCGTCAGCTGGAGAAAATGTCGTCGACGCGTTTGTCGAAATACTCGGCGATTCGGAATGCCAGTGACAGACGGGGGTCGAAGTGGCCCTTCTCGATCGAGATGACGGTCTGGCGGGTGATGCCGAGCGCGTCGGCGCATGCTTGCTGTGACAATCCGGCTGCCGTCCGAAGTTCATGGAGATTGTTGCGCATCAGATCTCGATTGTGGGGGTGCGGTCCCTCGACACTGCCCAGTACCGGATTCCGAAGTCTGCCAGACCGAGAGCGGTGAATATCAGGAGCGGTAGTTCGGGTGCTCCGAAGACGTTGTGCGCGATCAGTGCGATTCCCATGGCAGTGATCAAGTCGGTGAACGCGCCGAATCCGGCCTTGCGACTCCATTCTGTTTCGACGGCGTCCTCGGGGTAGGCGGGGGCCTTGTTGTTCTCCGAGGGGAAGAGAGCCCACACCGATCCGATGCAAGCCGGTGCCATGACTAGTGCGAAGACGATGAAGGTCAACGTCTTCCGGTCATCGGCGGTCAAGGCTGCGAGAAGACTGAAGGACAGCGTTACTGTGACGCCGATACCGATGATCAGGCTCCACCGTGCCGTGGTGCTCATGAAGCCTCCCGGATGTAAGAGTTCTTTGACATGGATGAGCGTAGATCCGCGTACGCCGCATGTCAAAGAACTCGTACACCACGCTGCGGGTCAAGCGATTCCGAAAGGCGCCGCGTATGAAAACTTCCCCGTCTGATCGGCGCGGTGCGCGGTGAGTGTCCTGACCTGAAAGTGAGCGCCCCACTCGGCTTCCGGAGACTCGATTCCGGCGTCCGTGCTGGTGACGAATCCGAACCGCGGGTAGTACTCGGTGCTGCCCAGAAGTGCGATCAGTGGCACGTCCAGAGCGTCGCACGCACCGATCACCGCGTGCATCAGTGCCGAACCGACGCCACTGCGCTGGTTGCCCGGTGTGACCGCCAACGGGCCGAGACCCACCGCTTGCACGGGGCCGACCCATCCACGAGTTCCGATCACGAAACCGACGATCTCTTCGCCGGCTACGGCGACCAGTGACAGTGTCGGCAGGTAGTCGTCCGAGGTGAAGAGTTGACGTGTCAGTTCGATCTCGTAGGCAGGCTCGCCGGGCGCCGCCTGGTCGGCAAATGCTGCTCCGAGTAGTGAATAGACGGCGTCACGGTCGGAAGAAGTTTCGCGGCGGATGTACATGGCCACGAAACTACCCGGTTCACTTCGGATTGCGCACCCCGTTTTCGGCCTGCCTGGCCACGCGCTTTTCGTAATCCGCACGCCCGTTGGGATCTACCGACGTCAGTGCGCGACGATCGTCGACGACCCGGCGTCCGATGTTGATCATCCATTCGGGTACAACAGCATCGACGAGGTCCCAGCCGGCAAGGTAACGCGGCACAGTAGTTTCGGCTCGTCGATGAGCGACCGTGTCGACGACGGCTCTGGCCACGACTTCGGGTTCAACTGTCGGCATGCCCTTTCCGAGAGGCACACCGGAGGAGAGTCCGGTGCGCACCGCGCTGGGCAGGACAGCGCTGACGCTGACTCCGATATCTGCGAATTCGACACGGGCAGAGGCAGAAAGGCCCACCGCGCCGAACTTGCTTGCGTTGTACACCGCCATTCCCGGTACCGGTAGCTTGCCTGCCATGGATGCGATGTTGACGACGTGGCCTCGTCGTCGGTCCACCATGCCGGGCAGCACAGCGCGCATCCCGTGAATCGGGCCCCAGACATTGACGTCGAGGGTGACTCGACTGGTGGCGTCGGACTCGTCGAGGAAGCCGCCGAGCGGCATCACGCCCGCATTGTTGACCAGAATGTCGATGTGACCGAATTCGCCGATCACTGTGGAGACGAACACATCCCAGGATTCGCGTGAGGTGACGTCCAGAGCGTAGCCGCGGGCCCGTGCGCCGATGGATGCGGCGGTGTCCACGGCTGTCTCCTCGTCGAGGTCGCCGACGCATACGAGTGCGCCGCGAGTTGCGAACAACTCGGCTGTGGCCCGGCCGATTCCGCGGCCACCGCCGGAGATGACGACGACTGCTCCGTCGAGATCGATCGGCGGGTAGGTGGTGCCGAAAAGACTCATGTCGTGTACTCCGGTTCGAGGGTGGTGGTGGGCTCAGTGGCCGAGTCGTCGGACGCAGGGTTGTCGGACAACGTGTGGTTGTAGGCATATGGATCGAAGGCCCGTAGCCGCCGACGCATGGCCCCTGACGACCACGGCCAGTTGAAGCTGTTGCGGCCGTTGACGTCGAAGAAATAGCTTTCGCAACCACCGGCGTTGTAGACCGTGGTTCCCAATGCCTCCTGAACTTGAGAGTTGAAGGCTGCCTGCACTTCCGGGCGCACGTCCATATTTTTCCAGCCGTGCCGACGAGCGTGGCCGATCGCCTGCGCCACATAATTCAGTTGGGCTTCCAAGATCATGAAGGCCGACGTGTGTCCGGTGCCGAGGCTCGGGCCCAGCAGAATGAACGCGTTGGGGAATCCGCTGACGGCGGAACCGAAGTACGCCTGCGGGCTTCCGTGCCAATGATCGTCGAGGGATCGACCTTCTCCGTCGAATACCTTGGATGCGATGGGCATGTCGAGGATGTGGAATCCCGTGCCGAAGATGATGGCGTCCACTTCCGATTCCGCTCCGTCGGCGCCGATCACGGTGTTGCCGTGGATCTCTTCGACCGCGTTGGCATGGACGGTGACGTTGGGTCTGCCGAGGGCCGGGTAGTACGAGTTCGACATGAGCAGTCGCTTGCAACCGAGGGTGTAGTCGGGAGTCAGCGCCTTGCGCAGCTTCGGATCGCGCACCTGCAGGCGCAATTGGGCCGACCCGAGTTTCTGCACGATACGCAGGATCCACGGATTGCGGAACCCCAATCCCAGCGTCTCCATGATTCCGTATTCGATGCTGCGCAGGGCCTTGTGCGCTCCCGGTACGAACCGCATGACGGACCTTTCGATGCGCGGTACGTAGTGATCGGGTTTGGGAAGAACCCATTGAGCGGTTCGCTGGTAGAGGTGAAGTGTGGAGACCTCTGAGACGATTCGCGGAACGAATTGGACGGCGGAAGCGCCGGTACCCACGACAGCGACGCGTTTTCCGCTCAAGTCGTAGTCGTGATTCCACTGCGAGGAATGAAAAACTTCGCCCTCGAACGTTTCCAGTCCGGGAATCGCCGGCGTCAAGGGTTCGTTCCACGGACCAGCAGCGGCTATCACGAAGCGAGCAGTGAGTTCACCGCTGGAAGTTGTTATTTTCCACAGTGATTGCGGCGCATCCCACTGTGCGGAGAGCATTTCGACCCCGAAGCGAACGTGTTTGTCGACGCCGTGGCGGACGGCCGTGTCCTCGATGTATTCGCGGATCTCCGGCTGCTCCGCGAACAATCGCGTCCAATCCGGATTGGCGGCAAAGGAGTACGAGTACAGCCCGGACGGAACATCGCACGCGCAACCGGGATACGTATTGGCGCGCCAGGTGCCGCCGAGGGACTCGGCCTTTTCGAGCAGGACGAAATTGTCGATCCCGAGACGCTGAAGATGGATGGCTGCGCCGATTCCGGAAATTCCGCCGCCGATGATCACGACCTCGAAGTGGTCAGATTCGTTGTTCACTGAGACTGCGCTTTCACTGGTGGGAGCGGGTGGCGTGGAACGGGTGCATATCGAGTTCGCGCTTCACGCTCGCACGTGTCGTACGCAGCGATGATTCGAAGGTGGCGAGCCGCCGTCGACTGTCCATGAAGTTGGCGCCCATGACGGCAAGATCGTCGTCGGTGGCATCGATTCGCAAGACCCTGGTGCCCGCAGCGCGCACCAGATCGATCTCACGATCGAGGCCTTCGGACATGGAGTGGCGCAGGGCGCCGCGTTCGATGCGGGCGGCACCCCGTGCGGGCTTCAGGGTTCGAGATGCCATGGGCGCCAGTACAACCAGCTCGTCCAGCGCGAGAGGGAGCAGGAGGTCAACCGAAGCGGTGGATGCGGCGCCGCCGTCGATGTACCTGACGCCGCCGATGGTGACGGGTGGGAACCAGCCGGGAATCGCCCACGACGCTCGAAGCGCTTCACCGACGGTCGCTTTCGGGGCCCCCTGCGCTCCGAATGCGACTCTTCGCCCCGTTTTGTAGTCCATGGATACCATGTGCGCACACGGATGTGGGAGCCACGCATCGCCAGGGGCAAGAGATTCGGCGAGCGTGGTGAGCCAGGACGGGTCACCGCCACCCACCGGTGCAATGCCGCTCATCCGGCTCAGAAAGGGAAGATCTCGACGCGCCACCAGTCGCGGATTTCCGATCCCCAAGCGCGGTAGCGGTGGGACTTTCCCGGGTGCCGACGCTATGTGGGCGAGGAGTTCGGGACGGGCGGAGGGGTCTCCGAGTTGCATGGCTACCAGCTCGTCGACGCCGACTCCGCTGCCGAGCATCGTCACGAACTCGGCTCCGGCCGACGTTCCGATGATGGCTGTGGCTTCCCTGGGATCCCAGTCGAGTGCATCCCGAACCGAGGCGAGGGCAGCAACGGTCCAGGCGAAGCCGAGAGTGCCGCCGCATCCGATTGCCAAGCCGCGTTTCGGCGCGCTGTTTCGTCCGGACCCGGGTGCGGTGGTGCCGGTCACTTCTGAAGTCATATTTCGGAGACTATCAGTATCTGAATAACGTGGGTACCCCAAATTTGCCTATCCGAAGTGCGCGTGCGGCGAAACTTCGGTATTCGGCTACCGTTGGAATCTCGATGCTCAGAACCATGAGGAGGTTCCGATGGCGCGATTGACCAGGCAGGAAGCGCAGGCGTTGACCCGCGAGACCTTGTTGGCTACGGCCGTCGAACATTTTCTCGATCGCGGGTACGCCGCCGCATCGCTGGATCAGATCGCCGAGGATGCCGGCTATTCCAAGGGTGCGGTGTACTCGAACTTCAAGAACAAAGACGAGTTGTGCGCCGAAGTGCTCGGCCGAATCCGGTTGACCAAGGTCGGTGAGATCACCTCACAACTCGGAGCGGACTCGACGCTCGACGACGCGGTGGCAGAGTTCGCGAGGTGGGCCGAGCGGACCATCGGGGACAAGAGATGGACGTTGCTCGAAGTCGAATTCTCGGTGCGGTCGCGGCACAGCGAAGAGATCCGCGAGAAGATCGCGACAGGCGCCGATCAGGTGCGCGGATTGATCGCCGGAGTGGTGCAACATCTTGCCGAGTCCAACGGTGTGACGCCGACACTGGACCCGAACGCGGCGGCACTGCGCATACTCAGCGTCGGAATCGGTTTGGGGCTACAGCGTGCGATCAGTCCCGAGCTTCCTGTTGACCCACTGGTGGATACGTTGCGGGAGATTTTGCTGGGTGGGTGAGTAGAACGCGCAGCATCCCGCCGATCTCGGCGACGGCGGCGCGCGAACCGGCGCTCGGTCCCAGAACGTTGACGAAGCCGTGGATGAATCCGGGATAGCGTCGATCCGTCACGTGAACACCGTTGTCGCGCAATCGAGCTGCGTAGGCTTCGCCTTCGTCTCGGAGTGGATCGAATCCCGCCGTGATCACGATGGCCGGCGGCAGTCCGGCCACGTCGGGGGCGCGTAGCGGCGACACCATCGGATCGAGTCGATCGGCATCGGTGCCGAGGAAACTGGACTCGTAGAAGTTCATGTTGGCCTCGGTCAGGAAGAAGCCTTCGCCGAACGTCGTTCTCGACGGCGCCTTCTCGTGAAAGTCGGTAGCGGGGTAGATCAACAGCTGCGCTGCCGGTGAGGTCTTGCCGTCGTCGCGGGCACGCAGCGCCACCGTTGCCGACAGGTGCCCACCCGCGCTGTCGCCGCCGACAGCGATGCGACTGGGGTCTGCGCCGAACTCGTCGGCGCGTTCGACGATGTCGAGGTATGCGGCATAGGCGTCGTGTACTGGTGTGGGGAAAGCGAATTCGGGTGAGAGCCGGTAGTCGACCGAGATGACCCGTGCGCCGGAGGTTTCGGCCAACAGGCGGCACGGAGCATCGTGGGATTCGATGCTGCCCTGTACCCAGCCGCCGCCGTGGAAGTAGACGAGCAGAGCGCCGGTGTCGGCGGTCGGAACGTAGAGCCGGGCGCGAAGCGGGCCGTCGGCGCCCGAAACGGAAATCTCTTCGGTGTGGACCGGAGCGGGTCGGCCACCCATCATGATCGCCGTTCGGGTGAGATTGGTGCGAGCCGCGGCGAGTGACCGGGGATCGGTTGAATGCGAGGGCAGCGGCCGCGTCTTCGCGAGCGTGAGCAGCAGGTGTGCGTCGGCGTCGAGCGTGTTGCCCTCGATGATGACGGGTGGTCCGGTGATTCGACGTTTCACCGCGCTGGGCAGCGCGAATGCGGCTGTCACCAAGGATGCTTCGGCGCGATCTCGAATGCTGCGGCTGCTGGCCTGCTTCACGGATTCCGACACGTGGCGCAGACTACCAAGCATGACTACTGCGGCACTGTCGATCACGCAGATCGAGAACACACATCTGGTTCGGTGCGGTCACGCCAATTGGGTACTGGTCGAAGAGGGGGCCGATCTGACGTTGATCGACGGCGGATACCCGGCCAACGGTGCCGACGTCGAACGCTCGATCGAGCAGATCGGTCACCAGCTCGGGGATGTGCGGGCAATCCTGGTCACTCACGCGCATGTCGATCACATCGGCGGAATCGCGGACATCGTGACCAGGCTCGAGGTTCCGGTTCTGATGGATCCGTTGGAAGTGCCTCATGCGAAGCGGGAGTATCTGCAACAGTTGTCGCCGGCCGGAGTTCCGTTGCTGTTGTGGCGGCGAGGTGCTCCGAGGTGGCTTCGCGACGTGATCGGAGTCGGCGCGTTGAAAGGTGCGGAACTGCCTCAGGCACAGGCCTTTGCGTCCGGTGGTGCTCTGGATGTTCCCGGACGGATCGTGCCGATTCCCGCCCACGGGCATACCGACGGCCACAGCGCTTACCTTGTTCCTGACGCAGGCGTCATCGCGTCGGGTGACGCTCTGGTGACCGGACACGCGACGTCGAGCGTCGCCGGACCACAATTTCTTGTGTGCCCCTTCAATCATGACCGTGAAGCGACCGACGAGGCGTTGGACAACATCGCCGCGGCACCTGCCGGTGCGCTGTTTCCCGGACACGGGCCGGTCTACGAGGGCAGCATGGCTGCCGCAGTCGAACAGGCCCGAGCGGGCCGGACAAGGATGCGTCCATGAGTACCGTCGAAACGGTCGACGAAGGTGCGGTGCACGGTTTCCTGCATCGGCCTGCTTCTGCGCCGATCGCCACGCTTGCACTGACTCACGGCGCGGGAAGTAACTGCGACACTGTGCTGTTGCGCGCTGTTGCCGACGGCTTTGCGGAGGCGGGAGTGCAAGTCCTGCGATTCGAACTCGCGTTTCGGGTGCGTCGAGCTTCGGGGCCGCCACACCCGTCGCGTGCTGCGGAGGATCGCGCGGGCATTGCCGAGGTGATTGCCGCTGTTCGCAAGGACGACTCGGTGCCTGGACCCGTTCTGCTCGGCGGACATTCGTACGGTGGGCGGCAGGCGTCGATGCTGGCGTCGGAGAATCCAGGACTTGTCGACGGCCTGGTGCTGTTGTCCTATCCGCTGCATCCTCCGAAGAAGCCCGAGAAGCTCAGAACCGAACACCTGCCCGACCTGAACACGCCGACCGTTGTCGTCCACGGATCGAAGGACGAGTTCGCGACGACTGAGGAGATGCGGGCAGCGCTCGACCTGATTCCCGCAGTGACGGCTCTGGTGGAGTTCGAGGGAGCTCGGCACGACCTGTCCGTGGTGAAGTTTCCGGTGGTTGAACAGACAGTCGCCGCAGCAACAGAACTGTTCACGCTCGGACGTTGACTCGCCGGTTGCCCGTGTCGGTGGTTCCTGGTGAGATCGAACCATGAGTGCCCAGCAGTATCAGCCAAGTGCCCTGTCCGACGTCACGGTGAGCATCGACGGCGACGACACAGTCGTCAGCTTTCCTCGGGTGCTGCCGTATCCCGTCGAGAAGGTGTGGGAGGCGATCACCGATCCGGAGATGTTGGCGCAGTGGACGCCGTACACCGCCGATCGGAATCTGAGCCGTACGGGCGACGCCGTGATCACCATGCTCACCGAGGACGGGGCTCCCGAGATGTCGCTGCCCGTCACCGTTCACGTCGTGGAGACCGCCCGGCGGCTCGAACACGAGTGGGGCCCGGACGAATTGGTGTGGGACCTGACCTCGGTCGAGGGCGGTACCCGCGTCGTACTGACGCAGAGGTCGCGGGCTGAAGGGATGGCATCGGCGCTCGCGGCGGGGTGGCATTTGTGCTTCGACGTACTCGATGCCCTTCTGGCAGGCGAGCCCTTCGGTCCGGTCGTGGGTGAACGGGCGCGCGAGTACGGTTGGGACGCGCTCAACTCGGGCTATGCGCGACGCTTGGGTATCGACGAATCTCAGGTCTGGTAGCTGCTCAGAGTTCTCGAGCGGCGGCCTCTCAACGGCAGGCTACCGAGCGGAGAGCTTTCTGGTGGAAGCTCGCACGATCAGTTCGACGGGCAGTTTGACGGATTCGACGTTCCTGCCGGCGATCAGTGCGAGCAGGTGTTCGAGCCCGGTCGCGCCGATCTTGTGGGCGGGGGACCTCACCGTCGTCAGTGGCACCGGGAGTTGGGAGACAACGGGAATGTCGTTGTAGCCGACCAGCGCAAGATCGTCGGGAATGCTCAACCCGAGATCACGGGCAACACCGAGTACGCCGATCGCGATGGTGTCGCTCACCGTGAAGACGGCGTCAGGGCGCGTGTTCCCGCTGAGCAGTGTGGCCGCCGCATCGACACCCCCTTGAACTTCGAACTCGGACGCCACTATTCGGTTCGGTGGCAGTTCCAGACCGGCTTCGGTCAGGGCGTCGCGGAAACCCGCGACGCGTTCCCGCGACGTGCTGGCGTGATCCGGCCCCGCGATCACTCCGAGGTCGCGATAGCCGCAGTCCAGCAGATGCTTCCCCGCGAGGTAGCCGCCGAGGCGGTCGTCGCCGCTGACAAAGGGAAGGCTGCTGTTCGGCGACGACGTCGCCGGGTCGATGTGCCGGTTCAGCAGCAGGATCGGCAGTGAGCGCAGGGGGAGCGAGTCGACGAAATCTGTACCCGGAAGGTGGATGCTGCTCAGCATGAGACCGTCGACCTGGCGGCTGACGAGGAACTCGACCGCTTTGCGCTGCGCGTTCAGATCGTCGGGTGGGCTGGAAAGCAGGACGGAGTACCCGGCTGCGGTGGCGGCTTCCTCGATGCCTTGGAACATGGTGGCCACAACGACGTCCGTCAGCCTCGGCATCACGACGCCGATGGTGGTGGTCTTGCGGGTACGCAGGCTGGCCGCCCACAGGTTCGGTTGGTAACCGAGCTCCTCGGCGACCTGACGAACTCGGAGTGCGGAGTCGGACCAACCGTCGGCGGGCTCAGGCTGACGGAGTACCCGCGACGCCGTCGAGATGTGGACCCCGGCCTGGTCGGCGATTTCGCGCAGCGTCGGCGGACGGCCGTTGCTGCGGTTCGACGGATCGGGCGTCATCTGCGTCGGGGCTCCTGGTGTGCGTCGGGGATTGACGGGTGTGCAACCGGGCTCTAGTCTAGGCGATGCAAACGATTGCGCAATCGTTCTCGCAAAGGATTGCGCCCGAGAACACTGGAGGCCCCGTGACCACGCCGCAGTCCCTGTCCGAGCTTTTTGCCATCGACACCCTGCTGGACGCCGAAGAGATCGCGATCCGCGACACGGTCCGCAAGATGGTCGACGATCGCATTCGCCCGCACGTAGGCGAATGGTTCGAAGCGGCAGCACTGCCGGCTCGTGAGCTGGCCAAGGAACTGGGCGCGCTCGGCGTACTGGGCATGCACCTCGAGGGCTACGGCTGTGCCGGGATGAGCGCCACGGCGTACGGGTTGGCCTGCCAGGAACTGGAAGCTGTCGATTCGGGCATTCGCAGCCTCGTCTCGGTCCAGGGTTCGCTCGCCATGTTCGCGATCCACCACAACGGAAGTGAAGAGCAGAAGGAAGAATGGCTCCCGCGGATGGCGGCCGGTGAAGCCATCGGTTGCTTCGGTCTCACTGAACCCGATTTCGGATCCAACCCCGGCGGCATGCGAACCAACGCCAAGCGCGACGGCGACGACTGGGTCCTCAACGGCACCAAGATGTGGATCACCAACGGGTCCATCGCGGACGTCGCCGTGGTCTGGGCGCGAACAGACGACGGCGTACGCGGATTTGTCGTTCCCACCGACACTCCGGGCTTCTCCGCCCCCGAGATCAAGAACAAGATGTCGCTCCGGGCGTCGGTCACCTCGGAGCTGGTGCTCGAAGACGTGCGTCTTCCTGCCTCGGCGATGCTGCCCAAGGCTCGCGGACTGTCCGGCCCGCTCGGCTGCCTCAACGAGGCGCGCTTCGGCATCATTTTCGGGGCAATGGGTGCAGCACGTGACTGCCTCGAGACCGCGATCTCGTATGCACGTGATCGCAAGGTCTTCGACAAGTCGCTCGCCGCGTATCAGATCACCCAGGCCAAGATCGCCGACATGGCAGTCGAATTGGGCAAGGGGCAGCTGCTCGCCATCCACCTCGGACGCCTCAAGGACGCCGGGACGGTTCGCCCCGAGCAGGTCAGCACCGGCAAGCTCAACAATGTCCGCGAGGCCATCAAGATCGCCCGTGAATGCCGAACCATTCTGGGCGCCAACGGCATCACGCTCGAGTACCCCGTGATTCGGCACGCCAACAACCTCGAATCCGTTCTCACCTACGAGGGCACCTCCGAGGTTCACCAGCTCGTGATCGGTCGCGCTCTCACCGGTGAAGAAGCGTTCCGGTGACGGTAGACGCTGTCGGAGCGCTCGACGGGCTGGTGATCGCTGATTTCGGCCGCGTCCTCGCCGGCCCGTACGCCACGATGATTCTCGCCGACCTCGGTGCCGAGGTCGTCAAGATCGAGCGGCCGGGGGTCGGCGACGACACTCGCAGCTGGGGCCCGCCGTGGGTGGGGGACGAGTCGAGCTACTTCCTGTCGGTGAACCGCAACAAGAAGTCGGTCACTCTGGACCTGCGTGAGCGCGAGGATCTGGAGAGTGCACGCGAGCTGGTTCGCAGTGCGGACGTCGTGGTGCAGAACTTCCTGCCGGGAACGATGGACCGTCTGGGTCTGGGCTACGACGCTGTCCGAGAAATGAATCCGCGTGCGGTGTACTGCTCGATCAGCGGCTTCGGTGGCAATAATTCTCTGCCGGGTTACGACCTGTTGATTCAGGCGGTCGGCGGATTGATGAGTATCACCGGACCCGATTCCAAGACTCCGACCAAGGTCGGAGTCGCAGTGGTCGACGTCATCACCGGCTTGCATGCCAGCGTGGGAATCCTTGCAGCGCTGCGCCACCGCGATCGAACGGGCGAAGGGCAGCACGTCGAGGTCAACCTGTTGTCCTCGTTGCTGTCCGCACTTGCCAACCAGTCGTCCGGCTACGTGGCCGCGGGTGTGGTGCCCCAGGCAATGGGCAACCGGCATCCGAGCATCGCACCATACGAGGTGTTCGACACCGCGGACCGTCCGCTGGTCCTCGCTGTCGGTAACGATCGGCAATTCGGTTCGTTGACAGCGGTTCTCGGAGTTTCCGAACTTGCCGCTGATGCGCGTTTCGCGTCCAACAGCGACCGGGTTGCGCATCGAGAAGAACTGTTCGACGCTGTCACTGCTGCGTTGGCCAAGGGCACTGCAGACTCGTGGTTCGAGGCACTGACCGAGCGCGGTGTCCCGTGTGGGCCTCTCAACGACATCGCCGACGCGATAGCGCTGGCAGAACGGCTGAATCTCGATCCGGTGGTATCCATCGACGATCCGCGTCGAGAGGCACCGACTCGGCAGGTAGCCAATCCGATTCGGATGAGCGGCACGCCGGCAACCTATCGGTCCGCCCCGCCGCGGTTGGGTGAGGACAGCGTTCCCACTCCGTCCGGAGTCAGTTGACCCAAGCGAATCGGCCACCGGAATACCGGTGGCCGATCTGCGTGTGTGGCTGACTCAGCTGACCTTCAGGACCAGCTTTCCGGTGTTCGCGCCGGCGAAGAGAAGATTGAGGCTGTCACCGAACGCGTCGATACCGCCGTCGACGACGTGCTCGCGAGCAGTCAATTCGCCACTCTTGATCCACTTTCCGATCTGCTCTTGTGCTTCTGCGTAGCGATCGAGGTAGTCGAAGACCACGAAGCCGGCCATCGTGGCGCGGTTGACGAGAAGTGACAGGTAGTGCGCGGGCCCTGGCTGAGGTTCGGTGGCGTTGTAGCCCGCGATGGCGCCGCAGATGACCACCCGAGCGCCGAGACGCAGACGGGAGAGAGCGGCGTCGAGAATTTCTCCGCCGACGTTGTCGAAGTACACGTCGATACCGTCAGGAGCATTGGACTTGAGCGCCTTGTAGACGGATTCGTTCTTGTAGTCGATGGCGACGTCGAAGCCGAGGTCCTCGGTGAGCCACGCGCACTTTTCCGGACCGCCGGCGATACCGATGACCTTGCACCCGTGGATCTTTGCGATCTGGCCGACGAGACTGCCGACCGCACCCGCGGCGCCGGACACGACTACGGTGTCACCGTCTTTCAGCTTTCCGACGTCGAGCAATCCGAAATATGCAGTGACGCCGGGGAATCCGAGAGCTCCGAGCCACGTCGGCAGGGGAGCGATGGATTCGTCGACCCGAGTGACATCTGTGCCGTCGGACACTCCGTACTCGGAAGCGCCGAACGATCCGGCCACGATGTCCCCGACCTGGTAATCGGGGTGCTGTGATTCGGTGATGCGTCCGACGCCGTGGGCGCGCATGACGGAACCGAGCTTGACCGGCGGAACGTACGACTTGACGTCGTTGAGCCAACCGCGCATCGCGGGGTCCAGGGAGAGATATTCGACCTTGACGACAAACTCGCCCGGTCCGGCGGACGGGATCTCGGCATCGACGTATTCCCAGGTGGAAGCGTCGGGAAGTCCTGTCGGGCGGGCGGCGAGGCGTACTTGGCGGTTGGTCATCTCTCCCCTTCGGCGAAACGAATTGAACTTGAGGCCGGATTCAATATAGGTGATGGATCACGAACTGGGAAGAGTTGGATGAACCGATTGACGACTATGTATGTTCGATCGATGAGCAATGTGGTCGAAGACGCGCCTGGTTGGTTCACTCGGGCGCTGGAAGCGCCGGTCGAGTCGGGGTCGGTGGAGGTCGAGGGCGCTTCAGTGCACTTTCGGGCGTGGGGGTCGGCGGGGCCGGGGATCGTGTTGATTCACGGCGGCGCAGCCCACAGTCGCTGGTGGGATCACATCGCACCGCAGTTCGCCGAGGGGCGCCGCGTTGTCGCTCTCGACTTGACTGGACACGGCGACAGTGACACTCGCGACGCCTATGCGATGTCCCAGTGGGCTCGCGAGGTGCTGGCGGCGGCCGAGGCCGGGGGAATCGACGGCAAGCCGATTCTGGTGGGGCACAGTATGGGTGGGATTGTTTCTTTCGTGGCCTCGCATCTGCACGGCGAACTGTTGGACGGGGTTGTCATCATCGATTCTCCGCTCAAGGCGCGTACGCCCGAAGAGGAGGCGGCTCGACGCCAGAATGCATTCGGCCCCAAGAAGGTTTATCCCACCAGGGAAGACGCGATGGGTCGATTCCGCTTCGTTCCGCCGCAGGATTCGGGACTGCCGGCGGTGCGTGACCATGTGGCAGCTACGTCGATGGAGGAAGTCGAGGGCGGTTGGTCGTGGAAGTTCGATCCGAACTTCTTTCTCCGAGTGGGTGCCGAAGATGTACTCGACAGCGAACCACGTTGCCGCGTAGCCTATTTCCGAGCCGAGAACGGTATCGTGTCCGATCGACTCATGGAGCACATGCGCGGATTGTTCGGACCGGAGGCCATCGTGGCGGAGATACCGGAAGCCGGCCATCACGTCATGATCGATCAGCCGTTGCAACTCGTGACCGGGGTGCGAACTGTGTTGAGTGCGTGGTCCGTTGCAAGGCGAGTGCCGGTAAATCAAGCGGTAGGTAACATTGAGGAAAGGGTAGAAGCATGAGCACGGAATTGACGCTCGAACCGAAAGTCGAAGCTGCACTGAAGTTGTGGCACAACATGATCGACACCGGTGATCTGTCGGCGCTGCCTACTATCGTCGCGCCCGACGCGCAGTTCCGATCGCCCACGGGATTCAAGCCGTACCAGTCCGCGGACGCCGTTGTGCTCATTCTCAATACGGTGATCCAGGTGTTCGAGAACTTCGAGTACCACCGAAAGTTCGCCGGAGCCAACGGGCGGCAGGTCGTGCTCGAATTCAGCGCGAACATCGGAGACAAGAGCCTCAAGGGGATCGACATGGTCGAATTCGACGAGGACGGCAAGATCGTCGATTTCGAGGTCATGGTGCGTCCGGCCAGCGGGCTCGCCGCATTGGCTGCCGAGATGGGCCGCAGGCTCGGACAGACACTACCGAACTACAAGGCCTGACCTGATTCCGGCGCGGGCCGGGTCTGCCTGCTCAACTCGTGCTGAATCCGCCGTTGGAGTGAAGAAGTTGTCCTGTTATCCAGCCTCCGGCGTCGGACATCAGAAATCGGACGAGGTCTGCAGTGTCGCCGGGTGTACCCAGCCGGCCGGCAGGGGTGTGGAGGGTTGTGGCCTGCTTGATCTCCGGTGTCATCCATCCTGTGTCGATCGGTCCTGGGTTGATGACGTTTGCCCTTACGCCGCGTGATCCCAGTTCGACTGCGGCGGCGATGACGATGCGGTCGAGAGCGCCCTTGCTGGCGCCGTACGGAAGATTATGGGCCGCATGGTCGCTGGTGAGTGCGATGATCCGCCCGGTCACCTGACCGACGTCGCGCTGCTCCGGAAGGTGTTCGGCGAACGCTTTGATCAGAAGCCAGGAGGCGCGGGCATTGACGGCGAAATGCCGTTCCCAGCTCTCGATGGTCGTATCGAGGATCGAGCTGTCGACGCTTTCGCAATGCGAGAGCACCAGTCCACGAAGGTCATTTCGCGATGCGGCAGCGTCAACGAGCTGACCGGCCACGTCCGGCGAGGCCAGATCTCCGGGAACCAGGTCGACACGGCTCCCGAGTGCGCGACACTTCTCGGCAATGTCCTGTGGATCGTGCGCTCCGCGAACGAACCCGACGCGTTCGTCATAAGGTGCCCAGTAGCCGATCGTCAGATCCCAACCATCTTCGGCGAGACCCACTGCGAGGCTCGCTCCGATCGACTTGCTCCGGCCGACGCCGGTGATCAACACGGTCCCGCGCTTGTCAGACACTGCTCGCCTCCAGAGACTTTCTGTAGCTGTCGCGGGACTTCCTGCACCTGACGCGCACAGCTCGAGCGGTCAACCGCGGGTGGGGTCACTTCAGTTGGAAGGACCGTTGGAAGGACCGTTGGAAGGACCACTGTATCGGGCGAGCGTGTGCCGTCGGCCCCTCGACCTGGCACGTGTCTTGACACGGCGCTGGTCACAGCGTTTGACTGAGAGACAAGCTCGAGTTGATTCACCCGACTGTGTCCCGGGAGGTTGACCTATGCGCGGCAAGGGGATTGCAGGCAGGGATTTCTCAGGTCACGGCTGTCGACGCGGGGCACAGTTGCCTCGGGGGACCCTCACGGTGCTGGCTTTGGTTGGGGTGTGCGTACTTTCGTTTGGCACCACTCGGATGGCCGGCGCTCAACCGGTCGCAGAGACGGTCGATACCGGGTTCGTGATCCCCTTCGCCGGGGCGCCGGGCTACGAGAGCGTCGCTCCCACACAGATGACCAGTCCGGATCAGCTCAACCAGCCGCTGGGGCAGCAGGTGGCGGACGAGATTGCCGCGCAGATCGGACTCGACAGTTCCGACGCTTTGACCGAGGAGCAGTATCGCGATTTCATCACCGGCGGTGGGATCGGCGGCAATCGCGAGGATGCCGAGGTGATCGACGAATGCGCTCGGATTCTCACCAATACGAACGGGCGGCCCCTCTATTCGGGCACTACGTCGTCGGTTCTGGCCAGTTACGGGTTGTATGTGAATCCCGACGGATTGCTGGAGAGTCCGGCCAACGCGGATGCGCCGACGCGACAGGTGAATACGCTGATCGCCCCTGGTGGTTTCGTGGGCACCTGGTTACGCAACAACGGTGCGACGCACACTCTGATTGCGCTCTATCAGTCGGCATACACGGTGCAAGCGGTCTACGGATTTGCAGCGCAACAGATCTCGGGACAGGCGCAGCTGGTGACCAACACCAAAGGCGATGTGAGTTCGGAGGTCGGCATGTCGATGGCGCCGCCGCTCTGGATAGTGAACTTCGCATTGCTCTACATCTTGAAGCCGTCACTGGCAGCGGCGATGCCTGCACACTGGGCTCCCATTCCGTCGGCCGTTGCCGACGCGGTGAAGGCGAGCCCCACCGGCCAGATCGCGTTCGCTGACTACGCGTCCTACTTCGAGTGATCGGCCTGCCTGACAGCGCTGACGAACTTCTCGATCAAAGCGTGGTCCTTGATGCCGCGAGACGATTCGACGCCGCTGGAGACGTCGACGCCCCAGGCGCCGGTGGCGTCCAGTGCGTCGCGCACGTTGTCCGGGGACAGGCCGCCTGCCAGGATCCACTGGCCGTGGGGACGCGATTGCTGTTGGGCCCAGTTCCACGGCACCCCGGATCCGGCGTCGGCGCCGTCGATCAAGAGTTCATCCTCACCGAGGTCGAGGTTGTAGCCGTCGCGGACCTTGCTGGAGACGACAGCGCGGATGACGGTGAGTCCGGCGTCGTGCAGTCGCTGCACTTGCTCAGCGTCGACAAGATCGTGAACCTGTACGGTACGTAGCCCGGTGATCTGGGCGATCTCGAGAATCTGATCGATCGGGTTGCCGAGAAAGACTCCGATTGCCCGGATGTGATCGGGAATTCGGGCCATCAGTTCGACGGCGAGCGCGGGGTCGACTTTGCGGACGCTCTCGGCGAAGACGAAACCGACGGCATCGACGCCCAGGCCCACCGTGAGGTCGACCGTGTCAACGTCGCGCAGGCCACAGACCTTGATGAATGTCACCTGATACAGAGTACTAGCGTCGTCGTCTAGCCTCGTGCGTGCGACATTTCTACGCGCGAGAGGCTTGACGTGGACTGGCTCTACCGAATCAGTTTGATCTCGGGACCGCTGCCGGTGATCCTGACTGTCCTTGGGGTCCTGGGTGGTGTGTGGCTGCTCGGTTCGAGTGTGCGCTGGTACTACCGCAGAGCGGTGCCGATCGCGGGGCTGATCGCACTGGTGATCATGATCGCCGTGTGGATCACCGTCGAAAAGGTGATCGTGCCGTTTCCTGACCCCATCGAGATGTCGATCTACGTGTGGATCGGTCTCGGTATCTACGCGCTGCTACTTCTCGGGCCGCGAATCAAGGCGGGCGGAACGATCGCGAAGGCGGTGTTGTCCGTCGTTGCGACCGTTCTGGTCATCGTTACCGCCGCGACGCAGATCAATCTGGTCTTCGCGGCCTACCCGACTGTGGGAATTGCGTTCGGACACGACGATTTCGACCGCATTTCACTCAGCGAAGTTCCGGGTCCGACGGATCCTGTCGTCACCGGCGATCCTACGGACACTGTGTGGAAAGCGCCGGAAGGCATGCCGATTCGCGGACGAGTCACGACTTTGCCTGTCCCCGGAACGATTTCGGGATTCTCCGCACGCGATGCCCAGGTGTATCTGCCGCCGTCGTACTTCACCAATCCGCGTCCGCTACTTCCCGTGCTCGTGCTCATGGCAGGTCAGCCGGGCAAGCCCGAGGACTGGCTTCAGGGCGGAAAGCTCACCGCGACAATGGATGCTTTCGCCCGGGATCACGAGGGTTTGGCTCCGGTCGTAGTCATCGCCGACGGAACAGGATCGCAGATGGCCAATCCGCTGTGCACCGACTCGTCGCAGGGCAAGGTCGGCACGTATCTGGCAAAGGACTTGCCCGCTGCGGTGGCGAATGCGTTCCAGATCGACACGAACCCGAGGGCGTGGGCCATCGGCGGGCTCTCTTACGGCGGTACCTGCTCACTGCAGATGGCCACCAACTACCCCGACGTGTATCCGACCTTCCTCGATCTTTCCGGTCAGGTGGAGCCCTCACTCGGTGACCGACAGCGAACCGTCGACGAGATATTCGGGGGTGACGAAGCGGCATTCGTGAAGGTGAATCCGATGGACCTGCTGGCGACCCGGAAGTTCCCGAACTCGGGCGGAGTGTTCGTCGTCGGAACAGATGACAACGAGTTCAAGCCCGGTCAGCAAAAGGTGTACGAAGCGGCCAAAGCGGCCGGAATGGACGCCAGGTATCTCGAGCTTCCCGGTGGTCACAGCTTTTCGGTGTGGTCGGCCGGCGTCGAGCAGGAGTTGGCGTGGATCTCACAGCGGATGGGACTGATCAGCTGAATCCTGTTCCGGTTTTGGAACGTGTTCTATATTCGGTGTGTGGCTGCCGTTCGGCAGTCTCTCGATCGTTCACCGACTGGAGTTCAGGCACATGTACGAATGGTCCGACACCGACCTGATGTTCCGCGACGCCTTGCGCGGCTTTATCGACAAAGAGGTGCGACCTCACGTCGACGAGCTCGAAAGTGGTGCGCTGCCGCCGTTCGACATCATTCGCAAGCTGTACTCGACCTTCGGTCTGGCCGACATGGCACGCGAGGGCCTCGAGAAGTCGTTGGCACGCGAGCGCGGCGATGCGCCCTCCGGTGACGGTGAGAAGTCGAGCGCCTTCAGCGGCGCAGGCAGCATGGGCGTCGTGCTCAACAGCGAGTTGGCCGGAGTCAGTCTCGGCCTCGTCGCGTCGTTGGGCGTGAGCCTCGGATTGGCCGCTGGAACGATCCGCAGTCGCGGCACACTCGCGCAGAAGGAACGCTGGCTCCCCGGCCTGGTGACATTCGAAACCGTCGGCGCCTGGGCGATCACCGAACCGGACTCCGGCTCGGATGCCTTCGGCGGCATGAAGTCCTACGTACGCCGCGACGGCGACGACTACATTCTCAACGGCAACAAGACCTTCATCACCAACGGTCCGTATGCCGACGTGATGATCGTCTACGCAAAGCTCGACGAGGGCGACGCGTCGGTTGATCGTCGTGACCGCAAGGTGCTCGCCTTCATTCTCGACAAGGGCATGGAGGGGCTCACGCAGAGCCCGCCGTTCAAGAAGATGGGAATGAACTCCTCACCCACCGGTGAATTGTTCTTCGACAACGTCCGCATCACCAAGGATCGTCTGCTCGGCGAGACCGAGGACAGCGGAAAGTCGGACGGAAAGTCCAGCGCCAAGGAGAGTTTTGCCGCCGAGCGCATCGGCATCGCGTCCCTGTCTCTCGGCATCATCAACGAATGCCACCGCCTGAGTATCGAATACGCGAAGTCCCGCAAACTGTGGGGACGTGAGATCGGGCAGTTCCAGCTCATCCAGCTCAAGCTGGCCGAGATGGAGGTCGCTCGAATCAACGTGCAGAACATGGTCTTCAACGCGATCGAACGTACCGCGGCCGGAGACAAGGTGAGCCTGGCGGAGGCATCGGCGATGAAGCTGTACTCCTCGCGCGCAGCGACCGAGGTCGCGATGGAAGCCGTGCAACTGTTCGGAGGAAATGGTTACATGGCCGAGTACCGAGTGGAGCAGTTGGCGCGTGATGCCAAGTCGCTCATGATCTATGCGGGCAGCAACGAAATTCAGGTCACCCATATCGCCAAGGGGCTTCTGGGCTGAAACCCGGGACGTCGCCGCGTGGCGTCCGACCGCAGCAGGAACCAGATAGTCTTGCTGCGGTCGGCGACACCGCGCCGACGGATCGGAGTCGGTAATGAATGCGTCAGATCCCACCGCGTCGGATCCCACCGCGTCGGATCCCACCGCGTCGGATCCCACTGCGCAGGATCAGACTGCGCCGGACCCCACAAATGTTCATCCGATGGCCGGGCAACCACGAGTGGTGTTGCTGAAGCCGTTGATCGACAACCCGTTGATCGAGGTAGGGGAGTACACCTACTACGACGATCCGGAGTTCGCCGAAGAGTTCGAGACTCGAAACGTGTTGCATCACTACGGTCCCGACAAACTGGTGATCGGCAAGTTCTGCGCCCTCGCCACTGGTGTCACCTTCATCATGAACGGCGCGAACCATCGTATGAACGGTGTCTCCACCTACCCGTTCCCGATCATGGGCGGTGATTGGACCAGACACATGGACCTGGTGCAGGATCTGCCGTCTCGAGGTGACACCGTCGTCGGGAACGACGTGTGGTTCGGCGGGAACGTGACAGTCATGCCCGGCGTCCGGATCGGGCATGGGGCGATAGTGTCCACTGGCGCAGTCGTCACGCGCGACGTCTTGGACTACGCCATCGTCGGCGGCAACCCGGCCACGGAGATCAAGCGCCGCTTCAGTGCTGAAGACATCGAGAAGCTGGTGCGAATTGCATGGTGGGACTGGCCGATCGAGAAGATCACCCGCCACGTCCGGGTGATCTCGGACGGGAGTGTCGCGGAACTCGAAGCGGTCGAGTGATCTCCTCGCCCGCTAGTTCGTTCGTGTGAGCGAGTAGTTCCGGACGTGAAGCAGAGTGGCGGCGACAAGACCGACAGCAAGACCCGTGGCAGTGAACGTGATCAGGTTCGGTTCGAGGTCGAAGTGGATGATCGCCGATTCGGGGTAGGGGTTTTGCGGGTCACGAGGTTCGGGAAGGACCACCGAATAGAAGGTGGGCGGCCAGATTCGTCCGACGACGGCGACCGTGAGTCCGTAGGCTGTGCCGAAAGCTGAAAGTGCAAGCGGAAGAGTAAATTCTCTACCGCTTGCGTCACGGGCCAGCCGCCATCCCGTCGCATTCAGTGTCGCCGAGACGGCAAAGGCGACAGCGGTTCCGACTATCAGGAACCACGTAGTTGCGGGGAACCAATGTGGTGCGTCGGAGTAGCTGTATCCCTCGATCACCCACATGTATCCGGTCTTGCCGTCCTCCATCGGCGGCGGTGGAGGGGGTTGGATTCCGACATGTTCTGTTCGCGTGGACGGCGTGGCGAATCTCCAGGCGAGCACTCCGAGGACGCTCAGGAGCAATCCGGTCGCGATGAAGACTGCGAAGAGTGGTTCTGCAACGCGGTCGCGAAGCGTCGTGAATCGCATTCGAAGATCGTCTCATCTCAGCCCGAGATCGAGAGTCTTTGTCGGTGGCTTCCATTAGCGTGTGCGCATGACTCTCACACTCGGCATGATCACCTTCGACAGTTTCGATCCCGGTCCCCTCGCAACGTGGTGGGCAGCGCAATTGGGCGGATACATCGTCGAGGAAAACGACGGTTGGTTCTACATCGTCTCGGTCCCTGACAGCGCCACCAACTTCGCTTTCCAGAAGGTCCCGGACCCCACCGCCGGGAAGAACCGCATCCATCTCGATCTGGGGAGTCCGGATCTCGACGCCGAGGTGGAGCGCCTCGTCGAGGCCGGGGCAACTGAGCACCACCGCGAGAACATGGACGGTTTCCGCTGGGTGACGCTCCTCGATCCTGACGGGAATCAGTTCTGCGTGTCCGGTCCGCATGCCTGAGCCGACCGGTCCTGTGCCCACCTGATTCGCGCCCACTGATTTCGGAGACAGTGATTCGGGCATGATGAGGGGCATGACTTCTCAGACTTCTCGGACCGGGGCGGCTTCTCTGACCGGGGCCGACGCAGACGGCCTGTGCAGCTTCGTCGATTCGTCACCGTCGCCGTTCCATGTGTGCGCGACGGTGGCGACCGAGCTGACGGCCGGCGGGTTCGTCGAAGTCCACGAAACGCAGTCGTGGCCCGCCGAGCCCGGACGGTACTTTCTCGTGCGCGGTGGTTCGCTGATCGCCTGGAGCACCGAGGGCCTGGGAAAAACAGTGGGAAACACCGCTCCGTTCCGGATCGTCGGAGGCCACACCGACAGCCCGAATCTGCGGGTCAAACAGCACCCAGACCTCACTTCGGCGGGGTGGCAGATGGTGGGTCTCGAACCGTACGGCGGTGCGTGGCTGAACTCCTGGCTCGACCGCGATCTCGGTATCTCCGGCCGAGTGAGTGTTCGGGTGGGAAACACTGTGGAGCAGAAGCTGGTTCGCATCGACGACCCGATTCTTCGTGTTCCGCAGCTGGCTATCCACCTGTCCGAAGATCGCAAGGGCGTGACGCTGGATCCGCAGCGGCATGTCAACGGAATCTGGGGAGTGGGTTCGAAACCCAAGTCGTTCATCGGTTTTGTCGCCGAGCGTGCGGACGTGGCCGCGTCGTCGGTTCTCGGCTGGGAATTGATGACACACGACCTTGCACCCAGCACAGTGGTGGGGGTGGACAAGGAATTGGTCAGCGCCCCTCGGCTCGACAATCAAGGCACGTGTTATGCAGGGACACAAGCGCTTCTGGCCGCAACCGATTCGCCGGGAGAGCAGATTCCGGTGCTTGCGCTCTTCGATCACGAAGAGGTCGGCAGCATGTCCGATCGCGGAGCTTTCTCGGACTTGCTGAACACCGTTCTCGAGCGGATCGTGTTGGGGCGCGGTGGTGGCCGCGAAGAATTCCTGCAGGCGATGGCAGGCTCGGTGTGCGCGTCTGGCGACATGGCGCACGCGACGCACCCCAACTACCCGGACCGCCACGAGCCCGCCCATCGGATCGAGATCAACGGTGGGCCGGTACTCAAGGTCAACCAGAACCTGCGATACGCCACCGATGCTGCCGGTGCAGGCGAATTCGCGCTTGCCTGCGACCAGGCGGGGGTGCCGATGCAGCGCTACGTCCACCGCGCCGATCTGCCGTGCGGCTCAACCATCGGACCCATCACGGCATCGCGCACCGGGCTGTCCACCGTCGACGTCGGCGCGCCTCAACTCGCGATGCACTCGGCCCGCGAGCTGATGGGCGCGGCAGACGTCCGCATGTATGCCGACGCGCTCGGTGCCTTCCTCACGCCGCGAAGTTAAGAGCTGGGAGTCAGAGAGCAGGGAGCCCAGTGGGTGCAGCCGGTAGATCCTCGAAGAAGTCGGCGCTCGGTGTGAAGAACATCGAGCCCGTCACGGCCGTCGAGAAGTCGAGCAGTCGGTCGTAGTTGCCGCGAGGGTTGCCGAGAAACATGTTCTCGAGCATCCGTTCCGTGATCGCCGGCGTGCGGCAGTAGCCGATGAAAATCGTGCCGATCTCGTCGTCACCGAGGCGCCCGTACGGCATGTTGGCGCGCAGGATCTCGAGAGCCTTGCCGTTCTCGTCCTTGATCGCGTTGAGGGCGACGTGCGAGTTGGCCGGCTTCACGTCGGACGTCATCTCGATGTCCTCGAGCTTGCTGCGTCCGATGACACGCTCCTGCTCGTCGACGGTGATTGCTTCCCAGTCCCGCATCTTGTGGATGTAGCGCTGGATGTGGACGTAGCTGCCGCCGGCGAACTCGGGATCCTCGTCGCCGACCGTCACCGCGGCGACGGCGTCGCGGCCCACCGGATTCTCGGTGCCGTCGACGAAGCCGATGAGGTCGCGGTTCTCGAAGTACTGGAAGCCGTGAACCTCGTCGACCACCGTGGCCGCGCCGTGCAGTCGCTTCGTGATCTGCCGAGCCACCTCGAAACACGCGTCCATGCTCATCGCGCGGATGTGGAAGAGCAGATCGCCGGGAGTCGACGGCGCCGAGTGAACATCACCCTGCAAAGCGGTGAACGGGTGCAGCAGCGCAGGGCGCGGACCGGCGAACAGTCGATCCCAAGCCAGGGAACCGATGCTCGTCACGACGTCCAGACCTGATCCGGGGACACGCAGCCCCACGGCCCGTTGCAGTCCCGCGACATCGGCGAGCAGTCCTCGTGTGGTGTTCTCGCCACCCGGATTCACGGTCGCGACCAGGAAAATTGCAGCCGGAGTGAGGGGAGTGGTCACCGACTGGGACTGTGCCGTGAGGTCGGACTGACGAACATCCTGGGGCATGCGAGACCTTTCGAGGAAAACAATGAACCGGCCTGACCTTAAGAAAACCGACCGGATTACCCAAACCGGGGCGGGTGTGACCGGCGATACTTCGCAGGCCCGGCCGTGTCGCGGGTGCTGCCGTCTGCGGAAGTCGTCGGCCCACACCGATAGACTGTCCCCCGGCACGTTCTTTCGTTGGGCACATTCGTGGTGTCCCGCTCCGCGCCGGCTTGCCTCTTGACTCCCGTAGGGAAGGGACCACTCTCCAGTGTCTGCTCACCAGGTCGATACCGTCACGCACGCATCGGCTGATCCCGATGCCGCTCAGCCGTTCAAGGAGCTCGGTCTCAAGGACGACGAATACGCACGCATCAAGGAGATCCTGGGCCGCCGTCCCACGGACGCCGAACTGGCGATGTACTCGGTGATGTGGAGCGAGCACTGCTCGTACAAGTCCTCGAAGGTCCACCTCGGATACTTCGGCAAGACCACCACCGACGAGATGCGCGCCAACATGCTGGCCGGTATCGGTGAGAACGCCGGCGTTGTCGACATCGGCGACGGCTGGGCAGTCACGTTCAAGGTCGAGAGCCACAACCACCCGTCGTACGTCGAGCCCTACCAGGGTGCGGCAACCGGCGTCGGTGGCATCGTCCGCGACATCATGGCCATGGGTGCTCGTCCGATCGCCGTCATGGATCAGCTTCGGTTCGGTGCTGCTGACGCCCCCGATACCCGTCGCGTCGTCGACGGTGTCGTGCGTGGTGTCGGTGGATACGGAAACTCTCTCGGCCTGCCGAACATCGGCGGCGAGACGGTCTTCGACGAGTCCTATGCCGGTAACCCGCTGGTCAACGCCCTCGCTGCCGGCGTCATGCGCGTCGAGGATCTGCATCTGGCCTTCGCTTCGGGTGCAGGCAACAAGATCATCCTGTTCGGCGCACGCACCGGTCTCGACGGCATCGGCGGCGTCTCGGTCCTCGCGTCGGCAACCTTCGACGACGAGGGTGGAGACACCGGCGGACGTAAGAAGCTCCCTGCGGTTCAGGTTGGCGACCCCTTCACCGAGAAGGTGCTCATCGAGTGCTGTCTCGACCTCTACAAGGCCGGCCTCGTTGTCGGCATCCAGGACCTCGGCGGCGCCGGGCTGTCCTGCGCCACCTCCGAGTTGGCTGCAGCCGGTGACGGCGGCATGCACATCAACCTCGAGAAGGTTCCGATGCGCGCCACCGGCATGACCCCGGCCGAGGTGCTCTCGAGCGAATCACAGGAGCGCATGTGCGCCGTGGTCACGCCCGAGAACGTCGATGCGTTCATGGAGGTCTGCAAGAAGTGGGACGTCCTGGCCACCGACATCGGCGAGGTCACCGACGGTGAGCACCTCACCATCTCCTGGCACGGCGAGACCGTCGTCGACGTTCCCCCGCGCACCGTCGCTCACGAAGGCCCGGTCTACCACCGTCCCGTCGAGCGTCCGGCAAGCCAGGACGCGTTGATCGCGAACACGACCGCCGGACTGAAGCGTCCCGAAACCGACGCCGAGCTCGAAGCGACCCTGCTGAAGATGATCGCCTCGCCTGCCCTGTGCAGCCGCAAGTGGATCACCGAGCAGTACGACCGCTACGTCCGCGGCAACACCGTCCTGGCCGAGAACGCCGACGGTGGCGTCATCCGCATCGACGAGAAGACCGGACGCGGAATCGCACTGTCCACCGACGCTTCGGGCCGGTACACCGCGCTCGACCCGTACACCGGTGCGCAGCTCGCATTGGCCGAGGCTTTCCGCAACGTGGCAGTCACGGGCGCAACGCCCAAGGCCGTCTCCAACTGCCTCAACTTCGGTTCGCCCGAGGACCCGGGTGTCATGTGGCAGTTCCAGCAGGCTGTTCGCGGCCTCGCCGACGGTTGCGCCACCCTCGGCATCCCCGTCACCGGCGGCAACGTCAGCTTCTACAACCAGACCGGAACCACGCCGATCCTGCCGACGCCGGTGGTTGCCGTCCTCGGTGTGATCGACGACGTTCACCGCCGTATCCCGACGGGCCTCGGACTCGAGCCCGGCGAGACGCTGATCCTGCTCGGCGATACCCACGACGAGTTCGACGGTTCCATCTGGTCGCAGGTCGAGCACGGTCATCTCGGTGGCGTGCCGCCGAAGGTCGACCTCGCTCGTGAGCAGCTGCTTGCGGACATCCTGCTCGCTTCTTCGCGTGACGGACTGGTCACCGCAGCTCACGACCTCTCCGAGGGTGGACTGGCCCAGGCTGTGGTCGAAGCTGCGCTGGCCGGCGAAACCGGTTGCCGCATCCTGATTCCCGAGGGTGCCGATCCGTTCGTGACCCTGTTCTCGGAATCGTCCGGACGGGTCCTCGTGGCAGTGCCGCGCACCGAGGAGACCCGCTTCACCGGTATGTGCACCGCTCGCGGCTTGCCGTGGACGCGTATCGGGGTCGTCGACGAGGGCAGCGACTCCGTCGAGGTCCAGGGACACTTCTCCGTCACGATGGCCAAGCTCCGTGAGGCCTTCGAGGGAACGCTGCCCGCACTGTTCGGGTGATAGATGGTCGATTCCGGAGAACTGACTACTTCTGACAGCCAGCCGCAGGAACATCACCTGCGGCTGGCTGTTCCCGCATCTCTCGAGAAGTTCGACAACCGCTTCACCGAGTGGGCGTGGGGGCTCCTCAAACTCGACTTCACCGGCATCGCGTTTGCCGCGTTCTTCTTCTGCTGGTCGTTGACTCCTTCGCTGTTACCGCGAGATTGGCTGTTCCAAGGTCTTATCGGCGGCATCAACTCGGCCATCGGTTACGGCGTCGGTACCGCGATCGGTTGGGCTGTCGAGCGATACCTGCTCAGCGGTCGACGGTGGTGGCCCCTGCCTGAGCCGGTGCCATCCGCGATCAAGGTCTTCGTTCCGGTCGCATCCATCGTCGCGGCGATCATCATGCTGGTCTACGCGGCCGGGTGGCAACGCGAAATCGCGGCGCTGACCGACGCCGAAGGTACGACCACCTCGGGCTACATCCGAACCCTCGGACTGAGCCTGCTCGTGGGTGGTCTGCTCATCTCGATCTGGCGGGTCCTCCACGATCTGGTGAAACTGATTGCCCGACAGTTGATGCGGCGGTTCCACTGGTCGCGGTCGGTCGCCAATGGTGTCGGCGTCCTGGTCGTCACTGTTCTGTTCTTCATGCTGGTCGACGGCGTCCTCGTCCGTGGAATCTACGCCGCGACCAACTCGATCTTCAGTCTGCAGAACTCGACCACTCGCGACGGCGTCGTCGAACCGCAGGATCCGATGAAATCGGGTAGCCCCGAATCTGCGGCTCCCTGGGACACATTGGGGTTCGAGGGGCGCAACTTCGTCTCGCGTGGACTCGATGCCCAGGAACTCGAGGCGGCAACCGGTAAGCCTGCGATGGATCCGATTCGCGTCTATGCCGGGCTCGAAAGTGCCGAAGATCCCGAAGAACGCATGGATCTGGTCATCAAAGAACTGGAGAGGACCGGCGCCTTCCAGCGCAAGGTTCTCGTGGTCATTCCGACGACAGGTACGGGGTGGGTCAATCCCACTGCGGCACAGGCAATCGAGCTTGTACACGGCGGCGACACTGCTCTTGTCGCCAGCCAGTACTCGTACCTGCCGAGTTGGATCTCGTTCCTCGCCGACCAGGAGAAGGCGCAAGCTGCCGGTCGCCTGTTGATCGAGCGGGTACACGAAAGATGGCTCCAGGAACCGGAAGCCACCAGACCGAAGTTCATGGTCTACGGCGAGAGCCTCGGCGTCATGGCCGGCGCCGGCGCCTTCGACACCCTGCAAGCGGCGCGCGATACCGCCGACGGAATTCTGTGGGTAGGTCCACCGAACGCGACGCAGTTGTGGCGTTCGATCGAGAAGAGGCGCGATCCAGGCACTCCCGAAGTGGCGCCCGTGTACGCGGACGGTCTGGCCGGAGTCCGGTTCGCGGATCGCTCCGAAGACATTCCGGCCGACGGGATGACGTGGCCGCAGCCGCGGGTTCTGTTTGTCCAGCACCCTTCCGATCCGGTGGTGTGGTGGTCGCCCGACCTCATGTTCAACCGGCCCGAGTGGCTCAAGGAAGTACCGGGATTCGACCGCTCACCGTCGATGAAGTGGTTCCCGGTCGTGACGTTCTGGCAGGTGTCCGCCGACCTCGGTAACGCCGCGGGAGTTCCGGACGGTCACGGTCACAATTACGGAACCTCCGTTCTGGACGCCTGGATCAGCGTTGCCCAGCCCGAGGGATGGACGGCCGCAGAAACCGAGCGGGTTCGGTCGGCATTGGTCGTCGCCGTGAAATCCGAGGGTCCCGAGAAGTGAGGGGAGTCGCTTCGATCGGGCTTTCCGCCGCCGCGATCACCTGGAGCAACGTCGTGCTTCCGGCATTCGGTCTTTCGCCCCGCGCTCGCGCCGTGGTCAACACCGCGGCGGGTCTGTCCGCCATCGGGGTCTTACTCGCACGTGGTTACACCCGTGAGGAACTCGGTCTGGCGCACACCGGAATTCGTGGTGGTGCTCAGTTCGGCGGAGCCGCGGCCGGGGCGGTCCTCACCGGCTACAGCGTCGCTTTGGTTGTTCCCTCCTTGCGTGCGACTCTCGCTGCCGACGAGCGAGCCGACGGCCGCGAAGACTTCCTCGAATGGATCATCCTGCACATCCCGTTCGGCACGGTCCTTTCCGAGGAACTGTTGTTCCGTAGCGCGATGTCCGCAGTCTGGAACCGCGAACTGAACAGACCGACCGCGCAGGCTGTTCACGCACTGACTTTCGGGTTGTGGCACGTCGCCCCCGCCCGCGGTGCCGGCGACAACGTTCCCGCTGCAGTGGCATTCACCGGGGCCTCCGCAGTGCTGTTCGAGTGGCTGCATCGCAGAGGCGGCAGCGTGCTTGCCCCCGCCCTGCTGCACCTGGCCACCAATGTCGGTGGCGCACTGGCCGTTCGTATCGCTACTCGCAGACAGGGAGTGAACTGATGCCGCCCCGCCGCGCCGTCGACCCCGCCGAATTTCGTGCCGCCGTCCTGGCAGTCGGCCCGTGGCTTCGAGATCCGGATCTTCCGAAGCCGTCTCGCAGTGAACTCGGCGCCGCAGTGAAGATGAGTGCGCGCACTCTCGAGCAGATCGCCCCCGGATCGAGCGTCGAGGTGCGGGTCCCGCCGTTTGTTGCGGTGCAGTGCATCGAAGGACCGCGGCACACCCGCGGAACTCCACCCAACGTCGTCGAGACGGACGCTCGTACCTGGTTGCAGATGGTCACCGGACTCCTGGAGTTCTCCGAGGCCGCAGGTGACGGACGAGTCGACGCGTCAGGTAGCCGCGCCCCAGAAATAGCGCACTGGCTCCCACTGCTCCGGTTGGCGCAGTAAACAGAGACCACCCGGTTCGCTTCAGGGTGATCTGCGACCCAAGGCTGCCCTCAGGGGAACTGGGTCCCAAAATGGCCGTAGACTGTGGATGCCCCCCAACCCCTGCCCACAAAGGGAGCGCCCGGTGACTCGTGCCGATCTGTCGGTCAACAGTCCAAATCTCCTCGCTTCGAACCCGTCCGACGAGGACGAGAACGAGCCCCGCGAAGAATGCGGTGTATTCGGCGTCTGGGCGCCGGGAGAGGATGTGGCGAAGCTCACTTATTACGGCCTGTACGCACTTCAGCACCGTGGTCAAGAAGCTGCCGGCATTGCGGTAGCCGACGGCTCCCAGGTGTTGGTGTTCAAGGATCTCGGCCTGGTCAGCCAGGTATTCGACGAGCAGACCCTCGCAGCGATGCCAGGACATGTCGCCGTCGGACATTGCCGTTATTCGACGACCGGTTCCACGACGTGGGAGAACGCGCAGCCCATCTTCCGTACCACCACTGCCGGTACCGGAATCGCGCTCGGCCACAACGGCAACCTGGTCAACACCGCTGAACTCGCGAGCCGCACCCGTGCAGCCGGCCTGGTCAACGACAAGCGCCCCAATGCCGCGACGTCCGACTCCGACCTCATCGGTGGTCTCCTGGCACACGCTGCCGGCGACAGCACCATCGAGCAGGCCGCGATGGAATTGCTGCCCACGTTGGAGGGTGCGTTCTGCCTCACCTTCATGGACGAGCACACGCTGTACGCAGCTCGTGACCCACACGGCATCCGCCCGCTCTGCCTGGGCCGGCTCGACCGCGGTTGGGTGGTCGCCAGCGAGACCGCAGCCCTCGACATCGTCGGTGCATCGTTCGTCCGCGACATCGAACCCGGCGAGCTTCTCGCGATCGACGCCGACGGCGTCCGCTCCTCGCGTTTCGCGAACCCGACGCCCAAGGGCTGTGTCTTCGAGTACGTCTACCTCGCGCGTCCCGACAGCGTCATCGGTGGCCGTTCGGTTCACTCGACCCGAGTCGAGATCGGCCGCCTGCTCGCCAGCGAGCACCCCGCCGAAGGTGACCTGGTCATCCCCGTTCCCGAGTCCGGCACCCCCGCCGCCGTCGGTTACGCACAGGGCTCAGGCATTCCTTACGGCCAGGGTTTGATGAAGAACGCCTACGTCGGCCGTACCTTCATCCAGCCGTCGCAGACGATCCGTCAGCTCGGCATCAGGCTCAAGCTCAACCCGCTCAAGGAAGTCATCCGCGGCAAGCGCCTTGTGGTGGTGGACGATTCGATCGTCCGCGGCAACACCCAGCGTGCGCTCATCCGGATGCTCCGCGAAGCCGGCGCCCTCGAAATTCACGTCCGTATCGCCTCGCCGCCGGTCAAGTGGCCCTGCTTCTACGGCATCGACTTCGCCTCGCCGGCCGAATTGATTGCCAACGGCGCAGGCGGACAGGATGCGACGTTCGAGGAAATGCTCGACGGTGTGCGTCGTTCCATCGGAGCGGACACGCTCGGATACATCTCCACCGAAGGCATGATCGCCGCCACCGAGCAGCCGGCCAGCCGCCTGTGCGCCGCCTGCTTCGACGGGACCTACCCGATCGCGCTTCCCAAGGAAACCTCGATCGGCAAGAACGTCCTCGAGGGGATGCTCGAGAGCACCGCAGGTTCGTCGGCTACTCGCGACAACGACAACGCGAGCGCGCTCAGCCGCCCCTGAACACCGAAAGCTGCAAAGCACCGAAAATCGATAGCCGAGAATCTGCCGTCCACAACTTGTGGGCGGCAGATTTTCTGTTCCACGACTTTCCGTTCGACGACACGGCATACGTCGTGAGCATCTGGCATAGTGCCCTCCGTGGCGCAACTGAGAATGGACGGGCACCGGGTACTGGTCGCAGACCTGGTGGGGGACACCATCAAAGCGATCAACGGTTCGATGGTGGCGTACGAGGGTGCGATCACCTTCAAGAATGCCGGAATGGGCGGTGGCGGAGGGTTACGTGCCGCGCTGAAACAGAAGGCGGCAGGTGAATCGCTGTCCCTGATGGAAGTCAGCGGACAAGGCACCGTCTACTTCGCGGTCGACGCCCAGGACATCACGATCATCGAGCTCAACAACGATGCCTTGCACGTCGAAGCCTCGCAATTGCTCGCACTGGTGGGACAACTGCGAACCGACGTGAAGTTTGCCGGTCTCCGCGGCGCAGGTTCCGGACAGGGCTTGTTCACGACGGTCGTCAGCGGCACCGGTCTGGTGGCCGTGCTGTCGAAGGGTGGACCGATCATCGCGCTCGAAGTCAGCCCGCAGTATCCGCTGGTTGCCGATCCCGACGCCTTCGTCGCTCACCGCGGCCAGCTCAACCAGAGCTTCGTCACCGACGTCACCTGGCGCTCCGCGATCGGCGGTGGCAGCGGTGAAGCGTTCTCGCTGCGATTCGACGGATCCGGAGTCGTCTACATCCAGCCCGAGGAGCGCTGAACCATGCCGTTGGAATTGGTGAACAGCAAGGTCGTCAAGTCGACCCTCGCGCCGGGACAGAACGTGCTCGCCCGCACCGGGTCGATGCTTTACTACACCGGCGACGTCCGCTTCATCCCGCACAGCATGGGCGGTGGGCCGGGCGCCATGCCGAACATGGGCGGTATCGCCGGGATGGCCGGCCGCATGATGTCCGGCGAACACGCACGCATGATGGCGGCCGAAGGAAATGGTGAAGTCTTCTACGGCCACGCCGGTTTGTACGTCGAGGTGATCCACCTCGACGGTTCGTCGATGCTCACGGTCGAAGCCGACCGGCTCCTCGCACACGACGGGTACCTCCAGAGCTCGATAGTCGCACTCACGTCCCAGGGCGGTGTGCGCGGAGCAGTACGAGGCGCCATGACCGGTCAAGGACTGTTCACGACGCAATTGCACGGACAGGGAAGCGTCGCGGTCCTCTCGCACGGGGGTGCGATTCCGTTGCAGGTCGGTCCCAACAACCCTCAGGTCGTCGTCGACCCGCAGGCATACGTGTGCCACATCGGTCAGATAAACGTCGACATCTCCGCGAACGTCGGCTGGCGCGAGGCCGTCGGCAAGGGCTCGGGGGAGTCCATCCAGCTGAAGATGACCGGCGCCGGCACCGTCTGGGTCCAGGCGTCCGAGCAGAAGTTCTGAGAGGGCAAAGAGCATGGGTATCGAAATTCACAATCCGGCGACTCTGCCCGCCAACGACAACGTCCCGGGCAACGACTACGCCTTCTGCGTCGAGATGGCCGGACAACCGTGGTTCACGTCCAAGGGCGCAATGATCGCGTACTACGGAAACATCAACTTCGAGCCGCTCGGGCGCACGAGCATGACGGCGATCGTCGCGGCCAGGTTCTCTTCGCCGCTCTACGCGGACGACTGGGTGCTCGCTCAGGGGCAGGGCAAGTTGATCCTCGGCGACCGCGGATTCAACATCAATTCCTACGACCTCGACGACGGCAACCTCACGATTCGCGCGGCCAATCTCCTCGCCTTCGAGACGAGCCTGGACCTCAAACAGTCCATCGTCCCAGGCTTTTTGACGCTGCTGGGGACGGGTAAGTTCCTGGCGTCGTCCAACGGCCCGGTCATGTTCGCGGAGCCGCCGCTGCGCATCGACCCGCAGGCGTTGGTGGGTTGGGCCGACTGCCCGTCGCCGTCCCATCACTTCGATGCCGACTGGATGCAGAGCTTCCTGGGCGCGGTTCGCGGAAGCATGTTCGGCGCGAACACCGGTGAAGAACGCCAGTTCGATTTCACCGGAGCCGGGACGGTACTGATCCAGTCGAGCGAGAAGGTCGTCCACGACGGGCACCTCCTCAAACACATCGAATCCGAGACCGTCGCACTCGGGCAGAACAGTCTGCGCGCACTGCACGCCTCGATCGGCGCGCGGCTGCAGAACTGACGTCTCGGGGTACGCGAGGTCTCACCGAGGGGGCCGGTCCGGTAGCGTATGGGCGTAATCGTCGGTATTTGTGTGCGCGCTCTGGGTCTCGAGTCGAACGGTCCCTCTCGCGTCACGAGGATTGCAAACACTTCACATTGCAAGACCACTTACCTGTGCACGAGCAATACGTGCTCGCGAGAAATACAAGGCTGGAGTAGTAACCCGATGACCGAGGACAGTCACCGCACCGCAGGCGCCTCCTACGCGGCAGCAGGAGTCGATATCGCCGCAGGCGACCGGGCGGTGGAACTCTTCGCCCCTCTGGCCAAGAAGGCCAGCCGCCCCGAGGTCATGGGTGGCCTCGGTGGTTTCGCCGGCTTGTTCTCCCTCAAGGGTGACTACAAGGAGCCGCTGCTCGCCGCATCGACCGACGGCGTCGGAACCAAGCTCGCTGTCGCTCAGGCGATGGACAAGCACGACACGGTCGGACTCGACCTCGTCGCCATGGTTGTCGACGACCTCGTCGTCTGTGGCGCTGAGCCGCTGTTCCTCCAGGACTACATCGCTGTCGGCCGGGTCATCCCCGAGCGCGTCGCGGAATTGGTCAGCGGAATCGCCGAGGGCTGCATCCAGGCCGGCTGCGCTCTCCTCGGTGGCGAGACCGCCGAGCACCCCGGCATCATGGCCGACGGTGACTACGACCTCTCCGCCACCGGCGTCGGCGTCGTGGAGGCCGAGAAGCTGCTCGGACCGGACCGCGTTCGCCCCGGCGACGTCGTCATCGCCATGGGTTCGTCGGGACTGCACTCCAACGGTTACTCACTGGCCCGCAAGGTCCTCCTCGAGATCGATCGGATGAACCTGAGCGCACACGTCGACGAGTTCGGCCGCACGCTCGGTGAAGAACTGCTCGAGCCCACCAAGATCTACGCCAAGGACTGCCTGGCGCTCGCTGCCGAGACCGACGTGCGCACCTTCTGCCACGTCACCGGTGGCGGCCTCGCCAACAACCTCGCTCGCGTCATGCCCAAGGGCTTGGTCGCCGAACTCGATCGCGGAACCTGGAGCCCCGCTCCGGTCTTCGCGATGATCGCGCAGCGCGGACGCGTCGAGCGCGCCGAGATGGAGCAGACCTTCAACATGGGCGTCGGCATGGTGGCCGTCGTAGCTCCCGAAGACGTCGACCGTGCGCTTGCAGTTCTGACTGCACGCCACATCGACTGCTGGACGCTCGGTAGCGTCAAGAAGGCGTCGGACGCCGCTGCAGAGCGTGCGTTCCTGGCCGGAGACCACCCGCGCTTCTAAGCCGCAACGTCACCTCTAGACCACAACTGCCCCATCGGAGAAATCCGGTGGGGCAGTTTTGTTTCCATCTGTGTTTCGATCGAAGCGCAGGCGTGAGGCGGAAAATGGAACGCAAAAATGAGGAAGAGCGATCAGCTCTTCCTCATTTCACAGTCTGCGCGGTGGCAGTGCGCGGTCAACGCCGCCAGTCGTCGTAGTCGTCCTCTCGCGCATGCCCTTCCCTATCGGAAGTCTGGTCCGATCGGACACTGCTCCGATGCGAGTTGGTCGATCCACCTGCGAGCTCTCTTTGCAGGCTGTCGAAATCCGTGGTCGGTACGCTGTATTTCAATTCGCGTGCAACCTTGGTCTGCTTTGCCTTAGCCCGGCCGCGGCCCATGGCTGACCCCCTCGCGCTTTCGCGGGGCGGCCTGGGGAATTTGGCGGCCCCGTTTGAGTGTGTAAGTTTCCTGACACACACTCTAGCGTGGAAAAGTCGCTTCCGCTTCCACGAACGCCTCACCGCCGTGTCTGATTGCTCTCACTATGGCCGCGAGCTGCCAGGATGCTGAAAGAACTCGTCAGAACTTTGTGAGAACTGCTCAGAAGTTTCCCGGAATTGCGCGAATCGTCCCCACTCGGGCGTCACCGCCGAAGACGGGAGCCGACGCGAGAGCCGCCAGCTCCTCGGTCCACTCGGTGTTCATTCGCTTGAGCAGAGCTGCCGCCAACGGCAGGAGCGCCCGCTCGTGGCCGTCGTCGATCTTGAGGGCGAAAGCGGAACCGTCGGGAAGCGCTCCGGCGTAGATGCCGTCGTATCCGGTCTTGGAGAACAGACCCGGCACGGCTGACATCAGGCGCTGATCGTTGCGGCCCGTGCCCGAGACGAGGAAGGGGTTCTCGCGGACCGCGTCGGCCACGGCTCGTTCAGGGGAGTCCGGCTCAGCCGAGGGCAGGCGTCCGAATGCCCGAGCCAGGTTCGTGAGCGAGAGCGGCACGATCGGGAGGCCACAACCGTCGATACCGAGTTCCTGCTCCTCCTCACCGCTGAGATCGAAGATCGTCTCCTGGATCGCGAGCTGGAGGGGATGAGACGGCTCCATGTACGTCTCGAGCGGCCAGTCGTTCACGACGCACGTCGCGAGCATCGCGGAGTGCTTGCCCGAGCAGGTCATGTAGATCGGGCTGGGAAGCTCGCCCGCTGCGATCAGTTCGGCTCGGGCCAGTTCGTTGCCCGGCAGATCTGAGGGGCACTGCAACTGGTCGACACCGAGTTGGTAGCGAGCGAGAAGCGCGGCGACCAGTTCGATGTGATCGGCCTCGCCCGCGTGTGAGGACGACGCGACGGCCAACTCTTCCGGACTGGTGGGTGCAAAGCCGTTACGGAGCGCTGCGACGGCTTGCAGTGGCTTGTTCGCCGAGCGGGGGTAGATGGGTGTGTGAATTTCCCCGAGTCCGACCACGACCTCGCCGTCGGCGCCGAGAATGACGGCCGATCCGCGATGCACGCATTCGCGGAATCCGGAGCGGACCACTTCCACCAATTCGATACTCACGAGTGCACCTGCGCTTCTGCTTGTTCGATGAACCTCTGGACGCGCGCGGTGACGTTCGGTGCAAGATCGGTGTGTTCTGCGAGGAGCCGTCGAAGTCGCTCGGGGTCGGTTCCGGCGAAGACCTCTCGAACCGTCACCCCGTGCTCCGGGACGTGGACTCGGGTCACCGAGTCGCCCGCGGCGATCGTGCCGGTCCGGTTGACGCGAAGGTAAGCGCCCACGTCGGTCCGTTCGGTGAATCTCTTGACCCAGCCCTTTTCCGCGGCCCAGATGCCGAACGTGCCGCACGGGACGCGGGGAGCGGTTACTTCGAGTTCGAGAACGTCCGACGCCTCGGCTCCGGTGATGTGCCAGCGCTCGCCGATCACGGCGTCAGTAACAAGCATGCCGCTGATGTGGAGATTCTCGCCGAACCATCCGGGGCCGAGCGGTCGGCCCAACTCGTCCGACCAACGCTGCGCTTCGTCGCGCTGATACGCGTAGACGGCTTGGAATGCGCCGCCGTGGAACTCGGTGTCGCAGACGTAGTCGCCGCCGAGTCCGAGTCGTCCTACCGCGACACGGCCGTCGACGGGACGCTTGTCGATCGCGGTACGTGGGACTCGCCTGACGCCGCTGTCACGTTCGGTGTGGACGACGCAGACCGCGTCGACGATGCCCGTCACTTGCCGCGCAATCGGTTGACAGCCTCACGTCCGGCCTGGGGTGCGTCGTCCGCGACGATCGAATCCGGATCGATGGACGCGGCACTGGGGCCGGCCATGAGTTCGGTGTCGACCGGGATGTTGCGCTTGATCAGAGCGAGTGCGATGGGGCCGAGTTCGTGATGATTGACGACGGTCCCGACGCGTCCGACGGCCCGTCCACCCGCGGTGATCGGGTCACCCGGTTCCGGGACCGCTTCGGCGCTTCCGTCGAGGTGCAGCATGACGAGGTGGCGCGGGGGCTTGCCGAGATTGTGAACCCGGGCGACTGTTTCCTGACCGCGGTAGCAGCCCTTGTCGAGGTGGACGGCGCCGTGCTCGGCCGGACCACCGATCCAGTGGACCTCGTGCGGGATCGTGCGGTCGTCGGTGTCCAGTCCGAGGCGAGGCCTCGTCGCTTCGACGCGCAGTGCCTCGAAGGCCCAACTTCCGGCGGGCTTGGCGCCGGCATCGGTCAGCTTGGTCCACCACGCTGACAATTGCTCACGTGGGACGAGCAGATCGAACGAGTCCTCGGTTGGCCACGGCATGCGGCGGACGAACCCGCCGTCGGCCAGCGCGAGGGCGTCGTAGGCATCGGTTGGTGTCTGCACGCCGATCGAGGAGAGGACCGCCGGGGATTCGGGACCGATCAGGCTCAGGACCGCAAGCTCGTTGCCGTCTCGAGGCTCGGCTTTGGACCAGAACACCATCTTCTTCAAGAACGAGAGAAGGTCAGGTCCGCGGTCGGCCTCGGTGTCGATCCAGGTGACACCGGCCAGGTCCGTCTGCACGAAGTGGTGCTCGACGCGGCCGTTGACGTCCAGGCTCAGGTTTTCGGCGCTCTTGCCGTCGGGGAGCGCGGCGATGTGCTGACTGGAGATCGTGTGCAGCCACGTGAGGCGTTCGTCGCCGGGGATGGCGATCACGAATCTGTGACTGCGGTCGACCACCACTGCTGCGCGCTGCGCGGTTCGCTGTTCACCGAGGGGATCGCCGTAGTGCCATGCGACACCGATGTCGGCCGAACCGTCCGGTGCGGTGACCGCGCCGGGGGAAGTCAGAAGTGGGCTGTTGGGCACAAGAGCGTTGTCGACCACAAGACCAGTCTAGGAGTGTGGGCGGGATCGCGGTTACAGGGCGGCCCCAGCGGCTTGGCGGATCGTTAGGGTTGATGGCATGCCTGATCGCGTATTGGTGACTCTCGACCATGAGGTGCTCGATGCTGACGCACCGTTTCTGCACGCCGACGACCTGGCGGTGGTGCGCGGCGACGGAGTCTTCGAGACGCTGTTGGTACGCGACGGCCGCGCCCGGGTGGTCGAGGGACACCTGAGTCGACTGGTTCTGAGCGCGCGGGCACTCGGCCTGCCCGCTCCCGTTCTCGACGACTGGCGTCTGGCGATCGAGATGGCTGCCGAGGAGTGGGGGACCGAGGAGGAAGGCGCTCTTCGTCTCGTTCTGACCCGCGGCCGTGAGAGCGGCGACAAGCCGACCGCCTTCGTGATGGTCGGCCCGGTGGCCGATCGGGTCAGGCAGGTCCGGGAATCGGGGCTGTCGGTGATGACGCTCGAGCGAGGTTTCTCCGTCGATCTCTCGGCCCGGGCGCCCTGGCAGCTGCTGGGCGCGAAGACGTTGTCCTACGCAACCAACATGGCAGCGCTCCGATATGCGGCGAATTTGGGTGCCGACGATGTGATCTTCGTCAGTTCCGAGGGCAATGTGTTGGAGGGGCCACGCTCGACGGTGGTGATCGTTCGGGACAGGACTTTGATCACACCGCCTCCCGCACAGGGCATTTTGATGGGTACGACGCAGCGTGCCCTGTTCGACGTTGCCGGCAGCGCTCGCTTCGATTGCCGATACGAAACCCTCCGACCTGCGGATTTGATTGCGGCCGACGGAGTGTGGATGGTTTCGAGCGTCACGCTGGCCGCGCGCGTCCATACACTCGACGGGCTCGCATTGCCAGAGCCGAAGGTCTCCGAGGAATTCGCGGAATTGGTTGAACGTGCAATTGATTCGGATTCAGCAGGGCGATAGGCGAATAGGAATCGCGACAGGTCTCTACTACATTTGGTAGTAGCAAAGTCCTGCGGTCCAAACCGGACAGCAGTACCGTGTCCGCAGGGGCCGAGCGACTGCCCGCGTCTCGAACCCCGAAGCCTGTCCCAGGGCCCTACTCTCGGAGTAGCCAATGGATACTTTGGACGTCTCCAGGTGGCAGTTCGGTATCACTACCGTCTACCACTTCATCCTTGTTCCGCTGACCATCGGACTTGCGCCGATGATCGCGATCATGCAGACGATGTGGGTGGTCACCAAAAAGGACCACTGGTATCGGCTCACCAAGTTTTTCGGCAAGCTCTTCCTCATCAACTTCGCCCTCGGTGTAGCCACCGGCATCGTGCAGGAGTTCCAGTTCGGTATGAACTGGAGCGAGTACTCGCGATTCGTCGGTGACGTCTTCGGAGCTCCGCTCGCGTTGGAAGGCCTCGTCGCCTTCTTCATGGAGTCCGTCTTCATCGGACTGTGGATCTTCGGTTGGGGCAGGCTGCCCAAACTTGTACACCTGGCGTGTATTTGGCTCGTGGCGATCGGCGTCAACGCGTCGGCGTTCTTCATCATCGCGGCCAACTCGTTCATGCAGCATCCGGTCGGTGCGACGTACAACCCCGAAACGGGCCGTGCCGAGCTCACCAGCATCTGGGAGCTGTTGACCAACAACACCGCTCTTGCTGCCTTCCCGCACGCGGTAGCGGGCGCCTTCCTGACGGCGGCGACGTTTGTTGCCGGCATCAGTGGTTGGTGGATGGTGCGGAACATGCGCCGCGCCAAGCAAGCTGAGGCCACCGAAGCCGAACGTCTCGAATCCGATGCGCGCACGATGTACCGCCCGGCAACACGATTCGCCTTGCTCGTCATGATCGTGGCCGGAATCGGCATCATCTACACCGGTGACGTCCAAGGCAAGCTCATGTTCCAGCAGCAGCCGATGAAGATGGCGTCGGCAGAATCGCTGTGCGACACCGAGATGGATCCGGACTTCTCGATTCTCACCATCGGTACGCACAACAACTGTGACAGCGTGACGCACGTAATCAAGGTGCCGTTCGTTCTGCCGTGGTTGGCCGAAGGCAAGTTCACCGGTGTCGAACTGCAAGGTGTCAACCAGCTGCAGGAGCAGGCGGAGCAGGACTTCGGACCGGGCAACTACCGACCGAATCTCTTTGTCACGTACTGGTCCTTCCGCGCAATGATCGGCCTTGCAGCCGGTTCGGCAGCGCTGGCCCTCGCGGGACTGTGGGTCACACGCAAGGGACGGGTCCCGGACCAGAAGTGGTTCGGAATCCTCAGTCTCGTCGCGATTCCCACTCCCTTCATGGCGAACAGCGCCGGCTGGATCTTCACCGAGATGGGCCGTCAGCCCTGGGTGGTGCATCCCAATCCGACCGGCGTCGACATGATCAGACTGACTGTCGACCAAGGTGTTTCGGACCACGCGTCGGCTACCGTCTGGGCCTCGCTGATCACCTTCACCCTCTTGTACGGAGCACTGGGTGTGGTCTGGTTCAAGCTGATCGTGCGGTACGCGAAGGAAGGTCCGCTGGAGCACGACATGCATCCGCCGGGCGATACAGATCATGACGAGCCGGAAGATCCGGACAAGCCCAAACAACTGTCGTTCGCGTACTAGGAGGCGATCATGGGACTTCAAGAAGTATGGTTCGTGCTCGTCGCAGTACTGTTCATCGGTTACTTCGTCCTCGAAGGGTTCGACTTCGGTGTCGGAATGCTCATGCCGATCGTCGGCAGAGGCAGCGACCTCCCTGCCGATACGCGTCGACGCGTGGCGCTCAACACGATCGGCCCGGTGTGGGACGGCAACGAGGTGTGGCTGATCACGGCCGGTGGCGCGATGTTCGCGGCATTCCCGGAGTGGTACGCGACGTTGTTCTCCGGGTTCTATCTACCGTTGCTGATCATCCTGGTGGCCTTGATCGTTCGTATCTGTGCCATCGAATGGCGAAGCAAGATCGACGACGACAAATGGCGTCAGCGCTGCGACTGGGGCATCATCTTCGGCTCCTGGGTCCCGGCAGTTCTCTGGGGCGTGGCTTTCGCGAACATCGTTCGGGGCGTGGCGATCAACGCCGACAAGCAGGTCGAGTCGGGATTTTTCGATCTGCTCAACCCGTACGCACTGCTCGGCGGTCTGACCACCGCGCTGGTGTTCGCTCTCCACGGCGCTGTGTTCCTGGCGCTCAAGAGTGCCGACGAGGTTCGTGAAGACGCAGTGAAAATTGCTGCACGACTCGCAATTCCGGCTATTCCCGTCGCCGGCGGATTCGTCCTGTGGACGCAGCTCGCCTACGGCAAGGGATGGACGTGGATTCTGGTAGCCGCAGCTGCTGCTGCACTGATCGGCGTCGTCTTCCTGACGCGGGCCGAGCGTGAAGGCTGGGCTTTCGTTCTCACCTGTGTGGCCGTCATCGCCACCGTCGTGCTGCTGTTCGCCTCGCTGTTCCCGAACGTCATGCCGTCGACGCTCGATCCGGCGTACAGCCTGACCATCGAGAACGCGTCGTCGAGTCCGTACACGCTCAAGGTGATGACGTGGGCCGCGGCATTCATGACGCCGGTGGTGATCATCTACCAGGGTTGGACGTACTGGGTGTTCCGACAGCGCATCTCCTCCAAGCAGATTCCGGCGTCGATCGGTCTGCGATTCAAGGAGAAGACGTGGTAGTCACCAACCTTGAATCACGGAACATTCGAATGACGAAAGAACTGACGGTCGAATTCACGTGACTATCGAAGTAGGCGACGCTCCCACCACTCGGGAGCGTCGCCGGGGGCCGATCGACCCGCGACTGTGGCGCCATTCCGCTTCTGCGCGCGGCTATCTGATCCTGACGGTCGCTCTGTCGATGGTGAACGTCGTGATGGTCATCGTCGCGGCGCTCATGATCGGCCGGGTGCTGGCCGGAGTGATCACCACTCGAACTGTGGATGTTTCTTCGTGGACAACCGAATTGGTTGTTCTGGCCGCAGCTGTGGCGGTGCGAGTTCTGGGGACCTGGCTGCAGACCAGGTATGCACACCGGGCGTCGACTCGCGTCGTTGCCGAGATCAAGAACGGCGTACTGACGTCGGCGACGGCAATGAACCCGCGCGATCTGGATCCTCGGCGTGACGAGATCGCGACCGTGGTCACCCGCGGTGTCGACGGCCTCGGTCCGTACCTGACGGGATACCTTCCGGCTCTGGTCCTGTCGGTGACACTGACGCCCATCACCCTGATAGTCATTGCGGTGCAGGACATGACGTCTGCGGTCATCATTTTCGTGACGCTGCCGCTGATTCCGATCTTCATGATTCTGATCGGCTTGCTGACAAAGGGTAAATCGGAGAAGACGCTGGCAGCGATGACCACCTTGTCTTCACAACTGCTCGATCTACTTGCCGGTTTGCCGACGCTGCGAGCGCTCGGTCGTCAGCAAGGTCCTGCCGAGCGGGTACGTGAACTCGGTGACGCCCATCGGCGAACGACGATGTCTGCTCTGCGCGTCGCGTTCCTGTCCTCGATGGTGCTGGAACTGCTCGCTACACTCTGCGTCGCGTTGGTGGCCGTGAGCATCGGCTTGCGACTGGTGTACGGGGACATGTCGCTCGAGCCGGGGATCGTCGCGTTGATCCTCGCGCCCGAGGTGTACCTGCCGCTTCGGATGGTGGGAACCCAGTTCCATGCCGCCGAGGACGGAATGGCAGCAGCCGACAAGGCATTCGAGGTGATCGAAGCGGATTCTGCTGCGCCGGAGGGTGGTTGGACGACGGTGGTCGCGCGCGGCGCCGACATCGTCTTCGACGGACTCGGCGTGACCTCTCGTGGGGGAGTCGCACCGTCTCAACTTTCCGCCGTGGCGTCGCCAGGGAAGATCACCGTGCTCACCGGGCCCAACGGCTGCGGCAAGTCGACGGCAGTGCACGCGCTACTCGGGTTGATCGAACCGAGCAGTGGGCGTGTGACGGTTGCCGGCGTCGATGTTCGAGAGCTGGACGAGAACGCGTGGTGGAGTCAATTGGCTTGGCTGCCCCAGCATCCGGTCCTCCTACCGGGCACTGTTCGCGAGAATCTCGATCTCACCGGGGTCGTTGATGCACAGGCGTCGACTCGTGCCGCCGCTGCGACGGGATTCGAGGCCGTGCTGGCCGAGCTGCCTGCGGGTGTCGAGACAGTCATCGGTGCCGGCGGCAAAGGTCTGTCGCTGGGGCAGCGTCAACGTCTGGCGCTGACACGCGTGCTCGCTTCCGACCGTGCTGTTCTCATCCTGGACGAGCCCACCGCTCACCTCGACTCCGATTCGGAAGGGACAGTGTTGGCTTCTCTGAGAGCACGGGCGGAGCGTGGTGACACCGTCGTCGTGATCGGCCACCGTCCGAGTGTGCTTGCCGCAGCTGACCAGATCGTCGAGGTTCGTGCCCATGAGAAGTGACACTCACGATCCGCTCCTGCGTGCTCTGCAACTACTCGAACTTCGACCACGACGCGTACTGACTGCGGTGGCCGCCGGTGTGGCAACACTCGGCAGTGCCCTCGCCTTGGCCGCGCTGTCCGCGTGGTTGATCACGCGTGCTTGGGAGATGCCTCCCGTTCTCGATCTCAGCGTTGCGGTGGTTGCCGTGCGCGCGTTGGGAATCTCGCGTGGTGTCTTCCGCTACCTCGAGCGATTGACGACGCACGACGTCGCGTTGCGCGGCACCACTGCAGCGCGGTCGAGGATCTACCAGCAGTTGGCAGCGGGAGATCCCGCGGCCGCCGCCGGACTACGACGCGGTGACCTGCTCTCGCGTACCGGCGCCGATGTGGACGCGCTGGGCGACGTAGTCGTCAAAGCGCTGATCCCGATCGCTGTTTCGGTTGTCCTCGCGTTCGCTGCGGTGGGCATCTTGTTGTTCATCTCGATCCCGGCTGCGCTCATTCTGGCTGTTGCGCTGGCGGTGTCCGGGATCGCGGCACCCTGGCTTTCGGCGCGTGCAGCTCGACTCGCCGAGGCCGACAGTTCAGCTGCCGCAGCGCGATTCAGTGAGTCCGCTGTGACGGCGCTCGACCATTCCGCTGAGCTTCGGGTATCAGGTCGCTTGGATCAGGCCGTGGGCGAGGCGGTGTCTGCCGAGAACGAGGTGGTCGACGCAACCGATCGCGCGGCGGTCCCGAGTGCCTTTGCCGCCGCCGCGACACCTCTCGCAATCGGTGTGAGCGTTCTCGGGGCGTTGCTGATCGGAATCACACTGTACGGAACCACCGACATGTCACCGATGTCCATGGGAATCCTTGTACTGCTTCCTCTGTCGGCATTCGAGGGAACCGCGATCCTGCCCAGCGCGGCGGTGGCATTGACCAAGGCGCGACTGGCGTCGGCTCGCATCATGGCGGTCCTCGATCGAGCAGCCGAGGAACACGTCGAAGGTGATCGTGCGTGGCCCGAGAACGGGGCTCTCAGCGTGCACGCGTTGCAGGCAGGTTGGCCCGGTGGGAAGGTGACCGAACCGCTGTCTGTGGATCTTCCTCGCGGTGCTCGTGTTGCCGTGGTCGGTGAGAGCGGATCGGGAAAGACCACCGCGCTGATGACGATGGCGGGACTGCTACCACCCGTCGCGGGAACGGTTCGCGTCGGCGGAGTGGATGTTTCGGATATCGATCCGGCCGAACTGCGTCGGCACGTCGGATACTTCGCCGAAGACGCACACCTTTTCGAGACGTCGGTACTCGAGAACCTGCGCGTCGCGCGGGGTGACCTCACCGCCGAGGACGCGGAGAAGGCACTTGCCGCCGTTGGTCTCGGAGAGTGGCTGTCGGAACTGCCGGACGGACTCGACACTTACCTGGTCGGCGGTATGCGAGCGGTTTCGGGCGGTGAGCGTCGTCGGTTGCTGTTGGCACGCGCGATCGTCTCGCCCGCGGAGGTATTGCTGCTCGACGAGCCGACCGAGCACATGGACGCGGAGGCCGGCGCTCAGTTGCTCCGCGAGTTGCTCGGTCGCGAAGCAACGCTGGTCGATTCTTCGCGAACCGTAGTTGTCGTCACCCACCAACTTCCGGACGGCACAGCAGCTGACCAGGTGATATGCGTCGGGAAAGTTTCTGTGGAAAATACGTTGCCGTCGTCGTGAAGTGGGCGTACTTTCTCCTGTACACAAGGAAGGAGGTGGTCTGAAATTGAAGTACAGACGGACGCGTGAGGTGGCTGCCAGCTAGCCGCAATCGCTGATGGAATTCACTTACCGCGTGAGCGGCCGGCGAATCCCAGGCAGCCACCCGACCCCCGAGCCCCCGATCAGTCCGACCGGGACCCGTGCGAAAGCGCGGGTGTGGCTCGGGGGTCGCTTCGTGCTGTGCGCCTTTATTAACCCCCGGCGGTTAATAAAGGCGCACAGCGTGGACAAGGATTGGGTCCCCACCATCCACCGCGCTCGAGGATCGCTCTGACCTCGGCTGCAGTTCGGCACGAGGCTCCTTCCACTTCTTCCCAACCGAAGACCAGCGTGGCATTGCCTGACAGTTCGGATGCGTTTCCTCGCCGACGATCCCGCAGCGCAGTCGCCCGAGATGAGTGGAAGGCGAATCCGTCGAGTCGAACGATCAGCGCGACACCGCAATTGCGGTAGTCGACGTCCTCGTAGAGAGTTCTCCCATCGACGAGGACCGGCGATTGCCGTCGTGCTTCCGGCAGACCGTGTGCTCGCTCGACTTCGATTGCGTAGCGATGCTCGAGTACCGACTGGACGCCGCGATCCAGGAGGTCCAATGTCGAGGACAGCGCTTTGACATATCGCCTCGGCCGGCGGTACTCCATTCGGGTGCGTAGTTCCATCCGCGACACCTTGCAGGCCGTGGCGGAGCGGACCAGAGAACGAGCGGCGTCGCGAGCCGACGGCTCTGCAACCGCCAGGTCAATTGCGGTGTCAGCCAGCGAAGTACGAGCAGGTTGAGTGGCAACGCCGATGTGGGCCTGAGCGCGTGAACGATGAACGATCACTCCGGGATGGGCAGTGGACCACCCCAACGGAACGGGGCGCGCCGGGGAGCGTTCGGGTCTGACCGTCGGACTCTGGCAGCGCGAGGATCTGCCGTATCGGACCGTGATGTGGACCGGCAGATCGGACTCGATGTGCGTGAGTCCCCACTCTTCAGCTGCAGTCCGGTGACTCAGATAAGTCTCTCCGCCGCCGAACAGCAGTGCGGCCTCGAGAATCATTGCTCGGTTGAGTGGGCCGTTGGTGCTGGATTGAACGCCGTGGAGGACGGAAGTCCATTGACCCGATTCGACCAGATGCTGGATTCGCCGCGGCGAATAGCCGAAAGGGCGCAGCTGTTTATTGGTCGCGAGTCCGTGTTGGAAGTCGAGAATTCTTCGGAGATCAGGATCGATGTAGTCGCAGTTCATGCGAATACCGTGAGATCCCGGTCCGACAGGAATCGGTCGAAGATGCCGCTCCAGAGCCCACCTGTGGAATTTGTCGGTGGCTGTGGATGGATCTGCTGTGCGCCTTTATTAACCGCCGGGGGTTAATAAAGGCGCACAGCAGATCTAGCCGATGTAGCGGGTCAGCCGCGCCGAGAGGCGCGGCTCCAGGCCACCGTCAGACATGATGCGCTCTTCGACGTACGCGAGGTCGCCGCCTTCGACGATGCCGTACAGGCGCTTCGCGCCGCCGTACAGTGCACCGGACTGGCTGCGGATCACCACGTCGGTGGCAAGTTCCCACGACGCCTGGGTGAGCGCACGGCCGTAGTACATTTCGACGACGCCGGAGCTGTGGCTGAGCAGGAGTTCGACGACTTCCTGATTGACGCTGCCGGGAATGCCGTCGCCGCCCATGCGCCAGTAACCGCTCTCGCGCAGATCGGGGCTCACGTACTTGCCCTCGGCGTCGAGGCGCCAGGACCGGGACTCCCAATTGAGATAGGGGCCGCCGTCGTGAGAGATGACGATCTGCTGACCGAAGGCGTAGTCGCCGGTCTCGTCGTGCCCTTCACCTTCGCCGCGCCAGACGCCGACGAGGGGGAGCAGTGCGAGGAGTTCGGGATTGATGTCCGGGCCGAGGCGCAGGTTTGCGGTGTCCTCTGGCAACGGAAGGTCCGGCAGGGTCGGGATGTTGAGTGACGCCGTCGACTTGGAGCGCTCGACGGCGATGGCGACAGCTTCGTCCCCGCTGCCGCGCCTCACGGCACCTGCAGCGGCGGAATCGTCAGCGGTCGCGTCGGACCCTGAATCCGGAGCCTGACTCACGACTCGTCGGTGACCAAGCGGTACACGACGTACACGGAGAACCAAGCGATCATGACGGATGCGAGTGCGAGGAGTACCTCGAAGAAAATGACCACGGGTACATCTTAGACCGCGGCGACCGACCGGAAAAATCGGGAGCCGGAATGCAGAAGGCCCCGCACCGAAGGGGTGCGGGGCCGCCTGAAAATGCAGGAATTACTTGCTGACGGTCACGTCCACGTTGTGCACGCCCGAGCCTTCGGGAGTGACGGTGGAGGTGCCGTTGCCCGAGCTGGACAGTGCACGCACGGTCCACTCGCCCGGGGCGGCGAAGAAGCGGAAATCGCCGGTTCCCGATGCCACGACCTCGGCCGTGAACTCTCCGGAGCCGTCGAGCAGGCGCACGAATGCGCCGCCGATGGGCTGGCCGTCAGCTGCGAGAACACGGCCGGTGATGACCGTTTCCTTCTCGACGTCGACGCCGGCAGGCAGGGTCTGGCCCTGGGTAGGTGCTCCACACATGATCAGGCTCCCAATTCGATCGGTGCGCCGACGAGTGAGCCGTATTCGACCCAGCTGCCGTCGTAGTTCTTGACGTTGTTCTTGCCGAGGATCTCCTGCAGCACGAACCAGGTGTGGCTCGAGCGCTCGCCGATGCGGCAGTAGGCGATCGTTTCCTTGGTGTCGTCGAAGCCCTTCTCCGCGTACAGCTTGGCGAGGTCGTCGTCCGACTTGAACGTGCCGTCCTCGTTGGCGGTGGTGCTCCACGGGATGTTGATGGCTCCGGGGACGTGGCCGCGCTGCTGCGCCTGCTCCTGCGGAAGGTGCGCGGGAGCGAGGATCTTGCCGGAGAACTCGTCAGGGCTACGAACGTCGACGAGGTTCTTGCTGCCGATGGCGTCGATGACCTCGTCGCGGAATGCGCGGATCGAGAAGTCGGGGGTCTCGGCCTTGTACTGCGTGGCTTCGCGGTTGACTGCGTCCTTGGAGAGCGGGCGTCCGTCGAGTTCCCACTTCTTGCGGCCGCCGTCGATCAGCTTGATGTCCTGGTGGCCGTACAGCTTGAAGTACCAGTACGCGTATGCGGCGAACCAGTTGTTGTTGCCACCGTAGAGAACAACGGTGTCGTCGTTCGCAATGCCCTTGGCGGAGAGCAGGTCCGAGAACTGCTCCTGGTTCAGGAAGTCACGTCGGACGCCGTCCTGGAGGTCCTTGCGCCAGTCGAGCTTGACTGCACCCTCGATGTGGCCGCCGTCGTATGCGCTGGTGTCCTCGTCCACCTCGACAAAAACGGTCTTGGGGGTGTTGAGGTTCTGCTCAGCCCAGTCAGCGGAGACTAGGACGTCGGAGCGAGCCATGGTGTTCCTTTCGATGTGGTCTTGCATCGGTCGATATCCAGCAGGGGTTCAGTGGGGTTGTGTGGCAAGCGCTTTCACGCGGTGGTAGCGCGGCCGGTATTTCGCAGCCTGGCGACCAGTGGGTAGATCTGGCAGCCGAGGCAGATGCCGAACGCGGCGTTGAGCAGGGCCGCGAACAGGGCGAAGCCCGTGGCAACGGTGCCGACGATCGTCGACCCGGCCAGGAAACCGACCGTGCCTGCCAATGCGAAGACGAAGCCGACGAACTGAGCGAAGCGAAGTGGCGCTACGGGTTCTCGTTCGCTGACCGGCGAGATTCGCGGGGCGACGAGCTTGCCGAAGATCTGGCCGTACGGGCTGCGCTTGGGGCCGAGTACGGCCCCGACCGCGAAGACGATGGCCTGCAGTGCGAGAAGCACAGTGGCAGCCGGCAGTGAGAAGGTCGAGAGGATGAGCGTGAGTACGAGAACGCCGGTGGTGACCCACGCGGCGAATCGAGGTCCGCGGACGTCGACCTGCTCGAGTTGGGGTGTGGTTGTGGACATCGGGAGTGCTCCTGCGCTGGGTTGCATGATGCTGTGCGTGGACCGAGAAAACGGGACGCAAAAGTCCCACTCGGTGGATTGATCACGAGAGCGAAAGCTCGAAGGTCAGAGAGTTCTGACGGATGTGGTGATCAGCAACAGGTACAGCAACAGCCCCCGAGGCGGCACAGGTCTACTGCGCGGCGTCGGGTGAGCATCAGCTCGTGGCGGGTTTGCACGTCGGCGAGTTTACCCCGAATTCTCGGATTTTGGCTCGTGGGGTCCGGATAGTGGTACGAGCGCAGCTTTCAGATCGCCTGCGGACGGCACTCCGGACACCCGGAACTGTTCCTCGAGGCCACCGTCGAGGATGAAGGTGGTGGGTAGCGACAGGACGCTCATTTCGCGTGCGAGAGCCGGTTCCTTGTCGATGTCGAGTTCGATCTCGACCGGCGGACGGGGAGCGTCGGCCATCGACACCACGACCTGACCGACGACGCGGCGTACTGCCGCGCACGGTCCGCACCAGTCGGCGGAGAAATGCAGTACGACGGGCCCACCGTTCGCCGACACGACTCCAGCCGCGCGGAGCAGTTCGAGGCGACTGTCAGCGGTGCCGGTCGCGGTCGGCGAGGTGACTCGGACCTTTCCGTTGCGCGACTTGAGAAAGAGCCCGACAGCGACGACGGCGACAAGCGCGACCAGCAGAATTGTGATCCCGGTCATCGGTTCTGCAGCTCTGCGAGGTCGATCGTCGTGTTCTCGGCGCTGCCTTCGATCACGATTCTTCCGCCTTCCGCGTAGACCAGGCTCGGCTGGATTCCGTAGGGGAGTGCCTGTGGATCGATCGTGTAGCTGAACAATCCGAGGACGACGGGTTCGAGTGCTGCGGGGATCGAGAAATCGGCTTTGCCCTCCGGACCGAAGTACAGGTTGCTGGCGACGATCTTGACCTGCCCACCTTCCAGAACCAGGTTGGCCTGCACGCTCACTGCAGACTCGATCGGGCCGACGGCAACCGTTCCGGTCAGCACGACAGCGCCCGCGGTGCTCGCACCTGTTCCACCGCTACCGCCGGTGCCATCCGACTTGTTGGCCGGAGGTGAAGATACCTGCAGGTCAGGGATGTTGAGCAGCTTTCCGAGGTCGGTGGCGTTGATTCCCATCCGGCCGTCGAGTTTGTCGACGGGGAGCTGGGTGACGTTGCCGTTCACTATGTCGGAGAAGGGAACGGTGACCCCGCGCAGATCTGCCTCGACGGTCACTTCGCCGACCACGTCGCTCTGGACGCCGGTAGCTCTGACGTAGACGTCCTTGTATTTCCCGCCGAGAGCTTGGGTGAGGAAGGGGAACCCGTTGAAGGTGACCTCCGGGTCCGCCTCGAGTGATGCGCCGGTTCGGAGCTCGCGGGAAACCCGGTACTCGGCGTACGCGGCCGCGCCGAAATCGGCCACCAGTCCGAGGCCGAGGAGGAAGACGATGCCGATGATCAGTTTGCGCACCGCACCATTGTGACCGACTCCGGTCGGGGTTCGATGCGACGGCCCCGGTACCAGGCACGCTAATGTAGTGACCGACCAAAAGCGTCGAACTACTCGAGCGTTGCCCTCGCGGGTTGCGCGGGCTACTAGATAGGAGGCCGTGTGGAACTGCTCCTCCTCACCTCCGACCCCAACCCGGAAGCTGTACTACCGGCGTTGGCGTTGCTGGCGCACTCGGTTCGGCCTGCCCCCACAGAGGTTTCCTCGCTACTCGAGGCAAGTTCCGCGGACGTGGCATTGGTGGATGCGCGCACTGATCTAGCTGCCGCACGCGGGTTGTGTCGATTGCTCGGAAGCACAGGATCCGCAGTACCTGTGGTCGCCGTCCTCACCGAAGGCGGACTCGTTGCCGTCAACGCCGACTGGGGGCTGGACGACATCCTGCTTCCGGGTACCGGTCCGGCTGAGGTGGACGCCCGATTGCGGTTGTTGGTCGCCCGCAGCGGCGGTGTGGCCAGTCCGGAAGCGTCGGGAAAGATCACGCTGGGCGAACTGGTTATCGACGAGGGGACGTACACGGCACGATTGCGTGGACGGCCCCTTGATTTGACTTACAAGGAATTCGAGCTGCTCAAGTACCTCGCGCAGCACGCCGGCCGGGTTTTCACTCGTGCGCAGCTGCTGCAGGAGGTGTGGGGCTACGACTTCTTCGGTGGCACCAGGACGGTCGACGTCCATGTGCGTCGTCTGCGGGCGAAACTCGGCACCGAATACGAGTCCTTGATCGGTACAGTCCGAAATGTCGGATACAAGGCAGTGCGGCCGACCAGGGCCAAGGGTGGCGCAGCTGCTCCCGTTCAGTTCGAGGACGACGAAGACGTCGACTACGACGCGGCCGACGGATCGGTGGTCTGAGATGGGTTGGAGCGATTCGCTGGCGGCCGGATCCGCTGAGCAGGTTACCGCGCTGCTCGATCGCGCGACCGACTTCGACGGCAAGGCACCGGTGTCGGAGCAGGGGCGCCATGCCGTTGCCGGGCGCGGCGCAGCACGGCACCTTCTCGAACTCGACGGCGATACGGTCGTCGGTTATGCACAGCTGCAAGCCGGTTCGGACGAGCATCCCGACATGGCCGAGTTGGTGGTCGACCCGCAGGCCCGGCGCCGCGGTATCGGAACCAGGCTTGCCGCAGCGGTATTCGACGAGGGGCGTCCGGGCACGCGAGTGTGGGCGCACGGAAACATCGACGCCGCAGTGGAATTCGTCAAGAGTCTCGATCTGGTGAGCGTTCGTGAACTCCTCCAGCTGCGTCGACCGCTCGATGCTCCGCAACTTCCGGAAATCGTTGTGCCCGAAGGCATAACGATGCGGACGTATCGTGGGCCCGAAGACGATTCCGAGATCCTTCGCGTCAACAACGCGGCCTTCTCCTGGCATCCCGAGCAGGGTGGCTGGACCCAGGCGGAGATCGACGAGAGAACGGCCGAAGGTTGGTTCGATCCCGCCGGTCTGTTCCTGGCGTTCGCGGACACCGATCCCGATACCCTTCTCGGCTTTCACTGGACGAAGGTGCACGCACCCGAAGGTGACGATCCGGAGCTGGGGGAGGTGTACGTCGTGGGGATCGATCCTGCTGCACAGGGACGCGGTCTCGGCCGAGTGCTGACTCTTGCGGGCATGCATTACCTGCGTGATCGCGGCCTCGGAACCGTCCTTCTGTACGTCGAAGGCGACAACACCGCAGCCCTTCACACGTACGAGCGACTCGGCTTCGATCGGTTCCATGTGGACATGGCTTACGCTCGCGCGCTCTGACGTCACAGTCGAACACGCAGAAATGTCCAGTCTGTTCATTCTCCGTTAACCATGTGTGGTCCAACCGGACACCGCGCCCGCCTACTTTTCTCTGTGGGCAGCGCCGTGTTGCCTGATGCAGATTTCAATCATTCTGCGTCTCATGTCGCCGCCCGAACGTGGGCGTGGCGGTAGCGATTTCCGGAGGATCTTGGTGAATCTCAAGCGCAGTGGTGCCCTGCTCGGTGTAGTGGCCGTGGGCGCCATGACCTTGGCCGCATGTGGCAGCGACAACAACTCGTCGTCGACGGGTGTGGACGCGTCCGCATCGAACGCAACGTGCGAAGGCAAGAGCAACCTCTCTGCCGCTGGTTCCTCGGCACAGAAGAACGCCATGGACCAGTTCGTCGCCACCTACATCTCCGTATGCCAGGAAAAGGGCAAGACGGTCAACGTCGCTTACAACCCCAGCGGTTCGGGCGACGGTCGCACCCAGTTCATCGCCGGCCAGATCGACTTCGCCGGCTCCGACTCGGCCATCAAGGACGAGCAGGCCGACAAGGCCAAGGAGCGTTGCGTCGGCGGCGAAGCCTGGAACCTTCCCCTCGTCTTCGGCCCGATCGCGGTTGCATACAACCTCGACGGCGTCGACAAGCTCGTGCTCAACGCAGAGGTTCTCGCGAAGATCTTCAACGGTGGCATCACCAAGTGGAACGATCCGGCAATCGCCGCGCTCAACTCCGGTGCTTCGCTTCCCGACGAGAAGATCACCACCGTGATCCGCTCCGATTCCTCGGGCACCACCGACAACTTCCAGAAGTACCTCGACGCGGCATCGAACGGTGCTTGGACGTCGGGCGCAGGGTCCGACTTCACCGGTGGCGTCGGTGAGGGCGCCAAGGGTTCGGCGGGCGTTGCACAGGCAGTTGCTACTGCACCGGGTTCGATCACCTACGTCGAGAAGTCGTTCGCCGATCAGAACAAGCTCTCGGTTGCCGAGATCAACACCGGCTCCGAAGCAGTCGCACTGACCAACGACTCGGCCGCCAAGTCGATCGCAGGCGCGAAGTTCAAGTCCGACGCGACCGGCGACCTGACGCTCGACCTCGCGTCGATCTTCAAGACCAACGAATCCGGCGCGTACCCGCTGGTTCTCGCGACGTACTCGATCGTCTGCTCCAAGGGCTACGACGCGGACACCTCCGCAGCAGTGAAGTCGTTCCTGACGAGCGCGGCCAACGAGGGTCAGGCCAACCTGGCCGAGCAGGGTTACGTTCCGCTGCCGGCCAACGTCCAGGATCGCCTCAACGCGTCCATCACGGCAATCAGCTGACCTAGAGACTCGTGCGGACAAGCTCATGGATCTACATTCAGACGTGAAGGAAGTGAGCGCGCATGAGTGACGCGCCCATCACCTCGACATCTCGTTCTCCCGGCCCCGCAACCAGCGGGGCCGGGGTGGGCGGTCCGAACGGCACCACGGAGGACACGATTACTTCCACCAAGGCTCCAGAAACCGAGCATCCTCCGAAGGGTGACGGTCCGGGCAGCGGCAACAGCAAGACGGTGACCCGTCCGGGTGACCGCATCTTCAGCTCGCTTGCATCCGGTTCGGCAATCTTCATCACGGTTGTCATCGCGGCGATCGGCGCGTTCCTGATCTGGCGTGCTGTTCCTGCCTTGAGCCGGAACCAGGTCAACTTTCTGACCAGCCGTGAATGGGTGACGCAGAACATCAACGCGATGGCGTTCGGTGTCCTCGATCTCTTCCAGGTCACGGTGTTGGTCTCGCTGTTCGCCCTGGTGCTCGCGATGCCGATCGCACTGGGCATCGCGATCTTCCTGACTTCGTACTCTCCCAAGTGGCTCACGCGGCCACTGTCGTACACGATCGACCTTCTCGCGGCCGTGCCGTCCATCGTCTACGGCCTGTGGGGACTGCTCGTCTTCGCCCCGGCGATCACCCCGGTCGCGGTGTGGCTCAACGACACTCTCGGCTGGTTCCCGCTCTTCGCCGACGGCAGCGGATCGATCACCGGCGGCGGCACCATCTTCACCGCAGGCATCGTCCTTGCCGTGATGATCCTTCCGGTCATCACCGCTGTGACCCGCGAGGTGTTCATCCAGACCCCGCGATCACAGATCGAAGCCGCACTCGCCCTCGGCGCCACGCGCTGGGAAGTTGTGCGCACCACGGTCATCCCGTTCGGTAAGTCCGGCTACATCAGCGGATCGATGCTCGGTCTCGGACGCGCACTCGGCGAGACGATGGCCCTGTACCTGATCCTGCGCACCACCTCTCAGGCCTTCGGCTGGTCGCTGTTCGACGGCGGCTCGACCATCGCCTCCAAGATCGCCCTCGGCTACGCGGAGTTCAACAACGACATCCAGGCAGGCGCGTACATCGCGGCCGGACTGGTGTTGTTCGTGCTGACCTTCGTCGTCAACGCGGCTGCCCGCGCAGTGATCGCCGGAAAGAAGGACTGACCCATGACCTCCACTCTGGACCGGCCGGTCAAGGCCCCCACTTTCCAAGGCGTCGGCGCCCGTCGTCGTGCCAAGGACGTCATCGCGACCATCCTGGTGAGCCTGGCAGTCGTCATCGCGCTCATCCCGTTGGTCTGGGTGCTCTTCACGGTCATCGCCAAGGGCCTGCCCGCTCTGACGTCGCCGACGTGGTTCACCAATTCGCTGAGCGGATTGACGGCATCGGCCGACGGCGGCGGTATCTATCACGCATTGATCGGCACCTTGCTGCAAGGCATCGTGTGTGCGGTCTTCTCCATCCCGCTCGGCATCTTCGTCGCGATCTACCTGGTGGAGTACGCCGACCGGAAGTCGAAGCTGGGCAAGCTCACCACGTTCATGGTGGACATCCTCAGCGGTGTTCCGTCGATCGTGGCCGCGCTGTTCATCTACGCACTGTGGATCGCGACCTTCGGCTTCCCCAAGTCCGCGTTCGCTGTATCTCTGGCTCTGGTCCTCCTGATGGTCCCGGTCGTCATTCGCTCCACCGAGGAAATGCTGCGCATCGTCCCGATGGACTTGCGAGAGGCGTCGTACGCGCTCGGTGTGCCGAAGTGGAAGACCATCTCGAAAATCGTTCTGCCGACGGCACTTCCCGGCATCATCACCGGTGTCATGCTGGCCCTGGCCCGCGTGCTCGGTGAGACCGCGCCGCTGCTGATCCTTGTCGGCTACGCACCGTTCATCAACTTCGACCTGTTCAACGGCGAGATGGGCACTCTGCCTTCCGTCATGGTCGCCGAGATGAACAACCCCACCGACGCCGGCACCAACCGCATCTGGGGCGCAGCACTGACCTTGATCCTGCTGATCGCGATCCTCAACATCGTCGCGAAGCTGATCGGTCACTTCTCGCAGGTGAGAAGCAAGTGATGCGGCCTCGGAACATGTTCGTACTCAACAGCGTCAACAACTCAGTAGGGAGCCGGTAATGGCCAAGCGTCTGGATCTCAAGGACGTCAACATCTACTACGGCAAGTTCCACGCCGTCGCCGATGTGGGCCTGTCCGTCCCGCCCCGGAGCGTCACCGCCTTCATCGGCCCGTCCGGTTGCGGCAAGTCCACCGTTCTTCGTTCACTCAACCGCATGCACGAAGTGATTCCCGGTGCGCGCGTCGAGGGTTCGGTCTTGCTCGACGGTGAGGACATCTACGGTTCGAACGTCGATCCCGTCGGTGTTCGCAAGACGATCGGCATGGTCTTCCAGCGGCCCAACCCCTTCCCGACCATGTCCATCAAGGACAACGTCGTCGCAGGCTTGAAGTTGCAGGGCGAGCGCAGCAAGAAGAAGCTCGACGAGGTGGCCGAGCGTTCGTTGCGTGGCGCCAACCTGTGGAACGAGGTCAAGGATCGCCTCGACAAGCCCGGTGGCGGCCTCTCAGGCGGTCAGCAGCAGCGTCTGTGCATCGCGCGTGCCATCGCGGTCTCGCCCGACGTTCTGCTCATGGACGAGCCGTGCTCCGCGCTCGACCCGATCTCGACTCTCGCGATCGAAGACCTGATCACCGAGTTGAAGAAGGACTTCACGATCGTCATCGTCACGCACAACATGCAGCAGGCTGCGCGTGTGAGTGACCAGACTGCATTCTTCAACCTCGAGGCAACCGGTAAGCCCGGTCAGCTCGTCGAGATCGACGACACCGAGAAGATCTTCTCGAACCCGACGCAGAAGGCCACCGAGGACTACATCTCCGGCCGCTTCGGATAGGTCCTGGGACAAACCCTGCACGATCATGTTTCACCCCCGTTTCCAACAGGAGACGGGGGTGAAACTTTTTGGTTGTGGTGATAGTTCCCACTCCGGTGCGCAGAGCTGAGCGTCGTTGGGCGCCCGAATAATTCGATGAGCAGCGCAAGTGCGCCGAGTGGGCGCTGAAGTAGCCGACGATGTGAATCTCGTGGATACTGACGACGCTTCGGACAATGCTAATCTCGGCCCGACAGCACGCTGTCGATCGATGTCGTTTCACAACCGGAAGGGCTTGTCAGTGCACCTCACCCCTTCAGATACCGAAAAGCTGCTCCTGAGCGTTGCGGGCATGGTCGCCCGCGACCGCCGCGAGCGCGGGGTACTGCTGAACTACCCCGAAGCGATGGCCCTGATCTCGTGTTGGATTCTCGAGCGCGCGCGTGACGGAATGACGGTTGCGGAACTGATGAACGCCGGTCGGCAAGTGCTCACCCGCGACGACGTGATGGAAGGGGTACCCGAGATGATTGCAAACGTCCAGGTGGAGGCCACTTTCCCGGACGGTCGCAAGCTGGTCACCGTGACGGAGCCCATTCGATGATTCCCGGCGAGGTACGTGTGTCCACCGAACCGCTCGAGTTCGGCACTGACGCGGAAAAGATCACGATGGTCGTCGTCAACGACGGCGATCGCCCCATTCAGATCGGTTCGCATCTTCATCTTCCCGCGGCCAACCCGGCGCTGACCTTCGATCGTGAAGCGGCAGACGGTTTCCGGCTCGACATCCCCTCGGGAACGTCGGTTCGGTTCGAACCGGGAGTCAGCCGAACGGTGACACTGATCGCGCTCGGCGGACTCAAAAGGGTTCCGGGCCTGCAGATCGTGCCGGACGAAGACCTGCCGACTCACGCACGTGAGCCCAAGACCGTCATGCCGTTCGGCACACCTGGCGTCGAGGTCGAAGAACCCTTGCGAGCGTCCTCGGTGAACGTTCGCGTGAGTGATGTTCCGGTCGAGGCGGATTCACCGGAAGACGCCGCGACGACAGTTGAGAGGACAGCCGAATGAGCAGGATCGATCGACGCGGTTACGCCTCCCTGTACGGCCCGACTGCAGGCGACCAGATCCGTTTGGCCGACACAGATCTGTGGATCGAGATCGAGCACGACTACACCGCGACCGGCGACGAGATGGTCTTCGGTGGCGGCAAGAGCATCCGCGAGTCGATGGGCCAGGGCCTGACCACTCGCGACCAGGGTGCTCTCGACGTCGTCATCACCAATACGGTGATTCTCGATCACTGGGGAATTGTCCGGGCAGACGTCGGAATTCGCGACGGACGCATCGTCGCGATCGGCAAGTCCGGTAACCCCGACATCATGGATGGCGTGCACCCCAAGTTGCTCATCGGGCCGAGCACCGACGTGATCGCCGGCGAGGGAAAGATCCTCACCGCGGGTGCGATCGACACTCACGTGCACTTCCTCAGTGAAATCGAGATGATGGAAGCGCTCGCGACCGGTACGACGACAGTGGCGGGCGGCGGAACGGGCCCCACGGAGGGAAGCAAGGCAACCACCGTCACGCCCGGCGCCTGGTCCCTGACGATGATGCACCGGGCCCTCGACCACATCCCGCTCAACGTTCTTCTCCTCGGCAAGGGCAGCACCGTCAGCCATGAGGCCATGCGTCAGGAAGCTCTCGCCGGCGCAGGTGGATTCAAGGTTCACGAGGACTGGGGTTCCACTCCGGCCGCGATCGACGCAGCTCTACGCGCAGCCGACGAGTTCGGCCTCCAGGTGGCGCTGCACGCCGACAGCCTCAACGAAACCGGGTACGTACAGCACACTTTGGATGCGATCGCCGGACGCGGGATCCACGTGTTCCATGCGGAAGGTGCCGGCGGCGGGCACGCTCCGGACATCATCGTGACGGCAGGTGAGCCGAACGTTCTTCCGGCATCGACCAATCCGACGTTGCCGCATACCGTCAACACGGTGGCCGAGCACCTCGACATGCTCATCGTGTGTCATGCGCTCAATCCCCGGGTTCCGGAGGATCTGGCCTTTGCCGAATCCCGGATCCGGCCGACAACGATTGCGGCGGAGGACTTTCTGCACGATATCGGAGCCATCTCCATCACCTCGTCCGACGCCCAGGCAATGGGCCGTATCGGTGAGGTGACCCTGCGGACGTGGCAGGTTGCCCACGTCATGAAGGCCCAGTACGGCAAGTTGGGCACCAGCATGCCGGCCGACAACGAGCGTGCGCGGCGCTACGTCGCCAAGTACACGATCTGCCCTGCGGTGGCGCACGGTATCGATCACGAGATCGGATCGGTCGAGGCAGGGAAGATGGCGGACCTGGTGCTGTGGGATCCCGCGTTCTTCGGTGTCCGTCCTTCTGCCGTGATCAAGGGCGGGGCGATAGTTGCTGCGCCGCTGGGTGATCCGAACGCTGCAATCCCGACCCCGCAGCCGGTGTTCGTACGTCCGGCCATCGCGGCAACTCCGGGATCGGCACCGCACCTGTCCACGACGTTCGTCTCTCCGATGGCCATCGAGGACGGTCTGGCCGATCGTCTCGGTCTCACGCGCACCCTCACCGGTGTTCGTCCGACGAGGCACCTCACCAAGGCGGATATGCCGAACAACACGGCACTGCCGTCCATCGACGTCGATCCGGAGACGTTTGCCATCAAGGTCAACGGCGACCTGATCGCGCCCAACCCCGTTGACGTAGTGCCGATGGCTCAGCGCTACATGCTGTTCTGAAACCATGTCGATCGAGATGGCGTCTGCCGACATAGCGTCGATGCTCTTGGCGGACGGGCGTCTGCCTACCGGCGGTCACGCGCACTCGTCGGGGTTGGAACCGGCACTGGCGGGCGGACTCCTGCAGAGTCAGGTCCCTGACTTCATTCGTGGTCGACTCGAAACAGTGGGACTGGTCGAGGCCGCTGCAACGGTAATCACGCGACGCTGGGCCGTAAGTGAGGGTAGTGCAGGCGAACTCGAGGACATCTCGAGGGAACTGCTCGCTCGGACTCCCAGCGCACCGCTGCGTGAGGCGTCGATTCAGCTCGGACGTGGGCTGGCAAGACTGGCGTCGCGATTGTGGCCGCAGCACCCCGCGGTGCAGATGCTCATGGCGCTGCCCGGGCATCCGATGCGGCCGCTCGCGTTGGGCGTCTTCACGGCGATCTCCGGGATGGACGACCTACAGGCAGCCAGATCCTGTTTGTACGACGACGCTCAAACGGTGGCGTCGGCGGCATTGAAGCTACTGCCGGTGGATCCGGCAGAACCGGTCGAATGGCTGTTCCGAGCAGCCTCGACCATCGAAAGCGCCGCCAAGGCTGCCGTGGCAGTCGAAGGCGTCACAGATATACCCGCAACAACAGGACCGTTGGTCGAACAATGGTCACTCGAACACCACGCTCGATCCAGGAGGATTTTCCGTGCTTGACAACCTGAACAACACCACCACTGCTGCAAGAGGTTTGAGGCTGGGCGTTGCCGGCCCCGTCGGCACCGGCAAAAGCACTCTCATCGCCACCATCTGCCGCGAACTCGCGTCGGAGTACGAGATCGCGGTGGTCACCAACGACATCTACACCGACGAGGACGCGCGATTGTTGCGCGCGGCCAACGTTCTTCCGATCGAGCGCATCGTCGCAGTCGAGACCGGAGCGTGCCCGCACACGGCCATCCGTGACGACGTGACACCGAACCTCATTGCGGTCGAAGACCTCGAGCGTCAGTTCCATCCCCTCGACATGGTGATCGTGGAAAGCGGCGGTGACAACCTGACCGCCACGTTCAGCCCGGCACTGGTCGACGCCCAGATCTTCTGCATCGACGTCGCGGGCGGCGGAGACGTCGCACGTAAGGGTGGTCCGGGAATCGAGCGGGCAGATCTGTTGGTGGTCAACAAGATCGACCTGGCCCCGTACGTCGACGTCGACGCAGTCCAGATGGTTGCCGATGCCACGGCCGCGCGAGACGGACTTCCCGTTCTCGCGCTCAGCCAGAAGGATCACGCCACGATCGACCAGCTCAGTGCCTGGCTTCGCCAGGTCATCGCGTCTCATCGCGCAGGTAGTCACACTCCGCAGGATCCGGGACCGATGGCACCGCACTTCCATGCCGATGAAGAAGACCACGGACACGGTCACGGGCACAGCCACTCTTACGCTCACTGATGCGCACTGGAGCTACGCGGGTCGTCGTCGAGAGAGTGGGTGACACCGCTGTTGCGCGAGAGCTGATCTCGGGCGACTTCCTGGCCCCGCGATTCGTCGACGCTCGCGGGCTCACCGTGCGAATTGCCTTGGTAGGGCACAGTGCAACGCTGCTGGCCGGTGACGACCTGCGTATCGAGTTCGTGGTCGCGCCGGGTACGTGTCTCGAGGTGATCGAGCCGTCAGGGACCGTCGCGTACAACGCACGCGGCGGCCGGGCGGCGTGGTCGGCCTCGGCGAGCGTCGGCGCCGGTGCGGCGCTGATCTGGCGAGCGGCACCGTTTGTCGTCGCCGGGGGCGCGGATGTGACCAGGCGCGTGGATATTTCACTGGAATCCGATGCGGTGGCGCTGCTCGACGAGATGATCGTGTTCGGGCGGACCGGCGAAACCGGCGGTGCGCTTCGCTCGGATCAGCGCATCACCGTCGACGGGAAAGCGCTGCTCGTGGAAACTCTCGACCTACGTAGCGTTCCGGACCGTTCGTTGCCGGGAATTTTGGGTGGTCGTCGTGTGCTGGGCACGACCATGCTGTTGGGGATGAAGATTTCCGACGACGTCGAGGGACACGTGACGCCGCTGGCGGGGCCGGGGATGCTCGCGCGGGCCGTGGCCGATCACGCACATGAGGCGAGCGCAGCATTGGATCCGATCTGGTCGCAGTGGCGGGCGCAGGTGTCGGAGAGGTACACCGACTGATCTCCCCGAGCGTCACACTTCGGGCGGCTGCGTCGTCCACTATGTGACCAGGCCGAAGAGAGCCGGGCGCACAGGTTGACGGAGGCATCATGCGAATTGTTGTTCTGGGCGGAACCGGCCAGATGGGAAAGCTGGTCGTAGAGCAGGCGAAGGCAGCGAGCCATGACGTCGTCGCCGCCGCTCGATCGACGGGAGTCGACATCTCCACGGGTGCGGGGTTGGACGAAGCATTTGTCGGTGCCGACGTTGTCATCGACGTGAGTGATCACGTCACCAACAGCGCCAAGAAGGCGATCGAGTTCTTCGAGACGGCAGCGAGGAACATCGCCGCGGCCGAAACCAAGGCAGGCGTGAAGCATCACGTGCTGCTCTCGATCGTGAACTGCGACGATCCGCAGTTGAAGTCCTTCGGGTACTACCAGGGAAAGGCCGCGCAGGAACGCGCGGTGGAAGCGTCGGGCATTCCGTTCACAATTCTGCGATCCACCCAGTGGTTCGAGTTCGGCGAGAAAACCATCGCGCTGTTCGGATTGGGGCCGGTCGCGATGGTTCCCCGGATGCGGTCCCAACCGGTGGCGGCGAAGACCGTCGCCGAGGCTCTGGTGGCGTGCGCTCAGAACGGTCCGAGCGGGAGGGCTCCAGATCTCGCCGGCCCGGAGGTCCTCGAGATCCCGGCGATGACGCGCGAGATCTTGCAATACCGTGGCCGACGCAAGTGGCTGATCCCGATCTCGATGCCGGGAGCGGGTAAGGCGATGAAGGGTGGGGCGCTGCTACCGGGGCCTGGATCGACAACTGCAGGACCCACGTTGAAGACCTGGTTGCACGAGAACTGAATAGGTAAGGCGGCCGCGCAAGTGCGCGGCCGCCTTTTACTCACGTGGACGGTTGGGTTCAGAGATCCGGGTACGAGGTGAGGTTGTCGACCTTCTCGGTGGTTTCCGGCTCTTCGGGCAGCTTGCCGGTCACCAGGAAGATGACGCGTCGACCGACCTCGACGGCGTGGTCGGCGAATCGCTCGTAGAAGCGGCCGAGCAGCGTGACGTCGACTGCAGCGGCAACGCCGTGCTTCCACTCACGGTCCATGAGGACGGTGAACAGGTGGCGGTGGAGGTCGTCCATCGCTTCGTCTTCTTCGCGTAGGCGGGCAGCGCGCTCGGGGTCGCGGGTCTCGAGTACGACCTTGGCGGCCGCACCGATGGAGACAGCGATGCGTCCCATCTCCGCGAAGTAGCCGTTGACCTCTTCGGGAAGCACGTGGTTGGGATGTCGGCGGCGCGCGATCTTGGCGACGTGCAGGGCGAGCGCACCCATGCGGTCGATGTCGGCGACGATCTGGATTCCGCTGACCACCGAGCGCAGATCTCCGGCAACGGGAGCCTGCAAGGCGAGCAACGCAAACGCGCGCTCCTCGCAAATGGTGCTGAGTTCGGTGATCTTGTCGTGTTCGCCGATTACTTGTTCTGCCAGGGACAGGTCTGCCTGGAGCAGGGACTGGGTGGCGCGCTCCATAGCGGCACCTGCCAGTCCTGCCATCTCGCCGAGCGTGTCTGCAAGCTCGGTCATCTGTTCGTTGTAAGCCACGCGCATGAGGTCAGAGCCTACGTGCCGTGAAAGACCAAGTCACAAGCACCAGGTGAACGCAAGGTGAATGAACGTGTGTCAGTCGCAGGTGGTGTCGCCGGCATTGACGCTCGCGATGTCGGCGGGCAGTGCCGTCGAGGTGCTGGTGTCGACCGACGTCGGATTTGCCGCCAGGATGGTCCCCGGGTCCGCGGGGGCGACGACGGTGCCGGAGAAATTGCTTCCGACGACGACCTCGATCATGTCTCCCATACTCGGCGCGAGAACGAGAACCGCGCCGGGAATCGACGACGCGACAGTGACGGCTTCGGCCTCGTAACCTGCGGCGTAGCGCACGACGGTGGTCGACGCTTGAGCATTCGCCAGGCCGGTGGCTGCGCTGAAATTGCCGACCGTGGAGATCTGGAATCCGTAAGCAGCGAGGCTGTCGGCGATCGTCGCGGCCTGCCCGGCAATTCCCGACGCGTTGGAGACGTCGACCGAGATGTTGTACGCGCTCATCGCTTCGACGGAAGTGGCGGCGGGCGGCGTGCTGGACGTAGGAGCGGTCGTCGTGGAACTGGTGGACGACGGTGTGGTGTCCTCGCGCTCTTCACCCGGAAGCGGATCGTCGTCGATGATCGCCTGGAAGAGTGACTTGATCTCGTCGGTGCGAGGAATCTCGTTGCCCCAGTCGTTGGTGCCGTCCGTGGGGACCGTCAAGAACGTGACCGCGCCCGCGTCGACGTTCTGCAGCGAACGGCCGAGGGTGACCAGCGACTTCGTGTCGATGTTCTCGACGAACGTGTCGCTGGTGAAGGCGTTGATGAATCCGTTGAGCTTGCCCGGATTCAGGAGGACCTGGTTGGACAGGGCCGAGCGGAGCAGTGCCGACAGGAATTTCTGCTGACGGGTGATGCGTCCGTAGTCGCCGTTGCCCTCGGCTTCGACGTGGCGCGCACGCACATAGTTGAGGGCAGTGCGGCCGTCGAGCATCTGCGTCCCGCCGGACGCGAGGACGGTTCCGAGGATGCCGTCTTCGATCGGTCCGGGGGAGCAGACGTTCACGCCACCGACGGTGTCGACCATGCGCTCGAAACCGGCGAAGTCCATTCCGACGAAGTGCCCGATTTTCAGGCCGGACATCTTCTGGATGACCTTGACCAGGCACTTGGGACCACCGAGTGCGTACGTCGCATTGAGCTTGTCGCCGCTGGCGGCCGGGAAGGTTTCGCTGGTGTACTTGCCGGCGTCGTTGTCCCAGCCCTGGCAGATCGGACGTTCGACGTCGAGGTCACGCGGGAAGGAGACGGCGACGACGCGGCTTCTGTCAGCAGGAATGTTCACCAGCATGACCGTGTCGGCTCGGGCGCCTTCGGCGTCTTCGACGGTTCCGGCGCCGATCTCACCGCTCGCACCGGCTCGGGTATCGGTGCCGATGATCAGGTAGGTCTCGTCGCCGAGCTGGCCGCCGGCGTCGATGATGTCGTCGGACTCGGTGTCGAGTGCCGCAATCTGATCGAATCCGCCTTCGACCGACCGCAGATAACCCCAGACGACGCCGGTCAATGCGAGAGACATGACGGCCAGGAACGCTACTGCCGATCGGCCGATCACTTTTGCGCGATGGCGGCGGCGAATCTTGCTTTGCGCCAGGCGCGTGGCGCCGGTGTCACCGACTACACGCGGCACTGCGGAGGTGACGGGATGTTCTTCGGTGATCCAGTCCGCCGCGGCAGGCGGGACGGTCGGACGCGCGGGAATCGGTCGGGCAGGGGGCGGCGCCGACGCTGCTGAAGATTGGGTCTCGGGTGGTACGGATTTGGTCGGCGCCGGCTTGGGCGGCGCAGCCGGGGCGGGTGATGGCTTTTTGTCGCCTACCCGACGGACCAACTCGGCGACCGACACGGAGTCGTCGGTCGGAGGCGAATCCCGTCGCCCGGTACGTCCACTGTTACGACGCTCCGGGGGACTGGGTGGTTGCGGCGCTGGTCGCTGGGGTGTTGAAGGGCGGGGTGTTGAAGGGCGCTGGGGTGTTGCCGGGCGCTGGGGTGTTGCCGGGCGCTGGGGAGCGGCCGGTTGGTCCGGGCGGGCGTTGCGGAAGCGCTTGTCCGCGAGCGGACGTTCCCAGGGGGCGCGGCTCTCGGGCGGAGGTGGGCCCGAATCGTGATCATCACCCACCGATGCAACCTGTCCCGTCGTCGACTGTCAGTAACTCGTCATTCAAGTGCCGGCGTCAACCGGTTGTCGACGAAGCTGGAGCCATATTACTGGTTAATCCTGAGTGCTTCACTCAGAAAGTGATGAGAGTAAACCGACGGCGTGTTCTCGCTAGCCGCCGGAGTGCATCATGTCAGCTCCCACCGGCACAAGGTCGTCCTCGGGATCGTCGAGCCAACCTTCCGGAAGTGCTACCTGACCGGGCGAGCCTTGGCGACCCCGCGGGCCTTCGGCGTCCTTGGGGAACGGGACGTTGTGATCGAGCTGTCCGAGCAGGTCGTCCAGTTCGGACAACGTGCTGACCAGCGCCATCGAGACCCGCAGATCCGATCCGACCGGGAACCCACGCATGTACCAGGAGACGTGCTTGCGAAGTTCGCGCAAGCCCTTCATCTCGCCGTGGTGTGCGGCGAGCAGCTGGGCGTGACGGGCGATGATCTTGGTGACTTCGCCGAGCGTCGGCGGCGTGGCGATCTGTTGTCCGTTGAGAGCTGCGCTGAGTTCCGCGAACAGCCATGGCCGTCCGAGGCAGCCACGTCCGACGACGACGCCGTCGCAGCCGGTCTCGTTCATCATCCGTGCAGCATCCGACGCGTCGAAGATGTCGCCGTTGCCGAGGATCGGAACATCGGTGACGTGTTCCTTGAGGCGCGTGATCTCGTTCCAGTCGGCGGTGCCGGAGTAGCGCTGCGACGCGGTACGTGCGTGGAGTGCGACGGCGGCAGCGCCTTCGGCTGCGGCGATCCGTCCGGCGTCGAGGTGCGTGTGATGTTCGGGGTCGATACCGACACGCATCTTGACGGTGACCGGAATGTCGGTGCCCTCGGTTGCGCGCACTGCGGCTGCGACGATCTGTCCGAACAGTCGACGCTTGTACGGCAGCGCCGAGCCACCGCCCTTGCGGGTCACCTTCGGGACGGGGCAGCCGAAGTTCATGTCGATGTGATCCGCCATGTTCTCGTCGACGATCATCTTGGCCGCGGCGTAGGTCGTATCCGGGTCGACGGTGTACAGCTGCAGGGACCTGGGTGTTTCGGTCGGGCCGAACGTGGTCATGTGCATCGTGGCCGGTTGGCGTTCGACGAGCGCACGTGCGGTGACCATCTCGCAGACGTAGAGCCCGGACGTGCTGCCTGCACGTTCGAGTTCGAGTTCACGGCACAGCGTGCGGAAGGCGACGTTGGTGACGCCCGCCATGGGTGCGAGGACCACGGGGCTGTGCAGCTCGAGTGAACCGATGCGAAGGGATGACATGACTACCTCTGAACAAATACTTGTGACAATTGGAAGTGCCCGGTACCGAATCCGGTACCGGGCACAGAATAGCCGGTGAAACTAAGAAGCCTGCTGTTCGCGCTTGGCGGCCTCGCGTGCGAGCATGCGATCGCGCTGTTCTTCGAACTTCGTCGCGTTCGCGGCGAGGGTCTCGAGGAAAGCTGCCAACTCTTCGCGCGTGTTCTCGCCTTCGGCACTGAAATCGTTGCGCTCGAAGATGTTCCACTTGCGCAGGACCGGCCAGACGACCTCGTCGAGGTGCTGGCGAAGGTCGTAGATACCGTGCTTGGCCATGAGGGCGCCGTTGCGGCGGAAGTTCGGCATGCCGGCGCCGGGCATCTGGAAGTTCTGGACGATGTTCGCCACAGCTTTGAGAGCCTGATCGGGCGCAAGATCGAGCGCGGCGGCGCAGATGTTGCGGTAGAAGATCATGTGCAGGTTCTCGTCGGCCGCGATGCGCTGAAGCATCTTGTCGGCGATCGGCTCGTCACAGGCCTTACCGGTATTGCGGTGGCTGACGCGCGTCGCGAGTTCCTGGAAGGTCACGTAGGCGACCGAGTGCAGCAGGCCGGCGTCGCCCTCGTCGATGGGTGCGCTGTAACCGTTCGTCATGTGTTCCATGCGGAAACGCTCGAGCTCGACGGGGTCGACTGCGCGAGTGACGACGAGGTAGTCACGCATCACGATGCCGTGACGGTTCTCCTCGGCGGTCCACCGGCCGACCCACGTACCCCAGGCGCCGTCCTGCGAAAAGTTCTCGGCGATCTCACGGTGGTACGACGGCAGGTTGTCCTCGGTGAGCAGGTTGGTGATCATCGCGGCGCGGGCGACCTCGCCGAGTTGTGACTGCTCGAGGCTCCAGTCCTCGCCGCCCATGGCTGCGAAGTTACGGCCCTCGTCCCACGGGACGTAGTCGTGTGGATGCCATTCCTTGGCCATGGAGATGTGGCGGTTGACGTTCTCCTCGGCAACCGGCTGCAGCTCTTGTAGCAGCTCCAGCTGCGTCAGAATCCTCGTCATTTCTTGCCTCCATGTTGAGTGAATGCGCGACTTCGCCCCAGCCTACGGCACCGTAGGTTTGAAAAGAATGGCATGAATATTGCTCCCCTCGGGGCGATGTTACCGATCCGTAGTTATCCGGGGGCACTTTCACGACCAAGTCGTTCTTTCGACGTAGTCGCGGAACGTCCGGGCAGGATCGGACAGTTCGCGGCTCTTCGACCAGATCAGTCCTATTTTCCGTTGGGCACCTTCGATCGGTACGTAGACGACTCCTTCGGCCCAGATCGGTGGATCTTGCACCGGCATGACCGATACACCGAAGGATGCGGAGACCAGTCCGCCGACCGTTGCCAGCTCGCTGCTCTCGAAGACGAAATTCGGAGTGAAACCTGCGGCCGCGCACAGTTCATCGAGAATTCTTCGCATCCCGAAGTTCGGATGCATACCGATGAACGGTTCGTCGGCCGCGTCCGCGAGCTCGACCGAACGCAACTGTGCGAAGCGATGATCAGCTGGAACAGCCAACGCCAGTGACTGCTGAGCGATCTGCATCCACGCGACCTGCGGATCGCGCGGCTGCGGCGAGACGACGGCCAGGTCGGACGCACCCGCGGCAATCCGGTCGACCAGGAACTGCGCGCTGTCCTGATGCAGTTCGAATCGCACTCCGGGATGCTCGACGCGGTATCCCCGCAGCATGTGCGGTACCAGCCAGGTACCGAACGAGTGGAGGAAGTCGAGTCGGACGGTGCCGCTCTCGGGACTCGCCAGCGACCGGATTTCGGTCTGCGCCGCGTCGAGTGCGTCAAGCGCGGTCCGAGCGTGCTCGTAGAGGATCTCGCCGTACCGGTTCAGTTCGAGTCGGCGTCCTTGACGGTCGAAGAGCCTCACGCCGATCTGTCCTTCGAGGCGTGCGAGTTTGCGCGAGAGGGTCGGCTGCGACAGGTGGGTCAGGTCGGCAGTGGCGGTGACCTGTTGGGTTTCGGCGAGCATGACAAACCATTCGAGGTCTTCGGTCAGCATCACGACGTCAATCTATATGTGTTCAAGACATAAAGAACTCCACAACTATGCATTTTCTTTTGTCGAAGCTCAGCGAGAGGATTCTTACCGGAGGTAAGTGATGTCTGGAGGTACGTGGTGACTGTCGAGAAGGTGATCGAATCCGATCTGGCGCCGCTTCGGCGGGGATCTACCGGATACCGCACGGTGACCGTTGCGTTGTTCGCGGCCGGGCTGTCGACGTTCATCTCGATGTACGCGGCTCAGGCACTGCTGCCCGCGTTTGCCGAAGGCTTCGACGTCTCGCCTGCTGTGTCTGCACTTTCCGTCTCGGCGACGACGGGCATGTTGGCGCTGGCGATCATTCCGGCCAGCGCGCTCTCCGAGCGGTTCGGTCGCACACAGGTGATGATCGCGTCGGCGTCGGCGTCCTGTGTGATCGGTTTGCTCCTGCCGCTCAGTCCGACGATGGAGGTTCTGCTGATCGGACGCGCGGCGCAAGGCTTGGCTCTGGCCGGGGTCCCGGCGGTGGCGATGGCCTATCTGGCCGAGGAGGTCGATCGGAAGGACCTCGGTGCGGCGATGGGAAGGTACGTTGCCGGCACGACGATCGGTGGGCTGATCGGACGGCTCGTTCCCTCGGCGGTGGTCGATTTCAGTACGTGGCGCTGGGCACTGTCGACTGCGGCCGTGCTGTCAGCGTTGTTCGCGCTCAACATGATCCGGAAGATTCCCGCGTCGAAGTTCTTTCACCCGCAACCGGTATCGGTGCGTGCGATCGCGTCGAATCTACGTCACCACCTTGCGAACCCGTCGCTGCGCACGCTTTTCGCCTTGGGGTTCATCCTGATGGGCGGATTCGTCTCGATCTACAACTTCCTCGGGTTTAGGCTTACAGCAGCACCTTTCGGTCTTCCCGAAGCGCTTGTGGGTCTGGTGTTCCTCTTCTACCTCGCCGGCACTTTCACCTCGGCGGTAGCCGGCGGGGCCTCGGACCGGCTGGGCAGGCGCAGTGTTCTGCTCGGCTCGGTGGTCGTCGTAGTGATCGGGCTGGCACTGACCGTTCCGGACAACCTGGCCCTGACACTCGTAGGGATGCTGCTCTTCACCGGAGGATTCTTCGCGGCACATTCTGTGGCCAGCGGTTGGGTGGGCCTGATCGCGACCGATCACCGGGCGGAGGCGTCGGCGTTGTATCTGTTTGCCTACTACGCGGGTTCGTCCGTGGCGGGTGCCCTCGCGGGCGTCGCGTACGCGGGCGGCGGTTGGGGCGGGGTCAGTGTCTTTGTCGGCGCGCTGCTGTTGGTTGCGTTCGCATTGTCGCTGAGGATGTTTCGATCTACGAAGGTTGACTGACAGGGTTGACTGTCAGGGCTGACTGACAGGGCTGACAGGGCACTGCGGCGACCCCGAACGGGATCGCCGCAGTGCGAATCTGTTCAGCGTCCTACTTCTTGCCGCCGCCGAGGAGGCCACCGAGAAGGTCGCCGAGGCCACCGCCGCCGCCGGATCCACCCAGGATGCCGCCGAGTGCGCCGCCGATGCCGCCGCCGGAATTACCGCCACCGCCGAGAATTCCGCCGAGGAGATCCCCGAGTCCGCCGCCGCCGGAGGCCTGGGTCTGCGCGCCGGCTCCGCCACCGGTGAACTGCTTGGCGAGGTAAGCCAGGACGATGGGAGCGAGGATCGGCAGCAACTGCTTCACCAGATCGTTTCCACCCCCGCCGCCGACACCGCCGAGTGCGCTGGCGACCTGATCGGTGTTGCCGCCGAAGATGTTCGAGACGATCTTCTGACCGTCCGCGGTGTCGACTTTGCTGATGTCGACGCCGTCGTCGAGAAGGCTGGTGTCGGCGTGCGACTGCAACGCGCTTTCCAGCGAGGCTGCGCCTGCGGGATCCTGCGCGTTGGCGCCGAGGCCGCCGACGAGGGTCGGAAGTGCAGTCTTGACCGCCGATTCGGCAGTTGCCTGGTCCACGCCGAGTTGCTGCGCGATCTGGTCGATGGGGATCTGGGATAGAAGGTCGTCAAGCGATGCCATTGATGCCCTACCTCTTCTGGGGTACTACTCGTCAGTACCCGGCTGTTGCAGACACTAGTGAATGTCGGCGTCGACGGTAACCCTCCGGTTGCCGAGCGGTCAGGCTCGGGTCTTCTCGCGGGGGACCAGACACGCTAGGAGTGCGAGAATCAGTCCGCCGGCCGTCAAGATGAATCCTGTCTGATTTGTCAGGATCGTGGAGTAGTTTTCCCTGATGACATTGTCGAATTGGTCGTTCACTCGGTAGTAGAACGTGCCCAGAGTTCCCAATCCCACGATGATTCCGATCCACGCCGCAATACGAGAACCGAACAATGCGGCGATCAGAATCAATACGGCTGAAGCGAGCAGAAGTATCGCCATCGACCGGTAGAAGGTCACGGACTGATCGCCGAGTTGCTCGATTGCCCACCCGGCCGGAAAGCCGTCCCTCAGGTCCTCGAGGCGAACATTGTTGGGTTTGACCCCGGCCAGTACGTACATGAACGAGCCGACGGCAACGGCGATTCCACAAATGAGCAGAACCAGATGAACTAACGTGCGCATGCCAGTCTCCCTGTGTTCGGAGTTCGGTGACGCGGTCGTCGCCGAGCCTAGCTGTGTCGCGGGTGTCAAGCTCGGTATCGAGCGTGCAGAATCGTCTCCATGCCCGACAACATGCGTCGACTCGAAGAGATCTCGTTGTCCCTGCCGGAGGCGGAGCGCGTCGACATCGAAGCGTGGGACGGACACCCGACCTTCCGGGTCCGGGGCAAGAACTTCGTGTTCTGCAATCTCGAAGCCACCTCCTTGACCGTCAAGTTGAGCAAGGAGGAAGCCGAAGCGGTGGTGGCCACCGAACCAGGCGCAAGTGCTGCCGGCTATGGTCTCGGTCGTCACGGGTGGGTTGCACTCGACATCGGCACCGACGTTTCCGAGGAGAAATGGTCGCAACTGGAGGAGTGGATCTACACCTCGTTCACCCTCGTTGCACCGAAGCGGCTTGCCCGGATCGTTCTCGATGCGGATGAGGAACGCCCGTAACGGATAGATTCGTCAGTACAGACGCCGACTAGACGAGGATTTGTCATGACGACACCGGAAACTTCACCGGCCACCGCAAAACCGGGCATGCCGCCGTGGGCGAAGAAGGCCATCGGGATCGCAGTGATGGCGGTGGTCCTGGTCATTGCGTACTTCATCCTCGCCGCCTTCCTTCCGCGTTGGTGGGCGCAGCGTATTGCGTCGCTCGCAAACGGCAGTTTCAGCGCCGGTATCGCGTGGGGACTTCTGTTCGGTCTCGTGTGCACGCTGGTCCCGCTGATCTTCTTCCGCGCGGTCTGGCAGGTGCGCAAGCGTAAGCACGCGCGGATCATGCAGATCACCGCCCTCGCGTTGGGAGTGATCTTCGCGCTGCCGAACCTGCTCTCTCTGACAGTTGTCCTCGGCAACAACAACGCGGCGCATGCGGGCGAGCGGATCCTCGACGTCGACGGCCCAGGCTTCCGCGGAGCCTCGGTTGTCGGTGCCGTCCTCGGCGTTGCGTTGTTCCTGGGACTTGTGGCGCTCGGCTACATGTACAAAAAGCGTGGCAAGGATCTCGACAAGATGCGCGGTGAACTCAAGCAGCACGAGCCGCAGAGCAAAGGCGAGGCACCGGCTCCCGAAATCTGAGTCAGCTCTTCGACCGAGTACTCAGGCCGACACCGACTCCGACGGTTCCCGCCGCCACCAGTCCGGCGAGCGGGACCGCCCAGTGGCCGGCGAACGTGCAGGCGAGAACCAGGATGGCACTCGCCGGTAGTACAGCCTGCTCGATCCTGTCGCGCTTGAAGTGGCGTGAGTGCATGAGCCACACGAAGATCAGGAACATCGCGGCCGGGATCGTGACCGCGGCAGATGCTGCGAACGTCGAAATGTGCGCTTCGCCCACTGCTTCCTCGACGGCTACTTCGATGCCGGCGCCGATGGCCGCAGCAGATCCGAATACGAAGTAGTGCCCGTATCCCCACAACAGGACGGCGCGATTGCCTTGGTCGGCGAGGTACTCGTGGATCGGGACGGCAAAGTAGATCCACAACGCGGAGAACACGATCAGAACTCCGCCGACGGCAATCGGTATCAGGAGGTCGGCGGCGTCGAAATCACGAATGCCGGATTGGACTGCGATGGTGGCGGCAGCAATGGTTTCGCCGAGCATGATGATGGTGAAGAGGCCGTAGCGTTCGGCGATGTGTTGCGGGTGCCACGGCGTCTGGTGGTTGCGTTCGGCTATTGCCGGCACCGCGAGTTCGGCGATCATGAGAACGAAGAATCCGGGTATCCACGCCGACGCCGGCATCAGAAGCAGCACGATCCAGCCGGCCTGGACGATCACGAGCCCGGCAGCGTATTCCAGAGCAGTGGTTCGCGCTGCACCGGTTTCACCGCTGGCGGCTCGAAGCCATTGGCAGGTGAGCGCAATTCGCATGATGAGGTAGCCGACGATGGCCGTCGTACGGTCGGTCCCGTCGAATGCGTCGGGGATCCCGGCGGCGAAGACGAGCACGCCACAAATCTGTACGAAGGTCGCGATCCGGTAGGGGACGTCGTCCGTGTCGTAGGCAGATGCGAACCAGGTGAAGTTCACCCACGCCCACCACAGTGCGAAGAAGACGAACATGTAACCGGCGATGCCGTCGGCGTAGTGGCCCTCGGCAACTGCGTGCACCAGTTGGACTCCGGCTTGCGCGGCTGCCACCACGAAACACAGGTCGAAGAACAATTCGAGTGGAGTCGACGCGCGATGGTTCTCGTCGCGGCTGCGTGCGCGCATCCGGATTATCGGCATAACCGCGCGGCCGTGGCCGGCCCCCGTACTGGTGTGTTCTGTCATCGTCCCCACCTTGCTCCGCCGAGTAGTGCAGGAGCGCAGTCTAGGACGAATCCCGTCGGGTCGACGAATGAGACATTTCGACCTTCACCACACGAGAACGGGCTTGATGACGCGGCCCGACGCCTGATCTTCCACGGCTTTGTTGATGTCGGAGAACGCGTACCGCGTCACCAAACGGTCGATCGGAAACCTGCCCTCGGTGAAGAGTTCGACGAGTTCGGGAATGAAGGTCGTGATCTCGGATTCGCCCTCGATGCATCCTCGAATCGTCTTTCCGTTCAACATGATGTCGGCCATGTTCACCTCGAGTGCGGACGCTCCGAGTCCGACCACTGCCAGTGTTCCCCGCGCACGAAGCGAGGCAATTCCCTGGTTGATCACGGCGCCGATGCCGGTGGTGTCGAGGGAATGCGTCGAACCCCCGTCGGTGGCGGCTCGCACCGCTTCGACCGCGTCCTCGGTGGTCGGATCGACGGTCACAGCGCCGAATTCCTCGGCGAGGCTTCGTCGCTGCGCAACCGGGTCCACCGCGACCAGGGTGGAAACCCCGGCAGCTCTCGCTGCCAGCAGCGCCGCGAATCCGACGCTGCCGGCTCCGAAGACGACAAACGTCGAGTCGGTCTCGGGGCGAAGCAGATTCAGTACCGCGCCGGCGCCGGTTTGAAACCCGCAGCCGAGCGGAGCTGCGACGGTCAGGTCCACCGCAGGATCGACGACGACGGTGTTGTCGGCGGAGGTGATGACGTATTCCGCGAAGCTGGACTGGCCGAAGAAGGCGGACCGTAGCGGGGTTCCGTCTCGCCGGATCGGCGTCGAGCCGTCGGTGCGTGCGCCAGAGCTGTTGAGCGCGTGTGAGCTTTCGCAGTACGCCCGATGACCGCTGAGACATTGCCTGCACGCACCGCAACTGCGATAGCTCAACAACACGTGATCGCCGGGCACGACCTTGTCGATCGACGAGCCGACGGCCTCGACCACCCCCGCTCCTTCGTGCCCGAACACGCAGGGGCCGAGCCTTTCCGGTAGCACCGACTTCGTGAACAAATCTGTGTGGCACAGGCCGGTAGCGACGATGCGAACAAGGATCTCGTCTGCGCGGGGTTCGTCGATTTCAACGGTGTCGAGTGTGAAGGGGGAGTGTGGGCCGTGTGAGAGCGCCGCTGTCATCTGCATGGAGGACGTCGAATTCTGTTCGGCGCGAATCACACTCGCTCGAGCAGGAAGTAGTAGTGCTGCCCACCGTCGAGAACCACCGCCGACTTTCCGTTCATGATGCCCATCAGTGTCGAGTCGTCGACCTTCTTGAAGTGGTCGAAGATCGGCGCACCGTCGTAGACCATCGTTGCCGTGACTTCGCCACGAAACTCGATGTTCCACAGGCTTGCTTCGCCATTGCCGCCCTTGACGTCGGAATAGAGGTTGCCGTCTTCGTCTCGGCAGATCAACGGCTTTGCGTCCTCGACCGAGTTGAAGGTCTTGCCGTACCAACGGCTCGCGAACAGCTTTTCGTGAAGCCGGTGACCGGTGGCGAAGTCGTCACCTTTCCATTCGCCGAGGATGTCTTCTGCGGCGACGGTGTCCAGAGCGGCCCACACGTCATCGAGTTCTGCAGGAGATACACCACTTTCCGCTGCACGGAGCCGAGCGAAAGTGGTTCGGGCCTCGTCGAGATTCATGTCTCTCCCTGCATCGGCGGATAAGCGTCAAGTGAGTTCGCGAACCAAACTGTTCGTCAACTCCGCACGCTACGCCGAACCGGACGGTTCGGCAACGGTCGATTCGTTCTAGGCTGTCGACATGCGCTCAGCAGGGGAAGCCACGAGGGACCGCATCCTGGCGGCCGCAAAGGACGAGTTCGCCACGCACGGTCTGGCCGGCGCGCGGATCAATCGGATCGCCGCGCAGGCGCGTGCCAGCAAAGACCGTCTCTATGCGTACTTCGCAAGCAAGGAAGAGTTGTTCGCTGCCGTCACCGAACAGTGGACGTCCGAAACCACAGCGGAGACAGCGCTTCGTGGCGACGATCTGCCGGGCTATGCCGCTCGGCTTTTCGACAACTACGTTGCGCATCCCGAGAACGCACGGTTGCAGCAATGGGCGGATCTCGAAGCACCGGACGTCATGAGTGAGGACGACATACGAAGCAAGACGTTCCGGCCCAAAGTAGCCGAGATCCGCAAGGGCCAACTCGAGGGACACATCGACCCCGAGTGGAATCCTACGGAGTTGATTCTGTTGATCACCGATATCGTCCGAATGCTTGCGCTCAAGTCGTCTCGTTCGGTCCCTCGACGTCGGGAGGCGGCGGTCGAGGCGGTTCGGCGGTTGATCGCGACGTGACGAACCGGATGTGCAACGTGATCAATGGCCAACGCCGCGTTCCCTTGTGTTCTCGCACGAGGGGACGCGGCGTTGAATTCCAGTTCGGAGCGGGTCAGAGCTTGACCGACGGCTGACCACTCCTGATACGGCTTACCTCGGATCGAGCGAATTCGACTCGGTCGCTTTCTGTTCCGCGGGCCTGGGCCAGTGCGTCGGCTAGATCCGCGGCGGCCTCGAGTACGTACCCGTTGCGTTTGCGATCTGCGTGGCTTGCCGCTGACTTCCGGAATGTCTTGCGTGCCTTCCGGTCGCCGCACAGAGCCGTCAGTTCGTCGACGGTGATGACGCCGCGCTCGACCTCCGGGGTGAGGACGTCTCGAAGGAACTGGCGTTCGCGGGGAACCGTCATTCGGAACACTCGGAAAACGAGGACCAACGCCGCGGTGATCATGACGACGAAGAGTGGGAAGAGAAGAATGGCCTTGCCCTGGGACAGAGCAGCGGCCGAATCCCACAGGCCGTGCAGCAACATCGCAGATGCCATCAAGATGAGGCCCCGCCCCACTCGTCGTGGTTCGGCGGGGCGCCCCAAGAGATAGACCAGTCCCGCACAGAAGATTGCACTGTAGAGAGTGTGCGCCGCGACTCCGAAGACCATACGGAGCATGATCGTGGACATCGCTGCACCGACCGGATCGGCCCCGAACTGCGACGCGGCCGAGTTCAGTGCGTAGAGAACGTCTTCGAAGATCTGGAAGCCGAGTCCGATGAACGCGCCGAGTATGAAGCCGTCGAAGGCGGTGCGCACCAGGCGAGATGCCAGCGCGACGAGTAGGAGCAGTCCGACACCTTTGGCGATTTCTTCGGTGAACGGCGCTGTCAACCCCGCGCCCCAGTCCTTCGCCCACGCTTGTCCGAACGTCTTGGCATACAAGGCGAGTATCGCGTCGTTGGCGTTCGCTGCCATGACCCACGTCGCAGCGAAGCTCCCCCAGAGGAAGGCCACCACGATCAACTTCACCGGCTGGCGTGCATAGCGGTCGATGTGATGGGTGAACCACCAGAAGACTGCACCGTAGACGCCGAAGAGCACGATCGACAGTGCTATGGCGTCGCCGTAGGCGGGTGCTGAGGCCGAGAGCATCGAGAAAAGCTTGAAAGCACCGGTCACCACCAGCATGAGGTAGACCCAGAAGGCTGCGTTGCGCGGCTGGTAGAAGGTGAAAGACCGTCCCCAGCCCGAGTTTTCGATTGCATCGACTCTAGCGGTGATCAGGTTGTCGGTCGTCTGAGTGGCGGGAGCGGTCATCACTTTCCCTCTCCGGTTCGGTGGCCGATGCTCACGATCATGCGAGCGATGTCGTCGGTGATCGCGGGAGCCACGTCGCTCGGACCGGTGGAGAGCACCTCGATGCCCTTGCCGTCGACGACGAATGCGGCGATCACTCCGTCCGTGGACGAATTCGAGTAGCTGGTCAGGACGCCACGGATGCCGCTCTCGGTCGTGATCGCCGAGGAATCGTCGCTCACGCGCAGTGATTTCTCGGTAGCGAGAGCATCCGAAGTCTTCTTGATCTGTTCCAGGAGAGCCTGTGCGTCTCCGGCGAAAGGCGCTGTGTACACGGTGAACATTGCTCCGCCGTTCACGAGCGCGGCGCGAGGGGGGAACGAACCGGTCACCGGTGTATCGGCCTCGCGGACGCCGTCGGTGATTCCCCAGCCTGGAGCGGGAACGAAGGTGATGCCGTACTGGAGTTCCATGACGTCGCCCGCGACGACCGGGTCGTCGTAGGAGACGGCGTCGTTGATCTGCGGGATGACGATGCTCATCACGATTGCGACGGCCAGCACGATGGCAGCCGGAAGGATGGTCGTGCGATCGAGGCCGAACCACCGCCGGTCAACCGGAACCCAGCGGTCGTCGGGTTCGTACCGGGCACGTGGCGGTCCTTCCCGTTCCGTAATGTTCGCGTGTGTCATTTATGCCTCGGTTTCCGTGACTTTGTGGTTTGAAGAGTTCGCGCACAACAGTTTCCGATGCCTGTGTGCCGGAGAAGATCGGCAGGCCCCGAGAATCCGAGGAGTGAGCTTGTCTGTGAAGAAATTATCAAACCGAATATTTCGGGCTGCGGACTGAACTCGTTGTTTCTTTCCGAACTTGCATCGGTGCAGCTCGACCGTCGGCTGAGGAGGTCGCCTGGATTTACGGATTTCTCAGTAATGGTGCGTACGTTGGGCGTCGGCTCGTTGACGCCCTCGGGATGTTGACGTGCCGCCAAACTTTTTGTCGTCGACTGTTCAGATGCTGGTGAGCAAAAGGATCGCGGACGGCCACCCGAAGTGAATATCGTCGACTCCCAGCGTGTTCCTTCGGTGCGCGCACCTGTTCAGCATCTGGAGTGGCCCGTGTCGAAGTGGCAGTACACATGAAGATCTCGAAGAAGACGGCGCTGGTTGTCATGGCTGCATTCGCCCTGACGTTGGGATCGGCGCAAGTCGGGACCGCCCGCGCGGACACACCGGTCAAGGTCAGTGTGGCCGGTCATGTGGTGAACGCTGGGCACTTCGAGCAGGTGCGGCGCCCGAATCGCTGCGTGAAGGCATCGCCGGCAAAGCCGAAGCCGAGCGAGCAGAAGACCACGAATCGCAGCGGGCGTCGTGGTAGCGGGGGATGCTTCTGAGCTCGCCGGCCGCCTTCGTTGTTTCCTGCTCCGGAAACTGCAACACGTTCTAATATCGGGTCATGGACGTGACCTATGACGGGACCAAACGCGAAGTCGCCACAGGCAAAGGCACCTTGCGTTATCACGAGGCAGGGGATGGTCCGCCGTTGATCCTGTTGCACGGCTCGGGGATCGGCGTGAGTGGGTGGCGGAACTATCGGGGGAACCTCGAGGTGTTCGCGAAGCATTTCCACTGCTACATCCTCGAGTTCCCGGGTTTCGGCGTGAGCGATCCCGTCGACGGGCATCCGGTTCTCACGGCAGCTTCGGCGGTGATCCGATTCATGGACGCGCTGGGAATCGAATCGGCTGCGATGATCGGCAATTCGATGGGTGGAGTTGTCGGCGTCAACGTCGCGATGAGGTTCCCCGACCGCGTCCGCACACTGGTCACCATTGGCGGAGTGGGCCCGAACATCTTCAGTCAGAACCCGAGCGAAGGCACGCGGCTCCTGCAGGACTTCGCCGACGCTCCCAGTCGCGACAAGTTGGTTCGCTGGCTCGAATGCATGGTGTACGACAGGGCCGTGATCACCGAGGAACGGATCGCGGAGCGGTGGGAAACTGCCAACGACCCGGCATCGCATCAGGCATTGTCTGCGATGTACGGGTCCAAAGCCTTTGCTGCTCAGCAACAGATGATGGCCAACTCGGACGCACCGCCCTACTGGTCGATGATGCACAAGGTGCAGTGCCCGACCTTGCTGACGTGGGGGCTCGACGATCGGCAGTGCCCACCCGACATGCCGATGATTCCGATGCGACTGATTCCGAACGCCGAACTGCACGTCTTCCCGAACTGCGGGCACTGGGTGATGGTCGAAGCCAAGCAGGCATTCGAGCGAGTGACCCTCGAGTTTCTGCTTCGATGATCTGTTCGGCAATTCATGTGGCGCCCGTTCACGTGGCACGAATGCAGAAGACCCGGCGCTCCGTGTGAGGAGTGCCGGGTCTGCGTTTGTGCCCCCAGTAGGACTCGAACCTACGACCTGCGGATTAAAAGTCCGTAGCTCTACCAACTGAGCTATAGGGGCGCGGCGCAGAGTCTAACGGGACCGCAGAGTACGTGAAAACACCACCCCCACCAGAAGTGCAATTCCGATGACGGCGATGGTTCCACCGGTGCGGTGCAGACCCGCGTCGTCGATGGTTCCGCGCATGGTCAACTCGATGACGACGGCAGCAAGGTTGGCGCCGATGTACTGGATTGTTCGGTACAGGCCGATCGCGGTCCCGACGTCGGCGGAGGTTGTCACCGAGTTGATCAGGTTCTGGTTTCCCATGTTGTTGAAGCCGTTGGGAATGCCCAGGATCGCCGCTATCAGCAGGAGCGCCACCAGCGGCGTCGAACTCGATTCGACGAAGGCGATCAGAATCCCGCCGACAGCCAACGCGGCTGTGCCGATCAGCAGGGTGATCCGTGCGCCGAATTTCCCGTACACCTTCGACGCGGACATAGTCGCGAAGATCCCGATCGCAGCGACGGGGAGCATGAAGAGCCCCGCGCTGATCGGCGACATTCCGCGGGCTACCTGTAGCCACTGGGGGAGTCCGAAGAATATGCAGTAGAACGCTGTGTAGGTCAGCAGGGTCCGGCCGAGTGTCATGCTCAGTGCACGGTTTCGCGCGACGGCACGGACGTCGATGAATGCCGAGGCCGTTCGACGTTCCCACCAGACGAAGAGGAACGCGAAGAATGCCGTCGATGGCAGGAGGTACCACTTCGCATGCTCGGCGAGGGAGAGGAGAAAGAGCATCGTCGACGTCGTCAGGGCCAGAAACAGGCCGATGCCGAGTGGATCGAGAGACTTGAACAACGCAGCGGCACCGGCGCGGTCGGGCAGAGCTGAGTCGCTCGGAGCGGCGAAGAAGACCCATACGGCGGTGACGACGACGAGCGGGAGGTTCACCCACATGATCGACTGCCAACCGAGTGTGCCGACCAACAATCCGCCGAGGGTCGGGCCCAGCGCGACGACCGACTGAGCGCAAATGGTGAGTGTTGCTATCGCTGAACGGGTTTGAGTCCGGTGGCGATCGGCGTATTCACGGATGACGGTCATCGCATTCGGATACTGTGTCGCCGTGCCGATTCCGAGCAGGATTCGTGCCGCGATGAGCCAACCCAGCGACGGAGCGAGCGAGCCGAGGATCGATCCGGCAGCGATCAGTCCCAACCCTGCGAGATAGACGCGTTTGGCGCCGAGAATCGATCCGAGTCGCCCGGCCGCAGGGGCCGTGACCGCGGTCGCGATGTAGAGGGCCGAGATCACCCAGGCTGTACCGGAACTCGAACCGAAGTAGGTGGCGATCGGGACGATTGCCACCGCAATCATCGACGAGTTCAGTGCTTGAAGAACGGTTCCCGAGCCGAGAGCAAGACTCAGTTTCAGTGGAACGGAAGTGTGGGGCGTCGGCGTTTCGACCACGGCGGTCACGGGTTCATCAGTGACTCCTCTGATGTCGATGTCGATGCTGATGCCGGGGAAGCATCCTGGCCGAGTCTGCGCAGGATGCGGCCGGCGATCAGCAGCAGATCGCGCTCGGCTTCGGTGCACTCGGTATCGATCACCTCGGCCAGCCACTCAGTGCGTTTCTTTCGGTCTTCGTCCAGGGTCGAGATCCCGAGTTCGGTCATCGTGACCAGGACCGCGCGCCCATCCGACGGATCCGAACTGCGTGTAACAATCCCCTGCTCTTCGAGTGCGGCCACGGTCTTGGCGATCGATTGCGGTGTGACGCGCTCGAATTTGGCCAACTCTTTTGCGGTCAACGGACCTTGTCGGTCGAGGTGGCCGAGGGCCTGGATTTGGCTCGGGGTGAGTTTGTGGTCGTTGCGTTTGGTGCGCAGCCGCCGAACGAAGGCACCCAGATCGTCCCAAAGTACGTCGATGTCGTCTCGTGCCTTACTGCGAGCCCCACGTTCGTCCATTTAGACAGTCTAACTGTGTTATTTCAGCGTTTCCAGTCCGATTTGCGCGAAAAAGTGGGAATAAATGATTGCTTTGGTTGTTTAAAACTCTGAGACTGCCGTGCATCGGCAGGCGGACTGATTCCGTCCACGGGGGCGGATTGCCGAAGCCTCCGACAGTAGAAAGCTCGGATGCGCACCCCCTGCGGCGCACCCGAGCGGCCAAAACCATACCACTTGGTGTCTTTTGGGCATAAAGTCGGTTGTTGTCCCCCGAACAGCCGATTGCGACTAGTACTTTTGGCGGGTATCGCTCTAGTCCTTACGTAGGGTGTGTTGGAGGGGATATTGTGAAGTTTCGGGGGATGACAGGCGCCGATCACGGCGATTCTGCGTACCAACTCTGCGAGAGGCACAACACCGTCAATGGCACGTCAACAAGAGCGTGCGCGGCGTACCCGCGCCGCCCTGGTCGAAGCGGCTGCAGTCGAATTCGCCAAGCGCGGCTATGCAGCTGCGTCGGTGAACACGATCCTCGAGGGCTCCCGCGCCACCAAAGGCGCCATGTATTTTCATTTCCAGTCCAAGGAGGAGTTGGCGCGAGCAGTTCTGACCTCGGCTATCGAAACCTTCACTGGAATCACTGATCGTTGGGCCAAGAGAACAGACCTCGATCCATTCGTCGCCTTGCACGGGCTCGTGCTCGACATTGCCGAGGTCTTCCGTACCGAGGTAATCGTGCAGGCGGAATTCCGGCTGATCATCGAGCCGGAGTTCTACAAGGATGTGCAATCGGGTGGCGGGCAGGTCTGGGGAAAGACCGCCTACGAGTTGGCATTGCGCGCCAAGGACGACGGTTTGCTCCGCGAAGACGTCGACCCGGAGAAATTCACGCGTGTCCTGGCAGCGAGCCTTGCCGGCCAGCGGTACATGGCAGACCTGATTGCCTCGAGTGGCGATCTGGGCGTGTGGTTCGAGGAGTCCCTCGAAGTGGTGCTCGAAGCGATGGCCACGCCGGAGTGGTTGGAGAAGTTCCATCGTGACGGGTGGCCGCAAGTGGAGTTCCCCGACGCGGAATAGTCCACTTTTTTGGCCATGACCAGGCGATTTGTGATTTCCGAATGCCGTGCCATAAGCTATCCAAGCTCCCAACGGAACGCCGTTGGGGTACTAGTTCGGAGAGATCCGGCGGGCCCCCTTCGTCTAGCGGCCTAGGACGCCGCCCTTTCAAGGCGGTAGCGCGGGTTCGAATCCCGTAGGGGGTACGTTTTGCGAAAGCGAAACGATGCAGTATGGTTTGACCCGCACGACACGCTTTGAGATGCACAAATGCCAGGCCAGGACAGTGGTTTGGGAGCGGCTCGAAGATGTAGTACGGTTTCACAGCAAGGAAAAAGCAAGGCCCTGTGGCGCAGTTGGTTAGCGCGCCGCCCTGTCACGGCGGAGGTCGCGGGTTCGAGTCCCGTCAGGGTCGCAAAGCGTTGTTCTCAGTCTCTTGATTGAGAACAACGCAATGCGATAGGCATTCGGTTCGGGTGCCGTCCGGCCAGGTAGCTCAGTTGGTACGAGCGTCCGCCTGAAAAGCGGAAGGTCGCCGGTTCGATCCCGGCCCTGGCCACAACAATTCTTCTGAACAAGCTCCAACGTCGATGTTCTTCGAACATGAGGTTGGAGCTTTTTCGTGTTCCGATGCCAATCGCCATCTTCATTTCGGCGCGACCATCTGGGCAAGTACGCGCCCATCCCTTCGTGAATGTTTCCGGTCACCGGGAACGTGCTGTGCGTCACTCCGCCGCGAACTTCACTATTAGCCGGTTGCGGCCGATCCCTGGTCGCGTCTACTGGAAGTGAGGTGGAATACCTGTGTCGCACTCGAGATCTTGGCGTACCGGGAAAGTGAGCCGTGCCGCCGTCGCGGTGCTCGGTGCCGGCGTCTTGTTGGTGGGCTGCGCGAGTAGCAACGACGACAGCGGAACCGACACACCGACTGCGTCGGGTGACGTCGTGACCGGCATGGTCAACGAGCAACCAGATCCGGGGAGTGCAGTCGCCGGCGGGACCATGACGTACGGCGTGCAGGTACTCGTTCCCTCACTCGACCCGACCAAGACTGCCGCCCGCGGCGGTTCCGGTGGAGAGGCGTTCGCAGCTGTCTACGACGTCTTGATGAGCTACGACACTGCAAGCGGAGAATTCGAGCCCAAGCTTGCCGAATCGCTCGCGACCGCTGACGACGGAGCCACCTGGACTCTGAAACTTCGCGACGGTGTGAAGTTCAGCGACGGCACCACCCTGGACGCCAACGCGGTGATTGCGAGTATCGATCGGTACAACGCAGGCAAGGGCAACGGCGCCGAGCTCTGGCTGGCTTCAGTGGAATCGGCGCAGGCAAGCGATCCGACGACGGTCGTGTTCAAGCTGAAGACGCCGTGGATGCGCTTCCCGTCGATGCTCGCTCTCGGTCACGGGATGATCGTCGCCCCGAGTTCGCAGCAAGGCGACAAGTTCACCGCTGTCGGAGCCGGGCCTTTCACCGAAGATCTCTTCACTCCGAGCGTCGAGCGAGTTTTCAAGGCCAACCCGTCCTACTACGGCGGGGCTCCGAAGCTGGACAAGTTGCGAATGGTCGCACTCAACGGTCCGCAGGCCAATCTCGAATCGTTGAACAGCGGTCAGCTCGATGTCGCGTACATTCGTGGCCTCACGTCGGCGATCAATTCCGCCAAGTCCGCTGGTTACCCCGGCTACATCGACGTGCTCAATGCCGGTAGTGCCGAGATCGTCAACAACCGTGAAGGCCGACCGGGCTCGGATGTTCGCGTCCGCCAGGCTATCGGCTACGCGCTCGACACCACGTTGATCGATCAGCGCGTGGAAAATGGTGAGGGACTGCCGGGCTCGGAGTTGTTCGGTCCGACGTCCCAATGGCATGTAGACACACCGGGTATCGCCTACGACCCCGAGAAGGCGAAGGAACTACTGAATCAGGCAAAGGCCGACGGGTACGACGGCACTCTCGACTACACCGTCCTGAGTGAGCCCAAGGATCATGCGATCGGTCTCGCCGTGCAGTCACTGTTGCAGGCCGTCGGGTTCGATGTGAACTTGATCTTGGCCAACAATGCAGGCGACATCGTGCAGAACGTCTACGTCAAGCACGATTTCGACCTCGCGCACGCGGGCATCGGAATGTACGAGTCGATTCTCGATCTCGGATTGTTCTCCACGACCAACAGCACCTCGATGGCGAACACTGCTGGATACGCGAACCCCGCGATGGACCAGCTGATCGCAGATCTTCAACAGGCCAAGGACAACTCGTCGACCCTGGCGGTCATCGGCAAGATCCAGACACTGTGGAACGAGACGGTTCCGTCCGCACCGATCGGCGGGCTGACATCGTTCTGGGCCTGGCAGAAGAACGTTCACGGTGTCGTTCCCACAGCTACCGGAATCATGCTGTTCGACCAGGCCTGGCTGGGCGCGAAGTAGATCAACTGCTGCCCTCCAGGCGAGCCCCGTCCGACGCGAGTCGGGCGGGGCTCGTTCTCTTTCGACGTCCAGCATCAACGATGCAACCCTTTCGATCAGTGTGATTCAATTGAAATAGGTTGTAGGTCAATAGGATTCGTCAAGCGTGATTTGACTTGTCCAGTGTGGCCCGCATAGATTGCATCCACCATCCAGAGTGGCTGAGAGACCTGGCTCGATGATGCCGCAGCAACCCGCTACCTAACCGCAGTGTGGGTGCTACCGCCAGGACCGATGGAGGACACATGACTGTATTTGCCGTGGGTATCGAACTGGACGGCGAGGGCACTCACCCCGCCGCCTGGCGCCGAAGTTCGCACCGCCCGGATCAGCTGCTCACGGGTAAGACCGTGCGCGATCGCGTCGCGGCTGCCGAGAATGCGGGCTTCACCTTCGCGACGTTCGACGATTCCATCCTTCCGCCGAGTGGCGACGTCGTCGGCCGGATCGACGCCGTCTCGCGGGCGTCGTACGTGGCGGCGACGACCAGCACGATCGGGTTGGTCCCCGTCGTCGGGACCACGTACGCCGAACCATTCCACACGTCTTCGCAATTGGCGACGCTCGACTACTCCTCCCGTGGGCGCGGTGGCTGGCTGGCTGTTCCGGTCGAAGACGAAGCTGCGGCGAAGGCGTGGGGGAGAGCTCCGGTGACAACGGAGTCGGCGCGTCAGCAGGAGCAGCGGGATTCGGTCACGGTCGTGACCGATCTCTGGGATTCGTGGGAGGACGACGCCGTCGTCCGTGACTATCTCAGCGGACGGTTCCTCGAGCGTGATCGTCTACATTACGTCAATTTCGAGGGTGACACGTTCTCGGTGAAGGGGCCCGCAATCGTTCCGCGACCGCCGCAAGGTCAGTTGGTGGTGTTCGGACGCTACGGAGAAATCGATCCACGCCAGGCGGATGTCGTTCTCGTTTCCGGTGATTCGGTGGAGGCTGTTACACAGTCGGCCGCCAAGGCGCGCGATGAGGGCGCGTCATTGGTGGTCGCCGAGGTCGATGTGGCATTCGATACGCCCAATCTGTCTGCGGCGCAGCGGTTGATCGAGCTGAACTCGCACGGGAAAGCCGTCGACAGTGGACGACTGCTCCTCGCTGCGGATCCAGGGGAGGCGGCCGTAGTTCTGAGGGAGTTGGCCGGGCACCTCGACGGGGTTCATGTCCACGCTCTCGTGATCGACGAGGACCTTCCGGTGCTGGCCAAATTCGTTCTTCCGGCGCTGTCCAAGGCCGGGCTGACGCGACGCCCGGTTCCGGGATCGACTCTGAGGGGCAACCTCGGTCTGCAGCGGCCCGCAAATCGATTTGCCCACTCCTCCTGACTTGACTTCGCGCTAAGGACATTTCGGCCATGACTGCATCACGCTCCGCCGTACCTCGACCCGACGCTCACGTTCACTTCGGCGTCTTCTTCCAAGGGGTCAACCACACCACCATCTGGTCCGATTCCGCCAGTGGTTCCCAGATCGACTTCGAGACGTTTCGGCGGTTGGTACTCACCGCCGAGCGAGGCCTGTTCGACGCCTTCTTCCTCGGTGAGGGCCTCCGCCTCCGCGAGCAGAACGGCAAGATTCTCGACCTCGATATCGCCGGCCGCCCCGACGCCATCGCGCAGTTGGCCGCACTCGCCGGTATCACCGACAAGATCGGGTTGGTCGCGACGCAGAACACCACGTACAACGAACCGGCCGATCTCGCGCGGCGACTCTCCGGTCTCGATCTGCTTTCCGGTGGACGGGCCGGCTGGAACGCGGTGACCACCGACAACGCGTGGACTGGAGAGAACTTCCGTCGCGGTGGCTTCCTCGATCACGCCCTACGCTACGAGCGTGCCGGGCAGTTTATCGAAACCGCGCGGGCACTGTGGGATTCGTGGGCCGACGACGCGATCTCGGACTCTCGCACGTCCGAGCACTGGTCGACTCCGGGAGCCGTCGGCGACGTACGCAAGCAGACTTCGCAGTTCGACATCTCCGTGACGCCGACCCTTCCCCGAAGCCGCCAGGGGCATCCGGTCATCTTCCAGGCAGGCGATTCGCCGAGTGGACGCGATTTCGCGGCGACACATGCAGATGTCATATTCTCCCGACACGGGACGCATTTCGACGGCGCTCTCGACTTCGCGGAGGACATTCGGGCTCGGTTGCGTAGAGCCGGACGACCGGAGGACGACGTCAAGATCTTGCCCAGCACACAGATCGTGTTGGCGGAGAACGAGTCCGAAGTCGAGGAGAAAGCGCGGTGGGTCCTCGAAGGCCAGTTCACCGGTCAGACTGCCCTGTCTCTGGTCGGACTGGTGTGGGGGAAGGATCTGTCCGATCGAGACCCGGACGGTCCACTGCCCGAAGAAGATCCGGTTGCCCGCCCGGTTTCCGAGACACGCGGTTCAGCGAGGGACGGCAACGACCCCATTGCGATCGCGCGTGAATGGCGGGCGCTCGCGGAGGCAAAGAACCTGTCCCTGCGTCAGGTCGCCATCGAGACCTCGCAGCGTTCGGGTTTTGCGGGCACTCCCGGCCAGGTGGCCGACCAGTTGGTGCATTGGGTGCGCAACGGAGCGTCGGACGGCTTCAACATTTCGCCGTACCTGGTGCCGACCGGGTTGGACGAGATCGTCGACTGGTTGATCCCGGAGTTGCAGGAGCGTGGGGCGTATCGCACCGAGTACTCCACGTCGACGCTGCGAGAGCACCTGGGTCTGCGGCCGCCGCTCACGCGTCGGGCTCCGTCCGAAGCTGCGGGGTAACGGGTCCTGTCTCACACGGTCACAGCGACGGCCGAATCCACCAAGCTCGATTCGGCCGTCCGCTGGGAGCTTGTCGTCTGCGTCGCCGCGGGTTTCACCACTCTTCTCGATTCGGCGGTGCTCGGAATCGGAGTTCCGTCCATCCGTGCGTCACTGGGCGCGTCGACCTCCGAAGTGCAGTGGATCCTCGCGAGCTATTCGCTTACTTTCGGCTTGGCCCTGGTGCCGGCGGGCCGACTCGGTGACGTCGTCGGGCGTCGACGCTTGTTCTTGTCGGGGCTGAGCATTTTCGCGGTGATGGGAATCCTCGGAGCGTGTGCGTCGGATCCGTCGATGATCGTGTCGGCCCGGCTGGGGCAAGGGATCGGCGCAGGCACCATCAGTTCGCAGGTGCTCGGCATCATCACCGACCGGGTGTCCGGAAAGGCTCGGGCGAAGGCGTTGGGCGCGTACAGCACCGCGGGTGGGCTGGCCGGCGTTTCCGGACCGATCCTCGGTGGCGTTCTGCTGAAGTATTCCGACGCCGACTTCGGATGGCGGTTGCTTCTCGTTCTCAATGTGCCGTTTGCCGTGATCACTCTGATGTTGGCATTTCGCTTTCTGCGCCGTGATCGGACCACCCGATCAGGCGCGTCGATCGATCCGGTCGGGCTGTGTCTGCTGGCGACTACGACCGGGCTCCTGTTGTGGCCCATCGTGACCCGAACCAGTGTCACTGTCGCCGCGGTTTTCCTGATCGGCGCGTTCGGCGCTGCCGTTGCCTTCTGGTTCTGGGAGCGGCGGTACGCCGACCGCGGCGGAACGCCGGTACTGCTTCCGTCGTTGATCGCCTCACGGGGCTTCCGACTGGGTACAACGGTTGCACTCTTCTGGTTCGGATCCATCCTCGCCGTCAACGCGGTGCTCAGCCTCTATCTGATCGAAGGTTTGGGCTTCGCGCCGCTGAGTGCGGCGTTGATCATGACCGGTAGCTCACTCGCGATGGCACTGACGTCGGCTTTCGGATGGCGGTTGGTCGCCAGGTTCGGTCGAAGTGCGGTGGTTTTTGCGATAGTCGGCGAGATCCTCGTCATCCTCGGCTACGTCGTGGCGGTCAATGTGATTCCGCGGGAACATCTGATCCCGGTGCTGGTAGTCCTGGCGGTGCTGTCGGGAGTTGCCAGCGGCTTGGTCGACGCGCCCAATCGGGTTCTGACTCTCGAATATGCACCGACGGGCGCGAACGGAGTTGCAGCGGGTTTCCTGCAACTGTCGCAGCGCCTGTCCGCGACCATCTCGCTGGCCGCGGTATCGGGGTTGTATCTCGGTGTACTCGGATCGTCGACCGACGGATACGGACGTGCGCTCGGTATCGCGCTGGCCGTTTGTGTGGTCATGTTGACGCTCTCGTTGGCAGCAGCGGTAGCAGACAGACGTCGGCGAAGGGTGTGAACAGGCATTTCGTAGGTTGTCGAGTCCGTTCGAAGGCCGAGCCCGTGTGACTCATGGGACTTGTGTTACCCATGGGTTAGGAGTCGTGGGACGATACTTGTGTGGTGACCGGTCGCAGTGAAGACAAGCCCAACGGTCGCGGGAGTGGAGAGCCAGTTAACTCGCCCCGTGGATCGTCGGACAAACGTGACCGCACATCGACGCCCTTCCGTGCTCGAACGGCGCTCTGGACGAATCGGCCGCTGTTCGATTTCCACATGATCGTCGGTCTGGTCGTGCTGATCGTCGCGTTCGGACTACTGATGGTGCTCTCGTCTTCGGGCGTCGAGTCCTATGTTCTGTCCGGGACGTCCTATGCCAGATTCTGGCCGCAGTGCATGTTCGCGGCGATCGGTTTGGTGATGTTCGTGGCGGTCGTGCGCTTACCGACCGAAACGATGCGTAGAGCGTCGCCGTGGCTGCTGATCCTGTGTCTTGTTCTTCTTGTCCTGGTGCTGATTCCAGGTATCGGTTCGGAACAGATGGGTGCGCGCAGCTGGTTTGTGATCGCGGGCATTTCCTTCCAGCCGTCGGAGCTGGCCAAACTTGCTCTGGCGATCTGGTCCGCAGCGACGGTTGCGTCGTTCATGAAGGCGCGGATGGACGTCAATCGCGCGCTGCCGGTGATCGGCGGTACGACCCTGCTGGTTCTGGTCCTGGTGGTGTTGGAGAAAGACCTCGGAACCACCATCACGATCGGCATCATCTTCATGTCGGTGCTGTGGTTCGGGCTGTTCCGGATGAAGACGTTCATCAGCCTCACACTCGGTTCCGCAGTCGCGTTTCTCGTGCTCGGGCTTACTGCTGGTTACCGCTCGGATCGCATCAAAGCCTTCCTCAATCCTGATCTCGACCCGCAAGGCCTGAACTTCCAGAGCACCCAGGCGAAGTACGCATTGGCGAACGGCGGCATCTTCGGTCGTGGTCTGGGACAGTCCGACGCCAAATGGAGCTACCTCCCGCAAGCACACAACGACTTCATTTTTGCCGTGATCGGTGAAGAGTTGGGTCTGGTCGGCGCGCTGATCGTCGTTGCTCTCTTTGCTGCGGTACTGATCGTCGGGCTGCGGATTGCCAAGCGGTCCACCGATCCGTTCCTCAAAGTCATGACGGCGACGGCAACGACGTTGATCGTCGTACAGGCGTTCATCAACATCGCGTACGTGGTGGGCTTGATTCCGGTGACCGGTCTGCAATTGCCGCTCATCTCGGCGGGCGGAACGTCGATGATCACCACCCTGCTGATGTTCGGGCTGATCGCTCACGCTGCCTTCCGCGAGCCGGAGGCCGTCGCCTCGTCCGAGAGCAGCGGTCGCGGTTGGATTCCGTTGGTCTTCGGCAAGCCGCGGTTCGGCCTTGCCAAGAAACCGCAGACTGATCGGCGTCGGCCGCCTGCTCGCCGCGCTCAGCCTGTCCCAACTGGTCAACGCAGGCCGGAGCGACGTGCGCCACAACCCGACCGGCGCCGGACTCCAGCGCCGGGCCGACGCGCACCATCGCGTGACTGGTCGGAAGATCCACGTAGACGCGGCCGATCCGATCGGCCCCGTCGCGCTTCCTGATCTCGGCCGGTTCCACTGGCGGGCACTTCGGAAGCGGGCAGTCGTGCACCCGACAATTGCGTTGGGCGGCTACATTAGGAGTCGGTATTGACGACGTCTAATAAGGGTTGTGGACATGGCAGGTGGCGACAAGGCAGACCAGTCGGTGGTCGAACGTAGCTCGGTGACCGGACGTCGTACGACGCCGTCGCAGCGAGCGCGTTTTCGCCGGATTGTCGACGCTGCAATGGAATCCGCCTCCGAAGGCGGCTACGACGCGGTGCAGATGCGATCGGTCGCCGATCGTGCCGGCGTCGCGATCGGGACTGTTTACCGCTATTTCCCGTCCAAGAACCACATGCTCGTCGTCGCATTGTTGTGGATGTTCGAGGGTTTGCGTGACAGATTCCAGGACTTTGTAATCCCCGGCGAGACTCCGTCGGACCGGATTCTGTTTGTGCTGCGCAAGAATACGGAGGTCCTCGAGACCGATCACCTCCGCTACGAAGCGTTGGTTCGGGCGTACATGTTCGCAGACGCATCGGCGACTCCGGAACTCAACGCACTCGGTGGGGTCGTGACCGAGATGTTCGCGAAGGCTATCGGCGTCGAGGAAGTCTCGCAGCAGCAACTGGACGCGGTGAAGGTCATCGACGACGTCTGGATGTCGAGTCTCGTCTCGTGGGTAGCCGGCCGGATGACGACAGACGAAGTGATGGCGCATCTCGAACTTGCCGTGCGCCTGGTCTTTCGCAAGTTGGGCGGATAGAACTCACACGGTGTATCCGCCGTCGACGTTGAGCTTCTGGCCGCTGATGAATCCGGCGGCGTCGCTCGCGAGGAAACATACGGCTTCGGCGATGTCGGTGGCCGATCCGAAGCGCTTCAACGGGATTCGGCTCATGGTCACGTCGAGCGCGCCCTGATCGAGTTCGGCGGAGTTGATCAGACGCTCGGCCATTCCGTCCGTCAACATGCCTGGTCCTACGGCGTTGAACCGGACGCCGTAGCGTCCTTCCTCTGCGGCGAATCCGCGAACCAGTTGTTCGACAGCCCCTTTGGTGCCTGCGGAGAGTCCGTCGCGCACGGGAAAACGATCCGTAGCCGCGGTCGTCACCGCTACCACCGAACCCGAGGATGCACGCAGCGCAGGCAGGGCGGTGTGGACGAGCGTGAAGAACGCCGCGGCTTCCTGGTTCAGTTGTTCGGTGAAGAACGCCGGAGTCACGCGTGAGAGGTGCGTCATCGGGACGTGCGGTCCGGCAGCGTGGACGAGGGTCGTCAGCCCACCCAGATCACTGACCGCATCGCTGACGGCGGCGTTGATCGACGATTCGTCGGTGAGGTCGAGAGGGTACGAGTGGGCGCTTACGCCATGCGCGCGAATCTGCTCGCTCAGCTGCTCGGCGGCGTCCTTGTTGTTTCGGTAGGTGAAGGCGACGTCGTGTCCGCGTTCGGCGAGAGTCAAGGCGATCGCCGACCCGATTCCGCCGGTTCCTCCACTGACAAAAGCGGTGCGTGCTGCGCTCACAATGCCTCCAGGTGTCTGCCGATTCCAAACCTAACAAATGCTTGGTTGGGGTGCTGGACGGAATATATCAGTGCGCGAAGGACAGGCTCAGATTGCTATCGCAACCGGACTGATCGTCCTAATCTGTTGCCATGTCAGGAGACAGTGTGCAGTTGACCGACGGGGCGCCCGGTGGGGAATCCGAACCTCACGCACCGAGTTTGAACAATCGCCTGAATTGGCTGCGTGCAGGTGTTCTGGGTGCAAACGACGGAATCGTCTCGACCGCAGGCCTCGTGGTCGGTGTTGCGGCAGCCACAACCGAGCGCTCCGCGATCTTCACCGCCGGTTTCGCTGGTCTGGTTGCCGGCGCTGTGTCCATGGCGTTGGGTGAGTACGTTTCGGTCAGCGCTCAGCGAGACACCGAACGCGCACTCCTGCAGAAGGAGAAGAAGGAACTCCTCGAAACACCGGAGGCGGAACTTCAGGAACTGACCGAGATCTACGAGAACAAGGGTTTGAGCCAGGAGACGGCTCGACGAGTCGCCGAAGAATTGACCGAGCACGATGCTTTCGCGGCACACGTCGAAGTCGAATTGGGCATCGACCCGGACGATCTCACCAATCCATGGCATGCGGCGATCTCGTCGGCAATCTCGTTCACGATCGGCGCGGCGATCCCGTTGGTCGCGATTCTGTTGCCGCCGACGGGTATCCGCGTGCCCATCGCCTTCTTCGCGGTGCTGATCGCACTTGCACTGACCGGGACGATCAGCGCGACGCTGGGCGGAGCCCGCAAGACCAGAGCCGTGCTACGAGTGGTGATCGGCGGCGCGCTGGCGATGGCTGTGACGTACGGAGTAGGTCAGCTGGTGGGCACGGGTCTCGGCTGACCCTGCTGTGCGCCTTTATTAACCGCGGGGGGTTAATAAAGGCGCACAGCAATTCAGGCGCGACAGATCATGACCGGTCCCGGCGCATGGTGCAGCAGATTCTGGCTCGTCGAGCCCATCACGGCGCCGGCCATCGCACTACGCCCGTGACTTCCGACAACTATCAACTGCGCATCGTCCGCGTACTTGAGCATGACGGGAGCAGCGGCGCCGGGTTCACTGATGCGGGTGACCGGCACGTCCGGGTACTGGTCGGCCATACCGGCCAGGTTTTCCGCCAATAGCGCCGACTCCTCCTGCTCGACGGCCTCCCAGTCGATGAGGATTCCCGCTCCGCCCTCGCGGAAGGTGGACGAGCCCTGCCAGGTGTGGACGGCGATGAGCGGCGCGTCGAACTGATCGGCATAACGAAACGCGTACTCGACGGCCTTCTTGCTCAACGCACTTCCGTCGACTCCGACGATGACGGGACGTTGATCCGGACCGGGATTCTGCGCCGAACCACGCCACACCGTGACCGGACAGGTGGCGTGATTTGCCACCTTCAGCGCAGTCGAACCCAGCAGCCTCGAACGCAGTGCACCCGATCCGGTCGACCCCATCACGATCAGGCGTGCGGTACCCGAAGATTCGAGTATGTGCGTCGACGCCGGGCCTGGTGCGATCTCGGATTCGACGGTCAGTTCCGGGAATTCAGCTGAAATCACCGCGGCAGCGGCGTCGACGATCGCTTCGCCGTCTTCGCGGATCTGGCTGAGGAACTGCGACTGCAACATCACTGCAGCGGGACTGTAGATCGGACCCTCCTGCGGGAGGGCGTGCGCCAGAATCAGTCGTGAGTTCACCGCATTCGCAACCGAGGCGGCCCACCGGGCCGCGGCCGTGGACGCCTCGGATCCGTCGATGCCGGCGACGACATCCTGGTGTCCTGCAAGTGTGTTCATGTCTACTCCCTCTGAAATGATCGAGATCGGTCGACTGGTTGCGGCGAAGTCACCAGAGTGACGACGCCGACTTCACGGCTTCCTTCCACGTCTTGCGGAGCAGGGTTGACTGCCCGTCGGCTATTTCCAGTTCTCGCCGATAGGCCATGCCCAATCCGAAGCTGGTCAAAGACGTGTGTTCCTGCTCCGCCGCGATTTCGAGCAGATGGTGTTGGGCGACAACGGAATCCTGATGTTCGCCGAGAACGTCCTGGAAGTGGCTGAAATGCTTCAAGGCGCGCTTGGCTCGGCTCTTCGACACCGGTTCCATGACCTCGATCGCGTACTTCATCCGCTTGGCACCCTTGCGTGCGCGGTGCATTCGCTCGTCACGCTCGGCGCGGGTATCGGCATCGAAGACGTGATCGACTCGCTTGCCGACCTTGTGAGCCAGGTGGCGCAGGGTATGGGCCAACTCTCGTGCCGACGCCTTCTTTCCCACACGGTGGGCGACGGTGTCGAACTCGAGGTCGCCGACGTACTCGTCGAGACGATCGAGCAGCGTGGTGTAGCGCTCGGAATCGAGCGCTTCGAGGGCTGTTTCCTGCGCGGTTTCACCGCGGGCCGAGAAGAACTCGTCGATTCGAGCACGCACAGCTTCTCGTTCGGGCATCTCGTCGATTTCGCCGAGGCGTTCGACCAGACGTTCCCATTGGACCTCGACGTCGCGGGCGTCACCGAACTTTCCACCGATCCACCGCAGGTCGGTGATCAGATCGTCGGTCTTGGGGGAGTGGCCCGCGTAGGACTGAAGAGCGCTGCGGATGCGACGAGCTGCAACCCGGAAGTCGTGAACGGCTTCGTCGTCGGCCCGACGCGTTCCGAGGTCCGCTGCGACCAGTGCGCGTAGTTGTTCGACGAGGTAATTGCGCAACAGAATCCGCGGATTCGACGCTTTGCCCGTGGTGATCTCGGGACCGACGTACGGGGTCACCGAAGTACCCAGTGCTCGTTTGAGTTTGGACGGACTTGCAGAACGCTCCAGCCCGGCGTCCAGTAGAACCGTCTCGATTGCGTCGGCCAGATCTCGTCCGCCTGCGCCTTGTTCGACCTCGACTTCCTGCCACGTCGATTCACCGGAACCGTCTGCCTTGCAGGCGATGACGGTGTCGGAGACCACTTCGGCGAGCAGAACACCGTTTTCGCCGTTGAGTCGGGTGCGCTCCCGGTCGGTGATGATCAGGGCGACCGGAACCAGGTCGTGACCGCGAATGATCGCCCGGATCAGACTCGACAGCGGCGAGGGGACATCGGTGCTCTCGTCCGGCGGAAGCTGGATCTCAGTTCGAGTGTCCTGGCCTGCGGGAAGTTTCATGTGCCACCCCGCATCATCGCCGCCCTCGCGCTTGCGCAGCGTGATCTTCTCGGCGAGCAACCGGTAGTCGGCGGTGTCGAAGTAGGTGGCAGAGAGCTGTATCGAGTCGTGAACCGGCTCACCGACAACACCGGGAAGTCCACCCAAGGCGGGGACTTCCTGCTCGGCCGGCGCCTCGTACTTGCGCTCGATCTCCCGTACGGCTTCGGGTACGACAGCGGTCTTGCTCATCTGGTCTCCTCTTGCGGTGCGGTCTGCGCTTCCATCCTCCCGGTATCGGTGGCGCAGTGGAAGGGTCCGGGGTCCCTACGGCGAGTCGCCACCGCCTGATTCGTCCGGCCAGGACAGGGTTCGCCGACTTTCGAACCGTCGCAGCCGGCCGGTCATCGGATCCTCGAACTCGAGAACCTTCGACAGCAGGCGCAGCGGGTTCGAATAATCCTCTGCGGCAACGTCGTAGAAGTCGGGATAGAAGTTGTCGCCGTGGATCGGGAGCCCGACGGAGGTCATGTGCAGGCGCAGTTGATGGGTCTTGCCGGTATGGGGGATCAACCGGTACCGCGCGAAGCCGTCCCGCGTCTCGATCAGTTCGATTCGCGACTCGCTGTTGGGTTCGCCCTCGATCTCCTCGGCTTTGAGTACCCCGCGTTCTTTGACGATGCGACTGCGCACGACCACGGGAGTGCTCACCTGTGCGTCGTAACGCGCGATGGCCTCGTATTCCTTGGCGACGCGGCGCTCGGCGAACATGGTCTGGTAGCCGCGCCTGGCCGCCTGATGCACGGTGAACAGCAGTAGTCCCGCTGTGACGCGGTCGAGGCGATGAGCGGGACTCAACTCCGGCAGGTCGAGGTCCCGACGCAATCTGACCAGTGCCGATTCGGCGATGTATCGCCCTCGCGGGGTGCTCGCCAGGAAATGCGGCTTGTCCACGACCAGGATGTTCTCGTCCCGGTGCAGGACGTCGATCTCGAACGGTACCCGCGACTCGACGGGTGGGTCTCGGTACAGGTAGACGAACCGCCGCGGAGCGTAAGCACTCGCCTCGGTGATTCCGACGCCCTTCTCGTCGACGACTTCCCCGGCTGCGACTTTCTCCCGCAAGCGGACGGCATCCTGGGGGAACCGTTCGAGCAGGTAGTCGAGCGTCGTCGCCCACATGCCGTCTTCGGGCTGACGGATGCGACTGGGGTTCAGGCCGTCGCGGACGGGAAGGGGAGATCGTGACACATCTTCAAAGCTAGCCGTCCGGCCGGCATTCAGACCTATTGACGACATATGGGACGGAAGTTACTATCCGGTAAGTTCGTGACGCCGGTCACTGTCGTGGGGGCAGGGCTGGGTCATCACAACAGAAAATTGGGGTTTTCGTGAAGACACGACTTCTACGTCGAAGGTCGACAACGATTGCGGTCGGACTGTGCGTCGTGGGCCTGACGGTGCCGAGTGCCGTCGCTTCTGCGGATCCGACGGGCGGGTCGGACGGACAAGCCTGGCTCGCGGCTACGGAGGCGGCGCCACAGTATCCGGGGGTCTCCATCGAGTGGGACGTGCCCATCACGATGAGTGACGGCACCGTTCTACAAGCGAATGTGTACCGCCCGGCAGATGCGTCCGGGCGCGCCGTGGAATCGAAGACGCCTTCGGTTCTCAACATCACGCCGTACACGAAACTGCTGGATACGTTGGTGGATTCAGCTCTGTCGATCCCGCAGGTGGGTGAGACGTTGATGGACGTGGCGAACTCGCTCGACCTCGCTGCGCCGTTCGACGGAGTGTCGGAGTTGACGGGCGTCATCGCCGGCGGAGGCGCACGGGTTCTCGGCGTCAACCGCGACCTGGTCCAGAACGGATACATCCAGGTCGTGGTCGACGCGCGTGGAACCGGCTTCTCCCAAGGTAATTGGGATGTCCTCGGCAAGCGCGAGCAACAGGATTCGATCGAGGTCATCGACTGGATGAGCAAGCAAGGGTGGTCGGACGGAAAAGTAGGGATGGCGGGTATCTCGTACTCCGCGATCAATTCGGTGCAGGCGGCGAGCAACAACCCCCCGGCGCTGAAGGCGATCTTCCCGGTAGAACCAGGCAACGATCTGCTGCGCGACATCGTCGGGACCGGTGGTGGCCTCGGAGTAGGGTTCATGCCGTTGTGGTTGACCGCGGTCAACGGACTCAAGCTCATCCCGAACGTTCAGGACATCCTGCAAGGAAATTTCGATCCACTGTGGTTGGCGAGCCGCCTCGAGGATCCGGGAACACTGATTCCCGAACTGGTACAAGCGATGACGGCCCAGAGAATCGAAGACGTGTCACCGTCGACTCTCCAAGTCGCGCAAGACGGTCAGTTCTATCAGGACCGATCCGCTGACGTCGGCAACATCACCGCTGCGACGATGGTCTACGGCGGTTGGCACGACATCTTCGCCAACAGCGAGCCGCGGATCTACAACGGAATCGATCTGCCACCCGGCCAGAAGCAGTTGATCATGGGGAACGGCTATCACGTCACTCCCGGTGGAGGATTCGGCAAGGACGGTGCGCCGCCGCGCCTCGACGTACTCGAACGTGCGTGGTTCGACAAGTGGCTCAAGGGCATCGACAACGGAATCGATCGCTACGGCCCGGTGACGATGTTGCAGCAAGGCGGCGGATGGATCACCGATGATCAGTTCCCGCGAGCGGGTGCGACGTACGAACGTATGTATCTGAACTCCGCGCCCAGCGGAACTGCCGCCCACGCGGCGTACGACGGTTCGCTGACAAATGACCCGTCCAGTGCCGCAGCGCGATTGACGGTCGCACCAGGACTGCGAGGCTTTTGTTCCGGCGACGGAACACAGGGAACTGCCGGGATCTCCGTGGTGCTCGGTGCGTCGTGTTCCAAGGATTCCCGATTCCAGGAAGCGGAGGGTCTGACGTTCACCGGTGAGGCGGTGACGGAGCCGACCTCACTCTCGGGCCCGATCAACGTCCATCTCGAGACAGTCCTGGACGCGACGGACGGATTCTGGGCAGCGACTGTCAACGACGTAGCGCCGGACGGAACCTCGACACCGATCACGAACGGCGCTCTGACTGCGTCGCTCCGGGCGGTCGACGATTCCAAGAGCACTCGCTCGGCCAACGGTGACTACAGTGAACCGCACCACTATCTGACGATCGACACGCGTCAGCCGGTGGTTCCCGGCGAGGTCACTGCCGTCGACATCAACATGCTCCCGACGGACGCGGTGCTACAACCCGGACACCGACTCCGCGTCGACGTCTACGCTGCCAGCGTGCCGCGTTACCTGGCACTCGGGCCGATGCTCGCCGACAGCCAACTGAAGCCGCAGCACATCGAGTTGGCTGCGGACCGGCCGAGCTTCGTCAACGTTCCGTTCGTCGGAGGTCGCTGACCCGGACTGGATCGGCGGCGTGAGAACCTGCGGGCTCGCGGACGTTCTGCGAAGATCGTCCGATGACAGAATCCCGACTCTCCGCCGCCGTCCACGATCGTCTGGACGGACTTCTGGACCCGGTGGACGAGCGGCTCGCGGCGCAGTACCCGGGAAACCGTGACGAGATCCAGCCTGTGCACACGATTTACGTCAGTGCTGCAGACGCAACTGTCGACACCCCTCGTCTCTGGGGTGAGCAGGCGATCGCGCTTCTCGATTCTCATGCGCATGTGTTCGCCGATCTCGACACCGAGAATGCGCTCGCAGATGTGCGAGTTCAGCTCGGCCGCAAGCCGGTCCAGGACTTTCGAATAGATTTCGAGGACGGGTACGGACGTCGCAGCGACGAGGAAGAAGACGCGGCAGCGACGTCGGCCGGCCGGACACTCGCAGTGCTCAGCACTGATTCTGCGGGTCCGAGCTGGGGTGGCATCAGGTTCAAGGGGTTACCGGCCGGCGAGCGTCGGCGCTCGATCAGGACTCTCGAGCTGGTGCTCGACGCCGCCGGCGGAGTGCCGGCCGGATTTGTCTTCACCGTTCCCAAACTGCGCGCGGTGGAGCAGGTCACGGCGACGGTGTTGCTCTGCGAAGAACTGGAGAAGGCCCACGGACTCGAGACCGGTTCGCTTCGGTTCGAGTTGCAGATCGAGAGCCCGCAGGCGGTCATCGCTGCCGACGGAACGGTGGCAGTTGCTCCGGCCATCCATCGCGGAGCCGGCCGTCTGACGGGATTGCATTACGGCACTTACGATTACAGCGCGGCATGCGGAATTGCATCACGTCATCAGTCGCTCGAACATCCGGTGGCAGACCACGCAAAGGCTGTCATGTTGGCTGCTGCCGCTCAGACCGGCGTCTGGGTGTGCGACGGGTCCACTCAGGTTGCGCCCGTCGGGGGTGCCACGGCGATTCGCGACGCGATCACGCGGCACCATCGCCTCGTCACACGGTCCCTGGAACGCGGCTACTACCAGGGGTGGGACATGCACCCCGGACATCTGGTCACCCGCTGGCTCGCCACGTTCGGCTTCTACCGCAACGCGCTCGGCGCCGCTGCTCCGCGCATCCAGTCGTACCTGGGGCGCCAAGGTGGCGACGTGATCGACGAACCCGCAACTGCCCAGGCGCTGGCAGCGGTGGTTCTGCGCGGGCTCGACGCGGGGGCCTATCCGGAATCCGAAGTGCTCAGGCTCGCCCCGAGTGCCGACACCGACGCACTCCGCCACCTCGTAGGACGCACCACACCGATCACAGGAGAACACTGACCGATGAGCACCACCGAATTCACCTTGCTGCCCGACCTGGCACTGCGCACCCTCGGTGGAGCCGTCATCTGGGCGAACGACGAGGCATTCGCCGAGCGTGAGGCCCTGATCCGACCGGGCAAAGCTGGATACCAGCCGGCGACGTTCGGTCACAAGGGTCAGGTGTACGACGGTTGGGAGACCCGTCGTCGCCGGGTGGCAGGTCATGACGAGGCGATCGTGCGCCTCGGTGTTCCCGGAGTGGTGCGAGGCGTCGTAGTCGACACGGCCTGGTTCAAGGGCAATTACCCGCCCGAGATCTCGGTGGAAGCAATCTCCGTGGACGGGTATCCGGATCCACTCGACCTGGCCGGTTCCGACGAGTGGACAACCATCGTCGAGCGCTCGCCCGTTCACGGCGACTCCGAGAATCCGTTCTCGGTGTCTTCGGAGGAGCGGTGGACACACGTCAAGCTGACCATCTACCCGGACGGCGGTGTTGCCAGGTTCCGTGTTCACGGTGAAGCACGGCCAGACCCGCGTTTCCTCGACGCCGGGCCGTTGGACCTCGCAGCACTCGAAAACGGTGGCCGCGTAACCGATTGCTCCAACATGTTCTACAGCTCGCCGCAGAACATTCTGTTTCCCGGACGCGCTGCCTCGATGGGTGACGGGTGGGAGACGGCCAGGCGCCGCGACGACGGAAACGACTGGGTACAAGTACAACTCGCAGGTGAAGGCGTGCTGAGCTTTGTCGAGATCGACACCTCGTATTTCCTCGGAAACAGTCCGGGGGAGGGCGCTCTGACCGGCCGGACGTCGGGAGGGGAGTGGATCGAACTCTTGCCTCGAACCACTCTGCGTCCGGACACTCGCCATCGCTTTCCCCTTGAATCCGAAGTCCCGGTCACCGATGTTCGTCTGGACATCTTCCCCGACGGTGGCCTCGCGCGGCTGAGAGTCTTCGGCGTACTGACAGAAGCTGCTCGCGCTGTGATCTCGGAGCGCTGACGGTAAGTTGTTGGCATGAGCGACTATCCGCGCGACGACTATCCCCGGGACATGGTGGGGTACGGTCCTCATCCGCCGCACCCCCACTGGCCCGACGACGCGCGGATAGCTGTTCAATTCGTGCTCAACTACGAAGAGGGTGCCGAGAACAGCGTTCTGGACGGCGACGCGGCTTCGGAAACCTTCTTGTCGGAAATGACTCCGGCAGAACCATTTCCGGATCGACACATGAGTATGGAATCGCTGTACGAGTACGGCTCTCGGGCCGGATTGTGGCGTGTCCTGCGGACTTTCGAGCGGCGGAACCTGCCTCTCACCATCTTCGCGGTGGCGCGCGCGATGCAACGTAACCCGGAAGCAGTCAGTGCTTTTCAGGAATTGGGTCACGAGATCGCATGTCACGGATTGCGATGGAAGTCGTACCAATCCGTGGACATCGAGCGAGAACGTGCAGACATGGCCGAGGCGGTCCAGATCCTGCAGGATCTGACGGGTTCGGCGCCTCTCGGTTGGTACACCGGACGCGATTCACCGAACACCCGTGAACTGGTGGTCGAGCACGGCGGCTTCGTCTACGACTCCGATTCGTACGCCGACGATCTGCCGTACTGGGTGGACGTCCCCCGTGGAACAGAGTCGGCGAAGCACCTGGTGGTTCCGTACACCCTTGACACCAACGACATGCGGTTTGCCTCTCCCGCAGGATTTCCCAGCGGTGATCAGTTCTTTGCGCACCTACGCGACGCCTTCGACGTGCTGTATGCGGAGGGAACGGCCGGATCGCCGAAGATGCTGTCGGTCGGGTTGCACTGCCGCATTGTCGGCCGCCCCGCCCGTACCGCTGCCCTCGAGCGCTTCCTGGATCACGTGCAGTCGCACGAGAAGGTCTGGATCACGCGGCGAATCGACATCGCCGAACATTGGAAAGCTGTTCACCCGGCGTAATGCGGGTTCACCTGCGCGCCTCGATCAGGAATCGACTCGAGTACGCGACAAATGATCCATCGCGACGGATCTGCTCGTCGAGCTCGCGGAGTCGGTCTCGATACTGCGCCACGGTGAATCCCGGAACCATCCAGATCACCTTGCGTAAGAAGTAGATGACGGCGCCGATGTCGAAGAATTCCATGCGCAGACGCTCGAAACGAAGATCGACAACGGTGAGCCCAGCGGCAACCGCGTCGGCACTTTCGTCCTCGTAGTGCCGTCCGCGACGAGCCTGCGGCTGAGGACCGAGAAAGTACTCGACGAGTTCGAACACGCTCGCGTGACCCACATGTTGAGCGAAGTACGTTCCCCCCGGTTCGAGTACCCGAGCGATCTCGGCCCACCACACCGTCGCAGGGTGCCGACTGGTCACCAGATCGAAAGCCGAATCGGCGAACGGTAGCGGTGGCTCGTCCGGATCCGCGACCACCACCACACCTCGGGGACGCAGAAGGGCGGTGGCCTTGATGACGTTCGGTGGCCAGGATTCGGTTGCTGCCATCACAGGCGGGAGTGCTGGTGCAGCGGCGAGGACTTCGCCGCCGCCGGTCTGGATGTCCAACGCGGCCCCGGCGCGACCGAGACGCTCACCCATGAGGTTCTGATACCCCCACGACGGACGCTGCTCCGTGGCCCGGCCGTCGAGCCACGAGAAATCCCACCCGTCGACGGAGGCGGACTCGGCCTCGGCGACAAGTTCTTCGAAACTTCGCGACATCCCCTGTGACATCCCCTCGGGCGTTCCTTCCGGCATCACATCATCATCGTCGCCGAGCGTCGACGGTGCCAGTCGTTTTCGCCTACTTCGGGGTGGCGCCGAGCATCGGAGCCAGTTGAGTGGCGATCGGGTTGAGATCGAGCTTGTCGGGGTCCACCTTGGGCTTGCTGTCCCACGGCTGGGAGGTGTTCGGATCGGCGAAGGCGATGCGGTTGGCGCTCCGGACACCCGTTTCGCTGCCCTGAGGTGCCTGGCAGTTGGCAGCGGTGTTCAGAGGGAAGTTCTGCGTCGTGTCGTCGAAGTTCGGGTCTTTGCGCTTCATCTCGTCGAGAATTGCCATCGTCCCTTCGTATCCGACGGTGCACGAGAGCGGGTTGTTGGTCTCGAGTACCAAGCCCAGGTGCACGGTTCCATCGCCTGGTGCCACGGTGGGCGCTGCCCCGGCGAGCGCAGGCAGAAAGAGCAAGAACGGCTGCAGGGTGGGCACTGTCGGTGCTGCTGCCGACGCAACTGCAGCGAGGTTCGAGAGATTGGTCGTGAGCGCGGGGCCGGCTTCGGTGACGAGAGAGCCGACCTGTTCGCTGGCCGGTATGCCGTTGTCGATCACCCGTCGAATGTCGGGGTCGCTGGTGCGCAGCTGCGCGGTTAGTGCGTCGAGATCGGTGCTGAACTGCTTGATCGCCGACGATTGATCGGACTGGGTCGTGAGTACGGTCTGGCTGTCACGGATCAGTCCGAGGGTCTGTGGAAGGGCGTCGAGGCCTGACTGGGAAATCCCCGACAGCGAGTCGGCAAGTACCTGTAGATCTTCGCCCTTGCCGTTGAATGCCGCGCCGAGTTCCTTCGCGACGGTGTGGAGCGCGTCGACGGGAACGGAGTGCACCAGACCGTCGGCGCTGGTCAATACGTTCTCGATCGGAATCGGCGTGGTGGTATCGGCCACTGCGATCACCGAGCCGTCTTCGAGAAAAGGGCCCTGGTCGGTATCGGGCTGAAGGTCGACGTACTGCTCGCCGATGGCAGAGCGGTTGGCCACTACGGCTCGCGCGGATGCGGGGATCTGTGGAGCACTGCTGTCGATCAGCAGGTCGACTTCGATTCCCTCGGTCGTGAGCGACATGTCGCCGACGCGTCCGACGGGCACACCGCGGTATGTCACTTCGGCGTTGGTGAAGATGCCACCGGACGTCGCCAGTTCGGTTTTGACCGTGTATTGGCCGAATCCCAGAAGATTGTCCAGCCGTACGTATTTCGCTCCGACGTAGATCAAACCCAGGAGTGCAACCACTACGAGGGCGACCAGCTGCCATTTGGCGAGCTTCGACATCACCATCGGAGATCGAGCCCGAACTGACGTGGTGTGCTCATGGTTCGACTCCCGAATGACAAGCCGGTACGGCTGATGGTGAGCGAATTGTGTTCACCCGCGGATGTTCTCGGGCGAACGGGAAAGTTCCGACAATTCGTTGTTGGCGATAACTATAAACAAGTCGTCACAGATAGAAAGTCGGGGCATCTGTTTCCGCAGGTCGTCGAAGTGCAAGTGGCACAGCTCACTTCGGGCACGGGGGTGTGATGCACGCCCCCATCCGCCTTTTGCGGGCTTGACTTCGCGAGTCGTATCTACAAAAGTAGATGCGTTCTGGTCGGCGGAGGGCGAGGTGTGATCGATGGATGCGTTGGCGATCTTCAAGGCGTTGTCCAACCCCACGCGTCTGCAGATCATGGAGTGGCTCGCGCACCCGGCGAAGTATTTCGACGAAGACTCGTACACCCAACAAGATCTCGGTTTCCATATCGGGGTCTGTGTTGGTGACATCCAGTCGCGTTCGGGGCTTGCCCAGTCGGTGATCTCGGGTTATCTGCAGGGCATGAAAGATGTGGGTCTGCTCGAGTCCGAGCGTATCGGGAAGTGGACGTACTACCGACGAAACGAAGCTGTGATCGGCGAGTTCAGGGAATTCGTTCGCGAAAAGCTGTAGCGGTCGGGTTGTCCTCGTCGACCGGTTTGCTTCACCAAATATATCTACATATCTAGATATGTATCTGTTTCATGTTGCGTAGTAGGAGGAGTGTGTCGTGAAGTCGAAATTGTTGATACCGGTTCTGGCGTTGGGCGTATTCGGGATCATCACCACAGAGATGGGGATTATCGGGGTTTTGCCCCAGGTCAGCGACAAGTTCGGCATCAGCACTTCTGATGCAGGATGGTTGGTCGGTGTGTTTGCGCTCGTCGTGGCGGTCACCGGTCCGTTCACGACGCTCTTCACCTCGGGAATCAACAGAAAAACCGTTCTGTTGGTGGCGATTGCGGTCTTTGCGGTCTCGAACGTGGTGTACGCGAGTACATCGAGTTTCGAGGTGATGTTCGCTTTCCGGATCATTCCCGCCGTCGTTCATCCGGTCTTCTTCGCGGTCGCGTTGGCGAGTGCGGTTCGTCTGGTGCCACCGGAGGAGGCCACTTCTGCTGTGACGAAGGTATTCGCCGGTGTCACGGTCGGTTTTGCCTTCGGTGTGCCGTTGACGTCGTATCTGGCCGAGAACTTGTCGGTTTCGACGGCATTCGTTTTCGGTGCCGTGGTCAATGCGCTCGCGTTTGTCGGAATTCTTGTACTTCTGCCCTCGGCCCCGGTCGCACAACGTGTGTCGTACGGTGCGCAGGTCGGGATACTTCGCCGACCCGGCGTGTGGTTGACCATTCTTTCCGTCACGTTCGTTTTTGCGGCGATGTTCTCGGTGTACGGATACTTCGCCGAATATCTCGGCGAGGTGACGGGTATGAGCGGATCGTGGATCAGTGCGATGCTCTTGGCATTCGGTGTCGTGATGATCTTCGGAAACTTCGTCTTCGGGGCCCTGCTCGGCAAGAGTGTGGTGCGAACAGTCGTGGCGTTTCCGTTGCTGTACATACTCGTGTACGTGGTGATCTATCTGGTGGGTCCGTACTTCGCTGCGATGACTGTTGCCGTGTTGGTGTGGGGCGTGGTGCATTCCGGTGGACTGGTCATTTCCCAGAGTTGGATGGGGCGAGATTCGGTCGATGCACCCGAATTCGGTAACAGCCTGTTCATTTCGTTCTCCAATCTGGGGATCACGCTCGGAACAGCGACAGGTGGTTTGTTTCTCACACACCTCGGAACACGTCAATTGGTGTGGGCCGGCGTCTTGTTCGCCGCTCTGGCCCTGGCAATGATCGGCGCTCGATTGTCGCTCGGGCGGGTTCACAAAGAAAACGGTGCCAAAGTTCCGGTGTAGTTCTTGGGTAGGGGCCGCGCGAACTCACCGCGCGTACTGGTCGACAATCCTAGCGTGATCAAGGATTGAACCATGGTGACGGCAGCGGCAACACCGTCGACTACCGGCACTCCCAGTTCGTCGGACAGATCCTGGCACAGGTCCGCCATCCCGGCGCACCCCAGAACGAGGACATCCGAGCCGTCTCGTTCCAAGGCGTCGAAACAGGCTTCCAGGATCACCTTTCGTGCATCGGGATCGCGATCGAGTGCGAGAACCGGAATCTCGCAGGAGTGGATACCGCGGCACCGGGCCGCCATTCCGTAACGGTCCACCAGATCGGCAGCCCGGCCACGAGTCCGACCGAGGGTGGTGACGACACTGAATCCGCGTCCGAGGAAACCGGCGTAGTGCACAGCTGCCTCGGCGATCGCGACCACGGGACCCCTGGCCAGCTCGCGAGCTGCATCCAGGCCTGGATCACCGAAGCAGGCAATGACATATCCGTCGACGCCGTTCTTCTCTCCGGACGCGATCTCGGTCAGAATCCCTGGGACGCTGAGCGCTTCGTCGTAGTGGCTCTCGATCGACGCAGGACCCATGGCAGGACTGACGGCCTCGACGAATGTGCCCGAGCCGGCGACGGCCCAGGCACATTCCTCGATCTTGGCGGTCATCGCCCACGTGGTGTTGGGATTGATCACCTTGATTCTCATGAGGATCAGTCGACCGTCACAGTGTCGGCAGAAGAAGCATTCCGAACAGCCAGAGGGGTGCGCGTGGCGAGAAAGTAGTAGACGGCAAATCCGAGCCCACAACCGATGAACCAGCTGTACTGCGCTGCGGTGTACATCCCGGTGAGGTCCTTACCCAGGACCGGGACCATCGCGACGACGGCTCCCACTACGGTGGCAATCACCGCAGCAGGGTTGTATCCCTTGCTGTACCAGTAGGTTCCGGTCGGCGACATGCTGAACAGGTCGTCGACGATCACTTTCTGCTTGCGCACGAGGTAGTAGTCGGCGATCAGGATTCCGAACAGTGGCCCGATGAAAGCTCCGAGGGTCTCCAGGGTGTAGTGGATGACGTCGGGATTGTTGTACAGGTTCCATGGGGTGATGAGGATGGATCCGATTGCCGCGATCATTCCACCGGCGCGCCAGCTGATCTTCTGCGGGCTGACGTTCGAGAAGTCGAAGGCCGGGGAAATGAAGTTGGCGACGATGTTGATGCCGATCGTGGCGATGGTGAAGGTGAGGGCGCCGAGGACGATGGCGAAGGTACTGTCGATACGTGCCACGGTTGCAACGGGATCGGTGATCAGCTCGCCGTACACCGGCAATGTCAACGATGCGGTGACGACGACGAGTACCGAGAACACGAGGAAGTTGACCGGCAACCCCAGGAAGTTACCCTTCTTGACGGCTGCGAACGACTTCCCGTAGCGAGAGAAGTCGCCGAAGTTGAGCATCGGCCCGGAGAAGTACGAGACGACCAGGGCGATCGCACCGAGCATGACCGGCACGGCGTCGAAACCGGAATATTTCACGTCACCGAGCGTGAGATCGATTGCGCTCCAGCCTGCTTTGTAGACGAGATATCCGCACAGCATGAACATCACGACGTACACGGCGGGGCCACAGAAGTCGATGAAGCGGCGGATCGATTCCATGCCTCGCCAGAACACACAGGCCTGAAGTACCCACAGGAGCATGAAACTTCCCCAGCCCAGTGCGGAGAGCCCGGCGAAGCCGTAATTCTCGACCACGGCGTACGGTGCAAGTGACGGAAAGAGCTTGATGAGTACGACATCGAGTGCTGCCGAGGCGAGAAAAGTTTGAATTCCGTACCAAGCCACGGCAATCAGGCCGCGAATGATTGCCGGAATGTTCGCTCCGAGGACACCGAACACGCTGCGGCAGATCACCGGATAGGGCACACCGGTGGCCTGGCTGGGTTTGGCCACCAGATTGCAGAAGAAATAGACGATCGTGATGCCGACCAGCAATGCGACGAGTACCTGCCAACTGGCCAGGCCGAGGGCGAAAAGACTACCGGCCGTGACGTATCCACCAACGCTGTGTACGTCGGACATCCAGAACGCGAAGATGTTGTACGACGACCAGGTCTGCTTGCGTAGCGGTGCCAGATCCTCGTTGGTCAAACGTGGGTCGTAACCCGCCTTGATCAATCCGCTGCCCACCGGGTGGCCGGCGGCCTCGACGAGATCACCTGTACCGGTTTCCGTTGTGGGAGTGGTGGAAGAAGTGGTTCGAGACGGAAGAATGTCGGTCATGACAGCTCCTGTGCTTGTGTGCAAGGAATCAGCGGACAGAGCACAAGCTCTCAGCGACGGTGGTGAAAACTGTGTTGAGAGAAAGGTATCGAGGCCGTGTTGCGCGACTATTGCGCAATCGGTATATCTTTTTCGGCAAGCAGGCCGGTGTCGGTCGGCAGAGTCGCGATCACGGTATCGAGTCGGCGATGATGGATTTCGGATGCAGTCAGGAGCGCGGTCGCGTCCCGACGCAGGAATGCGTCCAGCATCGCTGTGTGATCGGAGTGCAGTACCTGCCGGTCGACGCCGGCAACATGGACCATCGGCTGAACCGGTTCGGTGATGTTCCAGGCAGCTTCGAACATGTGCAGAAGTCGAAGCATCTGCGACGGTCGGGTCAGTGCGAGGTGAAAGTTGCGGCTCTCGCAGTGATAGGACTGAGAGTCGTCGTAGCGCAACGCGATCTCCAGACGGGAGTTCACCTCGACGGCGTGTTCGTGATCCTCTTCGGTGGCCTGCTCGACGGCGACGGCCAATGCAGCTGATTCGAGGGTTTCGCGGACGATGTACATCTCATGTAGCTCCGCCGGCGTCAACTGCGCGACGGTGTAGCCGAACTGGTGGCGATGGTCGACCAACGACTCTCCGACCAGGGTTTTCAGCGATTCCCGCACAGGTATTCGACTGACACCGAACACATCAGCCACGTCGCCGAGAGGAATCGGGGTACCCGGAGGCGCCGAACCCGACAGAATTACTCGCCGCAGTTCGTCGAGGATCGCTTGTTGGGGACTACCGGGAGCATCGATTACCAGTTGCGTCAGCAGTACCGATCTACGGCGCGGCGGCATGTCGGTCTCCCTTCTCCTCGCTGCCAGGGTAGGAATCCGTTGTTTCGGGCGCATGACACCGGCATGGCCGTCGTGAATCGCATCCGTGAGGTGCGGGCACTTCGACTGCGACAACGAAGCTCGAGTGAGCACTGCTCAGGTCGACGAACGCGGGGGTAGCGTTGATTTGTAGTGGTTGGCAGAAAGCGAGTCGGTCGATGGCATCCGTTGTGCGCGCAGAAGCCGACCAGAGAGTTGTCGGCAACTTGCCCTTGGAGCTGACAAGTTTCGTCGGCCGACGGCGTGAGTTGGCCGAAGCCAGAAGATTGTTCGAGTCGTCCCGTTTATTGACGCTCACCGGCATCGGCGGTGTGGGCAAGACGCGGCTCGCGATCCGACTCGCGAGTGCGCTCCAGCGGGTGTTCCGGGACGGCGCGTGGTTGGTGGAGTTGGGCGACCAGACGGATCCAGAACTTCTCGAGGATCATGTCGCCGTGATACTGGGTGTGCGGCCGGTGTCCTCGTCGGACCCGCTGCACACTGTGACCGACTATTGCGCCGATCGCAGTCTGCTGTTGGTACTCGACAACTGCGAACATCTTGTCGATGCCGTCGCTTCGTTCGTCGGTGCGATCCTACGGCGATGTGCCGGCGTCAAGATCTTGGCGACGAGCCGAGAATCGCTGGGTATAGGTGGTGAGGTGACGATGCGCGTTCCCTCGCTCACCACACCGCAGCAACAGCCGCGCGAATTCGAGGGACTTGCCCAGTACGAATCCGTGTCGCTGTTCACCGAGCGTGCGGCTTCCGTAGTGCCAGGTTTCACCCTCACCGAGGAGAACAAGCGCGCCGTTGCTCATATCTGTCACGACCTGGATGGACTCCCACTCCCGATCGAGTTGGCGGCCGCTCGCCTGCGTGGGATGTCGGCGGAGCAGATCATGGATCGGCTCTCGGATCGTTACCGCCTTTTGACTTCCGGTGGACGTGGTGTACCGAGTCGCCAGCAGACCCTCCGATTGTCGATCGATTGGAGCTACGACTTGTGCTCACCTCCGGAGCAGCAGTTGTGGGGTCGGCTGACCGTATTTTCCGGCGGGTTCGAACTGGACGCGGCCGAAGGCGTATGCGGGCAGGATTCGAGTTCGACCGAGGTGCTCGATCTCGTCACTGCGTTGGTCGAGAAGTCCATCCTCATTCGTGAGGAGGTCGACGGCACTGTTCGCTATCACCTGCTAGACCTCCTGCGGGAGTACGGACGCGAGAAGGCCGAGATCTCGAGTGATTTCGTGGAACTTCGACGGCGTCACCGTGATTGGTTCGAAGCGCTGGTCGTTCGTGCGGAAGCCCAGTGGATCAGTGACCGGCAAGCGGCGTGGATTGCAAGGCTGGGTCGTGAACAGCGCAACGTCAACGACGCGTTGGAATTCTCGATCTCCACTGCGGGAGAGGCGCGATCTGCAACGCGAATGGTCGGTGCGTTGTACAGATTCTGGCTTGCAAGTGGATTGCTTGTGCAGGCGCGCTATTGGACGGATCGAGCCCTGAATACAGCGGATCGGGAGCTGGACCCGTTCCGAGTGGATGTCTTGGCCATCGACGCCGTGAATCACGCGATGCAGGGTGAGCTCGAACGGGCAGAAGAGCTGGTCGACGAGAGTTGGCGCCTGGCGAACGCCTTGGCGGACGTACGCTCACGCGGTCTGGCGGCATGGGGTGACGGATACGTCGATACATTCGGGGGCAACTTCGATACCGCTACAGCCAAGCTGGAATCCGCGTTGACGCTGTTTCGACTCGACGAAAATCTGCTGCATGTGGTGATCGGCCTGGACACTCTGGGGATCGCATACTTCCTTTCGGGGGCCCTCGATCGCTCTGTGGAGTGCAACGAAGAGACTCTCGCGATCACCGTGCCCGCCCACGAAGTGATGTTCCAGGCTTTTGCGCTGGGAACTCTCGGGATCGTCGGCTGGCTCCGAGGTGAATTAGAAGGCGCACGTGACTATTTGACTCGAAGTCTGAGAATTCTCGATGCCCCGATGAACTCGGCGTGGTGTATCGAACCGTTGGCCTGGATTGCTGCAGCGCAACGTGATTGGAAGCATGCAGCGGTTCTGCTCGGCGCGGCGTCCATGTATTGGCAGAAGCTCGGGGGACGGCTGGCGGGCCTGCCGGGTTTGTCAACTCATCACGACAGCGCGGCAGACGCTGCACGCAAGGTTATGGGTGATGATGCTTTCGACACCTCGTTTCGCAACGGGTTTGCGATGTCCGAAGGTGAAGCTGTCGCGTATGCGCTCGACAAGCGTTCCAGTGCGACGACTGCATCGTCGACAGAAGGACCTCACCTCACTCGCCGTGAGCAGCAAGTTGCGGAACTGGTTGCTCAGGGACTGACCAACCGCGCCATCGCGGAGCACTTGGTCATCTCGCTGCGGACCGCTCAGGGGCATGTGGAACATGTGCTGACAAAACTGGGATTCACTTCCAGAGCACAGATCGCGGCGTGGTTCGTCTCGACCGCGCAGGAGACCGACTCCCGAGGCTGAGACCGTGGGCAGCGGTGCGCTTCTCCGGGTGCAGTTCGCGGGGGTAGCGTTGGTGTGGAGTGGAATCGCAGAAAGCGAGTCGGTCGATGGCATCCGCTGTGCGTGCAGAAGCCGATCATCGGATTGTCGGCAACTTGCCGTTGGAGCTGACGAGTTTCGTCGGCCGACGGCGTGAGTTGGCCGATGCCAGAAGATTGTTCGAGTCGTCCCGTTTGTTGACGCTGACCGGCGTTGGGGGAGTGGGTAAGACACGCCTTGCGATCAGACTCGCGGGTGCGCTGCAACGCGTGTTCAGCGGGGGAACCTGGTTGGTGGAGTTGGGCGAGCTGTCGGATCCGGACCTGCTCGAGGACCATGTCGCCCTGACGTTGGGGGTGCGGCCGGTCTCGTCGTCGGATTCGCTGCACGCCGTGATCGACTACTGCGCCGATCGGAGTCTGCTGTTGGTGCTCGACAACTGTGAGCACTTGGTGGATTCGGTTGCCCGCTTGTGCGGGGCGATCTTGCGTCGCTGCGCCGGGGTGAAAATCTTGGCGACGAGCCGCGAGTCGCTGGGGATGGGCGGTGAGGTGACGATGCGTGTTCCCTCGCTCACGACGCCGGCTCTTCGGGGCCCGAACGGGTCCACCGGGCTGGCCCAGTACGAATCCGTTCTGTTGTTCACAGAACGAGCCGCAGCGGTGGTACCAGGATTTGCGCTGACCGAGGAGAACAGGCATACCGTTGCCCGCATCTGCCAAGACCTGGACGGACTGCCGTTGCCGATCGAACTGGCAGCTGCCCGTCTGCGGGGTATGTCTGCGGAGCAGATCATGAACCGGCTCTCGGATCGGTACCGTCTCCTCACCAATGGCGGACGAGACGTGCCCAGTCGTCAGCAGACCCTTCGATTGTCGATCGATTGGAGCTATGACCTCTGTTCGCTACCGGAGCAGCGGTTGTGGGGGAGGTTGTCGGTCTTTTCGGGTGGGTTCGATCTCGACGCGGCGGAGGGGGTGTGCGGGCAGGATTCGAGTTCGACGGAAACACTCGATCTCGTCACCGGTTTGGTCGAGAAGTCCATCCTCATTCGTGAGGAGATCGACGGCTCCGTTCGATACCACCTTCTCGATCTGCTCCGGGAGTACGGGCGTGAAAAGTTGGATTCAACGGGGGAGCAGCTCGATCTGCCTCGCCGACACCGTGATTGGTTCGAAGGCCTTGTCATCCGTGCAGAATCCGACTGGATCAGTAGCGGGCAGGCGTCGTGGGCAGCGCGGCTCGGTCGAGAACAACACAATCTGTACGATGCACTGGAATATTCGATTTCCACCGTTGGTGAGGCGCGTTCTGCGACTCGTATGTTCGCCGCGTGGTACAGATTCTTGTTGTCCGACGGATTGATCGGCCAGTTGCGATATTGGGCTGATCGAACACTGAACGCCGCGGACTCCGAGCCTGACATGTTTCGGGTGGATGTCCTGTGCGTGGACGCCGCGGCGCATGCGATGCAGGGCGATCTCGTTCGCGCCCGCGAACTGATCGACGAGGGACGGCGACTTGCCGAGGCTCTGGGAGATGTGCGCTCGCGAGCTCTGACGGAGTGGGCGGGCGGGTACGTCGACACATGCGCGGGTGAATTGGACAATGCCACAGCGAAGTTGGAATCTGCCGTGACGTTGTTTCGGCTCGACGAAAATCTGCAGTACGTGGTGATCAGTTTGGATACCCTCGGCCTCGCCTACATTCTTACGGGCGTGCTGGAGCGGTCGGCGGAGTGTTTCGACGAGTGTCTCGAGATTACCGAGCCACTGCGCGAAGTGACGTATCAGGCCCACGCGTTGGGGTTTCTCGGACTCATTGCTTGGCTTCGGGGCGACTTCGCGCGCACGAGTGAGTATTTGACGCGAAGTTTGCGAATTGACAGCTCGTCGATGAACGCGGCGTGGTGCATCGAACCGCTTGCATGGACGGCTGTGGCACAACGTGATTGGAAGCATGGAGCGGTTCTTCTCGGTGCCGCGGCGATGTACTGGCAGAAGATCGGGCAACCTCTCACCGGATTCTCGCGATTGTCGAGCTACCGCGAGAATGCCATGGATAGTTCTCGAAAGGCTTTGGGTGACAGCGCCTTCGATAGAGAGTTTCACCGAGGAATCGCCATGGCCGAGGGTGAAGCCGTCGCCTATGCGCTCGACGAGCGTCGCAGTGCTTCAGCTTCACTGTCGACGGAGGCGATCCGACTGACCCGTCGTGAGCAGCAAGTTGCGGAACTGGTGGCTCAGGGCCTCACCAACCGCGCTATCGCCGAGCATCTCGTCATTTCGCCACGGACGGCACAGGGGCATGTGGAGAACGTGCTGACGAAATTGGGATTCACCTCCAGAGCGCAGATCGCGGCGTGGGTGGTATCGACTGCGCAGGAGAATGATTCGCAGCAGATCAAAGCTTCAGAAGGCCGGAGTTGACGTCCGATTGCACTGCGCCTCGGTCGTCGCCGCACAGGCAGAACACCGGATAGCGCTTACCCACTTCTCGCCGTTGAAACGACACTCGCAGCGGTCCGGGCGCATCCGTGCGTGGGGATTGCGTGAGTAACGTGTACAGCCACGGTCCCTCGTCCAATTCGACGATGGCGAGAACCGTCGTCGGATCGCCCTGAACCGTTCGCCAGGACACGACAGTGCCGTCTCCGCAGCACCGCGCTACGTCCAATCGCACCCCGCGGCATCTGGTGCAGACGGCACTGGCGGGGGAGAGGATGGCGTCGCATTCCGCGCAATGGGGGAGCGTCAAGCATTCGGATAGTGACGAGCGGGCCGAATGTCGTTGCGATCCAGGCCGTTTTGTCAAGCTGACGTGAAACATGTCAGTAACGGCGGGCGAGGTAGTACGGCATCGAGTCCACGGGTGCGCGTTTGACCGACTCGCCCGATGTCGGGGCGTGAACGACGTCACCGCCGCCGGCATAGATCCCGACATGTTCCCCGCCGTAGTACAGGACCACGTCACCGGGCTGGAGTTCGTCCCGGGAAACCGGAGCTCCGCCGACAGCCTGGTCATAGGTAGTTCGTGGAATCGAAACGCCCGCTTGTGCATAGGCCCACTGCACGAGGCCGGAGCAGTCGAACGAGTCCGGTCCGGTTGCGCCCCAGACGTACGGGGCGCCGATCTTGGACTGTGCGGCTGCCAATGCGCGGCCTCCGTCCGAGGAAACGAAACCCGACACCTTTGCCGGATTCGTGGCGACGGAAACTTCGCCTGTGTTCCAGTCCGGAAGCAAGGGGGCCTGAGCGTTTGCGGTGTCGATGCTCACGGCAAGGGTTGTGAGCGAAAGAGCGCCGATGACAAGCGCCCTTCCGAGTGCGTTCTTCGTCGTGCGGGGGCTGGTGAATCGGTGGTGCGACATTTCTCGTGTTGCCTTCGCGTCGGTGCGTCCCGAAGCAGGTATCGGCTGAGCGTGATCGGGCTTCGGCTTGTGACACACAGCCTGGTGTCGCCTCGACGTGTTCGCGCCGGTCAGGTGGACGGGGTGCATACCTGTTTTCGAATGGCGTGTCGGCAGGTGTGACGTCTCGAGAAAGGGCAGAAGTAAGAAGTAGGTATCGGTGCAGGTACTACGGTCGTCGCCGCACCGCGGGCGCACGGCAATATCGAGTTCGGTACTTCACCCGAGGAAAAACCACCTCTGAACTGGACCGAGCCGATCGACACTTCGAAGGTTATGCGGCGTGGATGACGCGGTTTCTGGACGCCGCCGGAGTTACCGGCCCGGTGACCGTCGTCGGGCATTCGTTCGGCGGCGGTGTGGCGACAGCACTCGCGCGGGACTTCCCCGTGCGATTTGCGCGCTTGGTTCTGGTGAACTCGGTTGGTGGCGTTCTGTTCGACCATGCGGATTGCGCAGTGACCAGGCGGCCGGCGATCGTGTGCGGCGTGGCGACCTCGCCGGTACGCAGCGGGTCGGGAAATGCGCTCACGAAACGGTGCCTAGCTGGATTCGGCGGTCGTTCTGTACTCTCGCAGTCATGCAACAGCGGAGCACGGGAACGGTGACACGGTCACTGTTGCTGCTTCTGCTGCCGTTCATCGCGCTTCTCGCAGTGCCTCCGCTTGGATCGTCGGGCAGCGCCGCGGTGCTGGGAACTGCGATTGCCGTCTTCGTGGTCGCAGCGCTCGCCACCTCGTCGAAGTACGAACTTCTGCAACTGTGTGCGGTTGCGGCCACCGGCCCGTCGGATGACGAGCGCTGCCTGCGTGGTGCCTTCCGTAGGCAGAGCAGTCCGGACGCGCCCGGTCGTCCGCAACCTCGAGCACCCGGAATCGGTCTGTAGATCGGCCGTCGGCGGGAGTGAACTCGCCGTAGGTCGGTCAGACGTCTTGCGTCCACGACCATTCCCGCGCTCTCGATTGCCGGAGCGTGCCTCTCGGTGAGGTTTTATTCGTCATGCTCGATTTTGTCTACTACCCCGTGTCCGGAATCCTCTGGTTCTGGCACAAGGTCTTCTCACTGATCTCCGGATCACCCGACAACGGCGTCGTATGGGCGCTGTCGGTCGTGTTTCTGGTCTTCACGCTCAAGGCCTTGCTGTTCAAACCATTCGTCAAGCAAGTCCGCACCCAACTCGTGATGCAGAAACTGCAACCGCAGATCAAGGCATTGCAGAAGAAGTATTCGGGCGACCGGCAGAAGCTCACTGTCGAGATGGCAAAGCTGCAGAAGGAACACAACTACAGCCCGTTGCTCGGATGCCTGCCGATGCTCGTTCAGGCACCGGTGTTCATTGGTCTCTATCACGTCCTGCGATCATTCAATCGAACCGGAGCGGCATCCCACGTCCCGTTTCTGAGCCCGACCGAGCCCATGTCGGTGGCGGACAACGCGAACACTGCCAACTACTTCTTCAGCGCCTCGGACGTGCAGTCGTTTCTCGACGCCAAACTGTTCGGCGCGCCGTTGTCCGCCATGATTTCGAGTCCGGCAGCACAACTGGAGGCGTTCGGCGACGTCAGCCGAATCTCCATCATTCTGGTTGCCGTACCGCTGATGATCTTCGCGGCCGTCGCTACGCATTTCACGTCGCGGGCGTCCATCGCACGTCAGGTGGACACCGGAACCGTCAACCCCCAGACGGCAATCATGAACAAACTTGCGCTGTGGGTATTTCCGATCGGTGTGGTTGCGTTCGGCGCTTTCGCCCCTGTTGCGATCCTGCTCTATTTCGTGAGCAACAACTGCTGGACGTTGGGACAACAGCATTTCGTCTACGGACGCATCGCGGCGGAGCAGAAGGAGGCCGAATTGTCGCCGACATCCTCGACGGCCGCGACCCAGGCGCCCCGAAGGGCCGCCGCACCGTTACCGGGAGCAAAGCCGATCCGGACCAAGCGCAAGCGATGACCGGAAAATCGCCCCTCCCTACCGACGAGTAAGGCACGTACGCTGGAAAGCATGACCAAATGGACCGCAGAAGACGTAGTCGATCAGACCGGCCGCACATTTGTCGTCACGGGGGCGAACAGCGGACTGGGTGAGGTAGTCGCACGAGCGCTGGGCAAAGCCGGGGCAGACGTGGTCCTCGCCTGTCGGGACACCACGAAGGCCGACGTCGTAGCCGCCGAGATCGGGTCAAACGCGGAAGTGCGTAAGTTGGACCTGTCCGATCTGTCGTCGGTACGAGCTTTCGCCGACGCAACGGACAAGGTCGACGTCCTGGTGAACAACGCCGGCGTTATGGCCGTTCCGTTCCGCCGGACGGTCGACGGTTTCGAAATGCAGATCGGCACAAATCATCTCGGGCACTTCGCCTTGACCGGTCTGTTGAAGGACAAACTCACCGACCGGGTCGTGACCATGTCCAGTGCCCTGCATCAGCTTGGAACTGTCGATCTCGACGATCTCAATTTCGAACGTCGAAAGTACAACCGCTGGTTGGCCTACGGGCAGTCCAAGCTCGCCAATCTGTTGTTCACGTACGAACTTCAGCGCAGGCTCGCAGCTTCGGGATCTCCGCTCAAAGCGCTCGCTTCGCATCCGGGATATGCGTCGACGAACCTGCAGGGGCATACCGAGTCGATCCAGGACAAGCTGATGGGGATAGGTAATTCGATCTTCGCTCAGTCCGCGGAGATGGGTGCGCTTCCCGAACTGTGGGCGGCCACTGCGCCGGATGCTTTCGGCGGCAGTTACATCGGACCGGACGGTCCGTTCGAGCAGCGCGGGTATCCGAAGGTCGTGGGGTCGAACAAGAAGTCTCACGATACGAGGACCGCCGCGGGCTTGTGGAATTTGTCGGAGAAGTTGACCGGAGTCTCGTACGGGATCTGATTCGGATATGAAGGTGGCCGCGAACTTCGAGAAGTTGGCGGCCACCTTCACATCTGTTCGAGCTACATGCTGTTCGGGTTACAGCGTGACAACCATCTTGCCGGTGTTCGCACCGCGCATCAGGTCGATGAAGGCTTGTGGTGCATTCTCCAGGCCTTCGACGATGGTCTCGTCCCACTGAATCTTGTTGTCGGCGAGCCACCCTGCCATGTGGGTGCGGAATTCGCCGCCGAGGTGGCGGTAGCCGCCCACGAGGAATCCGCGCAGCGTGAGCTGCTTGCCGATCACCAATGCCAGATTGTGGGGAGCGGTGGGCTTGTCAGTGGTGTTGTACTGAGCGATGGCCCCACACAAGGCAATCCGGCCACCCTGGTTCATGGCGTCGATGGCGGCTTCGAGGTGCTCGCCACCGACGTTGTCGAAGTACACGTCGATGCCGTCAGGCGCCGCGGCGGCCAGAAGTTCGGTGATCGGGCCGTCGTGATAGTCGAACGCCGCGTCGAATCCGAGTTCGAGAAGTCGGGCAACCTTCGCCGGTGAACCGGCGCTGCCGATCACTCGCTTCGCGCCGAGCAACTTGGCGATCTGACCGACGAGCGATCCGACGGCACCTGCTGCGCCGGAGACGAATACGGTGTCGCCTTCCTTGAATTCCGCGACTGCGGTGAGGCCGGCATACGCAGTGAGGCCGGTCATGCCGAGGGCGCCCAGGTAGGCCGTCGCCGGCGCGATGGACGTGTCGGCCGGAGTCACTGCGGATCCGTCGAGAATGGCGTATTCACGCCACCCCAGGCCGTGGACGACAACGTCGCCCACAGCGCGATCAGCCGACTTGGATTCGACGACCTCGCCGACAGCGCCACCGTCGAGCGCCGCGCCGACCTGGAACGGCGGAAGGTAGGACTTCACGTCGTTCATCCGGCCGCGCATGTACGGGTCGACGGAGATGGCGATGTTGCGAACCAGGATCTGGCCGTCTTCGAGTTCGGGGAGTTCGACTTCGGCGGTGGCGAAGTTCTCCGAGGTGGGCCAACCGCTCGGGCGTGATGCGAGGCGGATTTCCCGGCTTACAGTGGTGGTGCTCATTCGTCGTCCTTACTTACTTCGAGGGTGACCTCGATGTTGCCGCGAGTTGCGTTGGAGTACGGGCACACCTGGTGTGCCTTCTCCGTCAGCTCGACGGCCTGGTCATGGGGCAGATGGGGGAGTGAAACCTCCAGCGTCACAGCAAGTCCGAAACCGCCTGCGCCGTTCGGGCCGATGCCGACCCGCGCGCCGACTGCGGAATCAGCCACGTTGGCCTTCTCGGCGCGGGCGACCATCTGCAGAGCGGAGTGGAAGCACGCTGCGTATCCGGCGGCAAAGAGCTGCTCGGGGTTGGTGCCCTCGCCGCTGCCACCCATTTCCTTGGGAATGGCGAGGCCGAGGTCGAGGCGTCCGTCCGAGGTGCGAGCGTGACCGTTGCGGCCTTCGCCGGTGGCAAGTGCTTCTGCGGTGTAGACGATGTTCATGACTTCTTCTTTCCGTCGGAGTGGGCATTGGATGCTTGAAGTGACTCGCCGAGGCGGGTGAGAACGTCTCGGAGTTCGGTCAGTTCGTCGTTACTCAGACCAGTGGCGCCCGCGAGCTTGGCCGGGATGTCCTCGGCCTTGCTGCGCAGGGTGGAACCGGACTCGGTCAGGTGGATCTCGACGCGACGCTCGTCGGTGGTGAGGCGTCGACGTTCGATGAAACCCAGACCCTCCAACCGTTTGAGCAGCGGCGACAGGGTTCCGGTATCCAGATCGAGGGCCTCACAGATTTCGCGCACCCCGCGGCCGTCTCGTTCCCAGAGTGTCAACAGGACGAGGTACTGGGGATACGTGATCCCCAGGTCGTCGAGCATCGCTCGGTACGCAGCCGTGGTGGCCCGCGACGCCGAATAGAGGGCGAAGCAGACCTGGCGTTCGAGGGCGAGTGGGTTGATCACGAGAACAACTGTAGCGCACAGTTAAGTTGTGCACAACAAAGAAGTGTCAAATATATGCGGCTGTAGCTCTACGGAGCCGACAGGATCTCGGAGACACTCGCGAGGAAGGTGTGCACCGTCCGAGCCGCGGGCGCGGGAAAGCGGGTGCGAAGTGCCAGACCGTCGTGGGTGCGCGAGAACCAGAACTGAACGTCGTCGGCATTCGACACGCGACTGAGTTGCTGCGGATTGATCGGCGCAGGCTGTGATTCGCGGGACTCTGATTTGCGGGGGCGAGATCCACCGGGCATGGTTCGGTAGTCGGCGTAGGACACCGAGAAGATGTCTCGGCGAGTGGGCGAAACCTCGGGACCCAAGCTTCGCAACACCTGTCGCGAGGACACGGACGACAGTGAAAGTGACTCGTGGAAAGCGAGATTGACTGCCCGAGCAGTGCTGTGAAGATTATCCATGCTCGTCACGGTGATGGGCGCATTGGCCACCAGCCATCCGAAGGTGTGGTTGTGCCGCGGTTCCCGACGTGTGTGGACCGGAAACAGCAGGTGTGTGTCCCTCTTGCCGGTCAATTGTGTTGTGGCCAAACCGATCGACGCAAGAATGGCGCCGAAAGGCGAGTGTCGATGATCGGCGCAGTTCTGGTCGAAGAGCTCTGCTTCGTCGGCGTCGAGGAGCATTCGGGTGTCGGTGCCCTGGGGTGACAACGTTCCGGCGGGTAGTCCCAGATCTACGGGAAAATGGGGAGTGTCACCTCCGCATGATCGAAGGAAGGACCGCCAACCCGCAATGCGGTGGTCGCCGGGATCTGGATCCGCTGTTGCCGATTCGCGGAAGCAGTAGTTGAGGAAACTTCCGGGCTCCGGCAATAGGTCCGACGCGATCGGAACACGTTCCGCCCGAGTGTATTCGCGATACAGAGTGCTGATCTCGGTGATGGCGATGCTCATGGACCAGCCGTCGCAGATGGCATGGTCGAACCCGCAGATCACTGTCGACTGGTCGTCGCGGGTGATGGCACCGAGAAAGTACGCGGGAAACGCAAAAGGATTGCACCATCGATCCAGGCGCTCGCCCAAGAGTTCTCGCACCTGTTCCGGCGTTCGTGCGTCCGCCACGGTTTCCTCACGGAGGCGCAGGTCGCCGATATCGGCGACGTCGACGAACAGTGCCGAGGATTCACCCGGTACTTCGGCCTGGGAGAACGAGCACGACAGGGCGTCGTGGCGGGACGTCCATTCCTCGAAGCTGGCTCTGAGTGCGTCCGTGTCGATGGGGCCGGGGACGTCGAAAGTGGCAGCGAGCCATGTCGTATCGCCGCGGCTCCCGGCAAGATGCAGCTGCTGATTCGAGGTCGGAGGAACCGGATACGTCGATCCGGTGGAGATTTCGCTCGGAGTCCACTGCAGGATGCGCCCCGGCCGTGCCTCGAACCTGTCGAGAAAGGTTATGTGCATCAGGCGGTCTCCACTTCCTGACGTGCATCCGCCTGACGAACGACACGGTAGTCGCCGGTATCGGCGACCGTTCTCAGGACGTTGCGGAGGTGTCGAAGGTACCGATCCACCGATGTGTGTGCTTGCTCGGTATCGGGAAAACTGACCATCACGTACGTACGGTCTTCCTTCCTGTTGATCCACATCGACAGATCACCCGTCGTTCCTGGCCCACCCAGTGCGCGCGCGTCGAGTTCGTCGTGGTGCTCGGCACCTGGAATCAGGCGCATGTCGATGTACGACACCATCGGCGGGACCGAGGTTCCGCCGATGTCGGATCCGGTCAACTTCGAGACCTGGGCGATCACCGAGTGAATGGACACGTCCGCGAGTCCCTTCACTGCTGCGCGAGCAGCGTGGGCAAGGGGGAGTGCATCGGTGAAGCTCGTGACATCACTCAGCGTGAACGAGACCGGGACGAGGTTGATGAACCAGCCTTGCGCGTAGCGGTATCTCGGATCGGAGCGGGTACCGACTGCGTTGAGCGCGAAGTAGTTCGCTCTGTCGGCAACTTCGATCTCGGTGAGGGCGAGGGCTGCGAAGATCCCCGTGGAGAAGCCGACACCATGGGACTTGCACAGCGCTGCGAACGCGGCTGACTCGTCGCTGTCGAGAACGTCGATGTGTGTGCGGGTCGACCGGGTCTGTTCGCCCCGCGCGACGCCGAGGTCGAGGGGGAACGTCGGGAGTTGTCCGGCATTGGCCGCGAGAATCGAAATCCACTGCTGCACAGGGGCTGCAGCCAGATCAAGGCTTTCTGCCGAGGCCCGCTCTTCGCCGCTGTACTCGACGTAGCTGCCGGGAGAGGGAAGTTGAGCGTCGATGCCGGCGCTTTCGGCGATGTACAACGTACGAAGCTCTTCGACGCCCAGCATCAGCGACAGGCCGTCGGTGTGCGAGTGATCGACGCCGTAGTAGACGGTGAAGCCGGTGCCGTGCTCGACGGCGCCACTGATGAACGAGGGCCACTGCAGTGGGCTGGTATCGCCGGCGAAACTTCGGCTGACATGCTCGCGAACCGCATCGGTCGTGTGCAGAGAACCGACGCTGTGCGGCGTGAGTTCGATCGTCGATGCATCCACCACGTGACGGTCGATGACCCCGCTCCCGTCGGCATCTTCGGATGGTCTGACCTCGAACCAACTGTGCAGTGTGTTGTGCCGCAGGACAAACGACTGGACGGCCCGACGCAGTGCCTCCCGATCGAGATCACCGGGCAGGGTGACCGTGAATCCGATCCACGGTGACCAGTCGACGCCTTGTGCGCGCTTGTGATCGGCGGTACGAATGTGTCCTTCTTGGAGGAACGAGAGCGGTTGGTCGCTTCGCGGTGCCCCGGATGCCGCCGCCAGGGACTGTTCAGTAGGCCTGAACTCGGTGAGCGTCCCGGCTTTCGGAGCCCAGAGATCGATGGGTGTCATTTCCATGAGAGTTCTCCTCGATCGGTGCAGCGGTTTTGGTCGGAGGGGCGAATGTGTCGGTCGAGAAGGCAAAGTCCTCCATTTCGCGGCGTAGGAGTCCCGCGAACTGATGGATGTGGCGGCTCGTGCGCGCGTTGCCCGGGTGGCGTATGGCCAGATTGAGCCCTTCGGGAGTCCGTGTGAGCCAGATGTAGACGTCGGTTCCCGAATGATCGCGACTACGAAGGCCTCTGGTCTGCCAGCTCGTCCATTGCTCGGCACCAGGAACGTGACGAACGTCCATGTAGGAGAGCACGAACGGCAGGTGATGCGGGGAGTCGATCAGCTCGCACACTCTCGAATACGGCAGGGCCGCCGCGGGTCGGACGCGTCGTATCTCCGCACCGGCAAGCTGGGCCAGATCGTTCACCGTTGCGGCGGGGGCAATCGGAATCCTCACCGGCACAACACCGATGAACCATCCCAGCGACGCAGCCCATCGAAGCTCCGAACGCGTGTGTTGCGGCACGACGACGCGGAATTCGTCTGCGCCGGTGAGATCTCCGGTCACCTTGGCTGCGCACGCGAGTATCGCGGCAAGGAAACCTTGGTTGCTGCGCTTGCTCGCTTCTGCCAGGCGTTCGGCGCCCCGGGCGCTCAGAAGCCAAGCGGACAGGCTCTGTTGAGGGACGCGGCGTCCGACGACCGGTTCGGGTAGCGATGGAAAGTACGGAGCCTCGCCCTGCGCGTAGAACTCGCGCCACGTCTGCACCGCCGGGTGATAGCAGTCCGCGTGTTCCACGAGATCTCGTTCCCTGGTGCCGAAGTCGATGTAGCTTCCGGTCTCCGGCGGTGAGGGATGACTTCCCTCGCTCAGCGAACGGTAGATCGTCTGCAGTTCGTGCGCGGTCAACGCCACCGAGTATCCGTCCAGCAGAGCATGATCAGCGGCAAAAACCACGGTGAAGTGGTTGGGACCTTCAATCGTCGCGAACTGATACGCAGGCCAGACAAGTGGATCGGTCGATCGGTCGAGCAGTTGCTGCAGATGTGTGAAGACGGACATCGAGGACGCAAGATGTCCGACGTCGTTACCCAAAATCCGGACGTCCCCACGCCCCGCGGTGCGTCGGACTATCGCTTCGGCCTCCACGGCGACGTGTGTTCGGAGCACTTCGTGGCGATCGATCCAGAGATCGAGAGCGGCTGCCCAGATCCTTCGGTCGAGTCTGTCGTGGATGCGAAACGAGGTACCCAGCCACGACGGAGCGCACCCGTCGATCTTGTAGCGCTCCTGCCGTTTCATCTGCTCGGCATGTTTCAGATGTGCTTCGTGGATGTAGCTGGCGGGGCGCTGGTCGACAGGCCACTGCGAGGGCGGATTCACCGCGCCGGGAGTCCACTCGGTGACGGTCCCGGGTGGTAGGGGATAGTCGGCAAGTTCCGTGAATTCCATTGGGAAACCTGATCTCTCGAGATGGTGAAAGGTGGGGATCGTGAACGGGGCGGATGTTTGTAACCGAGAGTGACAGATGATTAGTCAAGGCAAGTAGAACGCGACCTGAGACTCCGCGCAACTGCTTCGAGGCGAGATGTGACGAGGAACATTCCGCTCGTTATTTCGGACAATTCGAATACTGGACATCCGGTTTACGGCCCTGGTCACCTGTCAGTTGATCGATCAATCACTCTGTGGTGAAACAAATTTCAATAGATCGTTGTGAATTCCGCCGGATGGCGAAGAATGTGCGTATGCGAATGCCGGAATATGTTTGTGTGTAGCAATTTTCGTAGGGATTCGGCTGTATCTCTTTCAATGACAACAGGGTTCGTGTACGGCCATCGTGCCCCTTCGGTGCGCGGATTGTTCACCGAGTATTGACATGCTCGGCATCTGCCGGTCGTATGCGGACGGTAGTTGTAAGCGATGACTGATCCGATGGAATACGACCTGGTTGTGATCGGCTCCGGCCCGGGCGGGCAGAAGGCTGCCATCGCGGCCGCCAAGCTGGGTAAACGGGTGGCGATGGTCGAGAAAGGCAACATGCTCGGGGGAGTGTGCGTCAACACCGGCACCATTCCGTCGAAGACGTTGCGCGAGGCGGTTCTCTACCTCACCGGGATGAACCAACGCGAACTGTACGGCGCGAGTTACCGCGTCAAGGAGAACATCACTCCGGCCGACCTACTGGCGCGAACCCAGCATGTCATCACCAAGGAAATCGAAGTCGTGCGATCTCAACTCCTGCGCAACCGTGTCGAATTGTTGGTAGGGGTCGGCTCGTTCGTCGACGAGCACACCATCCTCGTCGAGGACGCCTCGCGCGGAGACAAGATGACGATCACGGCGAAATTCGTGGTGATCGCGACCGGAACGTTGCCTGCCCGCCCGGCGGGGGTGTCCTTCGACAGCCACCGTGTGCTCGACTCCGACGGAATCCTCGATCTGACCTCCATCCCGACCACCATGGTCGTGGTGGGCGCGGGAGTGATCGGTATCGAGTACGCGTCGATGTTCGCGGCACTCGGCACCAAGGTCACCGTCGTAGAGAAGAGAACGTCGATGCTGGACTTCTGCGACCCCGAGGTCATCGAATCGCTTCGGTTCCATCTGCGCGATCTGGCGGTCACTTTCCGATTCGGTGAGGAAGTGACGGCCGTAGACGTCGGAGCGAACGGAACGCTTACGACGCTGCGCAGCGGCAAGCAGATTCCCGCCGAGACCGTGATGTACTCGGCTGGACGGCAAGGCCTCACGGCGCCGCTCGCGCTGGAGAACGCGGGGCTCGAAGCCGACGAACGCGGCCGTATCTACGTCGACGACAATTTTCGCACAAAGGTCGAACACATCTACGCCGTCGGTGACGTCATCGGCTTCCCGGCGTTGGCGGCGACGTCGATGGATCAAGGTCGACTCGCGGCCTACCATGCCTTCGACGAACCAGGCGCGAAGCTGATGGATCTGCAGCCGATCGGCATCTACTCGATTCCCGAGGTGTCGTACGTAGGCGCGACCGAGGTCGATCTGACCAAGGAATCGGTGCCGTACGAGGTCGGGGTTTCCCGATACCGTGAACTCGCGCGCGGGCAGATCGCAGGCGACACCTACGGGATGCTCAAGATCCTGGTGTCGACGGATGACCTGAAACTGCTCGGTGTTCATATCTTCGGCTCGGGTGCAACGGATCTCGTGCACATCGGCCAAGCGGTGATGGGGTGCGGCGGGACTGTCGAATACCTTGTCGACGCCGTCTTCAACTATCCGACACTGTCCGAGGCGTACAAGGTGGCGGCGCTCGACGTGATGAACAAGATCAGGGCTCTCAAGCAATTCCACTAGGGGTCGGTGTGTCCCCAGGTACCGGTCAGGGTCGGTCGGTGTACTTCTCGGGTAGCACTTGTTCGAATACCTGAGGGTGATGTCAGGCCTGGGGAAATAGGGCAGGGTCTATCCCTATGACCATTGCCCTGGAACTTCGTGTGGAATTTCGATGCTGATCGGACTGATTGCCGCGATCGTGGCATGCGTCGGATACGGCGTTGCATCGGTGCTGCAGGCGTACGGTGCGCGCAAGTCGGCAGCTGCCGCCGAGCAGCGAGGCGAGGCCGGACACGTGACGGCGTCGGGTGGCCCGACCCTGCGTTCGACCTTCGCCGCCGCGCTGACTGCGTCGTTCATCCTGGGCACCGTGCTCGATGCAGTCGGATTCGCCGGTAGTGCCATCTCCGCGCGGCTCATTCCACTGTTCTTGTCGCAGACCGTGGTCAGCGCCAATCTCGTCATCACGGCAGTGCTGGGGACCGTGGTCCTGGGCATCCAGTTGCGTCGTCGTGACTGGTTCGCGATCGCCGCGGTGATCGGATCGCTCCTGCTGCTCGGATTGTCGTCGGGTCACGCGGGCGGCGGGAGTTCCAACGACGCCGTCCATTGGGGTGTCCTCGTGGGCTCGGCGTTGATCTTGTCGATCGGCATCGGCTTGATCCGATGGTTGGGCTCACGGGCAGCAGTTGTCGCCGGGTTGATCTCGGGTGTGCTGTTCGGCTGTCTGGCCATTGCCGTACGCGTGGTCTACGGAATCGATCCGTTCGAAATCGGCACGATGCTCCGCGATCCGGCCGGCTGGGCAATCCTCGTCTCGGGTCTGGGCGGTTTCTATCTGCACACGGTCGCGTTGCAACTGGGATCCGTCAACGGCGCGACAGCGGCTCTGGTTGTCGGCGAGACGGTGGTTCCGGGAATCGTCGGCGTCGTGGTGCTCGGCGACGCGTCGCGACCGGGCCTGGAATGGCTTGCCGTTGTCGGCTTCATCGGAGCGATCGCTGGCGCCGTCGCCGTGGCTGTCTTCGGCGCGGCGAGCCACGAGGAGAAACCCGCCGAAGAAGTGAGCGTCTGATGCGGTAACGAAAGTGTCTGCGAGAACACGACCGCGAGCAGAACCACAGACGTGTTAGAAAGGCGGTTCAGGCCGAACTCGGAGGGGCAGCGATGCGCGGGAGAGAAGCGATGCACGAGGACGAAGCCATCGCAGGCAACAAAGCGAATTGGGATGATCGCGCCGAGGTGCATGTGCGCTCCGAAATGTATGACGTCGGAGGGTTTCTCGCCAACAGAGCGGCCATTTCCACCGTCGTGAAGAACGATCTGTCGAGTCTGGCTCCGCATCTGCCGGCGTCAGGAATGCGGGATCGCTCGCTCCTGCACTTGCAGTGTCACATTGGTATCGACACCATCTCCTGGGCGCGACTTGGTGCTGTGGACGTGCACGGGCTCGATCTTTCGCCCAACTCTCTGCACCACGCAACTCGTATCGCACAGGCGGACAACCGCCGGATCACCTGGGTGGAAGGTGATGCGCGATTCGCTTCGACGCTGATCGACCGACGTTTCGACACGATTGTCACCAGCGCCGGGACCATCGTCTGGTTGCCGGAACTCGCCTCTTGGGCTAAGTCGATCCACGACCTGCTCGAGCCGGGTGGAGTGTTTCAGATCCGAGACGACCATCCGATCCTCGGCGCAATGGCATTCGAACCATGGACGATCACCGACGACTACCTCTCCGGAGGCGGCGTGCGTTCGTACGAAGACTCTGCGACCTACACCGAGGACTCCGACGGACAGATAGCGCACGTCACCAACCATGAATGGCGTCACGACCTAGGCGAGGTCATTGGTTCCTTGCTGGATGCGGGTCTTCATATCGAATCAGTTTCGGAACTTCCCTACATGGACTGGCCGGCCTTCCCCGAACTCGTTCCATGCCCCAACGGATGGACTCTGCCGAGCCGCTATCCGCGGATCCCCTTGAACTTCGCCATCGTCGCCAGACGAAATCAGCGAAATGAGTGAGCAGATCCGATCCGATCCCCTGGGAGTCTTCGAATGATTCCTGGAGTGGCGTGGACGTATTTCGTGCGTGATCGTCGGATGGCTTTGTCCCGGTTGCTGCCTGCCGGATCGTAGTTCTTTCGAGCTAATACTTTTGGCGGATACTGTTTTTCGTTCGAACTCTGCTCGGCGTTGTTTCAACCGTTCGACGAATCTGCAACAGCAGGTTCGACTGAACCTGCGTCGCTGTTCGGTCGGTCCAGCGGTAACGGAAACCGCATTTTCGCAGATAGTTCTCATGCGCGACCGATGCCTCGCATACGTTGTGCGGTCACAGTCACCTGGTCGTAGACCGGAGGAAAGTAATGAGCAGCTTGGACATTCAACGTTGGTCGAACGACTTCACAGCCCTCACCAAGGTCATTTCGGAAGGTATCGAGAAGCTTGTTCTTCAATTCCTTTCCAGCTGAAGTGATCTGAGCTCGTGCCTGGTGTGGAGTTTTTGATCTCTACCGCGGTTCGGGGCGGAATCGTGATGAAGGCGAGGTCCTTACCGGGGCTAGGAGGGCCGGTCCGGGCCGAGCACGTAGGCGAACACGTACGTAACTGCGGCGATTACCGCCAGTACGGCCAGAGACGTCGGGAACCCTGCGTCATCTCGCACCGGGTCACCTGAAGCGATGACGGGCGCCGTGAATACTCCGGCTACCAGTAACGTCACTGCCAGGGTCGAACACGCAGCAAACCGGTGTTTCCAGCGAGGGACTGTGCGTGCCGGCCATCTGTGGCCGGAGTTCAGGGCACAGTGCCCGCCTGCAACCGCGCTGGAGCCGACTACGAGTCCGACCAGTGCTCCAATGAATGCGGGTATGAAAAGGCCCACCCAGGACCATGCTTCATCGCTGACCAGCGGGATCATCACGGCGACGCCTGTGACCGCGCCGGTCAGCGCGGCCACGCACAGTTCCTTGTCGATCCAGCTCATGAATCAACTAGAACACAGGCCCACTCTCAAGACCCTCGAGCAGAGAGAATTCAGGGGTTGAAGAACTGGAGTCGGCGTTGCAGGCGAGCTATCGACGGGTCCCCGATCGTGCGCCGGCCATGGGTACGGGCTTGGCTCGGGGTCATCCCGTAGAAGTCTTTGAACGCGCGCGCCAATTGGGATGTCGACGTGAAGCCGCATCGCCGGGCCAACGCTTCGATCGTTTCGTTCGGCGTTTCGGCTTTGGTCAACTCGCGGTAGACGAGTTCGAGGCGCTTCCGCCGTATGACAAGAGCGATTCCGCCGTCGGATGCGAATGCGCGGTAGAGCTGTGCTCGCGAGACCGACAAGGCCCCACACATCGATGTCGGGCCGAGCCAGCTCTCCGAGAGATGTTCGGCGATGTAGGTGTAGGCGCGATCTCGGAGGGAGCGATCGGGCCGCGGCGACAGGTCAGGCTCGGCGATACCCAAACTGACACGAAGCAGGGACGCCACGACGTCCTCGTAACCGGTTGCTGCGCCGGGATCGAGATGCGGTAGCGCGAGTACGACCGATTGCATGCACTGAGCGAGCACCACGGCAGGAACTCCGCGCAGTACCGTCCCGTGGAGAGAGCGACCCTTCGACTCCGCCTCGACGAGGGAGCGCGGTGCGAGAAGCGTGATGGTGCGCCCTGTCGATTCGGCCTCCGCGTCGGCGGTCCATGTACGCCCGAGGTCGAAGAATGTGACATCTCCTGGACGTGCGACGAAATCGACTCCGTCGGCGTTGCCGCTCAGCTGCCCGTCGAGGACGACCTGGACCATGTATTGATCGTCGAGTCCGCTCTCGGCGATCAGCCGGTTGTTTCGGGTGTACTTCTGCGCGTTGAAGGTTGTTCGACCGATCAACGAGGACCCGATGGGAAGTGCTGAGATCGAGCCTTCGAGAGGCGTGTCGGGGTCAATCCGGTCGGTGACGAAGAACGGACGTGTCGCGCTGCGCCAGAAGTCGTCGGCGTCCTCCGGATCAACCGATCGAGTCGACACGCGGATGCGGGCGGAATTCATCGACACGCGGGCATGATATGTCAGATCCCGCAGGTCGCAGTCACTCTCCCGCAAATAATCGTCAATAGTGACCGAGCCCACATAATGAGACAAATCGGGCGTATTTGTGAGACGGCCAGTGCTCGCGCGTCGCGGCGATTCTGTCTATGTTGTTCGTTATGGGTGGACGGGTTGGGAGTTCGATGCTCGAACGAAATCTCGAGTTCGGCGGGGATCGACTGCTCGTTTGTCGGCCGTCATGACGTCCCCTTCGAATCGATCGCAGCTATCTCGAGCAAAGCGAAATCCTCGAGGACGGGGCACGCTGCAAAGGCGGCTCGCTGGGCGCGGAGCCACGGCGATTCGTCCTCGCCTGCTCGGATTGATGGAACGCTCGGCGGGATTGACGGTCATCGATTCGCCTCGTGGGTTCGGCAAGACGGAACTCGCCGCGCTGTGGCTCACGACTCTCGGGCAGGTGCCGAACAGACCGGTTGTCTGGGTGCCGGCGCCGTCGACTCGGATGACTCCCCTCGAGTACTGGAACACCGCGCTCGCAGTGATTCGGGATTCGCTGGAATCACTCGAGGCCCCGCCACGAATGCACGAGGATCCGGTGGGGGCAATCGAATCACTACTCGATTCGTCGCCCGCTCCATTCGTGTTGGTGTTCAACCGCATCGACCTGGTCGAGGGTGACGAGGTGGGACGCCGAATCGTGGATCTGATCGTACGGCTTACCGGGTTGAAAGTGATTGTCACACTGCAGGATCGATCTGCGACGGACTTGCTCGAGGACGTCCGCGTGGACGAGTACCTGTGCGCGAACGACCTCAGGTACACGCTCGACGAGTCCACAGTTCTGTTCGCGGAGGCCGGGATCCACCTTCCTTCGGGCATCGTCCATTCGATCTGTGAACGCGTTGCCGGCGTTCCAGTGCTGATGAAGGTTGCTCTGAGTGCGGTTGCGGGGCTGAGTGAACCGAGCCGTGGACGTGAACGCGTTCAGCAGCGAGTGGACCAGGCGATCCGCGCGTACGTCAGTCGGACCGCTCCTCGATCGGGCAAGTCGCTCGAGTTGTTCGACTTCGCGACTACGATCGCCGCTGCCCGCACGGTGACGCCGGAGATCGCTCGTGTCCTGTCCGACGATCTTGACGTGGCAGGCAAATTGGACTTGCTCGAGTCTTTCGGTCTGATCTTCCGGAATGGTCTCGAGGGGGAACCGTCCTGGTACTTTGCGCCGTCAGTTCGCCTGGCATTCATGCAGATACGGACCGAACAAGGGGATGGATTCGAAGATCCCTTTCAGGTTCTCGTCGATCACGCTCTCGGGACTTCGGATATAGCCGGTGCCGTTCACTACGCCTTGGACGGACGCAAGTGGACCAGGGTGCTCGACATACTCGAGCGTCACTGGGCCGATCTTCTGGTCGATCACACCGGGTTGGTCCGGACTGCGTTGCAATCGATACCCGGCGACGTACTGAGTTCGAACTCTTCGATTCTGGTGGGGCGTGACCTGCTCGAATCACGTCTGAGGCCGCAGTTGATCAACGGCGATTCGTTGCCGACGGAACCGGCGGAATTGCGTGCGATAGGTGGCAGTCCGCATGCGCACAGCTTGTTGAACGTCGGGACCGTCCAATCCGTCGTGCTGAGAACATCCGGTAAGTACCAACGCTCTACCGAGATCACACGCAGGTTGGCACACGTCGTGTACGGACTCGGCGACGAGTCGTTGGGCACGTTGGGGTCTCAGCTTCCAGCACTGCGGCTCATCTGGGGAGTCTCACATCAATTGACCGGCGACCTCGGTGACGCCGCAGTGGAACTACGTCTCGCGTATCAAGGTGCCGTGGAGCATGGCCCGGCGTTCGTCCTGCGGCACGCAGCAGGCAACGCAGCACTCAACTCCGCGTTGATCGGCGACGTCGCGCACACGACCGAGTGGCTTCGCCTCGAACGTACACATCCAGATGTTTCGGGATGGTTGGGACCGCCTTCGCACATGGGCGGAGCGATCGCACGTGCGTTGGTGGCGTACGACCGCCTGGACAGAGATGCGGGCGCTGCGGCGATGGACGCGCTCGCCGAGATCACCCCGCCAGGTGACCTGTGGGCATTCGCGGCCTACGCATACACCAGATTTTCTCTGCTGCAATCCGACCCGTTCTCGGGCTTGATCTCTCTGCAGCGCGCGGTGGCAACTGACGGCCACGTGAATCCATGCGACAGATCGTTCGGTGACGCCCTTCTCACCGCAGCGCGGATCGATCTCCTGTTGGCGTCGGGAGAGGGGACGAAGGCGCTGGAAGAATCAGTTGCCGCCGCGCACACGTTCGCTGTCGTCGCGGTCTCGTCCGCTCGCGCGCATCTCTTGACGGGATCCCCGTCGCAGGCCTTGGAAATGTGTCGCGGAATCGACTGGAGTGGGCAGTATCTCGCACGGTATCGCCTCGAATCCCTGCTGATCGAATGCGCGGCGCTCCGTGAACTGGGCAGCATCGCCGCGGCTGCGAGCCAGTGGGAGGAGGCTTGCGGAATACTTGAAACCTCGGGTGTCCTGTCGGCGTTGGCGACTGTTCCGCGTGATCTGATCAGGCAACTCGAGGAGCGGGCCGACGGCCCGAGCGGTGCCGTCACAGCTTTTCTCGAATCCGAAGCGCCGCAGTTTTATCCGGCGGCCATCGTTCGGGTCCAACTGACAAAACGGGAGATGGACGTTCTCGTGGAACTGGACCTCGGTATTCCGATCGGTGAGATCGCACGAAAGTTGTTCGTATCCAACAACACGTTGAAGAGTCACCTCCGAGCCTTGTATCGCAAACTCGGTGCGCACTCCCGGGAAGAGGCCGTCGCGGCAGCGCACCGACACAACCTCCTCGGCAGTGGGCAGGACTGAGCGACGTCAGTGCAGGTTGCGCTCGGCGTAGACCTTCATCGCGTCACGGACCAGCGAAGCGGTGCCCTCTCCGTACTTGTCGTAGTTTGCGGTGAAGCGGGGATCGTCGACGTACATCTGGCCGAGTCCGGTGAAGGCGTCGGCGCTGGGAGTTCTTCCCTGCCAACCGATCTTTATCCACTCGAACTGTCTGCGGGTAATCGTCTGGACGTCGTCGCTGTCCGCGGACAGGCCCGCTGTCAGGGCATTTCCGAATGCCGCTGCGATGTCGGCTTGAGCTTGCAGGTGCGCTGTCCGGTCCTCCTCCGACATCGACCGCCACCAAGTGTCGCCGCTGCTGTAGGCGTCCTTACCCCAACGCTCGATGACCTCTTCCTTGTATCGGGTGTGGTCGAACCCGTCGAAAACATCTTCCGGCATGAGTGATTCACCTTTCTTCGTCTTGTTCAAGGTCCTGTTGACCGATTCGATCTGTCTCGAGATCCGCGTGCGCTCTTGCTCGAGGAGTTCGAGGTGGGTACGCAGCGCGGCGGCCGTGTCGCGTTCACCGGTGAGGACTTCGGCAATGGCCGGCAATCCGAGTCCGAGTTCCCGAAGCAGCAGGATGCGTTGCAGTCGCACCAGGGCGTCTTCGTCGTAGAAGCGGTAGCCGTTGGCGCCGATGCGGCTCGGTTCCAGGAGTCCGAGATCGCCGTAATGACGCAGCGTTCTGCTGGTGGTACCGGCGGATTTGGCGAGTTCTTGGATGGACCATTCGCTCACGTGAAGTTCCTACTCTCGGATCGGTTTCGCTCATTCAGCATGCAAGTTGACGTTGCGTCAATGTCAAGGCTGTTCTCGGTTTGTATTGTCAGGAACGTTTTATGTCCGTTTCGCCGTATCGCCACGAACGGGTCTCCAACTGATTGATTCGATGACCTAGGTCACGTGATTTGGCTCACAAACTGTCAATTTGAATAGTTGAACAAGCCTCTGTTGACGCTTTCACATACCTCGACCACGATCATCTGAACAGATCGAGTTACGCGGTTGTTGAAAATGCACGGTAGTTGAAATGCACTGCAGACGGAACGGTGGTCCACGATGACTGAACTGGTGTCGGGCGTAGCCCAGGCCAAGCCCTATGACCTCGATGATCGGTACCGGTCGGGATCGGGACCGGTGTTGCTGACCGGTGTTCAGGCAATTGCACGCGGCTTCGTCGAGCAGCATGTTCGCGACATCCGGGCAGGTAAGCGTATTGCCACTTTCGTCTCCGGTTACCAGGGCAGCCCGCTGGGCGGCGTCGACAAGATGCTTCACGGCATGCCCAAGGTGCTCGCAGAACACGACATCACCTTCATTCCGGGCTTCAACGAGGAACTTGCTGCCACCGCGGTGTGGGGAAGCCAGACGGACCTCCCCGCAGGAACCGCGACCCACGACGGCGTGACCGGCGTCTGGTACGGCAAGGGCCCCGGCGTCGACCGCGCTACCGACACCATTCGCCACGCCAACATGTACGGCGTGAACCCCAAGGGCGGCGTAGTCCTGCTGGTGGGCGACGACCCGGCGTCGAAGTCCTCCACGGTTCCGGCCGTCAGTGAGCGCTCGCTTGCCGCGATGGGTGTGCCGGTTCTGTTCCCGCGCAATGCCGAAGAGATCATCACGATGGGTATGCACGCAGTTGCGCTCTCGCGTGTCTCCGGTTGTGTCGTAGCGCTCAAGATCGTCGCCGACGTCGCCGACGGCGCCTGGACGATCGACGGCAGCATCGCGGACTTCGACATCGTGGTTCCGGAAGTGCAGTTCGAGGGCAAGCCCTTCGTCTACAAGCAGCGTCAGATGGCCGCGCCGCCGGACAGTGTCATCGCCGAGGCCGATCTGTACGGCCCGCGATGGGATCTCGTGCACGCGTACGGAACTGCCAACAACCTCGATGTGATCGAGGTAAACCCCTCCGGTGCGAAGATCGGTATCGCCGCCACCGGTACAACTTTCGACTCCGTCCGACAAGCTCTGGCAGACCTCGGTGTCGACGACGCCGCGCTGCACCGCGCCGGGATCCGTCTCCTTCGCATCGGAATGTGCTACCCCGTCGTGGGCGAGAAGATCAAGGAGTTCGCCGAAGGCCTCGAGCAGATCGTCGTGGTCGAGGACAAGACCGCGTTCATCGAAGCGCAGATCCGGGAAGTCCTGTACGGCACCGACGATGCCCCTCGCATCATCGGCAAGCGTGACGGCCAGGGCCGTCTGCTCATGCCTGCCAGTGGTGAACTGACCGCAGGCCGGCTGCTCGCCCCGTTGCGGCGCGTACTGAAGCCGCACGTCGAACTCAAGCGCACCCTCCCGGCCCCGCTGTCGCTGAACGTGCTCTCCGCCAAGCGAACCGCGTACTTCTGCAGCGGGTGCCCCCACAACCGTTCCACCGCTATCCCCGAGGGTTCCATCGGTGGCGGCGGAATCGGTTGCCACACACTCGTCACCATGTCCGGCCGTGAGGACAGCGCTGTCACGGGCCTGACACAGATGGGTGGCGAGGGCAGCCAGTGGATCGGGCAGGCACCGTTCACCGACGTGCCTCACCTGTTCCAGAACATCGGCGACGGCACCTTCTTCCACTCCGGTCAGTTGGCTGTCCAGGCATGCATCGCCGCAGGCGTGAACATCACCTACAAGTTGCTCTACAACGAGGTAGTGGCGATGACCGGTGCACAGGACGCGGAAGGTGCCCTCTCCGTTGCTCAACTCAGCCACAAGCTGACCACCGAGGGCGTCAAGCAGATCATCATCTGCGCCGACGAGCCTTCGCGTCACAACAAGCGCGCTCTGGCCAAGGGCACCAAGCTCTGGCACCGCGATCGCCTCGACGAGGCCCAGAAGGAGCTTCGCGAGATCAAGGGCGTCACAGTGTTGATCTACGACCAGCACTGTGCGGCCGACGCACGTCGCCAGCGCAAGCGTGGCACGCTGCCCACTCGCAACACTCGCGTCGTCATCAACGAGGCAGTGTGCGAAGGCTGCGGTGACTGCGGTGTGAAGTCGAACTGCCTCTCGGTCCAGCCCGTGGACACCGAGTACGGCCGCAAGACGAAGATCGACCAGACGTCCTGCAACACCGACTACACCTGCATGGACGGCGATTGCCCGTCGTTCGTGACCGTCGAACTGGTGCCGGGCAAGAAGGCTCCCAAGGCCGCACGTCCCGTCCCGCCCGTCGTCGCAGATCCTGATTTCGGACCGCTCACCAGCACGCAGAACGTTTTCCTCGCGGGCATCGGTGGCACCGGCATCGTGACCGTCAACCAGGTGCTCGCAACGGCGGCACTGCGCGCCGGCCTCGAGGTGGAGAGCCTTGACCAGATCGGACTGAGCCAGAAGGCCGGACCTGTTGTCTCGCACCTGCGTTTCAGCTCCAGCGCGCTCGAGCCGTCCAACCGCCTCACCCCGGGCAGTGCCGATTGCATCGTCGCCTTCGACCTGCTGACCGCGACGGACAACAAGAACCTCGACTACGGCAATGCCGAGAAGACGGTCTCCATCGCCTCGACGTCGCAGACGCCGACCGGCGACATGGTCTACGACAAGGCTGTTCGCTACCCCGAGGAGACGTCACTCCTCGCCCGTCTCGACAAGGTGTCGCGCACCCTGCGTTCGTTCGACGCACTCGCCGCGGCACAGGAGTTGTTCGGTAACACCGCAGCCGCCAACTTCCTGCTGATCGGTGCGGCCTACCAGAGCGGCGGACTCCGTCTGCCGGCCGAGGCCATCGAAGAAGCGATCGGCATCAACGGCGTTGCCGTGGACGCGAACATCGCGGCATTCCGTTGGGGTCGTGCAGCAATTGCCGACACCGCAGCGTTCTCGGCCGTCACCACGCCGGCCAAGTCCGTCCGCGAACCCGTAGTCGCACCGGCTCACATGTTCGCCGGAACCACCTTCACCGGTGAAACCCTGCGACTGGTGGAACTGCGTGCGGCGCAGCTCATCGAGTTCCAGTCCGTCAAGATCGCCCAGCGTTACATCGATCAGGTTCAGGCAGTCTGGACCGCCGAACGTGCCGCAACCGAGCGGACCGACTTCAGCGAGGCTGTTGCCCGCGGCCTGTTCAAGTTCACCGCGTACAAGGACGAGTACGAGGTTGCTCGCATGCTGGTCGATCCTGCCTTCATCGAAGACGTCAAGTCGCAGGTGCCGGCCGGGGAGAACCTGACCTACAAGCTCCACCCCCCGATCCTCCGAGTGATGGGCCGCAAGAAGAAGATCGGTCTCGGGCCCAAGTCGCATGTTGCACTGAAGGTTTTGGCCAAGGGAAAGAAGCTTCGCGGTACCAAGCTCGATCCCTTCGGTTACATGCACGTTCGCAAGGTCGAGCGTGAACTGCTCGCCGAGTACGAGGCCATGATCGCTGATCTCTCTCGTACGCTCGCAACCGACGGATACGATCGCGCCGTCGAGATCGCGGCACTGCCGGACGTGGTTCGCGGCTACGAGGACATCAAGCTCGGCAACATCGAGCTGTACAAGACTCGCCTGCGCGAACTCGGTGTCGGTGAGTAGGAGCGCCGGCGAGTAGATCGAAGAAGACTGTGCCCCAGTGACCTTGTCACTGGGGCACAGTTGTATTCAGGCCTACTCGGACCCGGGCAGGTTCAGGAGGGCGGGAACTGGCCGTCGGCAACCACGGCGCTGCCGTTCCACGTGAAGTTCACTATGTTCGGTCCGCCTTGGGGGCAGCAGAATGCATCGTCGTCCAGCAGCCAACGGTATTGGACGGATACCGAATCCTTGTTGCTGTCGATGACGTGTGTGTACGAGTACGGCTCGCTGGTAGCGGTGCCCAGGTATGCTCCGTCGTGGAAGAACAGGACGTGTGACTGATACGTCGCATCGCCGACCCCGTCGCCGTCCACCGAAACCCAGAGCAGATCAGGACAATTCCCGATCTGTTCTTCGCTCGCGGATCGCGGTATCCACTTGCCTCCGTTGATGTCGGTGCCCAGCGTGCCGATCGCGTCGGTGACGAGCGAGGAGTCGACGTCGAGACAGGGACCCGAGGCCGGGATTGCAGTCGTCGCTGACGAGCTTGTGCGGGTGTTCGATTGTGGCGGGGGAGAGCTCGCTACCGTCGTCTCGGGTTCGTTTGCCGTCGAGGTTGCCGACTCCGTTGAACTGGCTGCCGTGGAACTCGCCGCCGCTTCAGGTGTTCCTTCGGTCGACCCGCAACCGGCGACGATCAGGGCAGCGGTGGTTGCCAGGGCAGAGACAGTGACGGCGGCCGAAATCGGAGCTTTCCTGCGCATGCGTCCTCCAGAGTGTATGGGTTCACGAATTCACGTCCCTCCTTCGTTCTGTCGCCGGGCCGCATGCGCGCGTTATCGAACAACTGGTAACGATCAGCTATCGGGTTTCGGTGTGCTGTGCTTCGGTCTTCTTTGCCCGGGTGGCGTCGTATCGCACGGATCCGGCAACCACGGTCATCGCGATTCCCGTGGTCAGAAGAGAATCGACCCCTTCGGTGAACGGATCTTGTTTCAATACGACGAAATCGGCAGCTTTTCCCCGAACCAGTTGGCCGGTCACATCTTCCCACCTGCACGAGTAGGCAGCGTCGCGGGTTGCGTGAGCCAGCGCGTCCGCGAGGGGGAGAGCGTACCCCGGCAGGTTGGGTGCCAGCGACGGATCGATTGCGGATCGACGGGTGGTGGCGATGAACATGTTCGGCAGCGGCGGATGGGGCGCCGTCGGAGCGTCCGAACCCAACGCCAGAACCGCTCCGGCTTCGGTGAATTCAGGCCACGGGTACGCGCGATTCACCCGGTAGTCGCCGAGCATTGCCTGCCAGTTCTCTTGGATCGCAGGGTCAGCGTGAACCGGTTGCATCGACGCGATGATGCCAAGGCGGGCAAGCCTTTCGACGTTGTCCCGGGTGATCGACTCCAAGTGTTCCATTCGGTGCCTGCGGGGAATGTCTCCGTTGGCAGCGATCGCGTACTCGAGTGCCGTCAATCCGATCTCCGACGCCTCGTCGCCGATCGCGTGCATCGCGATCTGCAGGCCTGCGGCGTCTGCGGCCGTCACGACGGGGATCAACGACTCGAGATCCCAGATGGGCTCGGCGTTGGTGCCGTCCGAGTACGGCTCTTTCATTGCGGCCGTGCAGCTGTCGATCACACCGTCGATGATGATCTTGATTCCGGCGATCCGAAGCCACGGACCTTGGACGCGCCCGTGAAGTTCGATCACGTCGTGAACTTGTCGGACGTTGTCGGCCTCGTTGTCCTCGCGGGTCATCAGCCAGTGAGCCGCGACGCGCAGTGGCAATGTGCCGTCTCCGGCGTCCAATGCTCTTTCCAGCGAGGCTAATTCGTCCGCGCCGAGCGCCATGTCGACCGCACCGGTCACGCCGTCCTCGAGATAGTGGCGGAACGCGAGCGCGAGGGCGGCGTCCCGGTCCTCGTCGGACGCGAGCTCCGCCAGTTTCGGCCAGACATAGAGCATCATGGCGGTCTCGTACAGCATTCCGGTGGCTTCTCCGGTGACCGGATCCCGGCCGATACGACCTCCGATCGGGTCGGGAGTGTCCGCGTCGATGCCGAGTTCACGCAGTGCTGCAGTGTTCACCCAGACCGAATGTACGTCGTTGGCGTCGAGGTACACGGGACGATCGGGCACTACGGCGTCGATCATCTCTCGCGTCGGGTGTCCTCCATCCAGTGCGGAGAACAACCAACTGCGACCCAACAGGCGTGGTGCGTCCGGGTTCGATTCCGCGAATTGCTTGATGCTGGACTGAATGTCGGCGAGATCTGTGGCGTCACGCAGATCCAACTTCTGCAGGGCGAATCCCATCATGACCAAATGTGTATGTGCGTCGACGAAACCGGGTAGCACGACGGCACCTTCGAGGTCGATCACCTCGGCGTCGGGAGCCAGGATTTCGGCATAGACGGTTTCGCCCACGAATCTGAGTTTGTGGTCCTCGACGACCATCGATTCGGCCCATCCGTCGTCGGCAGCCGTGAAGATCTTTCCGTTGCGGTAGTGAGTGATGCTGTCATTCATGACTTCTACGTGATCCTTACGCGATGACGGTAGTAGTGATGGCGGCGCTGTGGTGACGATACGCACCCTCGGTGCGTGCGGAGAGTCGGGAAACCAAGGCGAACGGGACCAAGAGAACGAAGCTGATCCCCGAGATGATGACTCCGAAGGTCGGATACCCGAGGCTCGCCGTCACCGAAGTTCCGAACAGCGGCGCGAACGCGGAGCCGATGAGGTAGGTGCCCAGTAGTGGGGCCGACCATCGGCCGGCCGCGTCGAGAGCGGCCGAGATGGCAACCAAGACGATGAACGTGGCCGCGTAGATAGTGTTCCATGCGATGACCAGTGCGAGGTAGATCGTGGGATCGGTGGTGAGGCCGGCAGACAGCTTCAGAATTGCCCCGAGTATCAGCAGCACGGAGATCGATATTGTCCGACTGACCCGAGAACCCAACGCGGTCAAGGTAACAGCCGCGAGCACACCACCCGCCGTCGATGCGCTCAGTGCGAGACTCATTTGTTGATCCGAGAGCCCGGCGTGCTCGGAACCCATGATGCCGAGTACTGCCCACAGCGAGTCCTCACTGATCGCCCAGACTGCAAGCATTGCGAGAAATGCGGTTCCGGCAAAAGTGAGTCGTTTTGCGCTGACCCCGGCGGGGAGAGTTGTGGTCGTCTTGGCGGACTTCGCCGTCTCCGGCGACTCTCTCACCGGGGACGACGGCAGCCAGGTGACCGTTGCGGCGGTTGCCAGTGCCAGGACTGCGACGATGCCGAATGCGTTGGTCATGTGTGTGCCGAGGATGGGGATGAGGGCGAGGACGGCTGTGACGACGAGACGGTTCACGAGCCCGCTGATGCTCGATGCCCGGTCTGGGTTCGTGAGCGCGGCCAGTGCCGCTCCGCCAACGGACGCGGATCCACCAGCGCCGATGCCGCCGATGATGATCGCGGCGCACGCGATGACCGTGGACGGCGCGATGGCCGCAATGCCGAATGCGGCCGCCATCGCGATCAGGCTGACGCGGCCGAGGAGATGACGATGCCGACCCGATGCGATACGAGTGGTGGCGAGGCAGGTGAATGCGCAGACCAGCAGCGATGCGGTCAGGACGGCGCCGGCGGCGGATTCGGTGACACCGAGGTCCTCGACCATTGCCACGATCATCAGGGGGATGAGGTTCGCGGTGATGAACCCCATGACGCCGATGCTGAAGACAGCAACACCGCGGTTGGCGGTGAGCGGAACCCGGTCGGACTGCGTATTCGTCGAAGCGTTGATCGGCACTAGGGCAACCCCATGTCCTGAAGGGGGTGGCAGTACCGACCCCTGGTGGCGTGATGCGAGTCACTTAATGAATGTGATTCGTTAAGTATGGGGATGGGTTCCGTCACGGTCAAGGGATCTAACGAATTTGATTCGTTAATTGTATGTTTCCGGATACCCGCTCCCGCAAAGTGGCGTCGCCGGTCTGTTTCCTGTTGTGAGGCTTATGCTTCCGCAATGGCTGAGATTGCGGAACGAACTCGCTACTTCGAGCGCTACGTCACTTTCGTCGACGCGATTGTCGCCATCGCGATCACGCTGCTCGTGCTTCCGCTGGTCGAGTTGACCAGCGACCACCACGGCACCACGTCGGAACTGCTGGGCGATCACGCTGCGCAGTTCTACTCGTTCGCTCTGAGCTTTCTGGTGATCTTCCGTCTTTGGTGGTCGCAGCATCGACTGCTTCGTTTTGTGATCGACGGAGACAAGGTGGTCGTGCGCGGACTGGGGTTGTGGGTGATGACCATCGTGTTCTTGCCCTTCCCTACGGCGCTGGTTGCAGCGCCGTCACAAGATCTCGGAACCAGGGCTCTCTACATCGGGACAATGGCAGCCAGTGCTGCGTGCCTCGCGGTGGTCGCGTGGGGTCTGGTTCGCAACCCGTCGTTGAGTGAAGAGAATGCGAAGCCGCATTTCACCGCTGAAATCGTCACTTTCCTGATCATGGTGGTGGCACTGCTCGTCAGTGTGCTCGTTCCGGTGACGTCGTACTTCCCGCTGCTTCTTCTCCTGCTGTCGACGCCCATCGAGAAGCTGTGGGATCGGGCGGCGGCGAAATGGAGTGGCCGTGAAGGTGAGATGAGCTAGTCGGCGCGAGCGGTCATCGCGGATTTCTTGGCTTTGTTTCCGCAGATGTTCATCGAGCACCAGCGTCGGTTGTTGCCACGACTGGTGTCGACGTAGAGGCCGGTGCACCCGTCGCCCTGGCAGGCTTTGACGCGGTCGCGGTCGGGTCCACCGAGTACCGCGATTGCGTCGGCAGCCACTATCGACAAACCGTCGCGGATCGGATTGTCTCCGGCTGATTTCCAGAGGGCTCGGCCACTCTCGAGGACGAGGTGGGCATCACCGAGTTCGGATGCGGTGTTGACGATCGCGACATCTGCGCGTGAGGCGCGGCGGTCCTCGCACACGGCGGTTCCGATGCGATGAATGGCCTCGCGTAAATCCCGTGCGCCGCGGAGGTCGTCTTCTGTCGCGGTTGCTGGGGTGTCCATCAGATCGTTGGCGCGTAACCATAATTCGAGTCGCTGCGGGCTCGTGAGTCGTTCGAACCTCGAGCCGTTCCGGTTGGTGAGGGTGGCGGTGAAGCGGAAGGCGAGCGTGTCGTTGTCGAGTCGAAACACGTCCCGAGCGGATTGATCAGCTCCTGCTTCGTTCACTTTCGTCCTCCTTTGTGGCGAACCATCTCAACCGGTTCGACAGCAACTGTACCCGTGTGAGAGTGTTGAACCGTCTTAGGTGGTTCAACATTTTCGAGAGGGAAATCCATGACTTCTGTTTCCGTGGTCGGTCTGGGTGCGATGGGTCGTCCCATCGCTCGAAATCTGATGGGTGCAGGCTTCGACGTGACGGTGTGGAATCGCAGCCCTGAAGCGGTAGCCGAACTGGTCGCGGAAGGGGCGACCGGCGCGAAAACCGTTGCCGAGGCATTCCAGTCCGGCGTTGTACTGTCGATGTTGGCGGATGATTCGGCCGTGTCTGCGGCCATTCTGGATCCCGCCGTACTCACATCCGTTCCGAGTGGAACCGTGCACGTCAACATGGCCACCGTCAGCGTCGGCCTTGCCAAGCGCGCCGCCGCACTGCACGCCGAGTACGGCGTCGGGTACATCGCGGCGCCGGTATTCGGACGCGTTTCTGTTGCTCAGGCTGGCCAGTTGAACATCATCGCCGGCGGCGACAGTTCCCTCCTCGAGCGAGTGCAGCCCTTCCTCGACGTCATCGGGGCTCGCACGTGGCCACAAGGTGAGCGTCCGGAGCAGGCCAACATCGTCAAGATCATCGGTAACTACCTCATCCTCTCCGCGATTCAATCCTTGGGTGAGGCAATCACATTGGGGGAGAGGTCAGGTGTGGACGGAAGCCAACTCGTAGAACTGCTGACCTCGACGATCTTCCCCGGGCCGGTCTACTCCAGCTACGGAAACCTCGTCGCGACGCGTCAGTACGAGCCGGCAGGATTCACCACCGCTCTGGGCCTCAAGGATTTGAGGCTTGCGCTCGACGCCGCCGACAGCGTCGATCTGGACTTGCCGTTCGGTGGCGTACTTCGGGGCGTGCTTGCTCAGGCTCTGGCGAACGGTCAGGGCGAGATGGACTGGGCGTCGATTGCAGAACTGGTCCGTTCCGGCCAGTCGGGTGAAGGCAGTCCCGAAACACCGACGAGGTGAGCGCAAACTCGGACGGGACTGCGACTTCGGCACTGGCGGAGACCGATTCCGTCCGAGCGCTACCGTTGGCCGGGTTGTCGGCACTCGCGATGGCAGGTTTCATCGCGATCACAACCGAAACCATGCCGGCCGGACTACTGGTGCAGATCGGGTCAGGACTGTCCGTATCTGTCTCCGGCGCCGGGCAATTGGTCACTGCATACGCGTTGGGCTCCGTCGTCGGGGCGGTACCACTGATCGCATTGACCCGAGGATTGCGACGACGTGCTGTCCTGGTGTCGGCGACTGTTGGATTCGGTGTCTTCAATCTGGTGACAGCGCTGTCGTCGAATCTTGTTCTCACCTTGGGTGTTCGGTTTCTGGCGGGCATGGCAGCAGGTGTGGTGTGGGGGTTGCTTGCCGGGTACGCGCGCAGGATGGCGCCCCCTCGTCTGCAGGGGCGGGCCGTTGCGGTTGCCTCCGTCGGACAGCCGATCGCGCTGGCTATCGGCGTTCCGATGGGGGCATGGCTCGGGACCTTGGCCGATTGGCGCGTCGTCTTCGCCGTGATGTCGGTTGCTGCGCTACTTCTGGTCGTGTGGATACTCACGGTGATGCCGGACTTTCCCGGGCAACACGCGGATCGACAGCTGTCGGTGCGGAAAGTCCTGGTCCTGCCAGGCGTACGACCGATTCTGCTTGTCGCGTTCTTGTGGATCCTCGCGCACAACATCGTGTACACGTATCTGGCGGCGTTTCTGGATCGCATCGGTTTCGGCGATCGGTTGGGGACCGTGTTGTTCGTGTTCGGACTTTTCGCCTTCGCGGGCATCGGTGTGGTCGGGGTGTTCGTCGACCGGGCGCTTCGAAGGCTCACCGTCCTGAGCTTGGTGGTCTTTGCAGCAGCTTTGACCGGCTTGGGCGTCGGCGGTGACAGCTTCGCAGTGATCGCACTCAGCGTCGCGGTGTGGGGCGTGGCAATCGGAGGTGCTCCCACTCTCCTTCAGACTGCGCTCGCGGATACGACGGGCGACGCTGTGGACACTGCGCAATCGGTATTCGTGACGATCTTCAATTCGGCGATCGCAGCGGGCGGCGTCGTGGGCGGGCTGATCTTGGTGGACAGGGATGCGGGAGCGTTGCCGATGGTGGCGCTGGTGCTGATCGTCGTCGGTGTCCTTGTGGTCAGTATCCGACAATTCGGACATAGCTTGTGATTCACTTCACGCATGCGAAAGTCATTGCTGGTGGTTGCTCTCGTTGCTACGTGGTTTGTCGCCGGGGCGATGCCCGCGGGGGCTGCGGATGCGAATTGGTCCGGTGATTACTCGCTCAAGCGCTTCGCCGCGACCAAGACGGGCACAAGTCTGGCCGCCAGCCAGTGGGAGCCGGATTTCTCCGATACATACACGTTCGAGACGGACTGCTCGGGCGGAGTTTGTGTTGCCACCGTGGTCGGCGGGCCGGCTCCCGCCAATCCGACTTTGCCGCAGCCTGCTCGATACACCTGGGACGGAACCAGTTGGGTGCATCCGTATGACTGGGAGTGGGATTGCTACCAGGGTGAGGGAATGCCGAAGGTATGGGCGCCGGCGCACTCGGACGCGTACTACACACCGCAGCCCGATGGCAGTCTGAAAGGTTCGTGGCGGACCGACATCAAGAGTGGTCCCTGCGAGGGATCGGTGATCATGCACATCGAGGCGTACCCGGTAGGTCGTTCTACCGGGTCCTTCGGTAGTTGAGAACGATCGTCGGTCTGACGGTGTTGAAACAAATCTGAACCCTCGGGAATTGATCGGGCCCCATGCACGTTAATTGAGTCAGTAACGCTCAACTTTCTGCAAGGAGGCTTCGGAATGCCAGCATTCTTCGGGCCCGAGGGTCCCGGTCGCATCGATATTTCCCGGCTCATGAGCAGGGCCACCCAGCAACTCATGGCTGACGCTGCACGCGTAGCGGCTGCTCGCGGTGATTCGGATCTCGATGCACTGCACGTTCTCCGCGTCATGGCGGAGCAGGATCCGGTCCGCACGCTCATGCAGCGCGCCGGAGCCGACCCGAAATCCGTGGTCGACGCCGTCGACCTGCGGCTACCACAGGGCCGTGAGCAGGGCGCATACTCTGCTCCCGCGCTCAGCAGTGCCGTCAAAACTGCTCTCCTCGAGGCGCATCAACTGGCCCGAGCCCTGGGATCGACGTACATCGACCCCGAACATCTCTTCATCGCACTAGCCGGTGACCCCGATCATGTTCCGGGCCGTCTGCTCGCTTCGGCCGGTATCACGCCGGAGAAGCTGCAGGCCGCGGTTCAGAATCCCGCGTCCGGTCCAGTCGAAGACGAGTCCAGCACCCCGACGCTCGACAAGTACGGCGTCGACCTGACCGATCGTGCCCGCAACGGCGGCGTCGATCCGGTGATCGGCCGTGCCGACGAGATCGAACAGACCATCGAGATCCTCTCCCGCCGCACCAAGAACAACCCCGTCCTGGTGGGTGAGGCCGGCGTCGGCAAGACTGCCATCGTCGAAGGACTGGCGCAGCGCATCGTCGACGGGGACGTGCCGGAATCGTTGGTGGGTAAGAAGATCGTCCAGCTCGAACTCTCGAGCATGGTCTCGGGTACCCGCTACCGCGGCGACTTCGAGGAACGGCTCACCAAGGTGATCGACGAGATCACCGCGCACAAGGACGAGCTGATCGTCTTCATCGACGAGATGCACACCATCGCAGGTGCCGGCGGCGGAGCCGAAGGCGCGATGGATGCCGGAAACATCCTCAAGCCCAAGCTCGCTCGCGGTGAACTGCACATCGTCGGTGCCACCACGCTCGACGAATACCGCAAGAACATCGAGAAGGATCCCGCGCTCGAACGGCGCTTCCAGCCGGTACAGGTCGGTGAGCCGTCGATCGAGGACGCGATCGCCATCTTGAGTGGATTGCGCAGTCGCTACGAGGATCACCACAAGGTCCACTACACCGACGAGGCGATCACCGCTGCGGTGGAGCTGTCGGCACGTTACATCGGCGACAGGTTCCTGCCGGACAAGGCAATCGACCTGATCGACCAGGCCGGTGCCAGGCTCCGTCTGAAGACGGCCACGGTAGACACCGCTGCCCTGCAGCAGCGTCTCGAGCAGCTCGAGAGCGACAAGGAAAATGCCGTCGCCGACGAGTTGTACGAGAAGGCGTCGACCTTGCGTGACGAGATCAACGGCGTCGCAAAGCGTCTCGAGAAGGCAGGATCCTCTGTTCCTTCCGAGGAGACTCCGGACGTGACCGCTGAACAGATCGCCGACGTTGTCGCTCGCGCAACGGGTATTCCGGCCAGCCAGATGACTCAGGCAGAGAAAGATCGTCTGCGCCGTCTGGAAGAGGAACTGCACGGCCGTGTCATCGGACAGGACGACGCCGTTCGCGCCATCGCGCGTGCCGTGCGTCGTAGTCGGACCGGAATGAGTGATCCGGATCGTCCCGTCGGCAGCTTCCTGTTCCTCGGGCCTACCGGTGTCGGCAAGACGGAGCTCGCAAAAGCTCTGGCTGCCACACTCTTCGGTGACGAGAACAAGATGCTGCGCTTCGACATGAGTGAGTTCGGGGAACGCCACACGGTCAGCCGATTGGTCGGTGCCCCTCCCGGATACGTCGGCTACGGCGAGGCGGGACAGCTCACGGAGCAGGTGCGTCGTAACCCGTACTCGGTGATCCTTCTCGACGAGATCGAAAAGGCACACCCGGACGTGTTCAACACCTTGCTCCAGGTGCTCGACGACGGGCGTCTGACCGACGGCCAGGGGCGCACGGTGGACTTCAAGAACACCGTCGTGATCATGACCAGCAACCTCGGCTCCGACATCATCTCGAGCAAGTCCGGTGGACTCGGCTTCACCACAGGTGATGCAGAGTCGGCGGAGAAGCCGCTGCGCGACCGCGTGATGGCCAGGTTGCGCGAATCGATGCGGCCGGAGTTCCTCAACCGTATCGACGAGATCGTGATCTTCCGCAAGCTCGACACCGAGCAACTGCACCGGATCACTGATCTGCTGCTCGACGACAGTCGGAAGCGGTTGCAGTCCAAGGGTATCGACATCGAGTTCACCGCCGACGCAGTGGACTGGATCGCCGAGCACGGGCATCAACCCGAGTTCGGGGCTCGCCCGTTGCGTCGTTCGATCCAGCGTGTGGTCGACGACAAGATCGCCGACATGCTGCTCGACGATCTCCTCGAAGAGGGCGGCAGCATCACCGTCGCAGTTGACGAGGGTGAGTTGGTGTTCAGCTAAGAGGGGCACAGCCCCTGTGAGCGGTTAGGGAGTCCCTGGACTCCTTAACCGCTCACAGGCGCGCAGCGCCCAAAATCTCCGCAGCCAAGGCGTCGTTGTGCCGGAAAAACCCCGCATTGGTGCGCGGGCGAGGGAACGCCGCCGACCAGTTGTGCCCGGCAACCCACGGCCCGGCGGCGAAGCGGCGGGGATGCGCACTGTTGTCCTGATGCAGAATTCGCGATGTGCCGTCGACCGCGAGCTTCGCAGAACTGTCGGCGGTGGCACGTAGTTCGACTGCCTCGCCCCGGCCGTGAAGTGTCCGTAGGAGCGCGTCGCCGCTCGCACTGATGGAAGCGACCGGCAATCGTGCCTCGACGAGGGTGTTCGCGGCCACGATATCGGTGTGAGACGCACTGCGGGCTACAAAGATCCCGACTCCCGTTGCCGGATCGATCTCGGTGGAGAACACTGAATCCGGCCCCAGGAATTGCACGATGCCGGCCTCGTTGAGGGCGGTCAACTGTTCCAGACGCTCGGGTGGCGGACCACTGGCAATGAAGCTGAAGAACGAATGCAGCCAACCTTCGACGTCCTTGGCGACGGATTCGGCCGGGATTCTGCCGCGCCGCAACAATTCTCCGACGGTCATGTACGTCGACAGCAACGCTGAGAAGACAGCTGCGTCGGCGCTGAAATACGGGTCCGACCGGCGTGCGACGTCTGCCGAGATGTATTCGGTGATCCTGAGTTGGACGTCGGCGAGTCCGTCGTAGCGCTCACCACCGAGCGGGCGGTTCAGTCGCTCGAGATCGATACGGTCTTCCGGTTTCGGAACTGCGTTCTCGACCAGTTCCTGCAATCGAGACGATCCCCAAGCCAGCGAGGCGAATTCGGCGTCGAACTCCTCCCAGGTACCCACCGTTCGATCCGGGTGCGACGCGAACAGTTCGTGATAGTGGGCGCCTGCCAGTTCTTTCGACGCCAAGGGCCAGATGTCGTTTCGGAAATCCAACGGTCCGTCGCCGGGCACAAGATCAGCAGTGAAGAACCGCGGTAGCGGTGGCCGCGCGTCAGCGATCGAGTACGAAATCTTGGAGTGATACGGCACGCCGCGACGAGATCCGGCATACAACAGGGGTTCTCGACCCGAGGGAGCGTAAGTCAGGACGCCGTCTTCACCGCGTTCGAAGATGCCGCCACGGCTCTCGGCGAGGAGAACCATCCAGTCGATGAAAGCCAGCCCGAGTCCGGCGATCAGAACCGGTTCGCGTTCGGGAATGACATCGGCGTCGAGGTCGGCGGTGTATCCCGGTCCTACGTAGGTCAACCCGTGGTCGGACGCAAAGCTGGTCAGCGCGGTTTCACGCGGAGCAGCCAACGCATCGGGGTGCCCCTGTGCGAGGAGGACGGCCGTCGCGTCGATGACAACTCCGTCGTCCAGATGAACCTTCTGCATCTGGCCGACGTTCACGATGTCGACCACGGATCGTCGATGAACCTGAACGTCGACGTGCGCCGGCGCAGAGTCGACTGCAGTCTCGAACACCCAGTTCAGGTATCGGCTCTGCAATGACCTCGATGCGAACGACGACGGCGTGACAGTCGGAACTTCTGCCGCGATCTCGGGCAATTCGGCAAGCTCAGCCGCGTTCTCGGCGACCCATTCCGCGAGCGTCGGGCCGGGTACTACCGGACCGGTGACCGCGGTGGTGTCGTCGGTGAACATCGTGACGTCAGCGGTTGTCGAATTCATCCACAGGAGCGGCGCCTGGCTGCCTCGCCAAATGCGGCCGGCGCCTGCCGGATACGGGTCGACGACGTGAATGTCGATCGGTGCGGGGTCAGTGTTCACCGATTCGTGAGCGAGGATCCGTTCGAGTACACCGGTACCACGGGGACCACCGCCCACGATCACGATGACAGCAGGTGTCCCCACCGAGGTACGGGGTCGATCGCCTGGCACGAGTCCTCCATCGGACCTGGCGGAAAGCACCCGCACCTCAGTAGAGGGGGTTGCTGCGACGTCAGGGAGCCAGGACTCTCGATCGCTCTGGATGGTTAGTCCAGCTTATCTTCGGAGAATCGTGAGGCAAGGAATTCCGGACATCAGATCAGCGTGAATCAAACAGTTGTCAATCGTTATCTTCCAGTTTGCGTTGCAGGCAGGATCCGAGCGTGAACATCGCCGAAGCCGATGCGTGAACCGCCGACCCCGGGAGCGGTGGCCGAGATGGAGATGGTGTCGCCGTCCTCGAGGAACGTGCGAGTCTCGGAGCCAACTGCAACGGGTTCTTTTCCGCCCCAGGTCAGTTCGATGAAGGCGCCGCGCTGATCCTTGTCCGGCCCGGAAATGGTTCCGGACGCGAAGAGATCGCCCGTGCTCGCCGCTGCGCCGTTGATGGTGGTGTGCGCGAGCATCTGCGCGGGCGACCAGTACATCTGGGCGTACGGAGGTCGCGAAACGACGTGACCGTTCCACTCCACGGCCAGATCTATGTCCAGGCCCCACTTCTCTTCACCGCGCAGGTAGGAAAGCGGTTCGGGATCCTGCACCGGAGTGTCGATTCGGGCTGCTTCGAGCGCGAGTAACGGAACAACCCACGGAGAGATGGACGTCGCGAAACTCTTCCCCAGATTCGGACCGAGGGGCACGTACTCCCACGCCTGGATGTCTCGGGCAGACCAGTCGTTCACGACGACGGCGCCGAAGACGTGCTCGGCAAATTCGTCCGGGGTGATGGAATCGCCCATCTTCGAGGGAGTTCCGACGATGAATCCCATCTCGGCTTCGATGTCGAGGCGACGCGAAGGTCCGAAGTCCGGGCTTTCCTGATCGGGTGCCTTCCGCTGTCCGCAGGGACGAACGATGTCGGTGCCGGAGACGACGACGGTGCTCGAGCGCCCGTGGTATCCGACGGGAAGATGCTTCCAGTTCGGCATCAAGGGGGCGGCGTCCGGGCGGAACAACCGCCCGAGGTTGGTTGCGTGATTCTCCGAGGCGTAGAAGTCGACGTAATCGGCCACTGCGATCGGCAAATGCATTGTCACCGAGTCGACGGAAAACACGGCATTCGAGTCTATTTCGCCGGTCACGAGCTCCGTGATCCGGTTCCGCACCGAAACCCACTGATCTCGGCCTTGAGCCATGAATGCATTCAGGGTCGGTTCGGCGAAGACGGAATCACCCAGTGTCGCTGCGAGATCGACGACCGAGTCGGCGACCCGCACACCGACGCGCGGTGACCCGCCTGCGGGGGAGAAGACCCCGTACGGCAGATTGTCGAGACCGAACAGTGAGTCGGCGGGAATGTCGATGGTCGTGACGGTCATACGAGAGTTCCTTCGGTTTTGTCGGAGCGGACGATCAATCCGAGGCCTTCCAGCTCGGTCAGAGGGTCCGAGATGCTGCAGGTACCGAACGAGAGGAATCGGCGACGCACCTCGCCTGCCTCGTCTTCGGTCAGGTCGGCCAGTGCCCGTGCGATCGACTCGCCATCGCGCTGCGCCAGTGCAGCAACAACTTCAGAACGATCTGCGCCCCGCCTCGCAGCGTCGACGGCCACCATGATGTTGAGGAAGCCGTGCTGTTCGAAGCCCGTCTCGGGATCGGTGTTGCGCACACCGTGGTGCAGTCCCGCAGTCGCCTTGAACGGGATATTCGCTCGGACGACGGAAATCAGCGCATCGGCGAGTTCGTCCTCGTTCGGGTACGCCTCGGCGACAATGCCTCCGGTGCGAAACTTCGCGGAGTACCCTGCGGTTTCGAGAGCCGTGAGATAGTCGGCGCGCCGGCCGCCTCGGGGCACCTCGACAAAAATGGCGATGTCGGGATGAGCGGCATGGACACGGGCGAGCTCCGCGAAGGCGGCATCGGCCTCCAGCCCGTCAGGAATTCCCACTTCGACGGCGGCGACGCGAACGCCGGGGATGGCGAGCGCGTTCGACAACGCGGCCGCGGTATCGGCTGGACCGGCCGGCACGGTCAGGCTCAGCGTCACTGGGCTGTCCGCTGAGACGTACGCAGCCAGTTCGCTCAGTCGCGGCGCGGGGAAGACGAAGGGCCCCACCAGTGCGTCGTAATCTGCCTGCAGGTAGGCGGCGTGGGCCGGAACTGCTTCGGCCAGAGGGGCATTGCCGGGTGGGAAGAGTGCTGCGTCGTCGCACAGGCCGCTCAGGAGGGGAGAGACGATTGTCATTGCTGCGGCCCCCGCCCCGCCCAACTCCACGCGTAGGCTCCGTCTTCGCACGCCAAGGCTCCCTCACCCAATTCGAGCGGCCGGAACGTATCGACCATCACGGCCAACTCGTCGAAGAACTCGGCGCCGATGCTTCGCTCGTACGCTCCGGGTTGTGGGCCGTGGGCGTGGCCACCGGGATGAATCGAAATCGAACCCTGTCCGATGCCGGAACCCTTACGGGCCTCGTAATCACCGCCGCAGTAGAACATGATCTCGTCGGAGTCGACGTTGGAGTGGTAGTACGGCACCGGGATCGACAGGGGGTGGTAGTCGACCTTGCGAGGCACGAAGTTGCAGATCACGAAGTTGTTCCCCTCGAAGGCCTGGTGCGCCGGCGGCGGCTGGTGAACACGGCCCGTGATCGGCTCGTAGTCGGAGATGTTGAAGGTGTACGGGTACAGGCATCCGTCCCAACCGACGACATCGAAAGGGTGCGTGGGATAAACCATTCGGGTGCCGACGATGCCCGCCGACGTACGGTGCTTGACCAGTACCTCGATGTCGGTGCCTTCGGCGATCATGGGCGCGGTCGGTCCGTGCAGGTCTCGTTCACAGAACGGTGCGTTCTCGAGTAGCTGGCCGAAGCGGGACAGATAGCGCTTGGGCGGGACGATGTGACTGTTCGCTTCGATGGTGTAGGCACGAAGTGGTTTGTCACCCTTGGGGATCCATCGATGCGTTGTGGACATCGGGATCAGGACGTAGTCACCTTCACGGGCCTCGAGTGTGCCGAAGACAGTCTCGACGGTCGCCTCGCCAGATTCGATGTAGACCATCTCGTCGCCGATTGCGTTGCGGTACAGGGGAGATGGCGCTGCCGCAACGACGTAGGACAGTCGTACGTCGGCATTGCCGAGGACGAGACGACGGCCCGTTACCACGTCGGTCTCGTTCCAGGTGCTTTCGGGAAACAGTGTGTGGAGTTTCAGATGGCGCGGTTTGAGGGGATGGTTGGGGGTTGTGCTCTGATCGCGCAGTTCCCAGACTGTTGCGTCGACGATGGCCGACGGGATCTCGCGGTGGTAGAGCAACGAAGAATCCGAGGAGAAACCTTCCTCGCCCATCAGCTCTTCGTAGTAGAGGTTGCCGGACTCGTCACGGTGTTGGGTGTGACGCTTCGGTGGGATGTTGCCGAGTTGTCGATAGAACGCCATGACGGGGCTCCTTCTGTGCTGTTCTGCCTGGCTCACCTCCACCAGATAGTAAATACATTAACTAAAATGATGTGATGGGCGCAACCCTCCAAGGGGTTCGGGTCTATGTCAGTTACGTCCGCGCACGTCGAACTGGCTGCGGTTGGTGATCAGTTTGTCCAGGAGCATGACAAGGATGCGCTGTTCGGCCTCGCTCAGGACGCTGACCCAGGCGTGTTCGCGTTCGTTCTGCTCGCGAAATGCTTCGACCATGGCTTCTCGGCCTTTGTCGGTCAGGTACAGCTGGACTGAGCGTCCGTCGTTCTCGGTGGGGCGGCGATCGATCAGCCCATCTGCCAGTAGCGACTTGGACAGATTGGAGACGGCGGCCCGGCTCATCCCGGTGAGTTCGGCGGCAGCCTTCGGCTCGATCGGACCGGCCAGCCAGGTGACGAACAACAGTCGGAACGACGACCATGACCAGCCGCGAGGGCGGTGGATCGACGACTCGAGATCGTAGGTGACCACGTTCGAGGCCCGATTGAGCGTCAAGAGCACCTCGGTGGCCAGCTGGTCGCGAAAGCCGTGTTCGGTGGCCAGTCGTTTGTTGGCCAGTTCGATGAACGACCAGAAGTTGAGCTCGCCGACGGCTGGTTGGTCATCGGTTGTTCGCTCATTCATGGCCTAACCCTAGCGTGGATCACGTTTGATAAATGTATGTACTAGATTGTAGGTGTTCTCGCGAAACTCGGAAACCCGGCGATTCGGCGACAGTCCTGAGCCGTCGTGGCGCGAGTGGCAACGAGTTTCCTCTGGGTGCGGCGCATGTCGAGATGTCAGCGGATCCAATTCAGAACGTTCTAGAATTCGTGTCTTGTTTCTGTTGACCCAGATTCGAATTATCGCTTCAGCTTTGCGAAAACAAGGACGCAGGATTGCTCCTTACCTAGAATTCACTTACAAATCTGTCGGGTGTCGGTTTCAAGGATCGACGCGTCCGTGAACTGTGAAAGTGAGTCGCAATGAAGCGCTCGTGCCGAGCTCGCGCTCGAATCTGGATGGTTGTCCTGGCGTCGGCGACACTGGTGGTGACCGGGTGCGCGGGTAGCAGCCAAGGTACGACGACGGATGCATCGGACGTGACGGTCGGAGTTGTCGGTGACCAGAACGACGGGGGAGAGCCACGCTCGGGTGGCACGGTGTCGTTTGCCACGTACAACGGGATCAGCAGTCTCGATCCGGCTGACCGTCAGGACGGCGGCGCTACCGGTGGTAGCGAAATGGCAGCCATCTACGACCTTCTGATGCGATTCGATACCGCGGCGGGCGAATATGTTCCGCACTTGGCACAGTCCTTGTCGGCCAATGACGACAACACGGTGTGGACATTGAAGTTGCGTGACGGTGTCACCTTCAGTGACGGCACGCCGATGGACAGCGCTGCAGTCGTGTGGAGCATCGATCACTATCTGCAGAAGAAGGGTACTCACGCGCTGGTGTGGAAGACCGCTGTGCGTGAGATGAATTCATTGGATCCGAGTACGGTTGTCTTCACATTGGCGCAGCCGTGGGACGAGTTCCCGATCATGTTCACCACCGGTCCCGGCATGATCGTCGCACCCTCGTCGATGGCTACCGGTACGTTCACCCCGGTCGGAGCGGGTCCGTTCACAGTCGAGAAGTTCGCTTCCCAGGACGAATTGGTGCTCACGGCCCGTCCGACGTACTGGGACGGTGCGCCGTACCTCGAGAAGTTGCGCTTTCCCGCAATCGTCAACGAGAAGAGCAAACTCGAGGGCTTGCACACCGACGGAATTCAGGTTGCTTATTTGAAGTCGCCCGATTTCATTCACGAGGCTTTCGAAGCCGGCGATCCCGGATTCGTGTACTCGGCCAGCATGGCCGGAGTGCTGGCAATCAATCAGCGCGACGATCGGGCAGCGAAAGACGAGCGTGTGCGTAAGGCGATTGTCGCTGCGGTGGACCCGACTACGTTCAACGAGCGAGTTCAAGGCGGCTTCGGTGAACCCGGCACCGACATGTTCGCGTCGTGGTCGCAGTGGCACGGTTCGGTGGCCGGAAACGGCTTCGATCCCGAGGCCGCGAAGAAGTATCTGGCCGAGGCGAAGGCCGACGGCTACGACGGAAAACTGACATACGTCGGAATGAACGATCCGGCGACGCAACGCAGCGCGCTGACGTTTCAGTCGCTCTTGCAGGCAGTGGGTTTCACGGTCGACATCACCTACGCGACCAGCATCAACGATTTGATTTCCATGCTGTATGCAAAACACGACTACGACGTGTCCTACTTCGCGTTCAACGTGCTGGAAGAGTCACCCTTCGTGCGCATGTACGGCAATCTGTTCAGCGAATCTCCGTCGAACATCCTCGGCTACAAGAACGCTCGGATGGACGAGTTGCTCGGCAAGCTGCAAACAGCGTCGGGCGAGGATGAACGGCGAGCCGTCATCGACGATATTCAGACAGTGGTCAACGAGACGGCGCCGATGGCCGTGGTCAACTCCGGCAAGGTCTTCATCCCGTGGCGCGAGAACGTCCACGGAGTGACCCCGAGTGCGGACGGGATTCTGCTCTTCGGCAATACGTGGTTGAGCTGACCACTGTTCCCCTTCTGTTGTCGCTGTGAACAGCACTGTGTGACAGCAAATTCAGTGGCGTCATCTCCCTCCCGTGGTATCGGCTCTGTTGCGACGAGGAAAGGTGGAAGTCAGGAAAGCCATCGCTATGACCATGATGAGGGTCGCGACCAATCCGTCCAACCAATAGTGATTTGCGGTGGCGATCACCACAAATGTAGTCACAACCGGGTGGGCGAGAACGGCCCAACGCCATCGAGACCGTATTGCCAGGAACAGTGCGATGGACAGCAACAGCGCCCATCCAATGTGCAGCGACGGCATCGCGGCGAACTGGTTCGAGAGGGTATCTGTGTCTGGAGGTCCGTAGACCGATTGCCCGTATCGGGTGGCGAGGTCGACGAAACCGAGATCGGGCAGCATTCGCGGGGGTGCAAGCGGGACCAGCACGTGGATCACAACCGCCGTTGCGGTCAAGGCAGCCATGACATTTCGGACCCATGTGTAGTACTGCGCGCGATATACCCACAACCACAGCAGTGTGGCAATTGCAAAAGGGAAATGCACGCTCGCGTAGTATCCGTTCGCAAATCTCGCGAGGGTATCGGAATGCGTAAGGAAGGCATTCAGTGACGCTTCGTTCGGTAAATGCATTCCGCGCTCGAAGTCCACGAGAGCGTGGGCGTTGGAGAATGCTCGTGATTCCTGGCCGGCGGCAAAGATCCGTCCGGCGCGATAGCCCAGGTAGAGCACCGTAATCAGCGCCAACTGTGTTGTCGCTTCTCGTCCGCGCCCTCGAACTTGCTCCTGCAGAGATCGAAACCACAAGGGTCCCAGCAGTTGTCGAGGAGTAGATATTCCAGTAACACCCATTACCCGCCCTCACATCCAGGCGAAGTCACCGAAGGCCACTTCGACGGCTCGGCTGCCTGCGATCGTTGCAGCATTTGTTCCGCGGCATTCGCTGGTGGTCCGATCTTTTGTTTCTCGCTCCTGTCGAGGACCTGGTCGGAGCGCGCAGTCCAGATCCCCGACAGTCGCAGCGTTCTTGCTCGCGCTATCAGTCGTGAATCCCTGTCCTTCAGGGAGTTCTGGCTCTCACGCCGTGGCGAATTCGGAATCCGACGGACGTTCCGTTGCCTCTGCGGGGCGAGCCTTGTCGGCGCGAGCTTTGTCGATGAGCAACACGCACAGCAGGGAGATGGCTCCCCAGATTCCGAAGGTCATCAGCTGACTACCGACCGTGTCCGCACCGAAGTACAGGATCGATCGGACGGACTCCACAGCTGCGGGCATCGGCAGTACGTCGTGTAGGACGCGGAAGATCCCGGGTTCCATGTAGATCGACATCGCGGCACCCGAAGCCGGTATTCCGAGAAACATGAGAACTCCGACGGCCGGGATGACTGCGAGGAGTCCGAGTAGTCGAACCAGCACGGTGGTGAACAACGCGGTACTGAAGATCGCGATGATGCCGGTGCCGAAAAGCTGCCAGAAGTGACCGTCGATCGTGCCGACGAGGGGACCGGCGATCAGCCAGATCACGGCGGACATGAACACCGACCATCCTGCGAGAACGGGAACAAGCGTCCGCAATTTCATCACTGCCGGCGCTGCGCTGCTGCCGACGACGATGATCATGAAGCCGGACATGATCCAGCCCATCGCCAAGTACATGCTGACCGTGCCGCTGGAATCCGAGTCGGCGAGCGGTGCGAGATCTTCTGTCGTCATTTGTACGTGCTGGCCGGCAGAAACCTGTTTGAAGACCGATTGCACTGCTTGTTGTTGGCTCGTTCCGGCGGCTTGACTGGTGATCAGTGTCGCGGTGGGCGACTCTGCCGAAGGTAGGACGTAGGCGGCGGTGACTGTGCGGTCCTGAACGAGGCTGCGGGCTTCGTCCACTGATCCGACTGCCTGCAGATCGAACAGTCCGCCCAAGTTCTGTTCGAGGCCGGCGACAGCTTGTTCTGCCTGTTCCGTGGTGGCCGCGACCACCGAGACCGGCATGTCCCGGGGAGCAGGCTGGTACATCGAACCGAGCATGACCGAAAGCATGAGCGTGACCATGGCGAAGGGGAAGAACGCCAAGGTGGCGTAGCGAACCTTGTTGCTGGCGGGTCGCGGCCGTGCGGTCAGCGATGCCATCGAGATCTCGGGAGTACCAGCCTCGGGATTGCGGCGTCGTTTCAGCGCGTCGACGCCCAGTGTTGCGAGTAGTGCAATCGCTGCGCCGAGGGCCAGGACCAGCAGATGGGAGCCGAGTCCGTCGCCGCCGAAGTAGAGCACCGAGCGCAGGGCCTCGCCGGCGGCTGCGGTAGGCAGGAAGCTGTGCAACGTTGCGTAGATCGACGGCATCGTGAACACCGACATGCCCATGTTGGATGCCGGGACGCCGAGCACCATCACGAACAACATGCCGACCAGCACTGCCAACGGGCCGAATATCCGGGTGAGGAGCAACTGCACGGAACCGACAGCGAATACGGCGAGCCACGAGATCCCGAGGATTGCTGCTGTATGCCCCTCGACCGCGCCGAGGATCGGACCCGCGACCAACCACACCAGTGCTGCGATCAGCGCTGACCATCCGGCGAGAAGTGGTACGACTCGGCGGAATCGCAACAGCTCGGGCGAGTTGGACAGCGTAATACTCAGGGGCATGTAACCGGCAAGCATCAGAGCGGTGGCCATGAACATCGCGGCCAAGCCCGCAGGGTCGTGGGCCGGCAGTGGTGCGAGATCTTCGACGGTCAGATCGCCGCCTTGCGCAAGGACCTGGGGAGCGAGCAGTCCGGTGACCGTGGAAACCTGAGCAGCTCCGGCCGCACTTGCGGTGTACACCGTCGCGTTGGGGTCCGTAGCGTGCAGCGATACGACGCCGGACACCTCGCGGTCGAGGAGGAGTTGGCGTGCCTCCTCGTCAGTGGCGACGATCCGGACGTCCACGGCCGACGGATCGGACGCTTCGAGTGCTGCCGCAAATTGTTCGGCCTGCTGTGTCTGTCCGGCAACTGCGACAGGCATGTTGTTCGGGGCAGGTGCGTGCATCGCAACCAAGTAGCCGGTGATCATCATTCCGACCATCAAGAAGGGCAGCAAGATCATCGCCACGTACCGGCCGATCTGCTCCTTTCGGGCGCGAGCGGCGGCTTCGGCCACGGCGTTCCCCTCTGGCGGACTTTCGGCATCGGGAGAAGCAGTGGTGGGCATTGTGGAACTCCTCGAACTCTGGGCAGGTGTTGCTCGATCCAGTCGCGACAGGCAGGGCGGATCCACGGTTGGGTCGATGGGACACGCCCACGTCGTCCAACAGAATTACGCGTCCTGTCTTAAATAAAGTTACGCCGCATGTCTTAAAATTCAAACAGGCAGGGTAGTGATGTCTGCCCTATCGGTGAGAAGGCGTATCGAACGACCCCGGCAGACGAAGTCGACGAGGAGTAGGCATGGGACAACATGGTGACCGGGTGAAGAAAGCCTTGCTGGACGCAGCTGAGGAGCTCTTTGCCAGGGAAGGGGTTGATGCGGTCTCCAACCGGCACATCGCCGAGCGCACTGGTAGTGCCAATCACTCCGCTGTGACCTATCACTTCGGCGGACGTGACGAGCTCATTCGGGCGTTGATCGAGCGTCATACCGACGACACCCGTCGCCGACGCCGTGAACTCGCCGATCTACTCGGCGAAGACCCAGATCTCCGAGATCTGTTGGGCTGCCTCATACTCCCGTGGACCGACCAACTGGCGTCCTTGCCTCGTCCGAGCTGGCGTGCACGGCTCGTACAACAACTGAAGGCGGCGCCGTCGGGCATCGAACTCATTGCCATGCTGTCGGATCCGCTGGTCGACGAAGTGTTTCAGCGGGCGATGGGTCTCCTCTCGGATATTCCTGCGCCCGTGCTCGTCGGTCGATCTTGGATCATGGGACGAATGGTCACCGACGTCTGCGCCGAATACGAGGCACGCCTCGAGCAGGACACCATCGAGCCCAACTGGACCGGGTTGGCCTACTTCCTCATCGATGCTTGCGCGGGGATGCTCAGAGCGCCGGTGACCACCGTCGGCGACTTTCTCAGCTCTCGTTCGGCAGGCACGCTCTCTTAGTTCAGGGAATGGTCATCGGAGGTGAGCGCACATCGCTTCATCCGCCGGGAGTTGGGGGCGGCCCGACGACCTCCAGGTCCAGTTCGGCACGAGCGCGCCCGAATCCTTCACCAGGGAAGGTCATGTCGCCTCCTTCGACGTGGATGTGAGCCTCGGTCGGGCGGTTCATGTATTCGAAGAACTTCTCGAACACACCGGTGGTCAGCAGTCCGAGCATCTGGGTGCTGTGGCCGGCGAACGAGAAACTGTGCACGGTGCCTGCAGGTGCGTGAAGGAAGTCGCCTTTGGTCAGAAGGATTTCCTTACCGTTCGCGTGCAACAGAATCCGGCCCTCGAGGCAGAAGAAGTTCTCGGTGTGCTGACGGTGGAAATGCAACGGAATGTATGGACTCTTGCCGCCGCTGGTGTGCATCGCGAAGTACGTCGAATCCGTGTTTCGGGAGCGTGCGAGATAAGTGTTGAGTTGGTCCATGCTCGCCCATCGGTCACCTTCGCCGGCTCGCAGGACGTAGGCCGAATTGGACTGAGGCAAAATCGATCCCGACGACGAGGGAAGATCCTTCTTCTCCAGGTCGAGAACTCGAATTCCGTACTGCGCTGCAAGTTCGGACTGACGCGCGTCTGAAACGTTCTGGTCAGCGCTGATGTCGAAGACGTGCGACTGCGTGGCGGTGCCCGATTCTGCGCCCCAACTGTGTCCGTCACCGACAGTGAGCCAACTCAGGAATCGCGTGCGATGCGCGAGCATGCGGTACGCGTACGGCGTGCCGGGTGGGATCGACACGGCGTCTCCCGCTACGAGGATGTTGGTTTCGCCCGGAAGCCAGACTTGGAGTCGACCGTCGGTGACGTACAGGAAACGGAATTCGTCGGAGTGCTGGACGAACGGCGTCTCGACACCTGCGCCGCCGTAGACGTAGGCGGCGCCGAACTGTCCACCGGTATCTTGCGGGCGGGCGATGACTGTGAGGAGTTGACCGCCTAGTTGGTATCGCTCGCCTTCACCGGCGGACAGGTGGTAAGGCACGCAACGCCCTGGTAGAGAATCCGATTCGGGAACGGTGGAGTGGACCTCGTCCAAACTCGGAATGTCGAATGTGGTCATGAGAGGGACGCACCTGCTTTCAGTGTTCGAGAGAAAAAGGCTTCGATAGTCGCGAACGACGCGCATGGGTGGCGTTCGACGAACCGTCTCCCGCGGTCGGTGGAGGCTCGGACTGTTGCGGATGCGGACGGATCACGCTCGAGGTGCCCCTGATCGAGACTGAGCCCAGGACCCAGCTCCAGCACGTTGCCAGGGTTGAAGAAGCCGTGGCCGAAACCGTCCACGAGATAAAGGATCACGTCGTTTCCGTAGGCGGCGAGCGAGTCGTACAGGCTGACGCTTTGGTGGTGTGGAACCATCGTGTCCTCGATCCCGTGCATGACCAGGAACGGGGGCGTGCCGCCCTTGGCTACGAGTGCCGGACTCGCGTCGCGTGCGGCGGCGAGGTTGTCTCGAATCGGTCCACCCAACAGTGATGCCTCGGGCGATACTTGTTCGGCTTCGGAGATCGGCGACGAAAGATTCACCAGGGCAGGAAGATCTGCTGGGCCGTAACCGTCGACGACGGCCTGGACTGCTGAGCTGACGGATGAGGCCTCTTCGTGGTCCAGCCGAAGGGTCGAGGAATGGATGCCGGCAAGCGCCGCGAGGTGCCCTCCTGCCGACGATCCCCAGAGTCCAATTCGATCCGGATCCACGCGATGTTCGGCGGCATTGCTTCGCAGCCAGCGCACTGCGCGCCGAACGTCGAGCAATTGACCGGGGTGAACGATGTCCGGTGCCAACCGGTAGTCGATGCTGACCATCACGTATCCCTCGGCAGCGAAATGCTTCGCGAGGTCTGGGCAGGCCGTGCGGTCTTGTAGCCGCCATCCACCGCCGTGGATCCACACGATCGCAGGCAACGGCTGCGGTGGGTCCTTCGGTCGGACTATGTCGAGGTGTAAGCCAGGGGCGTACTCGACCGTGGAATGGCGGACATCGGTCGAAACCGTGTCCACGTGGGTGAACTCCTTCGACGTGAACCCGGGCCTGGGTCGTCGCTTTCGCGGTTGTAAGGCCTCTCCTTAGGTCACTGTCTAGTAAGGCAAGGTAGCAGGAAAGGGAGAGATCCGGAAGCCTACGTTTCGATGCTTCGAGACCGATCGGCCATACGGCATGACCCCCTGTGCGCCTTTCCGATAATGCCACCACCAGAAAGGCGCACAGGGGCTTGCCCCTAAAGCTCCGCTCGTACCACCTTCGCGGCTTCGACGAGGTTACGCAGCGACGCTTCGACCTCGATCGGCCCCCGTGTCTTCAATCCGCAGTCCGGATTGACCCACAATCGTTCGACCGGAACAGCTTTGAGTGCTTCGCGTAGCGACTCCGCGATCTCGTCGACGCTCGGCACGCGTGGCGAGTGGATGTCGTAGACACCCGGACCGACGCCGAGGTCGAACCCGACCGAACTGAGATCGTCGAGCACCTCCATGTGTGATCGCGCAGCCTCGATGGACGTGACGTCCGCGTCGAGACCGGCGATGGCACCGATCACCGCTCCGAACTCGGAGTAGCACAGGTGGGTGTGGATGGCGGTGGAATCCGCGACGCCCGAGGTGGCCAGCCGGAAGGCGCCGACCGACCAGTCCAGGTAGGCGGGCTGGTCCGCAGCACGCAGTGGAAGTAGCTCACGCAGTGCCGGTTCGTCGACCTGGATGATTCCGATACCGGCGGCCTGCAGATCGACCGTCTCGTCTCGAATGGCCAGTGCGACTTGATTTGCCGAGTCGGCGAGCGGTTGGTCGTCGCGGACGAACGACCAGGCCAGAATGGTGACGGGCCCGGTGAGCATGCCCTTGACCGGCTTGTCTGTCAGCGACTGTGCGTACGTGATCCAGTCGACGGTCATCTGCTTCGGACGTGAGACGTCGCCGTACAGAATCGGCGGACGCACGCAGCGGGTGCCGTACGACTGGACCCATCCGTTGGCGGTGGCGAAGAACCCGTCCAACTGCTCCGCGAAGTACTGCACCATGTCGTTGCGTTCCGGTTCGCCGTGAACGAGTACGTCGAGGTCCAATTTTTCCTGGAGTGCAACAACTTCGGCGATCTCGGCGCGCATGCGGTCGACGTACTCGGCTTCGTCGATCTCGCCCTTGCGCAGCGCCGCGCGAGCGATACGGATCTTCGACGTTTGTGGGTACGAGCCGATAGTCGTCGTGGGCAGCGGTGGCAGAGACAGCAACTCGTCCTGGGCAGCGCGGCGCTCGGCGGCGGGCGCGCGACCGGTCGCCGAGCTCAGTACGGCGTCCAGCCGGCCTCGAATGCTCGCGTCATTGAGTCTGCGATCGTCCTTGCGGGTCGACGCGGCAGCTCGTGCCAGCGCGAACTCGTCCTCCACCGACTCTCGTCCCTGCGTGAGAGCGGTTGCGAGAGTGACCACTTCCTTGACCTTCTCGGTGCCGAACGCGAGCCACGAGCGCAGGGCCTTGTCGACATCGGCTTCTGCGTCGAGAGTGTACGGAACGTGCAGCAGGGAGCACGACGTGGAGACGGCAAGAGTATCCACGCTGCCCAACAGAGCACCCAACGTGCTCAGTGCCGAATCCAGATCCGACCGCCAGATGTTTCGTCCGTCGACCACACCGGCGACGACCAGTTTGCGGGCGAGTTCGGGGACGGAGCCGATCGAATCCTGACCGGCCACGAGATCGACGGCAAATCCTTCGACACCGGTGGACGCGAGTGCGGGCAGCGCGTCACGCAGCGAGCCGAAGTACGACGCCAACAGGATCGACGGCCGCTCGGTCAGTGCCGAAAGCTGTTCGTACGCAGCGCGTGCCGCTTCGATTTCCTCGTCGGTGCGATCACCTACGAGAGCCGGTTCGTCGAGTTGAATCCACTCCGCGCCGGCCTTCGCGAGCCGACCGAGTAGATCCGCGTAGAGGGGGAGCAGTTCGTCGAGCCGCGAGAGCAGAGGCTCGTCAGTGCCGACAGGCTTCGAAAGCAACAGGAAGGTGACCGGTCCGATGACGACCGGGCGGGCTGCGATGCCGTCGGAAAGTGCTTCTGCGAGTTCGGACAAGACCTTGGACGGGTCGAGTGCGAACGTGGTGGACGGCGAGATCTCCGGCACCAGGTAGTGGTAATTGGTGTCGAACCACTTCGTCATTTCGAGCGGCGCGATGGTGTCCGTCCCACGGGCAGCTGCAAAGTAGCGGTCCAACGGATCGGCGACCGATGCGACACGATCGGGAAGTGCTCCGAGAAGAACTGCGGTGTCGAGCATTTGATCGTAGAAGGAGAAGGTGTTGACCGGGATCGAGTCGAGGCCCAGGTCACGGAGGCCGGCCAAGCCCTGCCGACGGAGGTCACGGGCGACGCTCTGCAAGGCGTCGGCGTCGATGCGCCCCGCCCAGTAGCTTTCGGTTGCCCGCTTGAGTTCTCGATGAGGACCGATGCGCGGTGAGCCCAGCACGGTCGAAGTGAATGTCGTTGTCACGGAGTTTCTCCAGATTGCCAATGCACTGATGGCCACTGCCGGCAGACGGGTACACCTCACGAGACCCCGAGCTGCGGCGGGCAGCACTGCCCGAACCACGCACGAGGTCCGATGGAGATCTACACGCCCATTCCACGAGGCGGTGGACCGTCGGGCACGGCGTGCCCGACACAGTTGGCAGGTCTTCGGACTCGCGGGCACTCGATCGAGTTGGATCGAACCTACTGGCCGTCGCTTCCCAGGCGGATGCCCAGTGCACATAAACGGCGGTCGTTCCTGCTTACCGCTGCGGGACAGTCCCGGATTTTCACCGGGTTCCCTCTCACTCCGTCAGCTTGCGCTGACGGGGCTTCGACGCCGGGAACGGTCTTCGGGGCTCCTCATGACCGTGCCGGGCGAACCAGCTGCATCGATCAGCATAAGGCCAACCCTCCCTGCGCAGTCAAGGAGAGTCGGCGAAGGGCGCTACGCGCGTGACATGTAGGAATTCGAGTCCGGTGGTACGCGCGGAAGATTCTCGGAGGAACGTAGATTCTCCGCCATTTCCACAAGCAGATCCTGCGAAGACGGTGAGAGATCGACGACCCGGGCAGTGAGGTTTCGCAGGCGCACGTTGTGCAGCTGTTCGAGAAGTGAGAGGTCTGCTTCGCCACCGGAGACGGTCGGTGGAGTGTGGTCGGACGGGGCGTAGAAGTAGTCCGGATGGACGTTGAAGAAGTGGGCGAGGGCAGCGACCACTTCGGGTGACGGGTTGGTTCGGACGCCGGTGCGTAGTTGCGACAGGTACGGCGTCGAGATGCGGCAACCGAACTCGGTCATGCCGCGAACGACCATCGCGTTGGTGACGTGAAAGTCGGCAGTCTCGAACAGCGAGTTCAAGCGATCGTTGAACTGGTTCGACATGAGACGTCCCTTCCCCCGTTACGCACAGGCTCCGTCGATTCAATTAACTGCATCATAGCCAGTTATCGAACGATTAGCTGTTTCGGATTCTCACGAAGGGGGTCGTTTGCAGGGAAAATCCCTAGGGTAGAAGGTCCCTACTTTGAGTGATCTGGACAAATCGTCATCAAGAATCGAACGGCGGACTATTTGCCGGCGAAGCGGATTCCGGCATCGCGGATCAGAGCCAGCCGTTCGACTCGGCGATTCTCACGGCTTCGGCGCGGGTCGTGGCACCCGTCTTACCCATTGCGGACGACAGGTGATTTCGAACTGTCCCTGCGGACAAGAACAGCGCCCCCGCGATGGCCGCCACGGGTGCGCCGTCGTGAGCAGCGCGCAGTACTTGGGTCTCACGCTCCGTCAGGGGCGACTCACCGCTGACGAGGCTGTCAGCCGCAAGGGTGGGATCGACGACGCGCAGTCCGGCATGAACACGCCTGACCGCGTCGGCAAGCTGCCTGGCAGGTGTGTCCTTGACGACGAACCCGCCGGCCCCCGCGTGAAGGGCTTTACGGAGAAATCCTGGGCGCCCGAACGTGGTGACGATCAGAACCCGGGTCTCGGGTGCTGCTTCGCGAAGGGCCGCTGTCGCGGCGATACCGTCCATGCCGGGCATCTCGACGTCGAGAAGCGCGACGTCCGGACGGTGCTCGAGTACGGCAGCCACCACCTCGTCACCGCGGCCGACCTCGGCCACCACGGACAGATCGGATTCCAGATCGAGTAGCGCGGCCAAAGCTCCTCGCACGAGCGCCTGGTCGTCCGCCAAGAGCAGCCGTATGGTTGCTCGATCGCCCTGGTTGCTCACACTTTCTCCTGTTCGACGACCTGAAGTGCAAACCCTTGCGGTTCGGGATGAGTGATGATCACTCGTGCGCCCGACGCGCCGGCCCGCTCACGCAATCCGATCAGACCGTTGCCGGAAGACGTCGACCCGGCCCCTCGTCCGTCGTCGACGACAGATGCGCTTCTTTCGTCGACCGTGATCCGACAGTGTGTTGCTCCGCTGTGCCGAACCACGTTGGTGACACCCTCACGGATCGTCCATGCGAAGAGTTCTCGGAGGCGAGTGGGGACCATGTCGGTACTGCTCGGCACGTCGTCCTCGATACCTGCCGCACGCAATGCCTCTCGCGCACGGGCTATCTCGACGGGAAGTGAAATTCCACGAAATCCTTCGACGGCCGAGCGCACGTCCGCAAGCGCGTCTCGAGAGAGTCTTTCGAGATCGTCGAGTTCGCTGCGCGCACGTTCTATGTCGACGTCCAGTAGGCGGTTGGCCAGTTCAGCTTTGATCGTGATGACGGTCAGCGAGTGCCCGAGGATGTCGTGCAGATCGCGCGCCATCCTCGTTCGCTCTTCCATGATTGCCCGCTGCTCCTGCTCTTCGCGTTCATGGAGCATGGCGAAGTTGCGGCTGATCAGGGACATGATGCCCCAGGTCGCGAATGCGGCCGCGCAGACTCCGAGGGAGAGCCCGGAGTAATTACCCCACCCGGACGAGAGGCTGACTATCTCCACGGAGGCTGCAAACACCAAGGCGAGAATGCCGCCCGCGACGGTCGGCAGCAGCGTCACCGCTGTCACCGCGAGATACGGTGCGGCTGCCAAACCCGTCGGCCCGACGCTGACGATCATCACGGCGGCCAACACGGTCAGAGCGGCCAGAGCCAGTGCAGCTTCGCGAATTTTCGGCCGAGTCATTGTCATTCGGCGCCGCTGCTGAGTTGTGGCGAACGTGTACAGGTAGAGCGCACTGAAGGTGATCGTCGCGAGAATCCCTGTCCAGCCGCGCACTTCGTCGCGCAGATTCCATCCCTCGATCAGCGGTCCGCCGAGAAATACCATCCAGACCGCCGCGAAGAGAACGCCGAAACGATTCCGCCGCGGTAGCGCGACGGAATCGTTTCGGTCAGTCGTTTGCGACAACTACACACGCTCCGTATCTCGTTGGAACCGCCAGATCGCTCCGCCGGCGAAGATGGCGAACCACACCAGGATATTGACGATCCAGGTCCAGTGAATGCTATTGCCGGTCAACGGTGCGTGGGCGAGGGCATTGATGCCGAACATCGGCGTGAACTGTGCGATGGTCGCCCACACGGAACCGTCGGTGAGAGGTACGAAGAGTCCGCCGCCGAAGGCGAGCAAGGCCAGTCCCGGGCCGAGCAACTGCATGACGTTCTCACTGGGGAGCAGATACCCCATGAACAGGCCGAAGGCCGCGAAGATCGACGACCCCAGCCAGGCGATCAATGCTGTTGTGAACCAGAGCGATCCGTCCATCTGCGCAGACGTGAACGCGCCGACGACGTAGACGACAAGGATCGAGACGAGACCGAGCAGCATCGCCATGATCAGTTTGACGGCGATGTAGGCGACCGGCGTCAGTGGAGTCAGGCGCAGTTGCCGGCTCCATCCCGACGCTCGTTCGATCGAGACCATCGCTCCGCCACTCGTAGTGGCCAGCATCGCGCCGTACAGGGCCATGCTGATCATGATGTACGCGGCGACATTGCCGTGCCCGATCCCGTGGTCGTCGTCGCCTTGACCGAGCCCGAAGACGAGGAAGAAGACGACCGGCATGACGAGTGTGAAGATCATCGTGCGCCGATTGCGGGTCAGACGACGAAATTCCAGTCGCAACAAGGTCGTGTTGAATCCGCCCAGTGGTACGACGGTTCGCTCAGCTCCGTAGGTGTTCGCTTCGATTGCAGTGGTCATCACTTCTGTCCTTCGGAGTTGTTCGACGTGAGTGCGATGAATGCGTCTTCGAGGCCACGCGAGACGATTTCGAGATCGCGAGCCTGCGTGTTGGTCAGCAGAAACCGTGCAACGGCATCGGTGTCGCCCGAGTGCACGAGCAATGACTCACCACGCACCTCGACGGCGTCCGAGTTCGGTATGGCTCGGAGCAGTTCGTCGGTGATACCGGGGACTCGTGCGCGCAGGGTGCGCCCGGACGCCATCGCCTTGACCTCGGCGGTGGTTCCGTCGGCGACGACTGTGCCCTGCCGGACCAGGATGATGCGGTCGGCGTAGACATCGGCCTCTTCGAGGTAGTGCGTCGCAAAAAGCACAGTGCGACCGTGATCTGCGTCGGCGCGGATGGCGGACCAAAAGTCCCGACGCCCTTCGACGTCCATACCGGTGGTCGGCTCGTCGAGAATGAGCAATTGGGGGTTCGACAGCAACGCCATCGCAAACCGCAGGCGCTGTTGTTGTCCGCCTGAGCATTTGCTGACGAGGCGATCGGAGATGTCGAGGATTCCGGCTCGCCCCAGCACTTCGTCGACCGGACGGGATTGGGCGTACAGGCTGGCGGTCAGCTGCACGGTCTCGGCCACCGTCAGTTCTTTGAGCAGCCCGCCGGTCTGCATGACTGCAGACACGAGTCCGCGGGCGATCGCCGATCGGGGTGACATTCCGAAGACGCTCACGTCGCCCGACGTCGGTCGGGACAGTCCGAGGATCATGTCGATGGTTGTCGTCTTGCCTGCGCCGTTCGGGCCGAGGAACGCGACGATCTCGCCGGGGCGGATGCTCAGGTCGATACCCTTGACGGCGTCGACGGTTCCGAAACTCTTGCGAAGTCCGGTCAACCGGACGGCGTCGTGTGCCGATCCTTCAGTGAGTGTGTGCAGTGCCTGTGGTGAATGCCGTGCCTGTGTTGAGGTCATACATAGAATCTGCTCGCTTCGAGGACATGAGCCCTCGTCCGTCCGTCATTCTTCTGCCATGACATTTGTCATCGGGTCGGCCGGTATCTGTTTCGGTGCATTCTGGCCGAGCCGGGCGAGGACCAACCCCGCGATGATTGCTGCGCCACCCACGGCTTGGAGTGCGGTGACGGATTCCCCGACCAGGATCCACGCGGCGACGACCGCGCACAGCACTTCGGTCAGCGCTACCAGAGATCCTATGGTCGGTCCCAGCAGCGTGATCGCGGCGATGCCGGTGAGATAGGCGATGACAGTGCTGACCAGGACAAGGACCGCCACGGGCAGCCACACGCCCACCGAGTGTTCTGCCACGACTGCGTTCGAGGCCGAGAACTCGAGGGGGAGGATGCCGACGAGCCCGAGTGCGCCGATGACCAGTGCGCTGACGGTCAGCCCCGAAGCCGCGAGCACAACAGGCTGGAGATCGCCGTCCGCACGTTCGGAAATGACGAAATAGACTGCAAGGCATGCCGCTGCGGCCAGTCCCCACGCAACTCCGACGGCACTGATCTCTGCCGATCCGAAGACGTCGATCACCACTGCGGCGCCGATCAAGGCAACCGCCGCACCGAGAAGTGTCTGCACGCTCGGCCGCGCGCCTTTGGTGATCCACACCCATCCGATGACGATGATCGGTGCAAGGTGTTCGAGGAGTAATGCGACTCCGACCGAAAGATGTTGCACAGCATTGAAGAAGCACAGTTGAACGCCGGAAATCGCGAACACTCCGTACAGCAGTACGGTTCGCGTGTGGGCGCCGACCTGTCGTAGGCGAGGCCATTGGGTGGCTACCGCGATCACCATCATCACCAGTGCGCCGCCGGCCACGCGCGCGAACACCGCGCCGCCGGGGGACCACCCTGATTCGATGAGAGATTTCGCGAACGGGCCCGAGACGCCGAACGTTGCCGCGGACAGCAGAGCGAAGATCAAACCGTTGCGAGAGTTCACGTGGGCACCTGTCAGGAGTAAAAGCGATTATGATGCTGACATTAGGTTGACAAGGCTCAGGAGTCAAAGTGCATTTTGCTGGTGACACGGAATCGGCGCTCGTCTTCGCCGCGTCGTTGGTCAACACGGCTCGCGGTGGCGAGGAACTGTTGCCGGATTCAGAGGAACTGACCAGGTTCCTCGACGCCGATCGTTGGACCGGCCGGCGGGACGGCACTCTGGAGGAATTGGCGGCGGTTCGTGCACTGCGTCCACGACTGCGAAAGTTCTGGGAAGTCACGGGAGTGGACGACGCCGTCGAGGTGGTGAACTCACTGCTTCTCGAATCGGGCGCGAGGCCGCGGCTCACCAGGCACGATGATCTCGGCTGGCATCTCCACGTCACCGCTGACGATTCGCCCCTCGTGGACCGGATGGCTGCAGAAGCGGCAATGGGTGTGCTCGATCTGATCCGAACCGACGAATTCTCGAGGTTGCGATGGTGCGAGGCTCCGGACTGCGAAGCGGTATTCGTGGACTTGTCGCGCAATCGGTCGAAGCGATACTGCGACACCGGAAACTGTGGGAACAGGGCGCACGTCGCCGCCTATCGTGCCCGTAAATCCGGGGCGTGACCAAGCGGTGTTCGCAGGGATAGAACCAGGCTGAGCGAATACCTTGTCGGGAGCCAGGATCGGTCTAGCGTTGTGAATTCGGAACAGATTTCGCGAAGCTAGGAGGACGGTCGGTGGCCGATCGTAGGCGTCCGCTCAAGACGGTGACCGGTGTCAGCGGGGCGGTGAGCATCTACGACGCCGCGATCGATCCGTCGACTTCGACGGTCGCGTCCGCGATCGAAGTCGCAAAGACGGCCGAGGTGAACAAGATCGACGGACTGTTTGCCGCCGATCTCCTGAGCTTCGGTGCGCAGGGTGCGATCGGCGCACAGGAGCCGTTGATCTTCCTTGCTGCGCTGAGTGCGGTCACCACTCATGTGGGGCTCATCGCGACCGTCACGACGACGTTTCATCACCCGTTCAACCTCGCACGGTTGTTCGGCACCCTGGACCACGTCAGCAATGGTCGAGCCGCGTGGAATGCCGTCACTTCCTCACTCGGAGAAGAGAACTACAGCGACCTGGACCTGCCGAGCCCGGAGGAGCGCTACGCCCGAGCGGCCGAATCGCTCGAAGTCGTCAACGCGCTCTTCGACAGCTGGAAGCCCGGCGCCTTGATTCAGGGAGAGGGCTCTGCGGTGCTCGATCCGTCGAGGGTGGTCCCCATCGAGCACCGAGGTAAGTACTTCACCGTGCAGGGACCGTTGAACATCCCCTCTCTGCCGCAGCGTCGCCCGGTCCAATTCCAGGCAGGCCAGTCTGCCGGAGGTATCGAACTGGGGGCTCGCTTCGCGGAGGTCGTATTCACCTCTCTCGCAACCTTCGAGGACGCGGTCACCTACACGAAGACGATCCGCGCCCGGGCGGCAGAGTTGGGGCGCGGAGACGAACTACCACTGATATTCAGCTCGTTCCACGCAACGTACGGCGCCACCGAAGCCGAAGTCGAACGATTGGTCAGAGAGGCCGAGGAATCGACGGACTTCGACGCCGGACGCACCAGGCTTGCCGACATGTTCGGCGGTGACGTGGATTTCTCGGAATTGCCGCTCGACCGGCCGATCCCGGAGTCGTTGTTACCGGACCCGTCGTCGGTGAATCGACGACGGGGCCGGGTCGAGATCTTCGGCAAGCTCGCGTCACAGGGAAAGACATTGCGTGAGTTGATCATCGCGTCCAAGGATACGGGCCACTGGGCAGCGGCAGGCACCCCGGAACAGCTCGCGGACGCAATCGAGGAACGATACGACGCAGGTGTCCTCGACGTCATCACGCTCGGTGACCTTGCCGATCCGCGTACACGCGATTTCGTCACGAACGGACTGCTGCCGGAATTGCGCAAGCGCGCAATCGTGGGATCCGACTACGTCGGAGGTACCTTCCGTGAGAACCTCGAATTGCCTCCGCTGCCACCAGTTTCCGGCGCCTAGTTGTTGGAGGCGAGTGAGCGCATGAAGAACATGAGGTTGGCCGGTCGTTCCGCGAGGCGACGCATGAAGTAGCCGTACCACTGGCTACCGTAGGGAACGTAGACCCGCAGGTGATTGCCTTCGACTACCAATCTGCGTTGTTCGCCGTCGCGGATGCCGTAGAGCATCTGGAATTCGAAGCTCTCGGTTGTCCGCTCGGTCAGTGAGGCGAGTTCGAGGGCGGCGTCGATCATCGTGGGATCGTGGGAGGCGACCATCGGGTATCCGTCGCCTTCCATCAAGACCTTCAGGCAACGCCGGTACGACGCATCGACTTCGGCGGGCTTTTGGAACGCGACGCCGGCCGGTTCCTGGTATGCGCCCTTGCACAGCCGGATTCGTGAACCTGGTCCGGAGAAGTGCCGGCAGTCGGCCTCGGTGCGGTGTAGATACGCCTGCAGGACCGTGCCGAGCGTCGGGAAGTCACGGCGCAACTCCTCGACGATGGACAGTGTCGAGTCGGTGGTGGTGTGATCCTCCGCGTCGACGGTGACCCATGCGCCCACTTCGTTTGCCGCTGTGACGATTCGGTGTGCATTCGCCAGGGCGATCTTCTCGCCGTCACCGGGAAGTGCCTGCCCTAACGCCGAGAGCTTGAGCGAAACCTCGAGGGAGCAGTGCGTCCCCGCCGCTTCGGAAAGCGTTGCGTACGAGCGGAGAAGGGAGAGATAGGCATCGACGGTAGCTGTTGCCTGAGCTGGATCGGTAGTGTCCTCGCCGAGGTAGTCGACCGTCGCGAACCGGCCACTGGTGAGGATGTCGCGTACGGCCGAGACCGCTGCGGGTTCTGCGTCCCCGGCGACGAACCTGTCTACCAGCTTGCGGGTCAAGGACATCCCGGAGACTGTCTTCTCCAGCCGCGACGAGCGTGCCGCCGCCAGCAGTACCGGCCGCAACGGGTTGCTCAGAGAGACGGTACTCATCAACGGTTCTCGCTCTCGGCTGGATCGACGTCCTGGTGTGGGTAACGATGATCGGTGGGAGGAACGAAGGTCTCCTTGACGGTACGCGTCGACGTCCAACGGAGCAGGTTCTGCGGTGAACCGGCCTTGTCGTTGGTGCCCGAAGCCCGCGCGCCCCCGAAGGGCTGTTGCCCGACAACCGCGCCCGTCGGTTTGTCGTTGACGTAGAAGTTTCCGGCGGCAAACCGCAGACCGTGGTGAGCTTGATCGACGGCCGCACGGTCGGTGGCGATCACGGCACCGGTCAGGGCGTAAGCGGATCCGCTGTCGACGCGAGCGAGGATGTCGGCGTAGGCATTCGGTGCGGAGTCGTCGTAGACGTGCAGGGAGAGTATGGGGCCGAAGTACTCGGTGCTGAAGGCCTCGTCACTGGGGTCGTCACCGAGCAGGACCGTCGGCGAGATGAAGAATCCTTCGCGGTCGTCGTAGTCGCCGCCTGCTGCGATGGTGAGGCTGCTGGTCGACTTGGCGCGGACGATCGCGGCGGCGTTTCGGTCGAACGAACGCTGGTCGATGACGGCGCCGCCGAAGTTCTGCAGGTCGGTGACGTCTCCGTACTTCAGCGACGACACAGTGTCGATGAACGTGTCGCCCATCTTGGCCCACACCGACTTCGGGATGAACGCGCGTGATGCGGCCGAACACTTCTGGCCCTGGTAGTCGAAGGCCCCGCGAATCAATGCCGTCGTGAGTACGTCCGGGTCTGCGGAACTGTGTGCTAGTACGAAGTCTTTGCCGCCGGTTTCGCCGACAAGACGTGGGTACGTCCGGTAGTTCGAGATGTTGGCTCCGACTTCACGCCACAAGCGCTGGAACGTTGCGGTCGATCCGGTGAAGTGGATGCCCGCCAGGCGGGGGTCGGCCAGCGCGACCTCGGACACCGTGGGGCCGTCGCCGAGAACAAGATTGATCACCCCGGGCGGAAGACCGGCGGCTTCGAGTAGTTGCATCGTCAGGTACGCCGCGACGGCCTGCGTCGGTGACGGCTTCCAGATCACGGTGTTGCCCATCAGGGCCGGTGCGGTGGGTAGATTTCCGGCGATGGCGGTGAAATTGAAGGGCGTGATCGCGTAGACGAAGCCTTCGAGTGGTCGATATTCGACGCGATTCCACACTCCCGGAGCGGAAACGGGTTGGTCGGCGAGTATCTGGCGAGCGAACGCTACGTTGAAACGCCAGAAGTCGACGAGTTCGCAGGGGGCGTCGATCTCGGCCTGATATGCGGTCTTCGACTGGCCGAGCATTGTTGCAGCGGCGATAGTTTCGCGCCACGGGCCGGAGAGAAGATCGGCGGCGCGGAGGAAGACCGCAGCGCGGTCGTCGAACGAGAGGTCGCGCCAGGCGGGGGCGGCGAGGGTTGCGGCGTCGATGGCATCACGAACGTCCGAGTGCGTTGCGCCCGCATACGATCCGATGACTGAACTGTGACGGTGTGGTTGAACGACGTTCTCCCGCTTGCCTTCCGCAGTTCGGTGGAAACCCCCGATGACCTGCCTGATGTCGGTCGGTGTTTCGGCCAGTTCGGTCAGTTTCGTACGTAGGCGTGATCGTTCCGGGCTTCCCGGTGCGTAATTGTTCACCGGTTCGTTGGCGGGGTGGGGGACATTGGTAACGGCGTCCATGACGATCCTTCGGCAGACTCAGGAGTGGGCAGTTGTCGTGTCGTGAATCAGTCAAGTCGAAAAACGTCGGCGAGTAATCCGCTGAGCGGCCAAACATCGGTGTCCGTGTTTGTCCGATCGGCTGAACCGTTTTCGCAGGAAGATGCGCTATTCTCGAAATTGAGGTGTTGCGACGGTCCGGAGAGTGGGTGGTACGTGTCTATCCGTGGGGTCAGGCTCGACGCGGTCCTTCGGGCGCTGGGCGGAGCTTTTGTCGAGCTCGTCCTCGCGCCGTCGGACGCTGACGTCTTCGTCGACTCCGTGGTGTTCGCAGAGGCCGGGGACCTCACGCGCTCCGGAACCGAGGGCGTCGAATCCTCTGAGCTCTGGCTCGCTGTCGGTATCGACGCAGCCGAACTGGCGGCGTGGCTGAACCGTCTCGATCAGAAGGGATCAGCGCCACGGGCTGTCATGTCGAAGGAGGTCGCGGGCACGTCGGTGCAGGTCGCGGCACAGCGCGCCGGAATCGCCTTGATAGCTGTCCACCCGGATGCTCGTTGGGATCGATTGTTCACAACGATCCGGGGCGTGCTCGATCATTCGGTGTCCCGACAGGATTCGGACGACATCGTATTCGGTAGTGACACAGACTTGTTCGAGCTGGCGCAGAACGTCGCCGCAATCACGCGGGGGATGGTCAGCATCGAGGACGAGCGTTCCCACGTCTTGGCCTATTCGGCATCGGGAGATGCTGCGGACGAACTACGCCGGCAATCCATCCTCGGTCGCGAAGGCCCTCGCGAATACCTCCGAAAGCTGCAGGAGTGGGGCGTCTTCGAAAGCCTGCGGCGAAGCGACGACGTAGTCGAGGTGCCTGCTCACGAAGACCTCGCGATCAGGCGACGGTTGGTGGTCCCGATACGCAGGATCTCCGAGAACAGCAGGGGGGAGAGCGGTTTCAGTTTCGATCTTCTCGGCACTATCTGGGTTCAGGAAGGCCCGGTACCCATCGCCGGCGATGCCGACAGTGTGCTTCGCGGTGCCGCAGCCGTTGCTGCGCGGCTGATTTCGCGCATCCGAGACGCGCCGAGTAACGAGGCGATACAGATTCAGCGGTTGCTCGGGGTTCGCGGCGGCGGTGTCGATGTTCCTTCGCTCGCGGCCTCGTTGACCATCCCGATGTCCGGACCGGCGATGGTGGTCGGCGTGGCGAGTATCGGCGACGGTGGGCTGCCGTCTTCGGGCGAACTCGTGTCGTCTTTGCGACTGCACGCCAGCGCCTTTCAGCGTGAATCGCTGGTGAGTGCCGTCGGCACTCGGATCTATGTGCTGTTTCCGCGAACCCAATCCGCGAAATCCACAGTCTCGTGGACCCGTGAAGTTGTCGCGCGTTTGGACAAGGTGTCGCCTTCGGGTTTGCGGGCCGCGGTCTCTTCGCCGGTTTCGATGCTTGCGGAGGTGGCCCAGGCTCGGGCCGAAGTGGATCGGGTCTTGGACGGAACGTCCGGGGATATTCGAGTGACCACCCTCGCGGACTCGCGCACGCCGGTGCTGCTGGGCGAAATCATGGACACGATTGCGGCCGACGAGCAACTGCACGATCCGAGAGTCGACGCCCTGGACGTCTACGACAGACGCAACGGGTCGAACATGCGCGAAAGCATCTCCGTTTACCTCGCACATTCGGGCGATGTCCGACGCGCATCCGAGCAGCTTCGGATTCACCCGAACACACTCAGGTATCGGATCAAGAGGGTCGAGGAGATCACGGATACCGACCTGTCCGAGCCGTCGGCCAGGCTGTTGATGGAGATTCAGTTGGCGGCGTCCGCTCGGGCAGTGAGTTCGCCGAACCTGTCGGACCCCAGCAGTACTCTTCGCGAATGATCGACTCAGCGAAGGTGCCAGGCGCAGCGCGCGCGTACTTCGACGGCGGCGACGCCCGCGACGTGTTCACCGAAGACGCCGTGGTGCGCGACGACGGCCGGACGTACGTCGGCATCGGAGAAATCGTGGCATGGAAATCCGCGGTGTCGACCGCGTTCACCTTCACCCAGAAAATCGAGTCGGTGCACACCCCTGGCTCAGCTGTTGTCGTGTCAGTGAACGTCGAGGGGAATTTTCCCGGAAGTCCCATCCGGTTGCACCATCACTTCACTCTCGACGGTGATCGGATTTCCGCTCTCACGGTGTGCCCCTGATGCCCACCGCCGACGAACTGCTCGGTAAATCCGTCGTCGCCGATCTGGCGGGCTGCCTCGAGCGAGCCTCCGGTCACACACGCCTCGCCCTCGTTCGGGGCAGTGCATCCGAATTCGACGGAATGAGTCTCGGGGAACGCACCCGCGTCGTACGGGACGCGATGACTGCCGAACTGCCTCAGGATTTTCCGGTCTTCGCCGAGGTCATCCGCCGTGCGCTTTCAGAGGTGACCTTCACTGGTTGGATGATCTGGCCGGTCACCGAATCCGTCGCCGTCACGGCGACACGAAGTGGCTCCGAGTCGGATTTCGACGAGGGAATGGCTCTCCTTGCTGAGCTGACGTCGCGTCTGACCGCCGAATTCGCGATTCGCACATTTCTCGAAACGAACCTCGACCGTTCACTGGCGATCGCACTCACCTGGACCGGCCACGAAGACGAACACGTCCGGCGCTTGGCGACCGAAGGCACTCGTACTCGTTTGCCCTGGGGACGACGAGTGAAAGAATTGACGGCGCGTCCCGAGTCGACAATCGTCATTCTCGACCAGCTGTATCGGGATGATTCGGAATATGTACGACGTTCAGTCGCAAACCATCTCAACGATCTCAGTCGTGCTGACTCAGCGCTCGCCGTGTCGACTGCGAAGCGTTGGTTGCAGACACCGGATTCCAACACACTGAAAATCGTCAAACATGCATTGCGGACGTTGATCAAGGCCGGCGACCCAGATGCTCTGTCTCTCTTGGGTTTCGCGCCGCCCACCGACGTCGTGGTCGAAGGTTTCGTCATCGACCGAGAAGTAGTCGATGCGGGTGGAGAACTCACCTTCGATTTCGCTGTCACGAACAACAGCAGCGAGTCCGTCACCGTCGTGATCGATTACATCGTCCACCACGTGAAGGCCAACGGGACGACGACGCCCAAGGTCTTCAAACTGACAACACGAACACTGGAACCCGGGGTGCCGGCCCGCATCGCGAAGAGGCATTCCTTCAAACCGATCAGTACCCGGAAGTACTATGCGGGCGACCATGCCGTCGAAGTGCAGATCAACGGCGTACGTCAGGTACGAGGCGAGTTCCGCTTGGACGCGTGAGTGACCCCACCGGTCACCACGCGCTGATCAAATGCCCGCACTGACGTCAGCGCATGACCTGTACCTGTTCGGCGATGTCGGTAGCCAGGGCCATCGCAGTCAGAGCGAGGCCGTTGTTGAGGTCGTATCGCAGTTGCCCGACATGGCCGTCCTGGACAGCGCGGACTCGTTTCCACGTCGGCGACTCGGCTTCGACGGCGTCGGGGTTCTGTAGTAGTACGAAGTCGGCCTGGTCGAAGATCGCGAGCTCCTCGAGGCTGTAGAACGTCGAGTCCTTCCGATCGGGCGCGGCATGGGCGGCGTCGGTCAAGACGTTCAGGCCGAGGTCCTGTGCAACCGACACGGCGAACGTGTTGTTCTGAAGCCAGATCTGGCCGCTGTCTGCGCCGGCTATCGCGATCGACTTTCCTTCTAGCAGTCCACCGATCTTGGCCCGCGCTTGTGCAAGTTCGGCGTTGTAGCGGGCGATGACGCGTTCGGCGACTTCGCGGCGATCGAGAGCCGTGAGTTGCGCGGTCATGGCCTGCTTCCAGGACGAGCCCGTCGTGCCCTCGTCGACGACGAGCACCGGAGCGATGTCAGTGCCGAGCAGGCCTTTGTCCTGGTAGTAGTCCCACCAGCCTTTACCGACGACCAACAGATCGGGGTCGAAGCTCAGTATCGATTCGGCGTTCGGTTCGTTGTTCGTCCCACCGAGGCGAGCTGCGCCGGCGGGTACCTGCTGCATGAGTTGCGACTTCGGATCCCAATTGGTCGCGACGATCGGGTACTCGGCCAGTAGCGCAAAATCGAGGGCTCCTCGCGCTTCGAGCACCACCACACGCTTGGGGTCCCGCGGGAGGCGGTAGGCCTGGTCCGCGACGACGATGTCGACCCATTCGTCCGAGGCTTCGGTGCCGCTGGATTCGCTCGAACATGCAGACAGTGCGCCCAGTGCACCGAGCGCCGCTGCACCGGTCAGGAACCCGCGTCGTGTCAAGGAATCGATCAGACGGGTGAATTCGCCGTCCACATCTTTTGTCGACTGCAAGGGGGTTTCTGTCGATTCGATCACAGGCATGAGAAGGCACAGCTCCATCTGGTGTTCTGGGCATTTGAGGGTGCCTTTTCAACCTATTCGACCGTGACCGCCGACGCCTTGCTCGAAAACGCCAACCGCTCACCAGATGTGGCCAGTCCGCGTTGGCGGGTGTCGCAGAGCTCCCTCCTCGGATTCGGCTCGTTGTGGAGGGGCGCGCCCATCCGATCCGAACTCGAGGTATCGTGACCGACATGCAGCGCGTCTATTTCTGGTTTAGCAGGCCGGCCCCGGGTGGGCCTGCCGGCGTAACCACGCGCTGACAACCTCCACCCAAGAGCCGGACTACAGACCGGCTCGCTGGAGTTTCTCTTCATCTCTGGGGTCGGCCTGAGAACAGGAAACCGAAAACCCCATGACTGTCACCATCGACACCACCGCAGCTTCGGACAGCCTCGACGATCAGCGGACTGTGAGTATCAGTCCGCTCGTGTCACCGGCGACTGTTCGGGCCCAGCACGCTCCGGACGAGGTCGCGGCCGCAACCGTGCGCACCGGGCGTGCTGACACCATCAACATCCTCAACGGTGACGACGACCGTTTGATCGTCGTCGTCGGTCCGTGCTCCGTGCACGATCCGGAAGCGGCGATGGACTACGCCCGCCGGTTGGCTGCCAAGGCAGAGGAGTTGCGGGACGATCTGCACATCGTCATGCGCGTCTACTTCGAGAAGCCGCGCACCACTCTCGGGTGGAAGGGCCTACTCAACGACCCCCACCTCGACGGCACGTTCGACATCAACACCGGGCTCGGAATCGGCCGCAAGTTGCTGCTCGACGTGTCGAGTCTGGGCCTGCCGGTCGGCTGCGAGTTCCTCGACCCGATAATGCCTCAGTACATCGCCGATCTGGTCAGTTACGGTGCGATCGGCGCACGGACCGCCGCCAGTCAGGTTCACCGTCAGCTGTGCAGCGCGCTGTCCATGCCCGTCGGCATCAAGAATTCCACCGAAGGTGATGTGCAGGTAGCCGTCGACGGTACCCGCGCGGCGGCAGCGAGCCACGTGTTCCCCGGAACGGATCTCGACGGCCAGGCTGCCTTGATTCGTACCGCGGGCAACCCCGACTGCCATGTCATTCTTCGTGGCGGCAGCGACGGACCGAACTACGACGCCGAGACCGTCGCGGACACCCTTGCCCGCCTGCGTAAGTCGAACCTGCCCGAGCGCGTGGTCATCGACGCGAGCCACGGCAACAGCAGCAAGGATCACGAGCGTCAGGTCATCGTGCTGGACGACATCGCCCGACGTCTGACCGAGGGTGAGCAGGGAATCGCCGGCGTCATGTTGGAGAGTTTCATCGAGGCCGGCCGTCAGGACCTGACCTTGGGCAAGGCGGACGAGCTCACCTACGGTCAGTCGATCACCGACGCATGCATCGACTGGTCCACCACGGCAGCACAATTGGACCGTTTGGCGCAGGCCGTTGCGGCTCGGAGGGGCTGACGCCCCCGTGCGCGTTTAGGGAGTGCCTGGACTCGCTAATCGCGCACAGGGCCGCTAGGCCAATACTTCTCGCGTGGCCTCGACCAGGCGCTCCAGCCAGGCGTCCGTGCCGACGGCCTGACGAAGTGGCTCGTTGGGCAATTCGATGCTGACCGGCAACCCGGCAGGCAAACTCGACCAGATGTCGGCCAGGGCGATGCCGCCGGTGCCGGGCACCAGACGCTCCTCGCGGGCCTGACGGATAAGCTCTGCGTCCTCCGTGGGAGCAGGGATCGAACCGTCACACATCTGGGCGTAGTGCAGCCACTCGCGCGGGATGGACGCAAGATCCTCCAGCGTGGTCGCCGAGCGGTCGGTGTGGAGTGCGTCGACGAGAACGCTCCGAGCCGGACCGTCTGCCGCCGAGACGATCTCGATGGCTGCACGCGCATCGGGTACCGCGGTCCACGGCATGAACTCGAGGGAAGCGACGATGCCGTAGTTCGCGCACAGTTCCGCGAGGCGGGCATAGGAGTCCGTGAGCCGGTCGCGGTCGCGGTCGTCACCGCCAACCAGAACGGCTTTGGCTCCGAGCTGTGCTCCGGCTTCGAGCAGCGGAACGTAGTCGGCGGGGTCGAAGTCGGCTGCAAGACGGATGATTTCGAGGTCGAATACCTCGACCGGTGAATCGTCCAGTCGACGAACCAGTTCGTTCAACCCCTGCTTGTCCTCGTGCAGAGGATAGGCCGTCGTGCCTGGTGCCGCGGGCATCAGACGAATGCCGATGGTGTCGAAGCCGTGTTTTTCGGCCAGGTCGACGTGTTGCATCGGAGCCGTGTCCAGCACCGTGAGGGCGGCAAGCCCCAGTGAGGGTGTCATGCGTGCGCTCCAACTGTCGTGGCGGCGGCCAGTTCCCGACCTGCCAGATAACCGAACGTCATAGCCGGGCCGAGGTTGATGCCGCCCGACGGGTAATGCCCGCCCATCACGCTCGCCTGATCGACGCCGACGGCGAGCAATCCCTCGATGGGGCGGTCGTTGTCGTCGAGCACATGCGACGACGAGTCCGTCACCAGGCCGGCGAAGGTGCCGAAACTCCCTGGCACCACTTTCACCGCGTAGTACGGACCTTTCTGCAAGGGTGCGAGCGACGGGTTCGGCCAGGGGTTGGCTGCATCTCCGGACCCTCGGTTGAATGGTGTTGTACCGCGACCGAACTCGGGGTCGTCACCGGCCACAGCCCCGATGTTGAAGGCTGCGACGGTTTTCTCCAACTGCACGGGGTCGACGCCGATCTTCTCGGCCAAGTCCCGAAGAGTGCGCCCACGCGTGAGGTATCCGGAGCGCAGGTACGGCTGGATCGGGATCGGCAGGGGCTTGGCCATGCCCAGCGGGAGGTATCGCACATACTGTTGATCGGCGATCAACCACGAACACACTTCTACTCCCTCGGGAACCTGCTCGACCATCGCGAGTGTGTAGTCGTGGTACCCGAGTGCCTCGTTGACAAAACGCTTACCGTTCGCGAGAACTCCGATGACACCGGGCTTTCCGCGGTCGAGGATGTGCGGAAATACCCCTTCCTTGCCGTTGCGGTAGCGAACGATCGAGACGGGGCAGTACGCGACAGGGGATGCGAGTGTGCGGTCCAGGCGGCCACCCACGGATTCACCGAGGGTGATGCCGTCACCGGTGGTTGTCTTCGGGGTGAGCGACCAATGCTCGTTTCCGGTGGGGGTCCGGGGGAACAATTCGCGTCGTCGGTCGATGTCCTGCGCAAAGCCACCGGTGGCCAGTACGACACCGCGTCGGGCACTTACCGAGTAGGCACCGTCCGGGCCTTCCAGGCGGACGCCGACAACGCGGCCGTCGTCATCGGTCTGGAGCGACGTTGCCGACGTCTTCACCCGAATATCAACCCCCAGATCGAGTGCCGAGCGCAGCATCATGCCGACCAACGCGGTGCCGTTGACGAGTTGCTGACCACGGCGCTTGGTGGCGAGGTCGAACATGTGCTTGGTGACTCGAACACCGCAGTGCACAAATGCTTTCGGCGAGCGTGTCGAGTGCAGGAAAGCCTGCAGATCAGGGCCGGCCATGATCCCCATGCCGAGGAACGACGTCTCGTACAGTTGTCGACGAAGCAGCGCCGCGACATCGGCGCCGAGCTTTCGCAAGCTCACCGGTGTCGGTCCGACGGAACGGTGGCCCGTGCCGGCTCCCGGTGTGTCGCCGTGAATGTCGGCGATCTTGGCTCCGGGAACAAACTTCAGCGCGGTCTTGCGTTCGAAGAACTCGACCATCTCGGGGGCGCCGTCGAGAAGTGCATCGACCTTGGCGGCGTCGAAATTGTCGCCGAGTCGGTTCTCCAGATATGTCCGCGGCGCCGAACGGTCCTCGACAACACCGTCGGCGATGGCAAACATGTTGCGCGGGGTCCACATCCACCCACCAGACCATGCCGTTGCACCGCCGCAGGTGTCGGCCTTCTCGACAACGAGTACCGACGCGCCGCCATGTGCTGCGGCAATTGCTGTGGAAAGCCCGCCTGCGCCGGAGCCCACGACAACCACGTCGTAGGTGAGGGGGGTACTGCTACTCATTTCTGCTCCTTGGCAGTTGTTGCGAGGGTCGGTGTCGATGTCAGATCGACAACCTTCCCGGTTCGTGACGATTCGTAGATTGCGGCGATGATGGCAAGTGACGCGCGGGCGTCCCGGCCTGTGACGGCGGGTTCGCGCCCGGTCAGGACGGCATCGGCGAAGTCCTGTACCTGCAGGGTATGGAAGTCGGTCAGTGCCGCATTGACGGCTCCCACATCGAGATTGGCGTCGACGTCGGCGGAGTACGGCGACTGGAACTCCACTTCGCCCGGCACGGTCCAGATTTCGTTGACACCCTCGTGCCCTTCGGGAAACTCGAGGACGCTGGCCATGGCACCGGTGCGCCCGATCACTGTCACACGGTTGCCCAGGTTGTGATTGGCACCGGTAGTCGCGGTGACGGTGGCGGTGCCGCCTGAGGCAAAGGAGATCACAGCTGACGCGCTGTCCTCGGTCTCGATGTGCTCACCGTGTGTATGGGTGCGGATGAAGCCGCTGACCGCGACGGCCTCGCCCATGAACCAGGCCAGCATGTCGATCTGGTGTACCGCCTGCGTCATGAGCACGCCGCCTCCATCGGTATCCCAGCGTCCGCGCCACGCGTCGGCCGAGTAGTAACTCGACGGGCGGTGCAGGATGACCGACGCCTCGCCGAGCGTGGGCAGTCCGATCCGGCCGTCGTCGATGGCGTCCCGGATCCGACGCGCTGCCGGCCAGAATCGGCGTTGGAAGAGCACCCCGAACGTGATCCCGGCGCGGTCGGCGGCCTCGATCATGCGGTCGGCGGCAGCAACATCGACTGCGATGGGTTTCTCGCACAACACATGTACACCAGCCTCGGCAGCCGCAACGACCACCTCTTCGTGTACCGGATGGGGCGTGCAGACGGTACAGGCGTCGAGTCCGAGGGCCAGAAGTTGTTCCACGGAACTCACGGCTGCGGGAATGCCGTGGAGTGCCGCGAATTCCTGGGCGCGTCCGAGATCGGGGTCGCAGCAGCCGATTACCTCGACACCGGGTACTTGTTGCAGGGCGCGGGCATGGTTGCCGGCGATCTTGCCGCAGCCGACGATTCCGACTTTCAGCGTCATCAGAAATGTTCCTCTGCCTCGACGTCCCGTGCCGCAGACTCGCCGCGGTCGAGACTGTTCAGTGCTTCGATGTCCTCGCCGGTGAGGGTCACGTCGAGTGCTGCCAGGTTCTCGGCCTGGCGCGTCGGATTCGCGGACCGCGCGACCGGAACCACGCCCTGCGCGACATGCCAAGCAAGAACCACCTGCGCAGGGGTGCAACCCACTCGATCGGCGATCTGGCTTACAACGGCATTGCCGAGCACGTCACCCCGGCCGAGCGGACTCCATGACTGAGTGAAGATGCCAAGTTCGTCGTTTGCGCGGCGAACCGGGATTCGAGCGAGCGACGGGTCCATCTGAATCTGGTTGACTGCCGGTGCCTCGCCGGTTTCAGCGACGACGCGGCGCAGGTGGTGCTCGAGGAAGTTCGACACTCCAACGTACCGAACCAGCCCGGCGTCGCGGCAGGCCAGCATCGCCTCGAATGACGAGACGTAACGATCGATCCGCGGGAGCGGCCAGTGGATCAGGAACAGATCGAGTTGATCCAGTCCCAGTCGTTCCAAGCTCTGCTCGAGCGCTCCGCGGATGTCACCGGAAACCTGGTCGTTTCCACGAAGTTTGGTGGTGACGAAGAGTTCTTCTCGCGGTAGACCCGATGTCGTCAGCGCTACGCCGACGGCGTCCTCGTTGCCGTAGATCGCGGCGGTGTCGATGAGGCGGTACCCGGCCTCGATTCCGGAGAGCACCGAGTTCGTGGCGTCGGCACCGACCAGTGGCCAGGTTCCGAGTCCGATGGGTGGCAACGCAGTTGCCACCGGTGCGGCTTTCTGTGCGCTCATGCGTGAACCTCCTGACGGGCCGCAGCAGCGGCGGTGATAACGACGGCAACGTCGGCTGCGGTCACGAGTGCGGCATGGATGGACCCGCCGTCACCGCTCGCGTCGCCGACGGTATGGACGCCGAGTCGTGGTGCCAGTGAACGGAGTTCGGTCAGAAGCTCCGAGCGCGGCTCGACGCCTTGCGAGATCAGCAGTTCGCCGGGGGCGTCGACTTCGCTCAGTACACCGCCCGTCGAGATCGTGACCGACTCGGCGTCGACCTTCGTGACGATCGAGCTCAGGTAGATCGTGAGGTTTTCACTTGCGGCCAGGCGCGGCAGCAGCACGATCTTGCCGCGTCGGCCGACGTCGTGTGCGATGGTTTCCTGCGGGCCGATCATGACGACCTGTGTGCCCTTCTGGAGCAGATCGTCTGCGACGGCGGCAGCCTCGCGGTCGGCGCCGAAGATGGTGATTGCTTCGGGGGCAGGATCGCCGGAGACGAGGAATTCGCGGACGTCGCGAACGGTACGGGTTGCTGCTCCGGGGAGATCGACCACGGGGCCGACGCCGCCGGCGGCAAGAACTATCGCGTCGAAATCGCCACCAGAGAGCAAAGCGGCATCTGCTCTGGTCGAGGTGTGGCACTGCACCCCGAGTTCGGCCAGTTCCGCGAGGTACCAGTCCACTATCCGCCCGTATTCGGGATACTCGTGCAGCGTCGATGCCAGAGCGAAATCGCCACCGAGGCTGGGGCGTTCGTCGTACAGGTCGACGCGATGACCGGCAAGTGCGAGGTCGCGGGCAGCGGCCATTCCGGACGGACCGGCACCGATGACGGCGACCCGCACGGTGGCATCAGCCGGCTGTGTGGGCTGATCCAGTTCACGTCCGACCCACGGGTTGACGGAGCAGGGAATGGGGCCGGCGGCCAGGCTGTCGATGCAGTAGTTGCAGGCGATGCAGGGGCGGTACCGCCCACCGTCGATGGCGCGATTCGGGAAGTCCGGATCAGCGTGCAACGTACGAGCCATGCTGACGAAGTTGGCTTGCCCGGATTCGATGATCCGCGCGGCGGTCTCCGGCGACGTGATGCGTCCGGCCACACCCACCGGGATGTCGAAATCGCGCTGGTACTGCTCGGAGTACGGCGCGAGGAGACCGCGCGACCATTCACCGGGCTGTATGATCCATTGTCCCGCTTCGTAGTTGCCTGCCGAGACGTCGAGAAAATCGAGTCGGTCGGTGTCGATGGCGTCGATGCGGGCGCGGGTTGTCTCGGCGTCGAGTCCGCCGTCGACACCTTCGAAAGCTGAGAACCGAAGTCCCAGAGTAATTCCCGGAGCATGCTCGTGTACCGCAGCGATGACTCTGTTGACGAAGAGGGTTGGCTCCGCCCATTCATCGTCTCGGTGATTGTAAGCAGGGGAGAGGAACTGGTGGATCAAGTACCCGTGGCCGCCGTGTAGGGAGATGACGTCTACGCCGGCCTTCTGGCAGCGCGCCGCGGCTTCACCGAAACACTCGATGATGTGTTCGATGTCGTCGCCGTCGAGTTGTTCGGGCATCTCGCCGCCGACGACCATGCACGGAATCGGTGTCGGCGCAACGGGAACAAATCCGCTGACCGACCCCTGCGCCGTGCGTCCACCGTGGTTGAGTTCGACTCCGACAAGGGCGCCGTGTGCGTGGATCGCCTCGACCATCTTCTTGATGCCGGGAATCCGTTCGTCGACGTCGACACCCATCTGCCGGATGCGACCCTTGCCGTCGGCGCGCACGTAGCTCGCTTCGGTGAAGATCAGTGCCGCACCACCTTCGGCGCGGCGGGCGAGGTAGGCGATGTACTCGTCCGTCATGGTGCCGTCGACTTCGCAGTAGTTGCGTTCCATCGGAGCGGACACGAACCTGTTCCGCAGGCGGACGGTGCCCATGTCGAGCGGTTCGGCGAACGGTGCAGTCACGTTCATCAGTGCTCCCGGTACTTCTCGAGAAAGTAGACGTTCGGTTGTGCTCATGCGCGTGCCGTCTCGGAGAGCATTTCGCTCAGATGGCTGCGCATGCGATCCGTATCGGCTTCGATACCGGTCAGGAGTGTGAAGGTGTCAGAGGCTTGAGCCACCAGCATCTGCCCACCGTCGAGGACCGAGCATCCGAGAGCAAGTGCAGCATCGAGTAATTCGGTGCGCATCGGTCGGTAGACGATGTCGGCAACCCACAAGTCCGAATGGAGCGCAGCGGGATCGAAGGGAGTTCCGGGATGGCCGACCATCCCGATCGGAGACGCATTGACGACGCCGTCGCACGTAGTCAGGTTGGCGGCGATCTCACCGATCACCAAAGCCGTTGTGCGCGTGGCAGGGAAGGCCGAGGCGACGCGAGAACACACATCGGCAGCGCGATCGGGATCAATATCTGCGATGCGAAGATCCGTGGTGCCGGCGGCGGCGAGGGCGTAGGCCACAGCGGAACCCGCCCCTCCTGCCCCTGCGAGCACCACTCGGTCCAAGGCGGCGTCGGGCAAACTGCGTTGCAGTGCGGTGAGGAATCCGCTGTGGTCTGTGTTGTGGCCGATCAAACGGCCGTTGTCGACGACAACCGTGTTGACGGCACCGAGCAACCGCGCGTTGTCGGACAGCTCGTCGAGCGCGTCCACGACAACCTGCTTGCACGGGTGGGTGATGTTCAGTCCGGTGAAATCGCCCCCGACGGCGCCACGCACCACCTCACCGGTTTTCTCGACCGGGATGTTCAGGTTCTCGAGATCGATCAGTTCGTAGCTGTAATCGTCGAGTCCGAGTGCTGATGCTTCGTGTGCGTGCAACGCGGGCGAGAGTGAGGTGGCGATACCCGACCCGACAAGGCCGATACGGTGACGTGTGTATTCGGTAGTCATGACATTCTCCTGCATAAGTGGGGACGGCCCCTCGCGGAGATTCAGCGCGAGGGGCCGGTCCGGTCAAGCGTTGTTGCTGGTGAGCTCTGAGTCCTGCTTGCTCGGCAGGCTCGGCTTCGGTAGGCCCAGTTCTGCTGTGGGCGTGCGGTACGTTTCCGGTCCGGTCATTGCCGCGATGGCGGAGACGACGGCGAAGCCCAGGCACATCCATGCAACTGGTGTCCAGTTGCTCTTGTCTCCGGCCGAAATGGCCTGGGCGATAGCCGGTGTGAAGCCGGCAACAAGGAGTCCGAGCATGAGGCTGACGGCCATTCCGGTGTACCGGACCTTCGCGGGGAACTGCTCGGGGAAGTACGCCGGGTACGTGCCGTTGGGCATCGCGTAGAAGATTCCGATCATGACGATTCCGGAAGCGAAGACCATGGGGACGCTTTGGGTTCCGATCGAATGGAAGAACACGAAGATCATCAGGCCGGCTCCGATCGCGCCGACGACGAAGATGGGCTTACGTCCGTAGCGATCCGAGAGAATGCCGAACAGCGGCTGAGTCAGTACGGCAACAAAATTGGCGGTCGCGATTGCCCACAGCATGGTTGAGCGTTCGAATCCCGATTCGACGGCGTACGCCAGGGCGAAGACGTTGACGATGGTGTTGATCATCGCGAAGGTCGAGCTCATGCTGATACGGATCACGGTGCGCCAGTGCGAGCGGAACATCTCGACGACGGGAATTCCGGCCGTCTCATCCTGTTCCTTGAGTTCTTCGAACACCTCGGGCTCATCCAGGGCGCGACGTAGCCACAGGGCAACGACGGTCACGATGATGCTGAGCCAGAAGGGAACTCGCCAGCCCCACGAGTAGAGGTCTTCGTCGGGCAGGCTCGCCACTGGGATGAAGACCAGGCTGGAGACGACGATACCGAACATGATCCCGCTCATGGTGAACGAGGTGAAGAACGAGCGACGGTGATCCGGTGCGTGTTCGAGTGTCAGTGCCGAAGAGCCGGGTGATTCACCGCCGGCGGAGAGCCCCTGAAGTAGGCGAAGCAAGACGAGAATGATCGGCGCGGCGATGCCGATCTGGTCGTAGGTCGGCAGGCAACCGACGATGACTGTCGCAACACCCATGAGGAGCAGGCAGGCGAGAAGCGCGTTCTTGCGTCCGTACCGATCGCCGAGGTGTCCCCACAGCACTGCGCCGAGTGGGCGGGCGACGTAGGCCACGCCCAGGGTGCTGATCGAGAGCAGCGTTGCCGTCGAGCCGCCGCCAGGAAAGAAGATCTTGGGGAATACGAGCGCGGCCGCGGAGCCGTAGATGAAGAAGTCGTAGTACTCGAGGGTGCTGCCGAGGAAGCCTGAAACGGCGGCGCGGCGCGCGTTCGAATTCGGATGTTCTTCGGTGGAGTGCGTGGAACCGGTGGAGGTGATCGGTGGTGCCATGTGAAGTCCTTTCGTCCCGATGGGCCGGCCGTGGCGGCACGTTTGGTGATGCACCACGCATCGGTGACGTCCCTCACCTTTCGGCGGCTGAGACGACAGTGCCACGAAGGACTATGGCGCGTCCAACACTAAATGAGTCTCAGATAATGACGTTTTTGGTCTCAATATCGGGCGTAGGCAGAATCTCCTCGGACGTCTCCAGTGCGACGGCGAGCGCATCGGTCATGTGCCGGGGTGACCAGGCAATTCCGTGATTCATGAACGTCGGCTCGCCGGTGAGCGGGACGAACACACTGCCAGGTGGGGTGATCGCAGCCATCCCGGACGTCATCAGCGCTACGCCGACGCCCGCGGCAACGAGCATGAGGATCATGTACGGATCGGTGATCTCCTGGACGACGCGAGGTCTGAAGTCTGCGTTCATGCAGGCGCGCATCGCGGTTTCCTGGAGGGCAGAGCCGGCCGAGAGCGGGGTGGTCACGAATCCGTCGTCGGCCAATTCACGGAGGTCGATCGCGTCCCTCTCGGCGAGGGGATGGTCGATCGGAAGCACGGCGCCGAATGCCTCCCGTCGAATCAGCCTGGTAGACAGCGACGCGGATTCCACCGGCAGTCCCACGAAGGCCAGATCGAGGGCGCCGCTCTCGAGTTGAATGACCGCGTCGCGAGTCATGATCCGGCCGAGGAGTGTCAGTTCGACTTCCGGATAGCGCTGACGCAACGCGCGGGTCAATGGCGGAAGTGCCTGATAATTGAGCACTCCGGTGAAACCGATCGTGACCCGTCCGTAGACGCCTCCCGACGACGCGCGCGTAGCGTGTCGTGCCGTCTCCATGTTCTCGATGACGCGATAGGCGTGGGGGAGAAATGCGTGTCCGCCGGATGTGAGTGCGACGCTGCGAGTGCTTCGCTCGAACAGCTTGACGCCGATGTCCTTTTCGAGCTTTCGGATCATCTGGCTGAGCGGAGACTGGGCCATCTGGAGCCGTGATGCGGCCCGCCCGAAGTGAAGTTCTTCCGCAACCGCGACAAACGCGTGCAACCAGCGGGTTTCCATCGGCAAGGCCTCCAGGTATTTGACGTTGACGACAAACGCCATATATTCAGAATTTCTACACAGTGTGACGGCAATTATGCCTATTTGCAACATAAATTGAGTGCGTATCGCACAGAAACTCAGGAGTGAAGACGATGCAGAGTTATCCCGAAGGTGTTACCGCGCTCATCACCGGTGGTGCGAGCGGAATCGGTGCCGCCAGTGCAAAGCTGTTGACGGAGAATGGCGTTCGGATCATTACTGCCGACCTTGCCGAGGGGGCGGATGAACAACTCGACGTGAGTGATCCGATCGCAGTCGACGCGCTTCGTGCTCGAATCGGCAGGGTCGACATCTTGATCAACAGTGCGGGAATCGTCGGGCCGTCGGCGCCACTCGTCGACGTCGATCTTGCGGGCTGGCAGCGTACGTTCCGCATCAACGTCGAGGGAACGTTTCTCATGTGCCGGGCATTCGTGCCGGGGATGGTCGCGTCGGGGTGGGGGCGAGTCGTAAACCTTGCGAGCATTGCGGCCAAGGACGGAAACCCGAATCAGAGTGCGTATTCGGCGTCCAAGGCGGCCGTCGTCGCGCTGACGAAATCGCTCGGAAAAGAGATCGCCACCACCGGTGTGCTGGTCAACGCGATAGCTCCCGCGGCGGTGGAAAGTCCGATGAATGCCGGCACCGATCCGGCCATCCTCGCCCGTTCGCAGTCTTTGACGCCGATGGCGCGAATGGGGAAGGCGGACGAAATTGCCGAACTGATCTCCTGGCTGTCGTCGTCTGCGGTGAGTTACTCGACCGGTGCTGTGTACGACGCCAGTGGTGGCCGCGCCACGTACTGAATTATCTTCTGGGAGAAGTCGATCAGAATTGGAGCAGTGACTGCCACAGTTCACGAGATGCATCTTGGTACTCGAGCATGTGCGAGATCAGGTCTCGCAGTGGCTGCGTCGGTTCGAGTTCTTCCGGAAGAAGTGGATTGCGCACGATGACCGAGATCACCGCGCTGCCCAAAGCAAGTGATTCGCGGGCCGCCTCCTCGCGACTGATTGTCGCCAGGCGTGTTTGCGCCTGTGTGAGTGCTTCACGGGCCCCGGCGATGTCGGCCAACAGTGCTTCCGAGTTCCAGAGTGTGCGAATTGTCGAATCATCCTCGGGGGCAAGGTGATCGATCTCCATGACTGTAGATTCGGGGGCGGTGCCGAGTCGGCGGAGAGTGCGGCGGGCGCTGTCGGTGCCGCCGGCGAGATTGTTCGGTCGGACTGCGAGTGTGGGCTTCCAGTCCTCGTAGCCCGCCAGGCGCAACGCCTGATCGTGCCGGCGAGCGGCAGTGCGGTCGCTTCGCTTGAGACCTGAGTGTTCGACGGCGATCCAGGTGCCGTCCCAGGGGCGTATGCGATCGGTGCGTGTTCGCCACCCCTCGACCTCGCCGTAGGTGGGGATGCCGTCCGGGTTGAGGACGTACGTTCCGCGAGCGGTACGACGCAGTTTGTCCTCGCGGCACAGACGGCCTGCTGCCACGCGAATGCTCGAGGCGCTGACGCCGACGATCTCGCCGGCCCGGGTCAGCACGGCGGTGCTGAACTCGGTGTCCGGACTGGCCGTCGCGAGGTCCAGTACGACTCGGGTTGCGGACATTCCTCGATCATTTTGTAACAACTTTTGAACAACTCCTGACAAATTCTGTTACAAGTGGCATGGTGGGTACCGGGAAACCATATCCGCGAGCAGTGAGGAATTATCGTGACCGACTCCGATCGACCAGGTGGCGATGTCTATGTGGAGCGTGACGGCGGCGTCACCGTCATCGTGATGAATCGCCCCGATCGCAAGAATGCGGTGGACGGACCGATGGCGGCGCAGTTGCGATATGCGTTCTTGGATTTCGAGTCGGACGAGAGTCAGAAGGTCGCGATTCTGTGGGGTGCGGGCGGCACATTTTGTGCCGGTGCGGATTTGACCGCAGTCTCCGACCCCGCCCGAGTGCACGAGTTGCATCCCGAAGGTGGCGGCACCGGGCCGATGGGGCCGAGTCGGTTGGTGTTGTCCAAACCGTTGATCGCTGCGGTCAGCGGATACGCGGTGGCCGGAGGGCTCGAGCTTTCCTTGCTCGCGGATCTGAGAATTTGCGAGGAAGATTCCGTTTTCGGAGTCTTCTGCCGACGCTGGGGAGTTCCCCTCATCGACGGTGGGACCGTGCGTCTGCCGCGAATCGTCGGGCAGGGGCGAGCGCTCGACATGATCTTGACCGGTCGCCCGGTCGACGCTCTGGAGGCGCTGTCCTTCGGACTTGCCAATCGTGTTGTTCCCGTGGGGCAATCACTTCAGGCTGCCAAGGAGCTTGCACACCAGCTGACCGCTTTCCCTCAACTCTGCATGCTCGCGGATCGCGCGTCGGCCTATCGATCTTTTGATCTACCACTTGCCGAAGCACTGCGCGCCGAGGGCGTTGCAGGAAATCCCATTGTCATCGCTGAAGGTGTGCGCGGCGCTGCTGCGTTCGCCGCGGGCGCCGGCCGGCACGGCCGATTCGAGAACAACCGGAATTCGAACGAGGAAACTGAACCATGATGCCCATAACCAGAGACCTGATCGTCCGTGGCGCGCGACAGCACGGCCCGCGAACGGCCGTCGTCTTCGGCGATCGATCGATGACGTTCACGGAAGTGGACGAACTCAGCAGCCGATTGGCACACGCATTCATTGCGCTCGGTATCGGGCGCGGCGCGCGGATTGCGTTGCTGATCAACAACTCTCTAGCCAGCGTGCCTGTCGATTTTGCCTGTGTGAAAGCCGGCGTCAACCGGGTTCCACTCAATTCGCGACTGTCGCTCGACGAGCATGCGCGGATGCTCGAGGACACCGACAGCTCGCACGTCGTCTTCGGTCGTGACCTCGCAGACCGGGCCGCGGAACTGTCCGCCCGGTTCCCCGATCGGACATTCATCGGTCTGGAAACGGATGCGGCGGGACAGAGCTCCTTGCTCGACCAGGCGCAGAGCATGCCTTCGGACACCCCGGACGTCGAGGTGGCTCCTGACGACGTGATCCTGACTTTGTTCACCTCTGGGACTACCGGAACGCTGAAGGCTGCGCAGCACACTCAACGTAGTTACGCCGGTATCTGCCGCAACGTACTGCTCAATCTGCTTCCTGCAACTCGAGACGACACGATGCTGCACGCGGCGTCGCTGATCCATGCCAGCGGTGTTTTCGTGCTTCCGTTCTGGCTCCGCGGCGGTAAGACCGTCATTCTTCCTGGATTCGATCCCTCGACGTTCTTGAGCTCGATAACCGAGCATCGTGCCACCGCAATCAATCTGGTGCCGACGATGATTCAGATGCTTCTCGAACGCCCTGATTTCGCGACCGCAGACATCTCGAGTCTGAAATCCGTGATCTACGGTGCGTCGCCGATGCCGCTGGCCACCATCGAACGGGCAATGCAGGCTTGGGGGCAACACCGTTTTCTGCAGTACTACGGGCAGACCGAGGCACCGCTGTGTATCGCAGTCCTACGGCCCGAAGATCACACGGAAGATCGCCTGCTGTCCTGCGGTCAGCCGGCCATCGACGTCGAGATCAGGCTGCTCGACGGTGAGGGAAACGAAGTGCCGCAGGGAGAACCGGGCGAAATCGTGATTCGCTCGCCATCTGCGATCGCCGGATACTTCAATGCACCGGAACTGAATGCTGACACCTTCACCGAAGACGGTTGGGTCCACACACGTGACATCGGCCAGTTCGATGCCGAGGGATTCCTGTTCTTGAAGGACCGAGCGTCGGACATGATCATCAGCGGCGGATACAACGTCTATCCCCGTGAAGTCGAGGACGCACTCCTGACGCATCCTGCTGTTCGTGAGGTTGCCGTGGTGGGCACCGCAGACGCCAAGTGGGTGGAGGCCGTCACGGCGGTGGTTGTCCTCGAGGACGGGACCGTCGAAAACGACTCACTCCAAGCCTCATTGGTGGCGCACGTCGGCGAGCGACTGGCGTCGTACAAGAAACCGCGTCGGGTAGTTTTCGCCGAATCGGTTCCGAAGACCGCCGTCGGCAAGCTCAATCGGAAGGCGCTTCGAGACGAGCTTCGCGACGCTATCTGACTCCGCGAGTGCGGAATTGAACGCTGATTCTCGGCCCGAGGGCTCTCGCACTCTTGGGGACGCAGTGTTCCCAGGTTCGTTGGCAAGATCCGCCCATCACGAGTAGATCGCCGTGACCGAGATTGAACCGGATCGATTCGCCACCCCCGCGGGGGCGCAGAAGGAGCGGGCGAGCGGCACCGAGAGACAGGATGGCAACCATTGTGTCCTCGGTGCGGCTTCGTCCCGTGTCGTCCCCGTGCCAGGCAACGCTGTCGGAACCGTCACGATAGAAACACAGCCCCGACGTGGCGAAGGGCTCGCCGAGTTCGTTGAAGTAGTGCCTGCTCAGCGCATCCTTGGCTTCGGCGAGAAGTGCGTCCGGCAGCGGTTGGTTTTCTGCATAGAAGCACACCAGCCGAGGTACGTCGACAACGCGGTCGTACATCTGACGCCGTTCGGAGCGCCACGGGACCGTGGCCTCCAGGTTGTCGAACACGGTCGCGGACCCGGTCAACCAGGCAGGGCGATGGTCGACCCAGGCGCCGGCGGTGAGAATGCGTCGCTGCACGGTGCCGTCGAGTTCGGCCAAAGAAACGCCGAGGTCACCGTTGTCGAACAGAGACGGTTGCATCGTGGCGGTCATGGGCACAACAGTACACCGTAATCGAACGTATGTTCCCATGAATTTCAATTGCGGTGCTGGACGGCTGTTCATCCTTGCTGGGTGATGTCCGTCGGTGTGAACCTTTGAATACTGTTCTCACGCTATTTCGCCGATGAAGGGGACGCCATGACTGCTCCGCGCCAATCACATGCGAACCATCCTGTCCGACAGGGCTTTGCCATCGGGACGACGGTGGCGGCCGCATGCCTGCTCTTCGTTGCCGGCGTAGTCGCATTACTGCAAGGCATCGCGGCTCTCGCAGACAACGATCTCCTCGTCGTCGGAGTCAACTACACCTTCGAATTCGACGTCACGACGTGGGGTTGGATCCACATCGTGCTCGGAATCATCGGCATTGCGGTCTCCCTGGGGTTGTTCGTGGGGATGACCTGGGCTCGCGGGATGGCATTCGTGATCGCGGCCCTCTCGATCGTGGCCAATTTCTTGTGGTTGCCGTACTACCCGCTGTGGTCGATCGTGATCATCGCTCTCGACGTCGCTGTGATCTGGGCCGTCGCGACGTGGCGACCCGACGAGGTCTGATCACCTGACCGGAGTGAGTGGTTCACCTGCGACAGGTGAACCACTCACTGCTCGGTGCGGGGGCCGGAGTCATCTCCGCTTCGGAGAATCGCGTTCCGGGTCGTCGTTCGGATGCAAGTGCTTGGACGATCGTTGAGGGAAGCCGTGGATCATCGAGCACGAGATCCAGCAGATGACGACGGTAGCCAGGCCGAGCCCGATCGAAGCGATCGGTTGCCGGGTGGCCAACCATACGATCAGCCCGATGGCCGTCCCGACGATCAGAATCAGGATGGTGTCGATTCGTGTCGTTTGCATCGAAATCATCGCCTGGCACAGATTGTTTCGCCGGCCCCGCTGGTTTTGGCGGCCCGCCGCCCGGCGAGTGACAGCCGGGGGCAGACCTTGCGCGGCTGACCCCTCGCTCTGGAAATCGCCGCCGCAAGGGATCAATACCCGCGAAATTCGTCCGCGAAACTCCTGGCCGCTAGAACAGGACCTTGGGCCCGTGGCCCGGCGTGCCGAATATTGACTATGACGTAGCGTCATAGTTGATGCTGTTCGTATGCGAATCAGCGACGTGGCCAGGGCGGCAGGCACCACCCCACGGACCGTTCGGCACTATCACCGCCTGGGCCTGCTGGCTGAGCCGAGACGGCTGTCCAATGGATACCGAACGTACGAACTACCCGATCTGGTCAGGCTGATGCGCATTCGTTGGCTCTCTGCCGCCGGCATTCCACTCGGCTCCATTGCCGCAATGATCGAGCCGGAACCGATCGATGCACGAGAACCGGACGACTTCGCCGAAGATCTTTCTTCCCTGATCGCGGAGATAGACCGGAAGCAGCGCGTCCTCGCAGACCAGCGAGTGCGCCTCGAGGAAATGCTCTCGGCGCGAGGTGCCGGCCGGGTGGTCTCGCCGCTTCCGGTGGAGTTGCTGTCTGCGTTCGACGAGTTGATCGCGTCGTCCCCGACGGATTCGGTTCGGCATGTCTTCGAGCGTGAACGCGACATGTGGGAATTGGTGGCGATCTCGGGAACTGCGCCGCATGAACTGTTCTCCACGGCTACGCGATTGCTGTCCGACGAGAGTGACCGGAAGCGAATCGTCGATCTGTACCGCCGTTTCGCCGCACTGGCTGGGCGCGAGGTTACCGAGGCCGCATACGAGATCGCGAACTTGTCGTGCGAGTTGGAGGAATCGCTGGCCGAAGTCCTCGGCGACGTGCCCACGGACGGAGAATCTGCAGGTGTGGGCGTCTCGGTCGGGATCGCAGATCTGGTGCCTGATCCGGCGCAACGGGAAGTGGTCGTGCGCGTCGCAGCACGTCTCATGTCTGGAGGAAGTTCATGATCCGAACATTGTGGTTACTCGCGAGAGGTCGGGTTGACGGAGGTTCCAGCGATACAGCGACTTTCGGCTACTCGAGGGGGACCATGTCGATACCGGTGGCATTTGCAGCGGCGAGTGTGATCGAGGCCGTAGCGATTCATTTCCTGGTTCCATGGCCTTGGCTCCGCATCGTGCTGCTCATCGCAACGGTGTTGTCGCTGATCGCGATCGGTGGGTGGCTTGCCGGACGTGTCGTGCGCCCGCATCTCGTGTCACCTCGAACAGCGGTGTTTCGATCAGGCGCAGGTATACGCGTCGAGGTGGACCGATCACGGATTTCGCGGGTGAGCATGGTCCGAAGATTCGGTGAGACGGCAAATGCGATTGTCGACGACTGCCTGGTTCTACCGGGGCCCGACGGCACTGTCGTGGACGTCGGCTTCGACCGACCCGTCTCGGTCACGCTCCCGAAACGGCTGTCGAAGGGATCTGGCTCCACTCTGATCGATGGGTTGCGGTTGCATGTCGACCAACCCGGAGAGTTCTGTGCAGCGTTGTCGCGGAACTGAACTCACATCACGTCGTCTGCGATCCGAATGATCGATGTCCTCCTGCATGCGGTGGCGCCCAGCCTGCGCCGAGCGCTCGCAGAAGGTGCTTCCGCAAGAGTACGCACGGGACCAACCAGGTAACACCCGCGCTCTCGATCTGCTGCGAAGGATCACCCATCTTGCTCCGACCACCGCGGCGGCCGTCAGTGCGGCAATTGCGACAAGAAACGGGGCCCCGAACGTCGTGATCTGATGGAGTGATGCGGCGGTCATGTACCCGAGGGTTGTCTCGGCTGTCGCCCACACGAGGGCACCGACCGTGCTGTACGGAGCCATCTTGCGGTACGACAGATCAGACATCCCGACGAGGTGGGGAGTCAGTGTTCGCACGACCGGGATGAATCGACTTGCCAACACAGCAGGGCCGCCGTGTCGAAGGATCAGTGCCTCGGCTCGTCGCAGTAACCGAGTGGGGACGCGGCGAAAGAGCCTCTCGCTGAAGGGACGCCGGTGAAGCGAGCGCCCGGTGCGGTGGGCGAGGAAGTCACCGACCACGACTGCCATGGCGGCGATTGCGATGAGAACCGCCAGATTGACGTGCCCGTACCGGGCCATTGCGCCACCTGTCACCAGAAGTGTGAACGTGGGGACAAGAGCGCCGACAAGAAGAACGGACTCGGCCAGGACCGCAGTGCCGACCAGCGCGTAGGCACCATAAGCGGGTACATGTCCCAGCAGCCCAACCAGATCGATCACGCGTTCACCTGGGGATCAGTCGGGGCGGGGTTCGGTAGGACTTCACGAGACAGTTCCCACACCAGGGCGGGCGGAAGGTTCGCCCAGATTGTCTTGCAGTCCACGGTGAATCGTTGTCGGTATTCGGTGAGAAGCTCCTCGACCTGGCGGTGGCGACGCACTGATTCCCGTGCAGCGGTCACCGAACGCAGTCGACGAGTGCCCCGGTAGGCGAAGTACGTCAAACACCCTCCACCTGTGAGAAGTTCGTCGTAGCGCGTGAGAATGTCCCTCACCGTGCCAGGCGCAAAATTGGTGAACGGTAGTCCGGAAACGATCGCGTCGTAGCGAATGTCATTTTTCATCAATTCAATTCGTGATTCGTGGACATGCGTGCGCGGCCCACCGAATCTATGGGCGTCGCGAGTGAGCTCGCGCAATCGAGCTGCGAAGCGCGGATTCGTTTCGACGACATCGAGTCTGTCGGTCGGCGAGAGCCGGTCGAGCAGCGCCGTTGTGATCGGGCCCGTCCCTGCTCCGACCTCGAGGACAGTGCGCGGACCGTCGAATCGGGTAACCGGTGCAGTCATCGCCCGGGCAAGTGAGATGCTGCTCGGAGCGACGGCGCCGACGTCGCGGAAACCGTCGAACGCCTCGCGTAGGAACATGGCGGAAGAATTGACTCCGGGGCGGACAGATCGAGTGGAGCGGGGTTTGTCATTCACGGATTCGACGCTACGAATATCGGTGAGCAGGAGAATCGGCCGATCGACGACGGTATACCCCGACGAAAGTCGGGGGTCGTGGGCTCCCATCGTCGGGGTCAATCGGGAGCTGTGACAACTACTGTCATTGGCATGACCTGGGCTGAGAACTCGACCGTCCGTGCAACGGGGCGTCTCGTCATCGTCGCGGTGTTCACCGCGACCGCTATCCAGAACTGTGCGTCATCTCTCGACAGCGGATATCGGGTTCCCGGGATCGTCGTCGCGGCAGTTGCCGGGGCATTGATCGCTTGGCAGAGAGTCCCCTGGTACGTCGCCCCAGTGGTGATTACGGCTGCAACCGGCATTTTCGGCTGGGTTCTTCTGCCGCTGCTGGCGTTGGTCTTGTTCGATCTTACAGTCCAGCGGCGCACGAACATCGCCCTGCTCTTCAGTGCAATCGCGATCGCGGTGACAGCATTCGCGCCTGCTCAGGCCACTCCACAGGCAATCGAGATATCCGCGATGATCATCATTCTCGCGTTGCCGATGCTGGCGGGAATGTGGGTCGGACACCGCCGGAAAAGGATCGCGGTGCTCAACGACGAAGTCGCGCGTCTCAAGCACGAACGGAGTCTGGGGGAGGACCGGGCGCGCGCCAAGGAACGGGCCCGGATCGCAGCGGAGATGCACGACGTTCTCGCGCATCGTCTGAGCATCATCGCTCTGCACTCCGGTGTTCTCGAGGCCAAATCGGCGACCCTCCCCGCTCCGATCGGTGATCGACTTACTCTGTTACGCAACGCATCCACGCAAGCATTGTCCGATCTGCGAGACCTTCTCGGGGCCCTTCACGAATCCCCTGAAGATCTGCCGACTCGACCGGTTCTCGTAGATGTCGACGACCTGACCGAACAAGCACGCGCGGCCGGGCAAGATGTCACGCTCGTAGTCGATGGCACCTCAGCTGACGCCCCTGTCGCCCATCAGCTCGCTGTACAGCGCATCGTCTTGGAGTCGATGACCAATGCGCGTAAACATGCGGTAGGCGGTTCGGTCACCGTCCGCCTCGCCTACGGACCACCTGTGACTACCGTGTCGGTCGACAACACGCTCGGGTCGGCATCCTCGGATGCAGCCCCCTCCGGCTACGGATTGGTCGGACTCCGTGAGCGAGTGCTCGCGCTGGTAGGTGAATTCGAAGCGGGCCCCACCGACGAAGGCGGGTGGCGAGTCTCAGCTCGAATTCCACACCCCCATCCGGTCGAACAAGATTGGCAGGAAAAATGATCCGCGTAATGATCGTCGACGACGACGCACTTGTTCGACTCGGCCTCACGGACTTACTTGTCGACGACCCCGACATCGAGGTCGCTGCGCAAGCATCCGACGGCATCGAAGCAATCGAGAAGGCTACCGCTCACCGGATCGACGTTGCGTTGGTCGATATCCGTATGCCGAGAATGGACGGCATCGCGGCGATCTCGAGGCTCCGCGCTCTGCCGCATCCGCCGAAAATTATCACTCTGACCACCTTCGATCTCGACGAATACGTCTACGAAGCAGTGGCTGCGGGCGCCGATGGGTTCCTGCTCAAGGACGCTGCTCCCGGCGAAATAGTGCGCGCGGTCCACACTGTGGCTGCGGGATCGGCCATCTTGCACCCCAACGCCGCCAGGCGACTTATCGACCGCTACCACCGCACCGATACGAAGGCGGCAACAAATGCCCGCCAACGCATCGAGTCTTTGACGCCCCGCGAACGGGACGTCCTCGACCTCCTCGCTCGCGGGGATACCAACGCAGAGATTGCGCAGGAGCTCGGTATGCGGGAGAGCACGGTCAAAGCTCACGTCAGTCGCATCTTGGCCGCGTTGCAGACCACAAACCGCGTGCAAGCCGCGCTGCTTGTGCGTGACGCCCAGCAATGACGCCGAGCCACGGTGCTCTACGGCCCTGCTCGCGTATTCACCGAAGCGGATCGACAACCAGCCACTCCACCGTGCCACCGACATTCCACAGTGCGGCGGGGTTGTCGAGCGAGGCTGAGTACGTAGCCGCAGCTTGGTTGCCGACGATTTCACCGCTCTCGCCCGACGGCGGGTTGGGCCGCAGGAATTCGGTGGGGTGCGGACCCGGCCATGCAGGCTCCACTATTGCATCTCACCAACTCCGCAGGATGCGCCTTCCGATAAGTAAGTGTAAGCCGCTGAACATGCCCGACAAGTGAATTGGATTGCGAATCACGTGGGCAGTCGAGTCTGCGACCTCTGCCCATTTCGGTTGATCGACCAGGGGGCAATTCCGCCCGTTGTACTGTGAGCCATGCCGACCCCGCTCCGACGTGCATTCAAGATTGGCGTGTTAGCGCTGGCAACGATTGTGGTGGCGGCCTATCTGTATTTGGCCTTCACTTATCGCAGCGCTGATGTCTTTGCGCCGCCGGGACGCATAGAGTCTCTCGGACGGACCTATCTGATCAGCAATTTCCCGCCGCACACTCGTCAAGATATCGAAGAGCGATACGCGCAAGGCCACAGTGAGCAGTACACCTTGGAACGAGTGAGTTCCGTATTTCCGTGGCGCGCTGTCTACCAGTGGCAGAACGACCAGATCCGCGGCCAGGCGACGTCGAGTGCGTACCTGAAATGGGGCGAGACGTACATCAGCTATTCGCTTTCGGGTGGCCCATGATTCCCGCGTAGACCGAGTCGGACTCACATCGCTTCGTCCGCTGCCGCTCGTCGTGCTACTGCTACACCGGACTGCGCCTGCCACCGTTCCTCGATGCGGCCGTACCGCCACACGAGTAGAGCAATCAGCCAGGTGGCGACAAAGAGTCCGACGATGATGAAGCCCATTGCGCCGAGATCCAGGTTTCCGATTGCGCCGAGAACGCCGTCGTGGATGTCGAGTTTGTCGGTGAAGATCGAGATGATTTCCTGGGTCCCGATCAACAGGGCTACTGCCACCGAGAGCCCCGTGATCACCATGTTGTAGTAGATCTTTCGCACCGGTTGGGCAAACGCCCAACCGTAGGCGAAGTTCATGAACGATCCGTCGATGGAGTCGAAAAGCGACATCCCGGCGCAGAAGAGTATCGGTAGGACGAGGATCGAATACCACGGGAGCCCCGTCGCCGCCGCGCCGCCGGCGATCACCAGAAGTCCGACTTCGGTGACGGTGTCGAATCCCAATCCGAACAGTAGGCCGACCGGGTACATGTGCCAGGGCTTGCGGACCATCTTCATGACCGGGCCGAGGATCTTGTTCAGGGCACCGCGGTTGTCGAGTTCCTTTTCGAGTTGTTCCTCGTCAAAGGTTCCGGCCTTGTACTTGGTGTACACCCGATGAATCCCGATGAGAGAGACGAGGTTCAGGATTCCGATCAAGATCAGGAACGTGCCGGAAATGGTGGTGCCGAACAAGCCGGTCCACTTCTCCAGATCGGAGTTGTCGTCGGAAAGGCTGGTGGCCAGTTGCCGCACACCCAAAGCCAACAGGGCGACGAGAACGAAGACGATGGTCGAATGTCCGAGCGAAAACCAGAACCCGACGGACATCGGTTTCTTGCCGTCCGCCACCAACTTCCGAGTGGTGTTGTCGATAGCGGCGATGTGATCGGCGTCGAACGCATGGCGCATGCCGAGCGTGTACGCCGTGACACCGAGTCCGATGCCGAAGACACTGCCTTCGATCGTGTAGTGGCCGGGCACGACCAGACCGAGAAGAACTGCCCACCCGACGACGTTGAGTGCAACGACGGTGACGGTCATCCCGATGATGCTTCGACGCTGGCCTCGATCCAGACTGTGCCAGGCACCGGCGATTCGAGTGCCCGTCGTGGTCATTGTCGTGGACATCGAACCTCACCGATCTTTCAGTCGCGGCCGGCGGCCACACTACTGAAATCGTATAAGTGTTCAACTGTTCAGATAAGCGCCTGGAGGTTACAAATTGCCCATTCGGGAGTAAAGATATTTTGCTCGTCGATGGGAAATGCTCAGGCGAACACGGTGTTGACCAGCGCGACGTAGATCGTCGTTCCGACGACGATGCTCAGGACGGCATTCTTTCGCCACAGGTGCGCGGCGATCGTGGCGCACACTGCAATCAGTTCGGGTAGGCCGTGAGAAGGGGCGGTGATCGACACCCCTTTGAGCGAATACATGACGAGGATCAACATGATGCCTGCCGGCATGTAGATGCCGAGGTAGCCGACCAAGGCGGAGGAGCGCAGTGGCATGAGCGCGGCAAACGGTATCGCCCGCAGCGCGAAGGTGACCACGGCCATGACGGCGACGGCGGCAAAGATGTACGAGGTGTCAGGCATCGATCTTCGCCTTTCGTGAGTCGTAGACGAAGCGGCCGATCAGGAAGAGCACGAAGGCGCCCATCGCAATTGGCAGCATGTGCTCCGGCGCTGCTAGCCGGGCGACCAGAGCGCAGGTGACCGCGGCGACCGGCACCGCGAATCCGTTCTGTGCACGAATCGCTTCGATCGAGAGGACGACGAACAGCGCGGTCAGGGCGAAGTCGAGACCGACGATCGAGTCCGGAATCCACTGCCCTGCAGTCGCGCCCAGAACCGCACCACCGATCCAGTAGGCGTGCAGGTACAGCTGCGAGTAGACGATGGTGCGACCGGTGAGCGCCCGGGGATCGGCAGTCACCGACATCGCGTAGGCCTCGTCGGTCAGTGCGAACATGCTGTAGAAGCGAGCGAAGGGATTTCGAATCTTTTCCAGCGGAAAACTCAAGGCGTAGAAGACATGTCGAAAGTTGACCAGCAGTGCGGTCAGCGCGACGTACGGCAGTGGTGTCATGGCCGCGACCATTCCGACGGCGAGAAACTCCAGCGATCCTGCGTAGATCAGCGAGGTGAAAGCGACTGCCCACCAAGGACTGAGGCCCTGTTGGACCACAAGAACGCCGAGTGCGATCCCGAGTGGGAGCAGGCCGAATCCGACCGGCAGCGACAGCTGGAAGGCGTGCCGCCACGCCGGAGTTCGCGGCGGGAGTTCGACGGCAGTTGCGGCCGTCGACGATGCTGGTTCGATCACGACGCAAATCTATAACAAAGATCGAGGTGATCGATTGCTCATAATGCCCACATAGTGAACAGTGCGCAATAATAGTGCGATGGATGCCATGGATGACGCAATTTTGTTTCACCTTCGTCAGGACTCTAGTTTGACCAACACCGAATTGGCCGATCTGGTGGGTCTGACGCCCTCGCCTTGCCTGCGCCGCGTGAAAAAGCTCGAAGCCGACGGAATCATCACCGGATACCGGGCGATCGTCAGTCAGGAAGCGCTCGGTCGAGGATTTCAGGTGATCGTCACCGCCGAGATCGGAGTCAATGACCAGGCCACCATCGAAGACTTCGAATCCCAGGTCGCGGCGTTCGACGAAGTGATCGAGTGTCGGCGACTGTTCGGAATTCCCGACTATTTCATCCGCGTCGCGGTGAAGGATCTCGCGACGTACGAGAACTTCATGGTCACCAAGCTCAGCGGGCTTCCGGCTGTCTCGAGGGTGACGTCGCTGATCACCATGAAGACCATCAAGAGCGTCGACTGACGCCCGGGCTCACCCGAACCTGCGCCACGTGTCGGTGGTCGGCGTTAACGTCGGAACATGGGATACGAATTTCAAGTCACAGTAGATTCGGCGCACCCGCACGAACAAGCGAAGTGGTGGGCCGCAGCACTCGGGTGGGCAGCGGAGCCTAGCGACGAAGACTTCATCAGGGGCCTCGTTGCCGCTGGTCACGCCAAGGAATCCGACACCACGACCTTCGAGGGAGTCCTCGTCTGGCGCGAAGGCGCGGCCATCAGCGATCCGGAGCATCCTGAACGTCCCCGCGTTCTCTTCCAACTGGTTCCGGAATCGAAGACGGTGAAGAACCGACTCCATTTCGACATACGAGTGGGGGACAAGCGCGAGGATGTCGCAGCGCAACTCGAGAAGGTCGGAGCGACGATCCTGCATCGAGGAGCACAGGGGCCGAGTGTGTGGATCACGATGACCGATCCCGAGGGAAACGAGTTCTGTGTCAGCTAGCGGTACGAACTCGGAGTGTCGCCGGTCCATCGTTTGAAGGCCCGACGGAAGGCGCTGGGTTCGGAGAATCCCAATCGCGCCGAGAGTACTTCGACGGATTCTCCGCGTCGCAGACCGGCGATGGCTACGTCGCGGAGTACTTCCTCGCGCAGCTGATTCAGTGATGTTCCGTCGCGCCGCAGTAGTCGACGCAGGTGGGGAACACTGATCGAGAGCATCTCGGCGATCTCCTCGGCGGTGGAGGTTCGACCCTTCACCCCGAGTTCCAGGACCCGTCGCACCTGCGCCGACGCAGTGCTGTCGTAATCGCGTTCGGACATGAGCTGAATCGGAGATTCTCGGAGGTACTCCTCCAATGTCTCCTCGGTTTGGATGATCGGTGCACGCATTGCCGAGTTGTCGAACTCCAGTGCCGCTCGCTGCGCGCCGAAGGTGACGGGTGCTCCGAAGATGTAGTCGTAGTCTTGCGCCAACCGCGCATCCGGTGCCGAGTAAGGAAATTCGACGGCCCGCAGGCGGACGCGTTTCCCGATCAGCCACGCGGAAAAGCGGTGCAGCAATATCAGGACGAAATCGGTGGTAACACGTTCTGCTACATCAGGTTCGGCGATACCTTCGCGAGCTCGGACGGCAAAACTCACCCGAGTGCTTTCCTCGCCCTTCTCGATCGACAGTGGGGCGAGCGCCGGCAGTGCGCGGATCACGTCGGACATTCGATCGAAGGCCGATCCGAGATCTGGGCAGTGGATCAGCGTCAGGCAGATCAATCGGAAAGTGCCGCGGGGGACCGGAGCTGATCCGAGGCCGAACAATTCGTCGTCGGTGATCTGCCAAGTGGATTGGATGAAGGTGGTGACCTGTGTCGGGGTGAGTCGGGCGCGAGGGTCGGACAAAGTCTCGAGGTCGATCCCGGCAGTTCGCAGTGCACCCGACAAATCGACGTGATTGTCCGGCGAGAACGCGAGGTAGCGGTGGACGAATGCGGCTGGGATTGTCCGCGCTGTCATGGGTGTGCTGCTCCTTGGAGCAGGTGGAGACGGCGCGCTGCTTCGGACAGAATGTGATCCTGTTTGCAGAAGGCGAAGCGCACCAGGTGCTTCCAATCGTCGCGGTTGTCCGCGAACACGTCGACCGGTACGGCTGCGACGCCGATACGCTCGGGAAGCTCGCGGCAGAAATCTCCCGCGTCGGTCTCACCCAACGGCCTGATGTCTGCGAGAAGGAAGTACGTGCCACCGCCGGAATGCACGGTGAAACCGGCTTCGGTCAGTGCTTTGCCGAGTACGTCCCGTTTGCCTTGCAGGCTCTGCCGAAGCTCGACCACCCACGGTTGTTCGTTGGTCAGCGCATACGCAACGGCAGGTTGAAATGGTGCACCGGCGACAAACGACATGAACTGCTTGGCTGCGCGAACACCGTCGATGAGTTCGCGGGGGCCGATCGCCCAGCCGGTTTTCCAGCCGGTGACATTGAAAGTCTTTGCGGCACTGGACACCGTGACGGTGCGCTCACGCATGCCCGGGAGCGACGCCATCGGTGTGTGGGTGAGGCCGTCGAAGACCAAGTGCTCGTAGACCTCGTCACTCAACACGATCAGGTCGCGTTCGCACGCGAGTTCGGCGATCGCTCGAAGTTCGTGATCGGTGAACACGGTGCCGGTGGGGTTGTGAGGACTGTTGACGATCAACATCTTCGTCTTGGCGGTGATCGCACCGCGCAATGCATCGAGATCGACCGCGAATCCGTCTCCCGCGGCTACCAACGGAACTGTGCGACGCACAGCGCCTGCCAATGCGACAGATGCTGCATAGGAGTCGTAGTACGGCTCGATCAGCACTACTTCTTCGCCGGGTTCGACCAGTCCGAGAATCGCAGCACTGATCGCCTCGGTGGCGCCGACGGTGACCAGAACTTCGGAGTCGGGGTCACTGTCGAGTCCGTAGCGGACGCGCCGATCCTCGGCAATGGCCTGCCGCAGCACGGGCATGCCCGTGCCGGGTGGGTATTGGTTGACGCCCTCGGCGATGGCTCGCCGCGCTACTTCGAGCATGGCCGCAGGACCGTCGGTATCCGGAAAGCCCTGACCGAGGTTGACCGCGTCGTGAAGGGTGGCCAACGCTGTCATCTCGGCGAAGATCGTGGATGCGAACGGCTGCAGACGCGAGACGGTGCGGTTGCGGGGCGTCGAAGGCATCTTTGCAGCTTAGTCGGCTGAGACCGCATCCTCACATCCGCTCGGGCGCGGCGCTTGTCACGTTTGAATCGCCGCCGTCGTCCAACTCTGTAGAGAGCATCGAATCCGGTGCCCCAGAACAAACGGAGGCTTGCCATGACTCGCATTCCCGCAGTGACACCGTCAGAAGCCAGTCCGTTGATCAAAGTAGCATACAAATTCGCCGCCAGGCAATACGACGAAGTTCCCGAGCCCTTCGCCGTCCTGGCCAACCACCGCAAACTGTTCGTCGCCGCTGCCCGTCACGAGATGGCCGTGCAGAAGGCGTCGAAGGTGCTGCCGTCGAACATTCGTGAACTGGCCGTCTATCGCGTCGCCTGGACCGTCGGCTGCTCGTGGTGTGTCGACTTCGGGACGATGCTCTCGCGCCTGGACGGTTTGGACATCGACAAGCTGAAAGGGATCGCGAATTACCGCGATTCACCGAAGTACAGCGAGGACGAGCGGGCCGCGATCGCCTACGCCGATGCCATGACCGGTGACCCCCACGGGGAGAACGGAGTGACGGACGAGCAGGTCGCGGATCTCGAGCGCAGGTTCGGGCGGGCGGGCGTCGTGGAACTGACCTATCAGATCGGGCTCGAAAACATGCGCGCCCGGATGTATTCGGCATTGGGGATCACCGAGCAAGGGTTCAGCACCGACTCCTGTCGCGTGCCCTGGGCCGAAGAATGATGCGCTGACCCGTCTACGGCAACTATCGACAATGCTCCGCAGATACGTGATCAGGATTGACTAGTTCACGCATCTGCGGAGTATTTCGGCTTGTTAGGTCCGCACTTGCGACCTACGATCACCTGGTGCCCAACATTCGAATCCGCGAAGCTGCCGGTCTGCTCGGTGTCAGTGACGACACCGTTCGACGGTGGGTCGACGGTGGGCTTCTCACCGCGACGACGGACGACTCCGGCCGCAAGGTCATCGACGGCGCCGAGTTGGCGGGCTTCGCCCGGTCCAACGCCGGACCCGCTCCGGCCGATCCGCTGACGGGCGCGAGTTCGGCCCGCAACCGGTTTGCCGGTCTCGTCACCAAGGTCGTCACCGACAAGGTGATGGCACAGGTCGAAATGCAGTGCGGGCCCTTCACCGTCGTCTCGTTGATGAGTACCGACGCGGTTCGGGAGCTCGGACTCGAGGTCGGGAGTATCGGCGTCGCAATCGTGAAGGCCACCACGGTCATCGTCGAAACGCCGTAACCCTGAAACGCCGTAACCCTGAAACGCCGTAACTCTGAAAACCTGGCAACTCTGCAAACACCGTAGTACTGAACATACTGGAGGAAATCCGTGAAGCGTGTAGTCGGACTTGTTGCAGCAGGCGCTTTTTCGCTTGCCCTGGTGACTGGTTGTAGTTCCTCCGACAATTCGTCGTCGGAGACGTCGTCGGCTGCTCCGACCACAACAAGCTCGAGCGAGAGTGCCACGGGAAGCATCACCGTCTTCGCGGCGGCGTCACTGAAGAACAGCTTCACCGAACTCGGTACTGAGTTCGAGTCCGAGAACCCCGGTTCCAAGGTCACTTTCAGCTTTGCCGGGTCATCGGATCTCGTCGCCCAGATCACGCAGGGTGCACCGGCTGACGTGTTCGCCTCGGCCGATGCCGCCAACATGACCAAGGCCACCGATGCCGGCGTCGTCGCGGGGTCGCCGTCGGACTTCGCGAGCAATACCTTGACGATCGTTGTGCCGCCCGGCAACCCGAAGGGCATCGCGTCCTTCGCCGACCTGACGAAGGACGGGACGCAACTGGTGATCTGCGCTCCGCAGGTCCCTTGTGGTGCGGCTACGAAGAAGGTCGAGACGGCCACCGGTGAGACCCTCTCGCCCGTCAGTGAGGAATCCTCGGTGACGGACGTTCTCAACAAGGTGACGTCCGGGCAGGCCGATGCCGGCATCGTCTACGTCACCGACGCGAAGTCCGCCGGCGACAAGGTGCAGACCGTAGCGTTCCCGGAAGCCACCACGGTGGTCAACCTGTACCAGATCGTGGTGCTGAAGGATTCGAAGAATTCGGAAACGGCAACGAAGTTCGTCGACCTTGTGAAGGGGCCCAAGGGCCTGGCAGTTCTGAGTGACGCGGGATTCGCTGCTCCGTGACACGCCTACGACCGGCAGTCCGCGCCCCGCTCGGGCTGCCGGTATGGATTTACCTCCCCGCGCTGATCGGCGGGGCGTTTGTCATCGCTCCCTTGGCCGCGATGCTTGCCACCGTGCAGTGGTCGCAGTTCTGGGAACTCGTGACTTCCGAATCGTCGGTTGCCGCGCTGAAACTGAGTTTGAAGACAGCGGCGATGAGCACGCTGTTGTGCATTCTGTTCGGGGTACCGATGGCGGCGGTGTTGGCACGCAGCCGCTTTCGGGGACTGTCAGTTCTTCGATCGTTGATTCTGCTCCCGCTGGTTCTGCCGCCCGTGGTGGGCGGTATCGCTTTGCTGTACACGTTCGGCCGCAAAGGGTTGATCGGTGAGCAGTTGGAAGTGCTCGGCATCCAGATAGCATTCTCGACAACCGCGGTGGTTCTGGCGCAGACGTTTGTGGCGCTGCCGTTCCTCGTCGTCAGTCTCGAAGGTGCGTTACGCACTGCGGGAACGCGATACGAGGCCGTAGCCTCGACGCTCGGAGCCCGCCCCACCACGGTGCTTCGTCGGGTGACTCTGCCGCTGGTGCTTCCCGGTCTGGTGTCAGGGGCAGTGCTGGCTTTCGCGCGCGCTTTGGGGGAGTTCGGTGCAACGCTGACGTTCGCGGGAAGTCTGCAAGGGGTCACGCGTACTCTGCCCCTGGAAATCTATCTCCAGCGTGAGACCGATCCTGATGCAGCGGTGGCGCTTTCGCTGGTGCTGGTCGTGGTCGCGGTGGTGATCGTGGTTGCGGTGCGTGGACGCGGATCGGCGGGTTCGTTATGAGTGGCCTCCACGTCGACATCGAGATTCCGGAGCGCGATGTCGTCGCGGCGTTCGACGTCGCGGCCGGTGAGGTGACCGCCATCCTCGGACCGAACGGCGCAGGTAAGTCGACGGTACTGGCGGCGGTTGCCGGACTACATCATCCGCGGCGTGGGTTGATCGAACTCAATTCCCGTGTTCTCACCGATACCGGTAGGGGAGTCGCGTTGGCGCCGCATCGGCGCGGCACTGCTCTACTCGCGCAAGAGGCACTTCTCTTTCCCCATCTCAGTGCGGCTGCGAACGTGGCGTTCGCGCCGCGCAGTGCAGGGCGGTCGCGTCGCGATTCCGCCGAGTCTGCCCGCCATTGGCTGGACGCAGTCGACGCCGGCGATTTGGCTGACCGCAGGCCTTCACAGCTGTCCGGCGGCCAAGCGCAACGGGTCGCAGTGGCGAGGGCATTGGCTGCTGAACCCGAACTGCTTCTACTCGACGAACCGATGTCCGCGCTCGATGTCGCCTCTGCTCCCGCGCTGCGGTCGTTGCTGCGCCGAGTGCTCCGGACCGGGGATCGTACGGCCGTGCTCGTCACGCACGACGCTCTGGACGCACTGGCGCTGGCCGACACGGTCGTCGTCGTGGACGGTGGCCGGGTCGTCGAACGTGGTGACGTACGAACGGTTCTGACCCGCCCGCGTAGTGCCTTCGCCGCACGCATCGCCGGGATCAATTTGCGTAGCGGCACGATGACCGGAGACGGAGTACTCAGAAGTCCGACCGGGGTGGATATTGCGGGCCGGACGGAGACCGACCTACCGGCGGGCAGTGCCGCCGTGGCGGTCTTCGAACCGCGAGCAGTTTCGGTCTACCTGGATCCGCCGCACGGCAGCCCCCGAAACGCATTTGCAGTAACGATCGCGGAGATCGAAAACCGAGGCGATGTCGTCAGAGTCCGAGCCGAGGACGACGCGGGCCAGCCGGGCTTGTCTGCCGACATCACGGCGAGCGCAGCGGCCGAGCTCGATCTGGTTCCGGGATCGGCCGCTACTTTTGTGGTCAAGGCCACCGAGACACTGATCTATGCGCAGGGCGCCGGCTCGTAAACGTCCTCTGCAATCGAATCCGCATAGAGTGACGCGATTTCGGGCGCGTACTTCTCGGCTATCGGCTTGCGCCTGAGCTTCATCGTCGGTGTCAGCTCGTCGCCACCAGGTACCCAGAACGTGGTGAGTACGCGAAATCGCTTGATCTGCTCGGCCCTCGACAGACGCGAGTTTCCCTCGGCGACAGCAGTTGCGACGATGTCGACGACCCGAGCGTCCTCGGCGAGTACTGCGGCGTCGACCGCAAGTCCCAGTGCGCGCGCCGCCTCGACCGCGGCATCGGCGCTGAGCGTGATCAATGCGGTGTTGAACTTCCGTCCGTCGCCGATCGTCACGACCTCACCGATCAACGACGACGACGTCTTCACCGCTGTCTCGATGGCGGCGGGTGACATGTTCTTTCCCGACGCATTGATGATCAGCTCCTTCTTCCGATCGATCACGGTGAGGTATCCGTCTGCGTCGGCCGTGACGATGTCTCCGGTCGAGAGCCAACCGTCTGCGCTTATCGCTTCGGCCGTCTTCGCCGGTTCGCCGCGGTACCCCTTCATGACCAGCGGGCCTCGAACCAGCAGCTCGCCGTCCGCCTCGATGCGCATTTCCATGCCTGGGAGCAGCTTTCCGACGGTTCCGAGCTTGGTCGGCTCGGCCGGCGCGGTGCTCGCGATGCATGTCAGCTCGGACATTCCCCAGATCTCCGAGATCGGAACTCCCAAGGACGAAAAGAACGCCAAGGTGTCCGGCGGAATCGGCGCTGCACCGGAAATGGCCCACTTCAGGTCGGCAAAGCCGAGTTTCGCACGCAGAGTGGAGAGAACCATCGCATCGGCTCGGGAGTACTCCGCTTCCAGTTCGACGGGGACGGATTCACCGGCCCGCAGGTGTGCGAGACGAGTGCGGCCGACGTCGAGTGCCCACTTCAACGCAGCCCGACGCACATCGTCCGGTTCGTTGGCGACGGCCGATTCGACGGCAACTTTCAGCTTTTCCCACACGCGGGGGACGCTGCCCCAGATCGTGGGGCGACAATCGGGGAGCGCGGCAGCCACCTGGCCGGGATCCGGTACGACGGTGATCTGGGTGCCGAACACCATCTGCATGTACAGGCAGGTGAGTCGATCCGCGATGTGCGCCGACGGCATGTACGACGTGATGCGGTCACCGAATTCGACTGGGAGGACTGCGCTGACGGCGTTGGTTTCGAACAACAGGCACGCATGAGTCGTCTCGACGCCCTTGGGGTTGCCTGTCGTGCCGGAGGTGTAGATCAACGTGGCGACGTCGTTCGGTTTCACCGCACGCCAGGTGCCGTCGAAATCGAAATCTGATGCGGCAGAATTCTTCATCTGCTCCAGGGTCACGGTGCGGGGCTGGTGGACATGCGATTGCGCGTCGACGACGACGATCGTCTCGAGTGTGGCGCCCGAGCGGCGGACCGTATCCACGTACCGGTCTTCGCAGACGAGAACCCGTGCACCGGAATTGGCGAGGATGTAACGGATGGCTTCGGGTGCCGACGTGTTGTAGATGGAGAAGGACGTCGCGCCGAGATGTTGGGCACCGACGTCGATCGGATAGAACTCGATGCGGTTACTCATCATCAGGGCAACCGTATCGCCGTGTCCCACGCCGATTCCGGCCAATCCCGCGGCAACCTCGCGTACCTGTTCGGCGTACTCGCGCCACGTCAGTGTTCGCGCATCGCCGATGTCTCGCAGGGCCACCGCGTCGGGCGCTACCGCCGACACTCGCTGGAAGGCTGCACACAACGTGGTCATGATGTTCTCCTGGATGCCTTTGTCAGGGCTGATGCATTCGTCGGGGCCGCAGCGGTGGTTCTGTCTTCGAGTTCGCGGATCAGGTCGTGTGCCTGTTTGTCCCTGGCCAGATAGCCGTCGGCCAGGACGTTGACGAATCCGCGTCCCCACGCCCAGGGTTCCCAGGCTGCCGGTGCAAGGGTCCGGCCGGCGCGACGCGCGATCGCGTCGGCGATCACTGTCGCGGCACGGTCAGGGGAGATCCGATGGCGGAGGGGGCCGGGTAGTCGAGCGTCGAGTTTGCGCCCGATTTCGTCGTCGTCGAGTGTTGCCCGCGCAAGTTGTGTGTCGACCATCCCGAAGTACGCGACGCCGGCGGTGGCGCCGTAGCCGGCAACTTCCAAACGCAGTGCCCGCCCGAGTGCTTCGACACCCGCCTTGCTGATCATGTACGAAGCGCCGCCCAAACCGGGGGCGAACGACGCCGCCGATGACACGACGACGATGTGCCCACTGTTGCGGATCACCTCGTCGATGGTCGGATGCACGGTGTTGAAGACGCCGGTGAGATTGACGTCGAGCACACGATCGAAGGCGTCGGGATCGATCTGGCGCAACGTTGCCGGGGGAGGGGTGATTCCGGCGTTGGCGACCACGACGTCGATTCTGCCCAGCTGCTCGATGATCGTTTGCACGGCTGCGGTCATGCCGTCCCGATCGCGGACATCGGCCGTCACCGTCACGACTCGCCGTGACTCGAATGCGCGCTCCGCTGCTGCCAGCGAATTCCGGTTGACGTCGACCAGCGCCACCGTCGCCCCACGTCGGTGAAGAGTGCGCGCCAGCGCCGCACCGATACCGTCCCCTCCACCGGTGATCAGAACGACCTTGCCGGCGACGTCGTAGTCGATTCGGCGTCCGGGCAGTGGAATGCCCAGATCGCGGACTGTTCCCGCAATTGCGGACAAGCGTCCCGTCATTGCTTCAGTGCCTTCCGTGTAGCGCGCGGATGAGAACTTTGACCAGCCAGTCGATTCGGGCGGTCCTTCGAAACGTCGTCAGTGGTAGTGGCGAACGGAATCGTTGCCGAGTCGTCGAACGAGCGTAGGTGAACTCCTTCAGGCCATCTGGGCCGTGAACGCGCCCGAAACCGGATGCTCCGACCCCACCCAGTGGCAGGTTGGGAACCGCGGCATACATCACGTAAGAGTTCACCGACGCTCCTCCGGATCGGAGCCGATCGGCAACAGCCGCTCCGTCCTTGCCGAACACGCTTGCTCCCAACGCGTATGGTGACGCATTGACCAATTTCACCGCCTCGTCCATCGAGGCGACCTTGGTGATCGTCATGGTCGGGCCGAAAGTTTCCTCCGTGACGGCGAGGCTGTCTTCGGGTACGTCGACCATGATGGTCGGTTGCACATACTGGCCGGAGATCGAGCCGAGCCCTCCGAGAAGGACACGCCCACCCCGCGATACCGCGTCTTCGATGTGGCGCCGGATGACGTCGACCTGCGAGGGCATGGTGATCGGACCGATCTTGTCTTCGATGTCGGGCCCCGCATGAACTCGGGCAGCCAAAGTGGTTGTCTTGTGCAGAAACTCGTCGAAGACGTGTTCGTGCACGTATACACGCTCGACGCCCAGACAGGTCTGACCGGAGTTGGACAACGCACCCCACACTGCAGCGTCCGCGGCGGCACCAACATTTCCGTCGGCATCAAGGATGAGCGCGTCCTTGCCGCCGCATTCCATCAACACCGGGGTGAGGGGCTCGGCGCAGGCCGCCATGACTTTCTTGCCGGTGGCGGTGGATCCGGTGAACCCGATCTTGTCGACGCCGGCCAGGCACAGTGCCGCGCCGACGGAACCGTCACCCGTGACGACTTGCAGCACAGGATGTTCAGGGACGACCTCGGCAAACGCTCGGACCAACCATTGCCCGACTGCCGGCGCGAACTCACTCGGCTTGTAGACCACGGCGTTGCCGGCAGCGAGGGCGAACGAGAGCGAACCGAGCGGAGTGAAGACCGGATAGTTCCACGGACCGATCACACCGATCACCCCGAGAGGCCGATACTCCACCGAGGCGGCCTGATTGATCGTCAACAGACTGGAACCGACGCTGCGCCTGCCCAGTACCTTTCGGGCATTCTTCGACGCCCACGCGAGATGTTCGAGTGCCATGGCTATTTCGAGCATCGCGTCGGGGTGCGGCTTGCCCATGTCCCGATGCACGACGTCGGCGAGTTCGGATGCTCGACGCGCGATGATTCCTCGCCACCGATCCAGGCGACGAGCGCGTTGCTCGAATGTCAGTTCTGCCCACCACGCGGAAGCAGCACGCGCGTCGCGCACTGCCTGCGTCACGGTGTCGTCGTTCGCCTGTGTGGTCGTGTCGATCTCGGTCGCCGTCATTGTGGAGTTCCTTGAAGTGTGTGGTGGACGGCGCCGTCGGCCCAGCTGCGAGTGACGCGTTCGAGGATCGGTCGGGACAGAGCCAGAATCGGGGCGAACCACGGCTGCGCTTGCACCGCGAACGTCCAGGTGAGGCGGCTTCCAGCCGAAGTCGGTTCCAGGACCAGATCTTCGGCGAAGCGCTGGAAACCCGGAAGTGACGCAGACTCCACGTAGAACGTCATTCGGTGCACCTCGTCCCAGCGGAAGAATCTCTCGTTCAGTGCAGCAAAAGCGCCGGCCCGCACAGTTCGCGTAGTCCCGATGCCGAATGGTCTGGCCGAGGTCCAGTCGGCGCCGGTGATCCCGCGCGCCCAGGACGCGAGCGCTCCGTCCGAGGTCAACGTCTGCCACAAGCTTTCACACGTTGCTTCGGATTCGATCCGGTGAGTGATCACCAGCGGCGCGGATCGGACGAAATCTGCGTCGGCTGCCGCAAGAGAGAATCTTCCCCTCACAGGTCCACCACCAAAGATGCACCGGTGGAACGTGATCGACAGGTCAACATCGAATCGGCACGTTCGGATTCGGTGAGCAAGGTGTCTCGATGATCGACGGACCCAGAGAGCACCCGGACCTTGCACGTACCGCAGAAGCCCTGTTGGCAGGAATACGCGACTCCAGGCAGTGCGCGTCGTATTGCAGCCAAAGTGCTTTCGGATTCGCCTACATCGACGGTGAGACCGGTGCGCGCCAGATGCACCGTGAACTGGTTGCCGTCGATCACCGGGAGTGGGGAGAAACGCTCACTGTGCACCGATCCGGTCGGGTTGCCCGCGAAAGCTGCAGCACGCACCATGTTCATCAGCGGGGCAGGTCCGCAGGTGTAGACCGCTGCGCCGGGCTTTGCAGCGGAGACCAGTGTTTCGACATCCGGCGGGCTGGATTCGTCGTCCGGTCGGATGGTTACCCGACCACTGGAATACTCTTCGATCTCGTGCAGAAAGGGCATCGCTGTGCGAGTTCGCCCGAGATAGTCCAATCGCCAGGGGATTCCGCGACGGTGGCAGCGTTGCACCATGGGAAGTAGCGGGGTGATCCCGATTCCGCCTGCGACAAAGAGGTACGACGGAGCAGCGACGAACGGAAAAGCATTCCGCGGCCCTCGTACGTCCACGACCATTCCGGGTTTCAGTGACTCGTGGATCTCGCGCGAGCCGCCCCCACCCTCGTCGATCCTGCGGACGGCGATCCGATACGAGGTCAAGTCGTCGGGGTCGCCGCACAGCGAATACTGTCGTTGCCTTCCCGAGGGGAGAAAGACGTCGAGGTGAGCGCCGGGAATCCACGACGGCAGGGTGATGCCTTCCCTCGGGGCCAAGGTGACACTCAGGACGTCGTCGCATTCGAACCGGACGGACTTCACCTCCAGAGTCATGTCGAACCCGCTGTAGCGGACCGGGCTGGGGCGCGAAAGTATCTGCGCTGCAGGGCTCGACGCAAAGATCCGACGGTATGCGCCCGTAGCCTGCGCGGCAAACCTCAACGACCGAGTCGGTGTGAAGCCGGGTGCGTCGTGAGGACGGTCGGCAGTCGTCTTGTTCATCCTTCACCCTCTTCGGAAGATCGATTGGCGGCAGGTGAGCGAGCGAGGTAACGCATGGCGACGTCCATGTCCCCGATCTGGGACGGATGGAAGCTCGGCCGCAGATACGGGGGGATCTCGGTGACCAGGAATTTCATGTTGGGAACCAGGCCGCGACGAGTGGCGCTGATCAGCTGCAGAGGCCACAGGCGTCCCTTCGCCTTCGACGGGTCCTGTCGGAAAAGGTAATTCATCGAGGCGATGAACAACACGAACAGCGTGAAGCTGGCCAGCAGCGCCGTGCGAACGCGTCTGGCATAGCTACCGTCCACGTACATGTAGGCGTCGAAAGCCACGTTGCGGTGTTCGACTTCCTCGGCGCCGTGCCACTTGACCATGTCGAGCATCATCGGGTGCATACCGGCATCTTCGAGCGCGGGATCGGTGAGAAGCCATTCCCCGACCACTGCCGTGTAGTGCTCCATGGCAGCAAACAGGCCGAGACGTTCACAGAGCCAGGCGTGCTTGGCTTTTCCGGTCAATCCTTTGTCGCCCAGTATCTTGTCCACGAGCCAGTCCATCCGGCGTGACATCGGTTTCATGTCCATGCCGAGGTCCGCAAGATGTTCGCGTGCACCCTTGTGAGACGACGCATGTGTTGCTTCCTGGCCGACGAACCCCACCACCTCCTCGTGCAGGCGGGTGTCCTCGATGAGAGGGAGTGCTTCGGCGAGTGTCGCGGACATGGCCCGCTCTCCCTCCGGTAACACGAGATGCATGAAGTTGATGACGTGGGTGACCATCGGTTCGTTCGGCACGTAGTGCAGTGGTACACCGTCCCAGTCGAATTCGACGTCGCGGGCAGCGATCGCATGTGCCTCGTCGGTGTAGCGGCGGGCGCCGGACGGTGCGACGACGGGTGTGCCTCGGAAGGCGTTGATGCCGAGCATTATCGGCTCCTCACGGTTTCTCGAGCAGTGGCGAGTGCTGTGGGCGAGACGGGTTCTACGTGCGAATAGTGAGCGAGGTCGGCCCGCTTGGTCCTGGCACGGAAGGATCGGTTGAATCCGGGATAGAAGGTGTAGTTGCGGCCACCGTCGACGAGGTAGTAACTACTGCACCCGCCTGCGTTCCACACACTGGTGGTGAGTCGGCGATCGGTCGCGCGCACGAACTCGCGCTGCACCTCGGCGCGGACGTCGATGCTGCCGATACCGCGTTGGTCCATTTGGAGAATGCAACTCACGATGTACTCGACCTGCGCTTCGATCGTGACGACCTGTGAGGTGTAGACCACCGAATTGGGGCCGAGAATCATGAAGAAGTTCGGAAACCCGCTGATGGTGGTACCGAGGAAGGCCTCGGCGCTGCCGTTCCACGTTTGCGCGAGGCTACGGCCGTCCTTGCCTCGGATGATGTCGAACGACGGGTTGTCTCCCATGCGAAAGCCGGTACCCATGACTATGGTGTCGACTTCGCGGAAAGTGCCGTCCGCAGTGAGTACTCCCCGCTCCTGTACCTCGACGATTCCGTCCGTCACGACCTCCACATTGGATGACGCCAGCGCAGGATAGTAGGTGTTCGAGAACGTCGGACGCTTGCATCCGAATGCGTAGTGGGGGAGCAGCTTTGCGCGAAGTTCGCGGTCGCGTACCTGCCGGCGAAGGTGAGCTCGGCCGAGCGCGGCCAATCCTTCGAGCAGTGACGGCTTGTACACGAATCCGGGTACCAGGGCTTCTTGAAGGAGGTCGAGCCCCTTGCGTGCGAGTCGTTGGACGAGCGGTACCCGCTCGAAGAGGGTGCTCGGCCATCCCGTCATCGGCTGATCCGGGTGCGGCAGAATCCACGTCGGTGTCCGCTGGAACACGGTCAACGTGTCTGCGAGCGGTTGCAGTCTGGGGATGATCTGCACCGCTGAGGCGCCGGTACCGACGACTGCAATCCGTTCGCCGCGAAGGTCGTGATCGTGGTTCCAGTCTGCGGTGTGGAACATCTGACCACGGTACGATTCGATTCCGGGGAGGTCAGGAGTGGCCGGGGCGCTGAACGGGCCGGTGGCCGCAACGAGGAACTGTGCTTCCCACACGGTTTCCGCGGTGTGTACCCGCCAGATCTGGGCATGCTCGTCCCACGATGCCTCTGTCACGTCCTGGTTGCAGTGGAAATGACCGGCGAGTCCGAAGCGGTGGACACAATCGCGGAGATAGTCGTAGATCTCCGGCTGCAGCGGATACAGCCGCGTCCAGTTCGGATTGGGCGCGAACGAGAACGAATACAGGATCGAGGGGATGTCGCACTGTGCGCCGGGGTAGGTATTGACCTGCCAGGTCCCCCCGGGTTCCGCAGCGCGTTCGAGAACGACGAAGTCGTCGATTCCGGATTGCTTCAAGCGGACGGCAGTTCCGATGCCGCCGAAACCGGCTCCGATGACGACGACTCGTGTTCGGCGAGTTGGAGTTTCCTCTTCACTGGCCGATGGCCCCGAGGGTGGGTCGATGTCGACCATGTGTGACGCCTCCTGATTGGTGCGTGAACAACTGAACGAAGAGTAAGTCTGACATCATGTGATGTCAACAGCGGTTGATGTCAGAATATGTTCGACTGACATCAACCGCTGTCAATTCGCTCTCGAGCGTCACCGCGATCACCTGAGGTCGAGAGCACTGCCGGTCAGTGAGAACATGGGGGCATGACGGATATCGAGGCTCGGCGCACCGGCCCGCGCAGGTGGCGTGGGCAGGAACCGGAAGACCGCCGCGCCGCGCGCCGGGCGCAGCTGATCGAAGCCGGATTGCAGATCATGGGCACCGAGGGCGCGGCTGCCGCGACCATGCGTGCGACCTGCCGCGAGGCCGCGCTGACCGAACGGTACTTCTACGAGAGCTTCACCAACCGTGACGAACTGTTGGTCGCCGTGCTCGACGAAGTCGTCCTCGGCGCTCGTGACACCATTCTGGACGCTCTCGGAGCCGCGCCTTCCGAACCGTCGGCCCTGATCCGTCACGTGGTGAAGGCCTTCACCAACTACGTATTCAAAGATCCGCGCCGTGGACGCATCATGTTCGTCGAATCCCAGGCGGAACCTGCACTGTGGGACCGGGGGCGAGAACTGATGGCGGAGTTCACCAATCCGATTTCCGCGTCGCTGGAGCTGATGTACGGCGGCGAGACGGCCGACTCCGCCAACTCCGAACTCAACTCGGTGGGGCTGTTCGGCGCCCTCGCGTTCATCTATCAGGCGCACACCCCGTCCTCCAAGATCTCTCGAAAGCGGTTGGTGGAACACATTTCGCTCATGGTCGAGGCCCAGGCGACCGTCAACAGCACGCCGGCGAGAAAAGAATGAACTCGGTGCCGGTCGCCAGTGGAAAGCGTCTCGGACCCGAAGACCGCCGTGAACAGATCATTGTCAGCGCGGCAAAGGTTTTCGAGGAGAAGCCCTATGCCGACGTCTCGATGACCGAGTTGGCCAAGGCCGCTGGGGTCGGTCGTCCGCTGCTCAATCATTACTTCGGCTCCAAGCGCGAGTTGTATCTCGACGTCGTACGGCGATTCGTCTTCATCCCCGAAGTGGCGGTGGACCGCATTCCGCGATCGGCGAGCCAGGAGAAGCGGATCGCCGCCGTGATCGATCGGTGGCTCGACGTCGCCTGGCGTCATCGAGACATGTGGATCTCGACAGTCATGTCCGACGACCTCCGCCGTGATCCCGAGATGGATCGGATCCTGCAGGACGCGGACGACGTTGCCGCGCGACGCATGATGGATGCGCTCGAGATTCAACCGACTGAAGGCAGCAAGGCCGCTGTTCATTCGGTGATCGTGGCGTACGGAGGATTGGCGAAGGCCGCCAGTAAGCAGTGGTTGGTGACCGGGTCGCTGGACCGCGAACAGGTGCACCTTCTGCTGGTACGCAGCTTGCTGGCAATCGTGCGTGAAGTGCTGCCGGCCTGCGAGGCGGACTCCTGATGGCTCAGAGAGATCTCGCGACGAGGTCTTTCATGACCTCGTTCGATCCGGCGTAGATGCGCTGAATGCGAGCGTCGGCGTACATCTGGGCGATGGGATATTCGAGGATGTAGCCGTACCCGCCGTGCAGTTGTACGCACCGGTCGATCACGGCGCACTGCTGATCGGTGAGCCAGTACTTGGCCATCGCGGCGGTAGTCGCATCGAGCTGCCCGGCAAGGTATTTGACGATGCAGTCGTCGATGAACGTTCGTGAGATACGAGCGATGGACGCGCACTCGGCAAGTTCGAAGCGGGTGTTCTGCAGATCGAAGAGCGTTTGCCCGAACATGTTTCGCGATTTGGTGTACTCGACGGTGATGGCGACTGCACGCTCCATTGCCGCAGTGGCAGCAACCCCACAGATCAATCGTTCGGGCAGTAGCTGTTGCATCAGCTGGGCAAATCCTGTGCCTTCGCGGTCCCCGAGCAGGTTTGTCACCGGCACGCGCAAGCCGTCGAAGAACAACTCGGTGGTGTCCTGGCCCTTCTGTCCGACCTTCTCGAGTATTCGCCCGCGCTCGAAACCCGTTGTGTTGTCGTCGACCTCGGCGACGATGAGCGACACTCCTCGCGCTCCGAGGCTGGGATCGGTTTTGGCGGCAATGATCACCAGATCACAATTGCGGCCGTTGGAGATGAATGTCTTTGCGCCGCTGATCAGATAGTCGTCACCGTCACGGACGGCGCGGGTGGTGATGTTCTGTAGGTCGGACCCGGTGCCGGGCTCGGTCATGGCGATTGCGCCCACCCATTCGCCGCTCACCAACTTCGGTAACCAGCGCAGCTTGTGCTCGTGATCGGCGTAGGCATTGAGGTAGTGCGGCACGATTCCCGAGTGCACACCGAGTTGGAGTGAATGATCACCTGCCATCACCTGCTCGTGAAACAGAACGGCGTCGTGTGCGAAAGTTCCTCCTCCGCCGCCGTACTCGGTGGGGATCGACATGCCGGCGAGCCCGAGTGTCCCGAGTTCCCGATATGCAGACTTGTCGGGAAAACCCTGGTCCGCGAAGCGTTTCTGGTGCGGTGTCACGTGTTTGGCGAAGAAGTTCCTCGCCAGGTCGCCAACGGACTCCAATTCGTCGTCCATCCACGGGGACCGTCGTTCTGTGGTCCGGGTTGCAGCGACTGCGGTTGATCCTTGCGTCATCGTGATTTCTCCCGATCGATGAAGTGCGACCCGCGAGCGGATCTGACCTCACCTATCATCCACACTGTTGACGGTGTGTCAATAAGGGGCTGGTCGAATCGACCTCCAGACCCGCCTCGAATGCCACGTCGCCCGCCCGCAAGAATGGGACGACACAGACACGAACAGGCCGGCGCGAAGGATGGGCAGTGGACCCCGAAGAAACATCAGCGGGTCACGAGTCCAGCCTCCCGGCACCGCGGCCGGCGCGCAGCGTCCTGTTCGGATTGCCGCCGGTGGGAAACCGGTATCCAGGAGCTGTTCGAGTCGCACTCGCCCTGGCGATTCCGGCGTCCATCGCCACGCTGCTCGGATTCGGACCTACTTCACTCCTGGTCGGCCTCGGCGCATTCGCATCGATCTACGGTGAGGGGCGCCCGTACCGGAGCAGATGGAAGGCAGTCGGTATCGCCGCGACGGTGCTGACGATCCTGTCCTTCATCGGGGCGTCGGTCGGGGAGCCGGTCCACCGAGCCATCGCCGAGGGCGCGCCGACGGTTCTCCTGGTCTTCGTCGTACTGATCATGGCGGTCGTGGTCTCGACGTGCGCCTTTACCGTCGACGCACTTCGATTGGGCCCACCGGGCGCGTTCTTCCTACTGCTCACCACCGAGATCAGCTCCGTGATCGCCACTCCCGGCCAGCCACCGGTCGAGGTCGCGACGTGGACGGCTGTCGGCGGGATCAGCGCGGTGGTCGTCTCGATGACGGGCATCCTGTGGGCACCGAGAGCGATAGAGCGCAGCGCGGTACAGGCAGCCGTTTCGGCCGTTGCGGAGTACACGGAAGCACAGGCGACGTACGCCCCGCCGGAGTTGGCGCGAGACAAGCGCCACGCTGCCGCGCTTCGCCTGCACGACGCGTGGCAGTGCCTGTACCGCGGCGCAATCGTCGGGAAGGACCACCCGTTGACCCGCGAACTCCAACGAGCGCAGATCTCGATGGCAAGGGCGATCTCCGACGACCACGATCCCGAACTCATGGCGGACCCCGCATTCGACGTCGACGAGGTCGGTGCTCATCCACCTCTGCCGGATCCGACGATCCGGTATCGGTTCCTCCGCGCCTGCAATCCGTCCAGCCGAGCGTCGATCACGGCCCTTCGGCTGTCAGTGGCCTGTATGGCGGCGGGAACCCTCACTGTTCTGCTCGGCATCGATCGCCCGGACTGGGCGGTGATCGCCGCTGCGATGGTCCTTCACCAGGGGCCGGACCGGATACTGGGCACCTATCGCGGAATCCATCGCATCGGCGGAACCGTTCTCGGGTTGATTCTGTTGGGCGTCATCTATGCATGGGGTCCGACCGGTCTGTGGATGGTGGCGGTGCTTGCCGTCCTGATGGCGGGGATCGAGCTGTTCCTGGTGAGGAACTACGGGATCGCCGTCATCTTCATCACCGCCCTGGCCATTCTCCTCGGCGCTGCCGGTGGTGCGCACGGGACCGTCCAGCATCTGATTCTCAGCCGCATGCTCGAGACGGCAATCGGAGTCGTGGTGGCGTTGATCGTCCTGTGGACGGTCGGACGCGGGGCACATCGACGGACTTTGGTCTGGGTGGACGAACGCGCCGGCAGTGTCCTGTTCAAGCTGCTGACCGAAATCCGCGCAAGGCACTATGCACCACAGGCGAATTGGTCCGAGCTTTCCGAGCTTCGTCGCGACCTGGACTTCGAACTGCGCGGCAGCACGATGGCCGGGATCGACGCCGCCCACAACGAACCCGAATGGGCGTCGCAGCGGTGGGGAACGCACACCGCACTACATCACCTGGGATCGGATGTGCTGCACCGGCTGTGGTTCGGAACGCAGGTGTCCAGGTCTCACCTCGAAGAATGGGAGTCTCGCTACTTGCGCTCGGGTTCGGTGTGATCGAGCATCGGCACAGCGCTGAACTTGGCTGGATTCGCGATGTCATAGGCCGCGCACACAACTCCGTCGCGAACGGTGAAGCCGGCGACTCGCGCGGCGAACTGTGGGTACTGGTCGTCCCCGGGTGAGCCGGCGAATACACCGCCGAGCTGTCCATTGACGAGAACCGGTGACATCGAGAACACCGCAGCGGGTCCGTACTTGCGCGCCAACCCCAGGTAGAACCGCGCCACGCGATCACTGCCACGGACGATGTTGACCGCCGTGCGGGTGGTTCCGCCTGCGTCACCGATCAGCACGGCATCGGGATCGAGTGCATCGATCACGGCGTTCAGATCTCCACTCGCGATAGCCGTCACCAATCGTTCGACTGCGGCGGAATGCTCCTCGCTGCTGACCGGTACCGGCGCCGATGCTGCGGCTTTCCGAGCCCGTGAAGCCAACTGTCGGGCGGCGGCGACTTCGATGTCGAGGATGCGGGCCACCTCGGCGAACGGTACGTCGAAGCCGTCGTGCAGGACGAAGGCGACTCGTTGAGCGGGCGTGAGGGTGTCCAGGACGACGAGGGCAGCAAAGCGATTCTGTTCCTGAGCCACCACGTACGCGAGCGGATCGGGTGTCGCTGAGGGTGTGCTCGCGGTGGCGTCGACGGCCGTGACGATCGGCTCCGGAAGCCACTGTCCTACATAGCTTTCTCTGCGCACCGCGGCCGACTTGAGATGATCGAGACAGATCCGCCCGACAACGGTGGTGAGCCATCCGCGCAGTTCGCGGATCTCGAGGTCGGCACCTTCTCGTGATTGCGCGACTTGTAAGCGTATCCATGTTTCCTGCACCGCGTCCTGGGCGTCACTGAAACTGCCGGTGAGCCGGTAGGCCACCGACGTCAGATGGCCACGGTGTTGCTCGAAGTCCTGCGCAGTCGTCGGCGAAAGCATGCCATCATGATACGGACCTGACACTTTAAATCCGGCATGAATGTAACCGTTGACCCAGGTAGTGGGTGCCGACGTATGGTTTCGGCACTGCTTACGGCTCGATTCCGTCGTCACATTCATTGGAGTCCCACGTGTTTCGGTCTTTCCCGCTCATGTCGCTCAACTGTTGTCGTTGAACTGACATTCCCCACACCTGCCTGTGCCGAGCGCCGCACACGGCGCTCCGGACAGGTGTAGCCGAGAACTGAACCAATCATCTTCTACAGGAAGCCACTTCATGATTCGCCCTCGTTTCGCGCGCTCGGTAGCCGCGGTCGTCGCTCTTGTCACTCTGTCCAGCTTCGCCGTTGCCTGCTCGGGCTCCTCCGACGAAGTGGTCAAGACCGCCGACGGCAAGACCGTCCTGCGGTACGAAGGCAGCACCGGACAGGTCATCTACCCCGAGTTGGCCGCCGACCTCGGCTACTTCAACGACGTGGAGCTCAACTGGATCGGTGACACGACCAGCGGCCCTCAGAGCATTCAGAACGCGGCGACCGGTCAAACCGAGTTCGGTGGAGCGTTCAACGGTGCCGTGGTGAAGTTGGCTTCCGCAGGTTCACCGATCACCTCGGTCATCGGGTACTACGGCTCGGACAAGGAGAGCTTCAACGGGTACTACGTGCTCGACGACAGTCCGATCAAGTCTGCGAAGGACTTGATCGGCAAGAAGGTCGGGATGAATACCCTCGGCGCACACCACGAGTTCGTCGTGCGTGAATGGCTTGCGCGACAGGGGCTTACGCCGGACGAGATCAAGCAGGTGGAATTGATCGTGGTGCCGCCGGTCAACACGGAACAAGCGCTGCGGCAGGGACAGATCGACGTCGCCACTCTCGGCTCGGTCTTCCGGGACTCCGCGCTCGAACGTGGTGGTCTTCGTGAGCTGTTCACGGACGAGTCGCTGTTCGGCTCGTTCACCTACGGCACGTTGGTGTTCCGTGACGACTACATCGCGCAGAACAAGGAGGCGGTCGCCGATTTCGTTCAGGGAACAGCGCGAGCCATCCGCTGGACTCAGACGCACCCGCGTGAGGAAGTGATCGCGAAGCTGACCTCGATCATCAACAACCGAGGACGCAACGAGGACACCAAGCTCATCAGCTACTGGAAGAGTCCGGGAGTCGCCGGCCCCGGCGGAACGATCACCGATACCGAGATCAGCACGTGGATCGACTGGCTCACCCGAAACGGCGAACTCGAAGAGGGGAAGTTGAAGCCGTCGGACATCTACACCAACGAGTTCAATCCATACGCCAACGGAACGTATTCACCCGACAGCGGCGCTGACGGACAGGCACTGGAGGCAGCAAAATGAGCACAGAACCGAAACTACGGCTCGAGCACGTCACCAAACAGTTCGACATTCGTGGGACCGACGAGGTTTTCACCGCAGTCGAGGACATCAACATCGACGTGGCGCCGGGGGAGTTCCTGGTACTCGTAGGGCCGAGTGGTTGCGGCAAGTCAACTCTCCTTGACCTTCTCGGTGGACTCAGTTCACCCACTTCCGGTCGAATCCTTCTGGACGGCAAGCAGATCACCGGCCCCGGCTTGGACAGGGGCATCGTCTTCCAGCAGTACGCACTGCTTCCGTGGCGCACTGCACGTCACAACATCGAGTTCGGCCTCGAGGCGAAGGGCGTCAAGAAGAGCGAGCGACGCGAACTCGCCGAGCACTACCTCGAACTGGTCGGTCTGCAAGGCTTCGCGGATCGCTATCCGCACGAGTTGTCCGGCGGAATGAAGCAGCGAGTTGCGATTGCTCGCAGCCTGGCCTTCGATCCCGAGGTGTTGCTGATGGACGAACCGTTTGCAGCCCTGGACGCACAGACACGGGAGTCGCTGCAGGATGAGCTTCTGCGCATCTGGAAGGCCACCGGCAAGACGATCCTGTTCATCACCCACGGAATCGACGAGGCCATCTACCTCGGACAACGTGTTGCCGTGCTGACCTCGAGGCCGGGGCGCGTCAAGACGATCGTCGACATCGACATCGACAGGTCCGGCGACGACGTGCGATCCGGTGAGGAGTTCCGAGTGTCCCGGCACCGGATCTGGACACTGCTGCACGGTGAAGTCGAGCGCGCCCGCGCCGGCGAACTCGATCCCGCCAAGGAGGTTGCACATGTCTAGCGCATTGGCAACGCCGGACGTGGTCGTCGACCCGAAACCGTTGCCCGACAAAACACCTGACATTGCGCAGCGGAGCCAGGCCGGCGGTAAGGCGGCGCGTTACGTCGGTTCCGCCGCGTGGCGGATCGCCAAGCCGTCGATTGCGATCGCGATTTTCCTCGGGATCTGGGAAGCGGCACCTCGGCTCGGGCTGGTGGACAAGGTTTTCCTCCCGCCCTTCACCGAAGTCGTGTCCGCATTCTTCACCCTCGCCGAGAATGGGCAACTGCAAGAACATGTTTCAGCCAGCCTGACGCGTGCGCTGACCGGATTCTTCGTGGCCATCGCGATCGCGATTCCGTTGGGAATTGCGATCGCCTGGTACCGCCCGGTCTCCGACTTCCTCAACCCGATTCTCGAATTGTTCCGTAACACTGCAGCCTTGGCGCTGCTTCCCGTCTTCGTGCTGATTCTGGGAATCGGTGAGGAATCGAAGATCGCCCTGGTGATCTACGCCTGCACCTTCCCGATTCTGCTCAACACCATTTCCGGTGTCCGCACGGTCGATCCGCTGCTGATCAAGTCCGCTGCCTCGCTGGGGTTCTCCTCGATTCGGCTGTTCCAGAAGGTGGTTCTACCCGCTGCGGTGCCCACGATCTTCACCGGAATTCGCATGGCCGCCGCATCGTCGATTCTCGTGCTGATCGCCGCCGAAATGGTCGGGGCCAAAGCCGGTCTCGGGTATCTGATCACCGCCTCACAGCTCAACTTCCAGATCCCGAACATGTACGCGGGTATCGTCGCGATCTCGTTGCTGGGTCTGACGATCAACGCGATTCTGGTCCTGATCGAACGTCGGCTCTCGCGCTGGCGCGTCACGACCTGACCACACTTTCACGGAAAGATTCTGCGAACTCATGTCCGAACGACAATTTCATCTGAACGCCTTCCTGATGGGCGTCGGCCATCACGAGGCGGCGTGGCGCCACCCACACACAAATGCGGCCAACCTTCTGGACGTCAAGCACTTCCAGGATTTGGGAAGGATCGCCGAACGAGGAAAGCTGGACTCGGTGTTCTTCGCCGACGGACTGGCAGTCGGCCCGCGGGTCAAGCACAACACGCAGGCGATCTTCGAACCCGTGACCCTGCTCTCGGCGATCGCTGCAGCCACCGACAAGGTGGGTCTGATTGCGACGGCGTCGACCAGTTACAGCGATCCGTACACTCTCGCAAGAAAGTTCGCTTCCCTCGACCACATCAGCGGGGGGCGCGGCGGATGGAATATCGTCACGTCGGCCGGCGCCGACGAGGCGGCCAACTTCGGCCTCGATGCAGTACCGGCGCACAGCGGTCGTTACGAGCGTGCCGAGGAGTTTCTGGACGTGACGCTCGGACTCTGGGACAGTTGGGAAGAGGGAGCCGTTGTCCTGGACGAAGAGACCGGAATCTTCGCCGATCCTGATCGTGTCCATCGGATCGACCACGACGGTGAACGATTCACGGTCGCCGGTCCGCTCAATTCGCCGAGGTCTCCGCAGGGACGTCCGCTGCTGGTGCAGGCCGGTTCCTCCGAGAGCGGTAAGGATTTCGCGGCGAGATATGCCGAAGCCGTGTTCACCGCTCAACGGACTCTCGAGCAGGGGCAGGATTTCTACAACGATCTCAAAGCTCGGCTGATCAAGTACGGGCGTAGTCCCGACGAGATCAAGGTGCTGCCGGGCATCGTTCCCTTCATCGCGGATACGGAGGAAGAAGCCAAGGCCCTGGAGCAGTCGTTCACGGACCTGATCTCTCCGGAGTATTCACTGCGCCAACTCTCGAACATGGTGGGCGTCGATCTCACCGAACATTCCCTGGACGCCCCGCTGCCGCCACTGCCGGACATCGATCGGATTCAGGGAAACAAGAGTCGATACCAACTCGTCAAAGACCTTGCAGAGAGCGAAAAGCTGACCGTTCGAGAGTTGATCGGCAAACTCGGTGGTGGCCGAGGACATCGGACGTTCGCCGGGACACCGGAGCAGGTGGCCGACGAGTTGACCGAATGGTTCGACAAGGGCGCCGCGGACGGCTTCAACATCATGCCGCCGTACCTGCCGGGTGGGCTCGAGGTCTTTGTCGACCGGGTCGTGCCGATTCTGCAGGCGCGTGGGCTCTTCCGAACCGAGTACACCGAATCCACCCTGCGGGGCCACTACGGCCTCGATCGTCCGGCGAACCGGTTTTCGCGGGCCGCTGACGCGGCAGAAGTGAGCGCGTGACGGAAACTCTACCCAAGGAACAGCCGGCGATTGCCGGGCTCAAGCCGCTGGTGACAACGGTTTTCGTGCCGGCGGCCATCTTCGGGATCGGTCAGGGTGCGGCTGCCCCCATCATGGCCGTGACCGCCCGGGATCTGGGTGCGTCGGTCGCCGTCGCCGGCCTGATCGTTGCCCTCGGTGGTTTGGGCGCCGTACTCGGTGACCTCCCGGCCGGACGGATAGTGTCGCGTTTCGGTGAGCGAAGATCGATCATCGGCGGAAGTACCTTGGGTGCAACAGGAGTGGTGATCTGCCTGCTTGCGCAGACTCCGTGGATGCTGGGAGTCGGAGCACTGCTGACCGGACTGGCGAATGCGGTGTGGGGCCTCGCGAGGCAGAGCTACCTCGCCGAGACCGTGCCACTCGGGCTACGGGCCCGAGCGATGTCGTCGTTCGCGGCGATGTGGCGGTTGGGTTTCTTCCTGGGACCGCTCATCGGTGCGGGCGTGATTCTCCTGGTGGGAGCGCGCGGAGGATTCCTGGTCCAGTTGGTGGGCGTCGTACTCGCCGGGGCACTGATGGCTCGCGTTCCCGACCCGCCGCGAAAGGCGCAGGCGGGCATCGGCGATCACGGGCACGTCACCCTCCCGGACATCCTTCGCCGTCATCGTGCCGCCCTGTCGACGCTCGGGACAGGCTCCCTTCTGATGGGCGCGGCCCGTGCTTCGCGGGAGGCGGTTCTGCCACTGTGGGCATTGCACCTCGGGTTGGATGCAGCCCAGGTGAGTGTGATCTTCGGTATCGGCGCGGCCGTGGACCTGCTGTGCTCGTACCCGGCCGGACACATCATGGACCGGTACGGCCGCAGGCTGGTCGCGGTGCCTTCGCTGACGGTGATCGGTGTGTCGTACCTGATGCTGCCGTTCTCGACGGGTGCACTGGGGCTGACCGTGGTCGCCGTCGTGATGGGGATCGGCAACGGATTGGGCAACGGCGTGATCATGACTCTCGGTGCCGATATCGCTCCGCCCGAGGAGCGCGCCGAGTTCCTCGCTGCATGGCGATTGACCCACGACACGGGCATGTTCGGTGGGCCGCTCGCGATCGGTCTTCTCGCCGCGGTGTTCCCGCTCGGGTGGGCATTCGCCGCCCTGGGCGCGACTTCGTTCGCCGGCGCAGCAATGATGTTCCGCTTCATTCCGGTCTACTCGCCGCGGGTGTCACCCCGCTCGCGCGTCGGGAAACGGTAGGTACGCTCGCTACATGCGATTCGGACTGTTCGTACCTCAAGGCTGGCGTCTGGACCTGGTCGGCATCGACCCCGCGAAGCAGTGGGAGGTGATGCGAGACTTCACGCTGCGCGCGGAGGCAGGGCCGTGGGAATCGGTGTGGGTCTACGACCACTTCCACACCGTTCCCCAGCCGACGGAAGAAGCGACTCACGAGGCGTGGACATTGATGGCCGCACTCGGTGCGTCGACGTCGCGTATCCGACTCGGCCAGATGTGTACCGCCATGAGCTACCGCAACCCGGCGTACCTCGCCAAGGTCGCTGCAACCACCGACCTCATCACGGGTGGACGCGTCGAGATGGGAATCGGCGGTGGATGGTACGAGCAGGAGTGGCGCGCATACGGCTACGGCTTCCCCTCTGCCGGTGAGCGACTGGGCCGACTCGACGAAGGAATCCAGATCATGCAGCAGGCGTGGTCGACCGGCAGCGCCACGCTCGACGGCAAGTACTACCAGGTCGACGGAGCGCTGTGCCGCCCACTTCCGTTGCAAGAGGGCGGAATTCCCATCTGGGTTGCCGGCGGCGGCGAGAAGGTCACACTCAAGATCGCGGCCAAGTACGCGCAGTACACCAACTTCGACGGCACCCCGGAGGGCTTCGTACACAAGTCGGAGATCCTGAAGAAGCACTGCGACACCGTCGGTACCGACTTCGACGCCATCGTCCGTTCGGCCAACTACAACGTGGCCATCGGCGCGACGGAAGCCGAGGTGGCTCAGCGGTTGGAGACACTGAAAGCCAGACTGACGCCGCTGGTCGGCGAAGCTGCCGCCGATGCGTCGCTCGACGCCTTCCGCGGAATGCCTGCCGTGGGTACACCCGAGCAGATCATCGAGAACCTGTCGGCGCTCAAGGCGCAGGGACTCGAGTACGGAATCTTCTACTTCCCCGAGGCCGCGTACGACACGTCGGGAATCGAGATGTTCGAGAAGGAAGTGCTTCCCGCGCTCGCGTAACCGTTGGGGCTAGCGCAGGGAGTCGGGAAGATCGGCCGGTTTGATCAGAACCCGGCGATCGGGGTGAGTGCGAACTTCTTCGGAGTCGGGAATCCGGCTCTGCAGGAAGTTCCACTCGCTCGCGCTGACAGCGGCGATCGCTCGTGCCAGGACGGCCGAGTCCTTGGTTCCCCATTCGATCGGCATGGGACTGACCATCTGCCAGGTGTCTGCCTTGCTTCGGGTGGAACGATCCGAACGCAGCGCCACCGACGGAATGCGGTCGCCGACTCGCCACTTCGGATTGAGTCGAACGTTGCGGCTGACGAGCGCGTACTTCGGCGCCCCGGCGGCCGGCTTCGCGATGTCGATCAGCGCGGTCAGCGTCGCCGCACGCGGGTGGACCTCGGTGACGATCGCAGGGACCAGTGGGTTGTTCGCATACAGAGATTCGACGCTTCCCACCTTGCGGGGCGCCCACACCGCCACCCACAGTGAACTGGCCGCACCGATGGCGAGGACCGCGCCGATAATGATGGACCACACCTCGCCCATGCTGATCAGCCAGGCCCCGACGGCGGCGAGGACGATCGCGAAGATCACCGCAGAAATCTGCAGGCGGCGTACGTCGGCCAGTGTGTCGTTGACCGACTTGGCGTGAGTCTTGTCGACGGTGAACTGGAAGTCAGCCACGAAAAGTTCCTTCGGGTGGTGCCGGACGATCTAGGACCGGCCCCCGATCGCGCGGGGACCGTCCACCAGCGTAGCTAGTTTCGCGCGCGCTCCCACATCTGCAGGTAAGCCTCGGCGCCTCGGCTCATGTCCTCGATGATGGTGTCGCCGTCGGCTCCCGCAGCGATGCGCATGTCCGCGATCCAGTCGGGAATCATCCCGTACTGCGCCACACCGTCGGTGTTCACGTCGAAAACTCGGGTGCCGGCGCGCTGCTGGTCCATGACCGTGCCGTCGAAGGCGGTGTACGGATACTGCAGCGGATTTTCGGCGGCGTCACCGCGCGGTGCGGCCTGCGGCCCGAAGCCGTTGGTGTCGGCGCCGTAGCCGAAACCGAAGTAGTAGTTCTCGCTTCGCATCGCCCGCGCGTCGCGCCATTGGTCGATGAATCCACGCTCTTCGGGCTTCTCGTCCGACGCGTCCAGTTGCCCGGCGTACAGGGCGACGAAACCGCCGAGCGCGTAGATCCGCTTGTACAGGCTCGGGTCGCTCCAGCTGTGACTCGAGACGACACCGGAGTAATTCGCGGCTTCGAGAATATCGAGGGCTGCTTCGGCGGTCTTGACGCTCATGTGGTCGATGTCCACGATCATTCCGCGATCCATCAAACCCCTGATCGTGTATGCGCCCAGATCGGTGAGGCCATGTGAATTACATTGCGGACCAGCGGGGTACACCGGAAGCGTCACCCCGGGTGGGAGTACTGCGAGAAGATTCTGTGCGCCGTCGACCTTGGTGGGCAGCACGTTGTCCTCGGCGACGCCGGTGCATGATTCCGATTGCCAGAACTCCCCGGTGCCCAGGTAGTTGCCGATGTTGACGGCGACGCCGGTGACGCCGCCGTCGAAGCGGGCACCGCCCAGAGCATTGTCGAACTTGTGCGTGACGATCATCTGCCGGACACCCAGGTCGTACAACTCGTCCAGGCCGCGGTCGATGTCGTCCTCGGTGCACTGCGGAATCCCGTTACGCACAGAGCAACCGAAAGGTTCGGATACCTCCACCCCGAGGGTGACGGCGAGCTTTCCGTCGGCGGCCACCTGCCTGGCTTGTTCGGGGGAGCTCACGATGCGGAACCATCCGCGGCCGGGTCCGCCGTACTGGGCGTCGATGTAGTCCTGAAGTTCGCGTGTCTGCTGGGCCTGGATTCGGACGGTCTCCATCTCGTCGCAGGGATTCCGCTTGCTCGGATACAGCTCGCACAGGACCCGATTGGCGACAAAGAGATTGGTGAAGATGCGTAGTCCGCCGCGCCAGGCCCGTTCGACCCATTTGTAGTACGTCTGCTCGTGTGTCAGAGAATCGTGCGCCGGCCAGTCGGCGAAGCTGGGCCAGCCGGTGGTGTCGTGAGTTTCGAAGGGATTTCCGTACGACAGAACGTTTTCGAGGAGGGCCGGTATCCCGTCGGGTTGATGGTCCGGGCAGTCGACGAGCGCTGCGGTGACGCCCTGTGGATCGAAAGGTCGGCCGCAGTGCAGGTTTCCGCCCATGAACTCGGAAGCATTCATGTGCACGTGTGTGTCGATGAATCCGGTGACTTCACCGTTCGGCCCGATTTCTCCCGGAACACCGCTTGCACCCACTTCTGCTTCGGGGAAATCGGCGCAGCCGTCGCGGGGGATCAGAGTGAACGCCGATTCGGGAACGTCACCGGGATCGGACATCGTGAGCATCAAGTCTCGCGAGATCAGTTGGCGACCGTTCGAGGTCGCGGTCAGAACGAAGGACTCGCCGGTGGACATCACGGTCCAGTCGGTGGACGGAGCTGCTTCGGAGGTGGCGAGAACGGAGTCTGCGCCGTCGTGCGAGAGCATCGATCCGTCCGGGCCGTACAGCATGAAACGGCCCAACTGGGCCGCGTGTAGGCGGAACGGTTCGGCGTCGGCGGCTTTCGTGGAATCGGTGAGGTACGCGGTTCCGTCACGGCGCACGAAATCACCGGACTCCGTGCGAAGTGCGTAGCAGCCGTTCGCAAGTGCGTACACCGAGTTCTGCGCGCCAGGAGCTGGACTCGGTGCCGCAGCACTGACGCCGGTCGTGGCGACGACGACGGCGGCAGTCAGCAGCGAGATGGTTCCGGCGAGCCGACCCCGTAGACGTGGAACTGAGCGCATGGTGCTGGTGACCCCCGGCCGATGGACACGACTGTGACAGGGGACACTCTACAGATAACTGGACGTATGTCCATTTGTTTCTGCAACGTGTTGCAGAAATGGTCAGCCGATTGCAGGTCCGAGCAGGTCGTCGGCGTCGGTGATTCGGTAGGCGTAGCCCTGTTCGGCGAGGAATCGCTGACGATGGGCCGCGTACTCCGCATCGAGAGTGTCGCGGGAAACCACCGAATAGAAGTGAGCCTGACCGCCGTCGTGCTTGGGCCGCAGGAGGCGCCCGAGTCGCTGAGCCTCTTCCTGCCTCGACCCGAACGTTCCCGAAACCTGCACGGCGACAGACGCCTCCGGAAGGTCGATCGAGAAGTTCGCGACCTTGCTCACCACGAGCGTCTGGATCTCACCGTTACGGAACTGATCGAACAGGATCTCGCGTTCCTTGTTCTTGGTGGATCCCTTGATCACCGGAGCGTTCAGAGCCTCGCCGAGTTCGTCGAGTTGATCGAGATACGCACCGATCACCAAGGTCGGGGAATCGGGGTGCTTGGCCAGAATCGATTTCACGACAGCAATTTTGGTGTGCGCCGTCGAGCACAGCTTGTAGCGCTCCTCGGGTTCGGCGACGGCATAGGACATGCGTTCGGCGTCCGTCATCGTCACTCGCACCTCGACGCAGTCGGCCGGCGCGATCCAGCCCTGCGCTTCGATGTCCTTCCACGGAGCGTCGTAGCGCTTGGGGCCGATGAGCGAGAAGACGTCGCCTTCGCGGCCGTCTTCACGCACCAGCGTCGCAGTCAGGCCGAGACGGCGGCGAGACTGCAGGTCTGCCGTCATCCGGAAGACGGGCGCGGGCAGCAGGTGCACCTCGTCGTAGATCACCAGTCCCCAGTCGCGGGAATCGAACAGCTCGAGATGCTTGTATTCGCCCTTCGTACGACGCGTGATGACCTGGTACGTGGCGATCGTGACCGGCCGAATCTCCTTGCGCTCGCCGGAGTATTCGCCGATCTCTTCCTCGGTCAACGACGTGCGGGCGATGAGCTCACGCTTCCACTGCCGGCCGGCGACGGTGTTGGTCACCAGAATGAGGGTGGTGGCCTTTGCCTTCGCCATGGCGGCTGCGCCCACCATCGTCTTCCCGGCGCCACACGGCAGCACGACGACGCCCGAGCCACCGGCCCAGAACGAATCCGCTGCCATCTGCTGGTAGTCACGCAGTTCCCAGTGGCCCTCTTCGAAGGCGAGGTCGATGGGATGCGCTTCGCCGTCCACATAGCCGGCGAGGTCCTCGGCGGGCCAGCCGACCTTGAGCAGCATCTGCTTGAGGCGGCCGCGTTCGCTCGGGTGGACGATCACGGTGTCGTCGTCGACCTTCTCACCGAGCATCGGCGAGATCTTCTTGTGTCGCATCACCTCGGTGAGGACTGCGCGGTCGAGGCTGACCAGGATGAGGCCGTGGACCGGGCTCTTGACCAACTGCAAACGTCCGTACCTGGCCATCGTGTCGACGATGTCGACCAGCAGTGGCTGGGGGACCGCGAACCGCGAGTACGACACGAGCGCGTCGACAACCTGCTCGGCGTCGTGTCCGGCGGCGCGGGCATTCCACAAGGCCAGGGGAGTGATGCGATACGTGTGGACGTGTTCCGGGGCCCGTTCGAGTTCCGCGAAAGGGGCGATTGCCTGTCTGGCATCGCCGGCGCGCTCGTGGTCGACCTCCAACAGCAGCGTCTTGTCGGATTGGACGATCAACGGTCCGTCGGTCACGGAAGCCTCCTAGTGAAACAAACGCGGCAGCCACAAAGCGTTGCACCGCGCTGTCGGCTGACGCCAACCCTGCCATTGTCCTGGTATCGGAGCGCATACGCCAACAGGCGACGCTTGCACACCCCGAAGTAGAGGTGCCCGAGTGCGGGCACCCCTACGTCAACAGGGCAGGGTCGACCGCTATTCCGGGAGGCCGGCGGGTAGAACGATGATCTTCACGTGTTCGTCGGGTGCGCGCAGAGCTGCGAAAGCGTCCGAGACTTCATCCAGACCGACCCGGCCGGTGATGATTGCTTCGGCGTCGATCTCGCCGTCGGCGAGCCTCTGCAGGGTGATGTCGTAGGCATTCTCGTAAGGACCGTGACCGAAGTTGATCGAGATCCTCCGGAACTGCCCGACGACGGGAATGATCGTCTCGTCGCCGAACGGCGCAGCCAGAACCTGAATCCGCGAGTTGAACGGCAGCGTGTGCATCAGTTCTCCGATGACTCCCGCCCGGCCGCTGCATTCGTAGGCGATCAGAACTCCGTTCGCGGCCTGACCGACAAGCTGGTTGCCTTCGGCGATCATCCGATTCCACAGTTCGATCGGATCCTGCTCGGCCGGATCGACGACGATGTCCGCGCCCATCCTCTCGGCGAGCTCGCGCCTTTTCGGGGAGGGCTCCGAAGCGATGACGATCTGCGCTCCGCGCGCTTTGGCGGCGACGATGGCGCCCAGTCCGATCGTTCCGCAGCCGATGACGAGCGCCGAATCGGCCGAGGTGAGGCCGGACTGTTGCAGGTGCATCTCGCCCACGTGGAGCGGTTCGGCAAGTGTGGCGTGCTCGAGTGACAGGTGATCGGGAACTTTGCGGACCCAGAACGCATCGACGACGATGTGATCGCCGAACGCGCCGTGATAGTCGTTGGAGTAGCCGATGATCGTCGGGATCCCGGTAGCCGTGTCGGTGGCCAACCCGATGCCGGCCACCCGATCGCCGATCGTGAAATCTTCTACTGCAGAACCGGTCTCGGAGACGATACCCGCGTATTCGTGCCCCAGGACCACTGGCGCGTCTGGATCGAAGGTGGCGAGCGGGTAGCCCCCGTCGTGCGCGACCTGAACGAACCGGCACGGGTCCTTCGACATGCTCAGGTCACTGCCGCAGATCCCGCAGGCGACGACGTCGATGCGGATCTGATGGGGTGCCAACGGCGGCGCGTCGGCCACCTCGGCAACGGCGAATTCTCCCTGCTGGAATCGGACGGCCCTCATGCGCGCACGGCTCCCGTCTCGGCCGGCCGGCCGTAGTAGTCGGTATGGGCTTTGGTGATCGCTCCGACCAGCCCGCCGATCAGGTATTCGCGGTTGTCCTCGGCGAACTGCATGCTCGCCTGACGCCCGACATTGCGCTTCCGGAAGTGCGGGACCACCTCGGAGGCGAACAATTCGTAACTGCGTTTGGTGTCCTCCCAGCTCGCCATGTCGACGTGAAGGATCAGGAACGTGCCGAACCCTCCCGTCTTCTCGATCAGACGCTCGATCTGCGCGATCGCATCTTCGGGAGTACCGATGATCGCCTGACCGAACTCGCCGAGCGTGTCGTTGCGCCACTGATCGATGATTCCGGCAGGGGTATCTGCCCAGGCCGGGTTCTGGCCGGTCTGTCGATTAACGTAGGAGGCCATCGATCCGATCCGTCGGCTCACGGCGTGCTCAGCCTCGGCTCGGGTCTCGGCGAGGAACATCGGATTGACCACACGCCACGTCGTTCGGTCGGCGCGGTGGCCGTGTTCGGCCGAGACCTTCTCGTACACATCCCAGTTGCGATCCAGTGCGTCGAAGCCGCTGGGTGAACTCGCCGCCAACGAGAGTAGGGAGAGGCCGTTCTTGCCTGCGAGTACCGAACCGTTGGGGGAAATGGTCGACGCTGTCACGGTCTCGATGCCGTCCGCTCGGTAGGTGGGCAGCTGTGCACGCGCGTCACGCAACGTGAACCAGTCGGTTTCCATAGTGACGACCTCGCCGCGGAGCAACGCGAGAATGGCTTCGAGTGCTTCACCCTGGCGCCGACGCTGGTCCGACGGGTTGATGCCCATCATGTGTGCATCGAGGGGGATCTTGCCCGGACCGGTGCCGAAGATGAGTCGTCCGCGGGTCTGGAGATCGAGCTGAGTGATGCGGTCGGCGGTGATCAGCGGGTGGTGATAGGGCAGGGACGTCACACCCGTGCCGAACTGGATGCGCTCGGTCCGCTCGGCGGCTGCGGCGATGAAGATGTCCGGGGCAGGCACGATCTCGGCGCCGGTCGAATGATGCTCACCCATCCAGGCTTCCTCGAATCCGAGGTGGTCCAAGTGCGTCATGAGGTCGATATCGCGTCTGAGTTGCAGGGCGGGATCGGCGTCGAGCGGATGGTACGGGGCGAGGAATGCTCCGAAGCGGATGGACGATGCGGACCACACGATGACATCTCCTGTCGACAGGGAAGTGATTTGGCTCACTCGCTCTGATCGAGATGTCTAACATGGATCAAGTGATCCAATAAGTTGAATCTCCCGCACAGTGGGAGGTTTGTAATCATCTGCAATACAACAACTTATGCGTCGATGTTGCAGGATAGTGTTTCTTCAAGTCGATCATGTGAATCAGGAAAGAGCAGGCTGTGAATCACTCTGACTCCGCGTTCGCCACTGTGGAGACGTTTGTCGAGCCCGTGCGAAGCTCGTTCGTATGACCGACTCCAGGCAGAACCGTCAAGGCGACGCGACGCGCACACGCTTGCTCAAAACTGCCGAGCGCCTTTTTGCGACAGAGGGATTGGACGCCGTGTCCCTGCGCGCGGTGAACGCCGCAGCCGGTCTCGGGCCGTCGTCCGTCCACTACCACTTCGGCACCAAGGACGATCTGGTCGCCGCGGTGCTGCTGGACATGGGGTCGTCGGTGCGAGATCAGATCAGCGCGAACGTGGACGCCCTCGCCGCCGACAAGACACCGCCGACGGTCGAGGCGCTGGTACGGGCCGTCACCGCGCCCTACAAGGCATTGCTCGTTCGCCATCGCACGCGGGGGATGCGTTGGATCAGAATCGTCACGCAGATCTCGCAGCCGCGGATGTCGCGAGCCGGCCATCCAGCCCTCGAGGCGACAGAGCTGCACCTCCGCGATCACCTGCTCGACCAGGTCCGTCGTACCTTTCCCGCTACCGATCCGGACAGAATGGAGACTCGCTGGGCTATCGCCTTGATGGGCTTCCTCCACGCGTTGAGCCGGGCGGACGATTGGAGCGGAAGTGGCAAGCCGCTCGCGCCGGAGCGGCTCGCCGACTTCTACGAGGACCAGGTCGTCTTTCTTATCGGTGGTGTACGGCAGTTATTGGGGTGAGTACCTAATCGATACGCCTCCTATTTCTGCGCGACCACTGACTTCCGCATTTCCATTACATGAGTAATAGCTTCGGAAATCCCGGATCGATAACCGATATTCTTTTCGGAATCACCCGGAGTGGAATCAAGCTCCGATTCAAGTCTCGTTTGAATACGGTCCAGGGTGTGGATTGTTCTTTTCACGATGGTTGATTCTCTTTCTGCGGTAAATCCGAAAGTTGTATTCCGGATTGCCGAGCGTGTTCGTCGAGGACGCAGAGTGAAGCGAGGGTCATGCCCGCTGCGTAGCCGCGCGAGCGCGCATCAGTTCCTCGACTACGTGACTTGAACAGGTTGAATGTCTCGTGCAGGTGCACGAGGGTGTCGGTGGAGGCAGGCATGGGTCAGCTTCGCAGTCAGCTCGTCTTCCTCTGGACTGTGGTGTCAGCTCCGCTTCCGCTTACGAATGAACTCGGAAGACTCCGCAGTTTTCGCCCGCTTTTCCGCGCGGCGTTCCTTGATCGACTGGGCGGGTTTCTTCATGTTCTTACCCGGCGCCTTGTCAGCCATTGTCGCTCCTCATTTTTCGAAGTGGCAATCACAAACTGACCTCGACCATACTTCATTTACAGAAAAAAGCCAGTTGCTTGTTTTCTGCTACTTTTTTCCGGAGTCGACGGGGCTGACGGAAGTAATGCGGTGCAACGTGAAACGGCGTACGGCACCACTAGCCGGGTCGAAGGCGTCCAACTGTCCTCCGCCCACGCTGACGGGGTCGACGATGCGATGCGTCGCCACTCCCTGAGCGTCGACGTAGCCGATGTTGACGCTGGAATTGTCTCGGGCCGCCGTGGCCAGCAAGGCGATGGTGGCGGCGTTGTTCTCCCTCGAACCGTCCGTCCGGACACCACCACGGCCCGGGGCGGAAGCGCGGTCACCTGCCCGCATCGTGCGTACCAACGACGCCAGCTGATCCGCCGAGGGGCTCGCCGGCATTCTCGACGCCGGTCGGCTGCGACGGTTAGGTACACGTGCCCCACGTGGGCGGAGATCGACCAACGTGCCCGAGGAGTCCTCACCTGCCGGTGCGAATCCGGCGGCTCGCAGCTCGGCCAGGACTTCGCGGAGCGGGGCCTGCGAAATCGCGACCGTAGGAGCCAATGCGCGCAGAGCCAACGGCTCGGCCACCGCGGATGCAAGTACCTCCGCCAAAAGCGATGCGTCCTCGCACCGAATGAACGACGCCGCAACCCCGGCACGCAGTCGCCCGTGTCGACGGGCGACATCGTCGATCAGATACGAAAGTGATTGGGGAACAGGCGTCTTCGATTTCGAAGCGAACATCGCATGCAGTTCGGTGGCCGTCAGACCGGCGTCGAGCGCACGACGCACGCTGTCCTCACTGATGCGGTACATCGACGCCGATCCTGCCGACTCGATGTCCGCGACCAGGCTCACCTGCTCGAGCAGGTCCGGTACCAGCGGGCCGGGAGCAACCAACGTCAGATCTGCCTGGACCAGGATGTAGTCGATGGGCTCGGGTAGCGCGGACTGCATTTCGGCTTCGGCGTCCCCACCGTGCAGCAATGCTCGTCCAGGCGACGACAAAGCACCGCGGGCCACCAGTCCGAGCGCGGCGGCCTCGTCCAGAGTCCGCTCGATCGCGAACGTCCGCAGGCGCCCGCTCCATCGCGGGCGTCGCCACGCGAGCAGCCGACTCACCTCGACGGCCGAAGCAGTCTGGCCACTGTCGAGTTCGGCGAGCAGCCCCAGAATGGCCTGGCGGTCGCGAGGCGCCGCCGGGGCTCGGCCCTCCTCGGACAATGCGGCGATCGGCTTGTCGGTGGAATCGCGCAGCCCGATCATCCACGGAACTCGCGGTACGTCAACCCAGGCGGATGCCAGGACCTCCCACCGACGCGCTGTGGACGCGTTGAGCCAGCCGTCGACGGCGAGTGTGGGCGTCCAGTACTCGTCCGCGTTGTCCGAGACCGGCGCCGGGTCGGGCGTTCCACTGGCGATGAGGCCGGCCGCCGAGAGCAATTCGACGAGCAGGCTCACGCGCGCTTCGTCGAGATCGGCCGTCTTGGCCACGCGTCGTAGTTCTCGAACACCGAGACCACCGGCTCGCAGTGCGGGAGCCGGTGCTGCGCCCAGAACGGCGATCACGTTCTCGCATTGGCGTACCAACTCGAGCGCTTCGCCCGCTGCTGCGGCGTTCACGTCCGCGGGCTTGAGTTTGTCGCCCCCGATGACGGGTGCGGTCAGCGTCGTCGGATCGAAAACCGGCTCGCCGCGGATGACCTGACGAACCGTCGCCGGGAGTTCGACGGTCTGCTCGTCGAGCCACCGCAGCAGGCCGGCCGCCAGCAGTCGTTGAACCGGGCGCTCCGGCGGCGTTCCGGGGGCGGCGTCGCGGGTGCGGCCGATCGGGCTCGAGTTGGCGAGAGTCTCGAGGAGATCCCGCTCGCGGGTGTCCAGAGCGTCGAGGGCTGCCGAGATCTCGGTCTCGGTCATCGCCTCGGCAGGCTCGAGGGCTCGCCCCACACGCCACGGAATCATCCCGATGACCGCCGGGACGACGCTGATGGGATCGACACCCCAGATGAGGGCGGACTCGCGCATCTTCGCCAGTGACTTGTCGACGGCCTTCTTGGTGACCTTGCCCTTGCCGGTCAGGGCCCGTTCGGCGATCGCAGTGTTGAGCTCCGCCCGCGTCATCGGGGTTTCCTCGGCGCCAGCCAGTGCCAACAATTCGAGAAGACCGAAATCGAGGGTGTCGAGTTCGTCCGCAGCTCGGCTGACCGACGCGCGTTGCTGTGCCCGACCGCTGAGAACCACCATCGTGCTCGGCGGCGGTACGGCCAGATCGGGGCGCAGACGCAGCAACTCCGTCAACTCGGCGTCACTGCGCGCCGAGAGCCAATCGGTCAGACTTTCGGCTGCGGAACTGCCCGCCGGGGTGCCACGTGTTTCGGTCATCAGGTATCAGATTAGAGACCTGGTCTGTACGGCGTAACGGCGTCCTGTCAAAATGACTTCGTGGCCAACAATTCGAAGCAACACTATGTAGATCCAGGATGGCCGGAAACTGCAGACGGAGATCACGCAGTGACCGAATTGTCATCGACCCGCGCAGGTGGACTTTCACCCTTCGGCGAGGACACCACCTTTCCGGTTCCGGTGGAGTCACTTCCCTACGTACACCCGCACACCGTCATCAACCGATAACAACTCGACACGAAGAAGGCCCGCACCGAATCGGTGCGGGCCTTCTTGATGTTCGAGCGTCCGAGCGGACAGTCTTACCGGTGTTACTTGAGGAACGTCTTCGCGGTGTCGGCGACTGCGAGGATCTGCGGGTCGACCGGAATGCCGTTGGCCTTGGCGAACGCGATTGCCTGATCGATGGCGTCAGCGACCGGGTGTGCAACGGTCTGAGCGACCTGCTGAGCCGGAGCCGGAGCTGCCTGAGGAGCCGTGGTGGCCGGAGCGGAACGCTCGGTGGCGCCGCTGCTCAGTCCGAGGCTGGAGGAGCAGGACGGCCATGCGCCCCAACCCTGGTTTGCGAGAACACGCTCGGCAACAACGATCTGCTGCTCGCGAGTGGCCTGGTTTGCGGTGGCTGCATACTGTCCGCCGCCGTGTGCGTTCCACGTGCTGGGGGAGAACTGCAGTCCGCCCTGGTAACCGTTGCCGGTGTTGATGGCCCAGTTTCCGCCGGCCTCACACTGGGCGAGACGATCCCAGTCGGAGTCGGGGGCAGCGTTTGCGGTTCCGGTGGCTGCAATTCCTGCTACGCCCATGATGGCGCCGGTGACGGCGACCTTGGCGACAGTGCGGCCGGTGGTGGTGGGCTTGCGATGGCGTCCGCTCATGATGGTCGAAATCCTCTCCACACGCGCCTGCGAGGTCAGCTGTCGGGTTCGGGCTGAGAGGTCGCCCGGCCTCGCCTTTCCTGGCTGGAAAGGGTCTGGCTTCACCCCAAGATTCGGTCTTGCGATCGAACCGGTGTCCACTGGAGAACTTTTCTGTTCTCACAGAGGACTTTGGGTCCCCCGTCCTCGTCCCTGGAATGCTCTGTCGGAAGTCCGGTACCCGCGGGACAAGGCTTGGCGCGGCGGGCCGGAGGTGGCCGAGTTTCCCGGCCGAAAACGACGGTAACGGCTCGAGTCTCTCGTGTCACCATTTGATAACGCGGCGTGGCGAAGGACGTACAACGCGTCACACAGAGCGCAGGAGACTCTTCCCAGGTAGGTGGGGGTGCCTGAGTGAATGTCCGGTTGTGTCCGTTCCGTTATCCATCCGTAATGTGAGCAAGGTCACATGTTATATGGAAATGGAATGGCGGGCGATTGAGAGGCGCGTCGATTCCGGCCGAAGATGTGGCCTGCGTCTCAACATCGAAATTGAAACTTAGGTTAGGTTTGCCTCATCTGCCCGAAGGGCAGAATCCTCAGAGTCTTCCAAAGCATTAAGGCACCCCTCATGAATCTGCACTACCGTCGGCGCGCGGTCACCGCGTCCCTCGCCGTCGCCGCTGCTGCTGTCGGCCTGGCCGTCACTGCTCCCGCTGCACACGCCTCACCCGAGGATCCGACACACGGCGTTGTCGGAAGCTATTCCGCAACGCAGCCTGGCGACATCGTCGTCGACTCGGCAACCCACCGCGGATACATCACGCAGTACGGCGGACCGACCAGCTCGTTGTCCGTCGTCGACACGAACACCGGCGAGTCCGTCGGCAACATCGACGGTGTCGTCGGTTACCCGTCGGCACTTGCCGTGGACTCGGGCCTCGGACGCGCATACGTGTCCTCCTCCTACGGCGGCGCGATCTCGATTGTCGACACCAAGACCGGCAAGGTCGAAAAGACGGTCACGCTGAGCGAGAAGAACCCTGACGGCTCGCGGCCGCAGATCAACGATGTCGTCGTCGACCCCACAACGCACCGCGCGTACTTCTCGGACTACAAGTCCGGCAACATCCGAGTCGTCGACCCCAACGCCGCCGACGCCGTGTCGAGCATTCTGGTCGACAAGTCGGCAACGCCGACCAAGCTCGCCTTCGACGGCGACCGCGGCTTCCTCTACATCGCAGACACCAACTTCTTCGACGAGAACTACGGACGCACGCTGTGGCAGGCGGACGTACGCAAGGGTGGAGCGCTCAAGTCGATCGTGCGTGCCGACAACCTCTACCCGGTCGACGTCGATGTCGACACGAACACCGGAAACGTCTACATGACCGACACCAGGGCGACCAACCTGTGGACGATCACGCCAGCCGGCGCAGTCCTGTCGAAGACCACGCTGTCTCCGACTGCGATTCCCAACGGCGTGAGCGTCGACTCGGCTGCAGGCATTGCATATGTCGCGGACATCATGAACGGACACTTGTGGTCGGTCGACCTGACGACCCGCGCCACCACCGCTCTGACCGATACCAAGGTTCCCGCACTGGAGAAGGTCAAAAACCTCGCACTCGATACCTCGACCGGCGCCATCGCGTCGACGACCAACGGGGGCAAGGTGACGGTAGTTGCTGCGTACCCGCTGCCCGCGACCGTCGAACTGCCTGCTGGTCAGGTCGGCAAGGCGTATTCGCAGAAGCTTGCTTCCGCTGACTCCCGCGCAACCTTTGCACTCACCAACGGCACTCTGCCCGGTGGACTTTCACTTGCACAGGACGGCACCATCTCGGGAACCCCCACCGCTGTCGGCAGCGTCACCGTCGAGATCACTGCGAAGAGCGTGCTCTCGCGCGCGTCGAGCGTGACCATCGTGGTCTCCGAGGGGCCGGTCGGCCCCGTAGATCCGGGCAACCCGGGAACGGGTACCGGTTCGCTCGGCAATCTCCCCGGACTCGGTAGCCTCGGCCGCTGATCCGACCTGATACGACAGAACCCGACCACAGCGCCTGCCGTGGTCGGGTTCTTCTGGCTGTGCTGCCGGCTACGCGTAATTGACGCGGTCCACGGCTACGCGTAATTGACGCGGTCCACGTCGACGATCTCCTTGCCGAGCGGCATCAGCGAGATCGGAATCATCTTCAGATTCGCGACCGCGAGCGGAATACCGATGATCGTGATTGCCATCGCGACGGCGGTGACGATGTGTCCGATCGCCAACCAGATACCGGCGATGATCACCCAGATGACATTGCCGATCATCGAACCGACGCCAGCGGTCGGCTTGTCGACGACGGTCTTACCGAACGGCCACAGTGCATAGATGCCGATGCGGAATGCTGCGATTCCGAAGGGAATCGTGATGATGAGGATGCAGCAGATGATGCCTGCGGCGAAGTAACCCAACGCCAGCCAGAAGCCGCCGAACACCAGCCAGATCACGTTCAGGAGGATTCTCATGGTCAGTGACCTTTCGGTTGGAGGCGGGAGTGATCAGCGCACGCGTCGACCGGATCTGAGCGTGTAGACGATGGCCAGAATGAAGCCGATCGGGCACGCAAGTGCCACCAGGTACAAGGCCAGGCCGGGTGGGGTGTCGCTGAAGATATGGACTGCGAAGATGGCCACGATGGCCAGGAATCCGACAATGAAGAGTGCCATCGCCGTACGGAACAGACCGTTTCCGGTGCCGGAAGTGCGCGGGTTCGGTTGAGGGTCCACACCTACGAGGATAGTGCCTGTAAACCTGGGTGCCGACACGGGTTGGTCACAGGTAGACTGGTAACAGACTGCGCGCCCCGCTGAAGCAAGTGTGGGGCGCGTTCTTTTGCATTCTTCCACCGGAAGCAATGCGAGCAAGGCCATGAGGCTCTTCCGGGAGCCTCCCGAGCACATTGGGGCAGATGCCCCAGTCGAGTGATGAGCAGGTGAACGCGGTGCCGACCGGCAAGGTGAAGTGGTACGACGTCGAAAAAGGTTTCGGCTTTCTGTCGCAGGAAGAGGGCGAGGACGTCTACGTCCGTGCTTCCGCTCTCCCCGAGGGTGTCGAAGGCTTGAAGGCCGGCCAGCGCGTCGAGTTCGGCATGGCTGCAGGCCGCCGCGGTCCGCAGGCTCTGAGCCTGAAGGTGCTCGAGCCGGCGCCGTCGTTGCGCGGTGCTACGGCGTCGCGTCGCGAGCCCGTCGAGCGCAAGCACACCCCTGACCAGCTGCACGGCATGGTCGAGGACATGATCACGTTGCTCGAGGCGAAGGTCCAGCCGGATCTGCGCAACGGCAAGTACCCGGACCGCAAGACCGCTCAGCGGATCTCCGAGGTCGTCCGGGCAGTCGCTCGCGAGCTCGACACCTGATCGCTCGATGCGAGCTGCCGTACACGGCTTCGAAACAAAATGCCCTGCACACCAATCGGTGTGCAGGGCATTTTCATGTTCAGAGGATCAGGCGGTCTTGATCGACCAGATCAGCAGTCCCTGTTCGCTTCCCTCACCGACCGCGAGGTGAATTTCGACGCCGACGAGTTGTTTGACGGGATCGCTCGAAGACTCGACCGTCACGGCCAAGGCCTCGCCGGGCTCGAAGACTCGGGGCTCACCGGTCTGGTTGCCGTCGGCATCCTCGTAGACGGCGAGCAGTGCCCACTGCGCATCCGAGACGTCCGTCGACAACGACAGCTGCAGCGGGTAGCCCGCGGGAACATCGAGGGCGTAGATGTCGCCCACCTGGGCGCACTGGGACAGATCGATGGTGCAGAACCCGGCAGGGTTGGTCTCGATCGTCGTGCCGTGTGCGTATGCAGTGATGACCGGCAGTTTGTCGGGGTCGTCGTTGATGTTCTTGATGATCACGAAAAGAACGGAGACGTAAGCAACCAGTGCCACCACCATCAGGACACTGATCGCTGCCACGATCTTCTTTGTTCTCGAGCGCATCATCACTGCGGAGTACTTCCTTGTCCTCGGTTGGATTTACCGGTGTAAATCACTTCGGTCACTTCTTGCTCGGCCAGATCGGGTCGCTTCCCGCCGAGGCCGGGCAGGAGGCTGCTTCCTCGGTAGCTCAGGAAGGTCTGCAGGAGCCCGATCGTCAGGAACACCGATACAACAGTGAACCCGATCCAGTATTCGGTCGGAAGCAGAACCCCCAATGCGCCGCCGAGTACCCAGCTCAACTGCAGAACCGTCTCGGACCTACCGAATCCGGACGCGATCGATTCCTCGGGCAGGTCGTGCTGGAGTGACGCGTCGAGGGAGACCTTGGCGAGTGCGCTGGCGGCCGAGGCGATGAGTGTGGCAAGGGCGGCGGTCATCAGGTTGTCCGTCAGAGCTGCGATCACCGCGATGATCCATACCGACGCCGTGCACCGGAGCACGATCAATGCGGGCCGGCCGAGCTTGAGGCGCGCACCTGTGGCATTTCCGGCGAAGTTACCCAGACCGGCTGCCGCGCCGACCAGGCCGAGCATCATGGCCTGCTGGAGTGGCTCGTGATCGGTACGCGATTTGGCGACGAACGCGATGTAGAGCGTCAGGAAGCCGGTGAGTACGCGAATGGTCCCGTTGCCCCAGAGTCCGATGATCACGGCGCGTCCGAGAGGCTGTCGGACCTTGGCAGGTTTGGCGTTCGGCTGTGGCGGGGCGTTGCCGGCGTGGTGTGCCTCGTCCGGGTGGTAGGTGATGGTCGCGGGAACCTCACCCTCGGTGACCTCGACCCACGACGGGATTCGCATGCTCAGATATGCGCCGAAGACGGTGACGGCGACTGCGAACCACAAGGCTCCGGTGGAACCGAAAGCGAGCGCGAGCGCACCTGCGACAGCACCGGCCCCGATGGTTCCACCGATCAAACCGAAGACCGTCAGACGCGAATTGACGCGCACCAGGTCTATTTCCGGTGGTAGGACGCGTGGTGTCACCGCACTCTTGAGCACCGAGAACGATTTACTGAGCACCATCATTCCGAGCGCGGCCGGATAGAGGATCCAACTGTCGAAGTTGAAGACCAGGATCACCGCGAGGAGCGTCCGGATTCCGAACGACGACGCGAGTGCGATGCGGCGGCCGCGCTGCAAGCGGTCGAGCATCGGACCGATCAGCGGTGCGATCACGGCGAACGGAGCGATCGTGATCAGGAGATAGAGCGCGACCTTGGTCTTGTCCTCACCGGTCGCCGCCGAGAAGAACAGCGTGTTGGCGAGAGCGACGGAGATCGCCGCGTCGGTCGCGTTGTTCGTCATCACTGCGTAGGTGAGAGCAGTCAGACCGGACTTGTCCGCGCCGTCGGCCTTCGCTGCGCGCTGGAAGGTCGCGATGCCCTTGTTCGTCAGTTCGCGGCTGCGCATCGCTGCGACGCGAGTGACGGTGAGCTTGCGAGGCATCGGGGGAGCCTTGGGAGCGTCCGCACCCGGCGCCTTCGAACCGGCCGCGGAATCGGAGTCTGCCCGCGATTCGGGAATCGGATGCAGCGGCGGCAACGGCGTGCGACGGGCAGCGGGACGGGCCGAGGGCGGGTAATTGTCCGGGCGGGCCGCAGGTGGGTAATTGTCGTAACCGGGGTGCACCTGTTGCCCCTCCGGCTCGTCGTGGATTCGCCGAGTTTCGGGGTCGTAGGGTTCGCGCGGTCCGGTCACCACTCAATTCTGTCCTAGTGTCGGCGCGGCTACCACGCACACCCCTGCGAGTCCTGTGTCATGTCGGACTCAGTTAACAAAACGGACTTCGAACATCTGCGGCCAATACTTGCCGGTGAGCAGGAATCGATCGGTACCGGGAATCTGCGCGATGCCGTTGAGAACGTCGACGGTGCTGGTCGATCCATCCGTGACGAGTTCTTCGCGTAGCGGCGAAGCGTCGTAGACGTTGGTGACGCGCCCGTCCGCCGGATCGATTCGGACGACGGTGTCCGTGGTCCAGACATTGGCGTAGACGAAGCCGTCTTCGGCGCATTCCAGTTCGTTCAGTTTGCCGACGGACTCCGAGGCTCTGGTGACGTCGATCGTGGAGATCGACGCGAAGGTTTCGGGATCGCGAAAGGTCAACCTGGCCGTACCGTCGCTGGAGACCAGCCGATCCCCGAGTGAACAGATTCCCCATCCCTCGGTGTCGAGGGGGAACCGTTCACGTTCGCTCAGAGTGTTCTTGTCCCGGGCGATTGCGACGCCGTCCTTCCAGGTGAGTTGCCACAGTGTGTCTCCGGCGATGGTGATGCCCTCACCGAACAACGGCGGGTCGAGATCGGCACGTGCAATCTCCGGTCCCGAAGCGGGGGACTGCTCGTCCGAGATCTCGCTCGAGCGGACCCAGGACTGCCCGACGCGCCCGGTACTTTCGTAGAGGCGATTTCCGTCGATCTCGAGGCCTTGCGTGAATGCGCCGGGATCGTGCGCGGACACTCGGACGATCTCGACGGAGCCGGTTTCGGTCGTGAGGTTGTCGGGGGTACCGGGGGAATCGGAGCACCCCACCAAGGCCGACGCGATCACGGCGACCACTGCGAAAGTACGCACGGAATTGGCGTGTGACCTACTCATCTGCCCAGCATGGCAGCCCAGTGCGTTGCGGACTTGCGGTGGTGCGGCAAACTGGAGGAGTGAGTGTTGCTACTTCTCCAGAGCGTGCAGTGCCGCGCCCAGTACTGGCCGATGCGGTCGAGCTTGCCCGAACGGCAGTCGTCGACCTGCATGAAGGCGGTGTGGGGGCATACCTCGGCGTGACGTCGGAGGACGAATTTGCCGCCACCCATCGATTTGCAGCAGACATTCCGGGATACCGCGGTTGGCAGTGGGCGGTCGTCGTCGCTGCCGGACCGGAGGACACCCACGCAACGGTCAGTGAGTTGGCGCTGCTGCCAGGTCCCGACGCGTTGGTTGCGCCGGAATGGCTGCCATGGGATCAGCGGATCCGTCCCGGCGATCTCTCCGTCGGTGACCTACTGGCTCCGCCGGCCGAGGATCCTCGGCTCGTTCCCGGCTACGTCGCCACCGGTGACCCGGAAGTCGACGAGGTAGCTCTCGAAATCGGGCTCGGCCGCAAACAGGTCATGAGCCTCGAGGGTCGACTCGATGCCGCGCAGCGTTGGTTCGACGGTGACTTCGGCCCGGAGTCGGAGATGGCGAAGGCTGCTCCGTCGACGTGTGGGCTGTGTGGTTTCTTCCTGCCGCTCGCCGGTTCGTTGCACGCAGCGTTCGGCGTGTGCGGAAACGAACTCTCCGCAGACGGCCGTGTGGTCAGTGCGTCCTACGGTTGTGGCGCGCACTCGGACACCAGCCTGCCGCTCGGTGCGGGATCGCCGCAGTTCGACGCATTCGACGACGGAGCAGTCGAGCTGATTGCCATGCCCGCTCGCCCGTCGAGCGTTGTTGCAGTTGAGGATTCGGTATCCACCGAGTAGAAGATCCGTTCGGCACGGACGCACTCCGCGAGGCGACGCTGCGCGCGTGGTCGGAATCTCCGACGCGATTGCGTGAAGACGCGGCTGCGGAATCCGACCTCGCGAAGGCCGGGTACCGCGACCGTCTGCTCACCGAGTTGGCGCAGAACGCTGCCGATGCGGCGGCGCGCGAGGGCATCGAGGGCTCTCTGTGGGTGGACCTGGACGGTCGGACTCTGACGGTGGCGAACACCGGCCGTCCGCTGGACGAATCCGGCGTCCACGCACTCACCGCGCTGCGAGCGTCGAACAAGGTCGACACCGACGAAGGTGTGACGGGCCGGTTCGGAGTCGGATTCTCGGCAGTTCTCTCGGTCGGTGACGAGGTGGAGCTGCGCTCGTCGACGGGATCGATTCGGTTCTCCGCGTCACACACGCTGCGCGAGATCGAGTCACGCGAGCTCCCCGTGCCGGAAACCGGTGTCCCTGTACTTCGTTTGGTGTGGCCCTCGGGCGAATTACCGAGCGACGGTGCCGATTCGGAAGTGGTGCTGACGCTTCGGCCGGAAGTCGATGCCGCAGCGCTGCTTTCGCAGATGATGCGCGAGGCCGTCGACCTGCTTCTCGAACTTCCGGCTCTCGGATCTATTCGTGTGGGCGAGAAGATCTTTCAGCGATCGGAACGAGTGTTGGAGTCCGGTCTCGTCGAGATCTCCATCGGTGATCGCACGTGGTGGCAGTACACGGCGGCTGACGCACGATGGTTGGTTCCGGTCCGCGACGGGGTCGTCGAGCCGGTCGCAGGCGACGTCCTGCGGGCGCCGACGAGATCCGACGAGGAACTGTCGATCCCCGCGATCGTCATTGCCGACATTGCAATGCAACCCGATCGGCGACGCCTCATGCCCGGTGCACCGATCGCTCCGCTTGCCGAGGGGTATGCGAAGTTCCTTGCGGCTCTCCCTCCTCGGCAGCGAACGGCGCTCGTCCCGATTCCGGCCTTCGCCCGCAGTGAGACGGATTCGCTTCTGCGCGAAGCGCTTCTGAAGGAGCTGCAGGAAAACGAGTGGCTTCCGGTGGTCGGGGAACCTGACCGCGCGCCGCAGCGAGCGTCCGTGGTGCCCGGGCTCAGTGACGAACTCGCCGAGTTGCTCACCGACATCATCGGCGGACTGGTCGTCCCCGAACTCTCCGGGCCCAAGCACGAGCGAGCGCTCGCGGCGGTCTCGACGCACCGCATCGGGCTCGCGCGTATCGCCGAACTGCTCAGCGGCGTGGAACGTGAACCGAAGTGGTGGAATCGACTCTATTCGGCTCTCGAACCCTTGGTGATCGACACTCTCGCGGTGGAAGAGCTTGGAACACTGCCGGTTCCGCTCTCCGACGGACGAACGGTGACCGGTCCGCGGACCGTCGTCGTCGGCGTCGAACTGGGCGAAGACGCACCGTCGGTGCAGTGGACGAGGTTGGTTCATCCTGTCGCAGCGCACCCGTTGCTGTCCCGATTGGGAGCACAGACCGCCAGTGCCACCGACCTGCTGTCCGATCCGGCACTGCGAGCATTGATCGAAGATGCTGCGGATCAGGATGATTCGGTAGCGGCGGACTTGTCGCAGGTGGTGCTCGGACTGGCGGCCCATGTTGCGCCAGGAGCGCTGCCGTCGTGGATCGGTGAAGTGCTGCTTCCTGATTCGGATGGCGAATTGCGGTCCGCCGACCAACTTCTGCTTCCGGGAGCTCCACTCGCAAGCGTCCTGGTCGAGGATTCTCCCTTCGGCATCGTCGACGCTGATTTCGTTCAACAGGTGGGGGAGCAGGCGTTACGGGTAGTCGGTGTCGGGTGGAGCTTCACGGTGGTCCGTGAGGAATTGCCGTCCGGCCCCGATCACGATCTCGACGCCGAAGACGCATGGTGGGACACCCTCGACGAGGACCCCGAATGCGTCGAAGCCGTGCGCGATCTCGATCTCGTGGACGAAGACCGCTGGCCGCAGGCGTTGTCGCTGCTGGTCGAGTCACCGGCGACACGGGCGCTGCTCACCGACCGTCGTGGATACACGGCGTGGTGGTTGCGTTCGAATGCGGAACTGAGCGGTGAGGTGCTGGGCTTGCTGCGCGCTCCGGGAGATCGCACCTTCGAGGGATTGCTCGATGCCGCCGAACACCCCGACGCCGGATTCTTCTCCGGATTGCTGGCATCGGATACCGTCGACGATCCGGAACTGGCTCAGCTGCTACTCGATCGGCTTGCCGACCCACTGCGGATGCCGGCCTCCGCGGTCGTCGCTCGGACACACCGACTGCTGGGTGAGGTAGCGCAGCGACGGGTTCTCGACCTGGAGGAACTGCACCTGCCGCCGTTCGTGCGCGGGCTTTCCGGCGATCTGGTCGATCCCGGCGACGCTCTTGTCCTCGACCGACCGTGGCTGGGGGCGGCACTACCTGCACAACGAGTGGTGCTCGGCAGTTTCGATACGGCTGACGCATTGGCGGATCTGCTCGACGTCGCGACGGCGTCTACGTCCGTTCACGGTCGAGTGAGCAGCACCGGCATCGTGACTACGTGGGCGAACGAACCACAGGCAGTTCTCGGCTTCGCAGCCCTCGGCCGTGAGGTTCCCGGCGGCGAGGTAGTGATTCATCACGAACTGACAGTGGAACTGACGGGAGCGGTGGAGGCGACGGTGACCGTGCCGTGGTGGGTGGACTCGGACGACGTTCATCACGTGATGCGCACGTGGACCCTGCCGCAAGGGATGTGAGGGCAGATGTCTTTCGACCAGTGGGTGCTCGACAGCGCGGTGAGTCAGCGGACGGAGTGGCTCGTCGACGTAGTCGACGTCATCACCGACAGCGGCGGAACACTCGCGTCGTGGCTGATCGCGACGCTGCTCACCATCGTGCTTCTGGTTCGGGGACTACGCACCGAAGCTCTGCTGATCGCCGGGTCGATGTTGACCGGTCTGCTCGTGATGAGCGGATTGAAGCGCATCTTCACCCGGACCCGTCCACCCGTTCCGGAGCGTTTGATCGAAATCGATTCGTATTCGTTCCCGTCGGGCCACGCGATGATGAGTGCAATCCTCGCGACTTCGGTTGCCGCCGTGATCCTTCGGCTTGCCTTGCCGAGGCTCGCGAAGATGGCAATGCTCGCGAGCCTCGGCCTGTACACGGTCGCCGTCGGATTCTCCCGCGTCTATCTTGCTGCCCATTGGATGACCGATGTGCTGGCAGGCTGGGCGTTCGGGATGGTGTGGGCCGGCGTATGGATTTGGGGGACCGCGCAGATCAGGAAGCGCCGGGCGCTGGTTACTTCGTGAGTTCGGCGAGTAGTTGGCTCGTGGCCCACGGCAAGCTCAGCGCCGAGCTCGCGGTCAGGGCCGCGCCGACCTGCGGGGCCTGATCGTCGTTGACGTAGACGACGCGGTTGTTCTTGACCACGTCGAGTTGCTGGAATCCGGGATTGTTTCGGACTGCCTGGGCGGCATCGGGGTTGCCGATGACAACGAGACGGTCCACGTCGAGGAGATCGAGTCGTTCGGTGGAGATCGGCGCGTAGAACTCACCGTTCATCAAGGCCTCGACCGCCGGAGCAGGTTTGAAACCGAGACTGCCGAGGACCCGTCCGCGGGCGTCCTCGGAGGAGAAGGCGTAGAACTCCGGGGTCGCGTCGACGCTGATGATCACCGCGGTCTGGTCTGCAAATTCCGGGTGAGCGCTTCTGGCGTCGGCGAACTGCTTGTCGATATCGGCGACCAACTTCTCGCCGTCTGCTTCGCGACCCACTGCCTTCGCCGCGGTCTTCGTCGTGATCTGCCACGGAGTTGCGTAGTCGCCGTAAGCCGGGTCCTTCGCGACGGTGGGGGCGATCGCGGAAAGTGTGCTGTACAGGTCTTTGTCGATGCTCGAGTAGAGAGCGAGGATCAGGTCGGGCTCGAGCGCGGCGATCTTTTCGACGCTGATCGTGGTTTCGGGATTGCTGCCGACCACGGTCGGTTCGGTTCCGCCCCAAGGGCCGGTGACCCACGGCCACGTGCGGTTGACGTCCGGCTCACCCGGGTACTGGTTGACCATTCCCACGGGCTTGATGCCCAAGGCCAGTAGAGCCTGCTCGTCGTTGTAGCCGACGGTGACGATCCGTTGTGGTTCGGAATCGATCGTGGTGCTACCGAAGGCGTGATCGATCGTGACGGGGAAGGCGCCGCCACCGGAACCCGACGAACCACTCGAAGTGTCGTCCTCGTCCGAACTGCAGGAGACGAGTGCTGTGCCGACCAGGGCGACCAGAGCAACGGATGTCAGTCTCGTCCAACGTCCTCGGCTTTTCCAACGATTTCGGTGGGAGATCTTCACGGTTACGTGGTTCCTTTCAGCATTGACAAGCTAAGACCGACACTAGAGTGCAGGGTAGGCTTACCATACTGAAGAGCGTTGAATCGACCCGTTCAGTCGACCAGACCAGCGCCCTGTTGTGCGCCCTTGTCTCCGCGCACAGCTGCGCGTCGTTGAATCGAGAACAGAGCGAAGCCGAGGAAGCCGACTCCGATACCCGCGTAACAGATCGGGAGGGCGTCCGACCAACGATCCCCGCTCACCGCGACCACGATCGTGGCGATCACCCACAACGCGGTGCCGATGATCAGTGCCGGCGCGGGTGCGGACAATTTGCCGATCAGGCTGGTTGTGTTGCGAGTCTCCGTCACAAAATTAACGCTACCCGTACCCCGGTGGCCTACTCTCCCTAGTGCGACCGGCTTCATGTGCGCCGGCACACGGCGACCTACAGCGATGGGGAAAGAACAAACATGGCGGCACCCGGCAAGATCCTCGACACCTATTTCAAGATCAGCGAACGAGGGTCGACGATCTCGACCGAGATTCGCGGCGGTGTCGTCACCTTCGTGGCGATGGCCTACATCGTGGTCCTCAACCCTCTCATCCTCGGCAGTTTCTCGGCTGAAGACGCTGCGGCGAAGACCGACGTTCTCGGCAACATCCTTCCGGTCAACCAGGTGGCTGCGGTCACCGCTCTGGTGGCCGGCCTGATGAGCATCGTCTTCGGTGTCGTTGCCAACTATCCGTTTGCGATCGCCGCGGGTCTCGGCATCAACAGCCTGCTCGCGGTCACCATCGCACCGCAGGTCACCTGGCCCGAGGCGATGGGCCTGGTGGTCATCGACGGTGTGATCATCGTTCTGTTGGCGCTCACGGGTTTCCGGACTGCGGTGTTCAACGCGATTCCCTCGGCTTTGAAGTCCGCGATCGCGGCCGGTATCGGCATGTTCATCGCCTTCATCGGGCTCGTCGACGCCGGGTTCGTCCGCCGCATCCCCGATGCTGCCGGTACGACGGTTCCCGTCGGACTCGGAATCAACGGCTCCATCGCGTCGTGGCCGACCGTGGTGTTCATCTTCGGTGTGCTGCTCATGGGTGTTCTGGTCGTGCGCAAGGTTCGTGGTGGACTGCTGATCGGCATCGTCGTCACGACGATCCTCGCCGCGATCATCGAGGCAGTGGCCGACGTCGGACCCTCGCTCGGCACCAACCCCAAGGGCTGGAACCTCAGCATCCCCGCAATCCCGGACATGCTCGGCGGTATGCCTGATCTGAGCCTGGTCGGCGACGTCAGCATCTTCGGCGCATTCACACGCATCGGTGTTCTGGCCGCCAGCCTGTTGGTCTTCACCCTCGTACTCGCGAACTTCTTCGACGCCATGGGCACGATGACCGGCCTCGGTAAGGAAGCCGGCCTGACCGACAAGGACGGAAACCTCCCCAACGTCGGCCGCGCGCTTGTCGTCGAAGGCGCGGGCGCGATCGTCGGCGGTGGCGCTTCGGCGTCGTCGAACACCGTGTTCGTGGAATCCGCGTCGGGTATCGCCGAAGGTGCCCGCACGGGCCTGGCAAATGTCGTCACCGGACTGCTCTTCCTCGTCGCGATGTTCCTGACGCCGCTCTACTCCGTCGTGCCGATCGAGGCAGCTGCACCCGCTCTGGTCGTCGTCGGTGCGCTGATGATCGGACAGGTCCGAGACATCGATTTCACCAAGTTCTCGGTGGCGCTCCCGGCGTTCTTGACCATGATCGTCATGCCGTTCACCTACTCGATCGCCAACGGCATCGGCGTCGGCTTCATTTCATGGGTGGTCCTGCACGCTGCCAGCGGTGGTATCAAGAAGATCCACCCGTTGCTCTGGATCGTGGCGGCACTTTTTGTGGCCTACTTCACTGTCGGACCCATTACCGACGCCCTTACGTGAAATCAGGGTTGACCGGTATTCGATTACGTGAGCTACCGGCCAGCTCTTGACGTATTGTCTGACGCGTGACCACCGAAACTCGTGCGCTGGCCAGCGATCTTTCCCTGGCTGTAGTGCGTCTCACCAGGCATCTGCGCGGCCGCAGAGTCGACGCTCAGGTATCGCTGACGCAACTGTCGGCTTTGGCCAGCCTGGATCAGTACGGCCCGATGACTCCTGGCGTACTCGCAGCACGTGAGAAAGTTCAGCCGCCGTCGATGACGCGTGTTGTTGCTTCTCTCGCCGAGCTCGGTCTGGTCGAGCGCTCGCCGCATCCCACGGACGGTCGTCAGATCATCGTGAATCTCTCCGACGCCGGGCAGGCGTTGCTCGCGGACGAGACCCATGCGCGTGAGGCGTGGATGAACGAGCAGTTGGCCGGGCTGGGCGGCGAAGAACTCGCGACGCTGCGCGGGGCCGTCGAGATCATCACGGAGATGGTCAACAAGACGGAGTAGCTCCGCGACCGAGTAGTTGTTGCGTAGCTCCGCTACACAGAGGTCGTTGCCCGAACGAATTACTCGAGGGGCAAGATGGTGGGGTGCCCCGAGACCCCGATTCCGGCATGTTTGCCGCGCTCCACAACCGTAACTATCGCCTTTGGGCTTCCGGACAGATCGTTTCTCTGGTCGGCACGTGGATGCAACGTATCGCCCAGGACTGGCTGGTACTGACGCTCTCGGACGGCAACGCGCTGGCGGTGGGCATCGTCATGGCCTTGCAGTTCGGCCCGACGCTGTTCCTGTCGGTGTGGGGCGGTGTGCTGGCCGATCGGTACGACAAGCGTCGCATCCTGATCTTCACCCAATGGGCGAGTGCGGTGTGCGCGCTGGTGTTGGGTGTTTTGGACGTCGGTGGGCTCGTCGCGTTGTGGCACGTCTTCCTGATTGCCTTTGCCCTCGGCTGTGTCTCGGCGCTCGACGCTCCGGTGCGTCAGTCGTTCACTATCGAAATGGTGGGCAAGGAACACCTGTCCAACGCCATCGCGCTCAACTCCATGACGTTCAACACGGCCCGCATCGTCGGACCGGCCATCTCGGGTGTTTTGATCAACCTGATCGGTACCGGGTGGGTGTTCCTGCTCAACGTCGCGACGTTCGGTGGGGTGCTCATCGCGCTGTACCTGATGAACAAGAAGGAGCTGATCCCGTCCGAACCGGCCCCGCGTACCAAGGGACAGGTGCGCGACGGGTTCCGATACGTGTGGGGCCGCAAGGACCTTCGCGTGATCATGGTGTCCGTCTTCATGGTCTCGACGTTCGGTTTGAACTTCGCGATCAGCCTTGCGGTGATGGCGCGCAACACGTTCGGTCTCGAGGCCGACGGTTACGGACTGCTGTCCACGACGCTTGCCGTGGGCACCCTCGCCGGCGCTGCATATGCCGCAAGACGGAAGGAAGCGCCGCGACTGCGGACGTTCCTCGGTGCCGCCGTGGCTTTCGGTGTGTTCGAGGTCGCGGTGGGATTGATGCCCACCTACGCGCTGGTGGCGCTGATGTTGATTCCCACGGGCGCACTGACGTTGACGTTCACGACGTCCGCGATGAACATCCTGCAGATGTCGGTGCCTTCCGAGATGCGTGGGCGCGTGATGGGTATCTACATGCTCAGTTTCCTCGGTGGCACACCGCTGGGAAGTCCGCTGCTGGGCTGGCTGGCCGACTCCGTGGATCCCCGTGCGCCTTTGATCGTGGGTGGAGTGATCTCGCTCGTCTCGGGCACAGCGGCCGGGGTGTACCTGCTACGTAGCGAAGGACTGAAACTTCGTCTTGCGCGACCGGAAGACGGTGGCAGATTGCCGGTTTTCGTCCTGCGTCCGGTGATCGTGTGCGACGCGACCGAACAGGCGGTCGAGGCTAGCCGCGCGCCGTGACCTTCTCGCGCTTGGGAAACACCGTGTAGCTCAGGGCGATTGCTCCCCAGATCGCGAGCACCACTGTCAGCTTGCTGATCCACCCGTCGAGGGCACCCGTACGGGCGGGGTCGTCGACGAGGAAGATGGCCGCGCCGAGAAGTCCGCACGCGATGGCCCAGGCGATCGCAGCTTTGCCGAACTCGCGCCATTCGCGCAGTGCTCGCGCGCTCCCGTACCTGGGCGGCGCCACCGGTGCCGGGCCGCCGGCGAATCGGTAGGCGAACCTGGCGTCGGCCCAGGAGATGAGGCTGTGTCCGAATGCTACGGAGAAGCCTATGTAGGCCGCAGCAAGCCCGTGGGTGAAGTTCGCCTCGCCGCCGCCCCGAAGATCGAGGGCCGTGGCGACGAGCAGCACGACGTCGACCAGGGGTGCGCAGATGAGCAGTGCGGCGCCCAGAGTCTTGCGGCGCAGCAGATAGCGGGCGGCGAGACCTGCGGCGATGAACACCCAGAACATGATTTCGCACGCGATGATCAAGTGGACGATCATGACATCAGCTCATTTCTAGTACGACTGTGTTAGTGCTTGAAAACTAGCACAGCTGTGTTAGTTTTGTGAAGTGGTGAAACGTAGCAGTCCGGATGAGCGGCGTGAAGAGATTGCCGAGGCCGTGTGGCGTGTGATCCGACGCGACGGTGTCGCAAGCGCCAGCGTCCGCGCCGTGGCCGACGAGGCACAGATGTCGACGGGGTCGCTACGTCACTTCTTCGCGACGCAGTCCGAACTCTTGCTGTTCGCGATGACGCTCGTGACCGTCCGGGTGGAGGAAAGGATTGCCGGCATCGACTTCGATCCCGACATCCGCCGCGCCATCCGTCAGTTCACCGATCAGTTCGTTCCCCTCGACGAAGACCGGCGAGAAGAAATGCAGGTCTGGGAGGCTTTTGCTGCTGCCGCTCAAACCGATTCGGCGTTGACGGCAGTGCGTGACGAGACGGATCGGACCTTGTTCGGGCACTTTCGTTCGTTCGTCGACGCAGCGTTTGAAGCGGGATTTCTACGGCCGGGTGCCTCGGTCGACATCGAGGCGATGAGATTGCATGCGCTCGCCGACGGGCTCGCGTCGCACGGCGTCGACAATCCCGAGCGAACCAATCCAGAGGTGATCAGCCAGGTGCTCGACGCGCATTTCGTCACGCTGTTGCGCTAGGTCGGGAGTAGTGGTGGGGGGCTCGCGGTGCGTACGGCACGATAGACCCGTGGTTCACGTCATCGACATCTCAGATCCCGCCGACCCCCGGCTGGATGACTTTCGCGATCTCAACTCCTCGGATCGGCGCCCTGACCTGCCGGAGGGCAAGGGGCTGGTCATCGCCGAGGGAGTGTTCGTCACCCAGCGACTGCTGACCTCGCGGTTCGTGCCGATCAGTCTCCTCGGCGTCGAACGACGGCTCCTGGAGCTCGCTGACGATCTCGACGGTGTGGACGTGCCGTTCTACCGTACGAGCGCGGAAGTGATGGCCGAGGTCGTCGGATTTCACCTCAACCGTGGCGTCCTCGCTGCAGCAGCACGCCCGGCGCCGCTCGCAGTTTCGGACGTGTTGAAGGACGCGAAGACCGTAGTGGTCCTCGAAGGCGTCAACGATCACGAGAATCTCGGTTCGATGTTCCGCAACGCGGCGGGGCTCGGTGTCGATGCAGTTCTGTTCGGGAAGGGTTGTGCCGACCCGCTGTACCGGCGGTCGGTCCGTGTGTCGATGGGGCACGTGCTGCGAGTGCCATTCGCGCATGTGGCAAAGTGGCCACACGATTTGGATGAGCTGCGTGGCAACGGTTTTCAGCTCATCTCCTTGACTCCGAATCCGGAAGCGGTCACTTTGGCCGAAGCGATGACCGGGGAGAAGGTGGCGCTACTGCTGGGCGCCGAGGGGCCAGGTCTGACCGAACATGCGATGCGGGCCACCGACATTCGCGCCAAGATACCGATGGCGCCAGGCACCGATTCACTCAATGTCGCGACCGCAGCGGCGATGGCCTTCTACGAACGTGTCAGGACCGGCCGGTGACTTCTGACCGCACGCCCTGGTTCACCGGAATCGCGGTGTCGGTATTCGCCGCGATGCTCTCGACCAGCGCCGTCGCGGCGTTCTGCATCGCGCTCGGCGACGTGAACGTGCTCCTGGCAGTCGTCGTCAATCTCATTGCGGTAGGCGGACTTGCGCCGACCGTGTGGCGCTGGCGAGCGATTCCCGTCTGGCGATGGGTGGTCTTCGGGGCAGCGGCCGGAGTTCCGCTCGGATGGATCGCAGCGATAGCCGCGTGACCGTGTGATGCCGGTTCGCGCTACTTGAACCCGAAGTACCGAGCGAGGCGGCCGCGCGGCTTGGCCACCGGTGCGTCGTGGATCGGCGGCAGGTTCTCGGGCATGGGCACCCCTGTCGGCGCCTGCTCGGGTACCGGTGCGGGAGCTGGGGGCGCAGGTTTGGGTGCCTCGCCGGGGCGATGAATCTTGAAGCCCCACAGGAGAATCTGCGTCGTGTCGAGTTCGTGCTCTCGCGGCGCGCCGGTGTATCGAAATCCCAGCCACTCGAGGTTGGCAGACTCCGCGAACTGTTGTGGGTGGAACGGAAGTGACTGCGGATCGGGCAGGATCCCGGGCGGGTAACGCAGGGGATGGTTGCCGGCCCAGAATTCCCGTTCCCAGGTCTGCGGGATCCCCAGATTTTCGACGATGTCGATCGGGATGGCACTGAACGAGCGTCGTAGCTCGCCGTCCTCCCACAGCGCAAACGAACCCTGCGCGGTTTCGGGGACGGAGCTGATCAACAGCGTCGAGCCACCCTCGGCTGAAAGGCGCCAGGACTCAGGCAGTTTCGAGGGGACGAAGGTGCTGAGTTCGGAGCTGCAGACGACACTCACTCGGCCGTACGCGCCGACGAAGACGTACCCGGGGCTCACCGTCGCGGCGATGGACAGCGGCTGAGGCCCGAGCGACTCGAACTCCTTGTCCGGGTACAGCGACATGGCGATTTTCAGCGCCTCGGTCTGATCAGGCTGTGGGTACTTGCTCAATTCGGTGCGAGCGTCTGCGCCGCCCAGAAACCAGATCGTCGATACCCGTGCAGCCACCGGCAGCCCTCTCTCCTCAGCCTCGCTCGAAAGAAGAATACTTTCCTTCGGGTCAGCGACCGCTGCTGCGGACCCCGAGGAGTACGTCGTCCCACGAGGGCAGAGCAGGCCGTCCGCGCTTGTCTTTGGTCTGCGTCTGCTGCGGAGCGGTTTTTGGGGTCACATCCGGTGCAGGCTCGGGAACCTCTTCGGCGACGACGGTTTCCGGCTCGACCGCAATCGGTTCGGGTGCCACGATCCGTTCCGCCACTACCGTCCGCTCGGGGACCACTGCGGGCTCGGGCTCGATCTCCACCACCGGTTCGACGTCGAATCGGGACAGTTCGAGTTGTTCGGGCTCGCTCGATGCCACCGGTACCAGGCCGCGGAGCGGGCGACCGAAGTCGGGATCGATCAAGTCGAATGCCGCGTCGTCGAGTGCGACGATCGTTCCGCCGTGCGCGTCGGGCTGGTAGCGCCAGTGCGCGGCGTTGGTGGTGCGGCCGGCCTGCCACTGCAACTGGGCGACCCACTGATTGTCCTCGTCGCGCCAGGCATCCCAGGTGGCCTCGTCGATGCTGTGGCCGCGGGCGCGGAATGCGTGCGTCACGATTTCGGAGAGGGTGGGGACCGTCGGACCGTTGTCGCGGACCGGGTGTCCGCCCTGGGCCATCTCCGCGGCGCGGGAACGCTCGAGAAGGACGGGGTACGCAAAGCGCTCGACCTTGCTGATGGGGATCTTCGCTTCTTCGGCGACCTGCTCTACGGAAGCGCCGGAACGGATGCGCGCCTGAATTTCACGGGGACGGAGTTGGCTTTCCATTTCGATCTCAATCTGGCCGAGTCGAGCCACGTCTCCGCGGGAAGCTGCACGAAGTTTGTCATCGGCGGGAAGCCGGAATTTCTGGCCGGTTTCAGCATCTGCGCACACCACATGCGATCCATCGGGTTCAAGTCCGATCACTCGAAGCTCTCGCACATTGACCTCCTTATCGCGCCGGCTCGCGACTTTGCGCCGCGCTCAACTGTAATTCATTCGTGACCATGGACTCGGCAGGACACGCAGGGCGAGATGACCTCGGATCCGACCACCGGTGTGGTAGCTCACAAGGCCTGGCAAACGACGCTCGGCCCCCGACGTCATGTCGGGGGCCGAGCGGTGAAGCACTGCGAAAATCAGCCGAGCTGAGAAACGACCCAGTCGATGCTCTTGGTGAGAGCGGTGACGTCATCGGGATCGATTGCGGGGAACATGCCGACGCGCAGCTGGTTGCGGCCGAGCTTGCGGTACGGCTCGGTATCGACGATTCCGTTGGCGCGCAGGATCTTTGCCACCTCGGCAGCGTCGACGTCGTCGTTGAAGTCGATGGTGCCGACAACCTGCGAGCGGTGTGCCGGATCAGCGACGAACGGCGTGGCGAACTCGCTGGCCTCGGCCCAGTTGTACAGGCGCGAGGACGAATCCGCGGTGCGAGCGGTGGTCCAGTCGAGGCCGCCGTTGCTGTTCATCCACTCGATCTGGTTGGCGAAGAGCAACAGAGTGGCCAAGGCCGGGGTGTTGTACGTCTGATCCTTGGAGCTGTTGTCCACGGCGATGGGCAGCGAGAGGAAGTCAGGCGTCCAGCGACCCGAATCCTTGATCTCCGCGACGCGCTCGAGGGCGGCCGGGCTCATCAGTGCGATCCACAGTCCGCCGTCCGCAGCGAAGCACTTCTGCGGAGCGAAGTAGTAGACGTCGGAATCTGCGACGTTGACCGGAAGTCCACCGGCGCCCGAGGTGGCGTCGATGGCGATCAGGGCGTTCTCCGAACCCGCGGGGCGCGAGACGGGAATCGACACACCGGTGGAGGTCTCGTTGTGCGCCCAGCCGATGAGATCGACGGACGGGTCGGAGACCGGCACCGGCGCGCTGCCCGGATCGGCGGAAACGACGATCGGGTCACCGATGAACGGGTTGGCCTTGGCCACCGAAGCGAACTTGGAGCTGAATTCGCCGTTGGTCAGGTGCAGCGACTTCTCGCGGATGAGGCCGAATGCAGCCGCATCCCAGAACGCAGTGGTTCCGCCGTTACCGAGGACGACCTCGTAGCCCTCGGGCAGTGAGAACAGATCGGCGAGGCCGGACCGAATGCTGGCAACAACGTTCTTGACCGGCTTCTGGCGATGGCTGGTGCCGAACACCGAAGCGCCCACCTCGACCAGGGACTGCAGCTGCTCGGGGCGAACCTTGGAAGGACCGCAGCCGAAGCGTCCGTCGGCGGGCTTGAGGTCGGCGGGGATGATCGGTGTGGAGGTCATCGCTTCTTTCTGTTCCTTCACTTGTGTTCTGTACTACCGTGATTGGCGAATTCGAGCGGGGTACTACGCGTGGCTGATCTGGTCCCAGCCCTCGACCGACTCCGGAGTACGGGGCGCCGGGCCGGTGTAGATGGCGGCCGGGCGTACCAGTTTACCGAGACGCTTCTGCTCGAGGATGTGTGCACACCAGCCGGCGGTGCGACCACAGGTGAACATGGCGGGCATCATGTGCGCGGGAACCTCGGCGAAGTCGAGGATGACGGCGGCCCAGAACTCGACGTTGGTCTCGATCGCGCGATCGGGACGACGCTCACGCAGTTCTGCCAGTGCAGCCTGCTCGAGAGCTGCGGCTGCCTCGTAGCGAGGAGCGTTGAGGCGCTTCGCGGTGGCGCGGAGCACGCGTGCACGGGGATCTTCGGCGCGGTAGACGCGGTGTCCGAAGCCCATGAGCTTTTCCTTGCGGTCGAGGATTCCCTTGACCAGTGCGCGGGCGTCGCCGGTCTTCTCGGTCTCTTCGATCATCGGAAGAACGCGGGCCGGTGCGCCGCCGTGCAGCGGGCCGGACATCGCGCCGATGGCGCCGGAAAGCGAAGCCGCGACGTCGGCGCCGGTGGAGGCGATGACGCGGGCCGTGAAGGTGGAGGCGTTCATGCCGTGCTCGGCTGCCGAGACCCAGTACGCGTCGATTGCCTCGACGTGCGCCGGATCGGGCTCACCCTTCCAGCGCACCATGAAGCGCTCGGTGACCGTCTTGGCCTCGTCGATGCGGCTCTGGGGGACTGCAGGCTGGTAGATGCCGCGAGCGGACTGCGCGACGTACGACAGTGCCATGACGGATGCGCGGGCGAGCTGGTCGCGGGCGGTCTCGTCATCGATGTCGAGGAGCGGCTGGTAACCCCAGATGGGGGCCAGCATCGCCAGTCCGGCCTGGACGTCGACTCGGACGTCGCCGGTGTGAATGGGGAGGGGGAACGGCTCGGCCGGCGGGAGGCCGGGGCCGAAGCGTCCGTCGACGAGAAGGGCCCATACGTTGCCGAAGGTGACCCTCTGGCCGACCAGGTCTTCGATGTCGACTCCGCGGTAGCGCAGTGCGCCGCCGTCCTTGTCGGGTTCTGCGATATCGCTGGTGAAGGCGACGACGCCTTCGAGTCCGCTCACAAAATCGTCCGGTATTGCTGCGCTCGCTGCCATTCTCGTGGACTCTCCTCGTTCGAGTGCGCCAGGTCTACAGTCGCACTGCCTCAGCTTCAGTGACTGCGCCTCGGTGCTCGCAGGGATGAGCACGCACCGTGTTTTGTACTGCGCAATCGTCTCGTCCCGATTCGGTGCTGTCGCTGGTGCGGCTCGCGGTCCGGGTCGGGTCTAGCCACGGCAAACTTTAGCGCGTGCCGCGTAGCCGTTGGCCAGTGAGTACCCGGGAGTAGCGTTCTCGGCTGTGTCGAATGAACGTCAGGACCCGCAGGCGGTGGACAACGAACTCGCGGCCATGCGTGTGGGCTATCCGCAAGCAGGTAGCGAATCGGAGTCCGTCGAGGACCGCATGAGTGCGGAATTGGATACTTCGGTCGTCGAGACCGGTTGGCTGCCCCTCATGCGTCAATGGCTCGTGGACGCCGTCGAAGCGGACGCTCCGGAGCCCAACGCCATGACTCTGTCGACGGTGGACGAGGGTGGCCGTCCGGCGTCGCGGACCGTGCTCTGCAAAGGACTCAGCGAGGACGGCGTCCTCTTCTTCACCAACTACGGATCCGACAAGGCTCGTCACCTCGCCGCCCACCCGTACGCGTCGGCCAACTTCACGTGGCTGACCCTTGCCAGGCAGGTGATCGTCCGCGGCACCACCGAGCGGGTGAGTGCTCAACTGACGCAAGAGTATTGGCGAACCAGGCCTCGAGGTTCGCAGCTCGGCGCATGGGCGTCGTCGCAGTCTCGTCCGATCGACTCGCGTGCCGATCTCGACGAGCAACTGCGTGAGGTCGCTGCCCGATTCGGCGTGGACGGCGAGATTCCGGTGCCACCGAACTGGGGCGGGATCCTGATCCGGCCCGAGTCCGTCGAGTTCTGGCAAGGACGCGCGAACCGCATGCACAATCGAGTTCGCACGAGCCTGGTCGACGGACAGTGGTCCGCCGTCCGTCTCCAGCCGTGAGCCGGCTTCTCGCGGACACGACTCCGCTCGAGAATCGCGACTATCGACGGCTGTGGACGGCCGGCATCGTCACCGTTATCGGCGCTCAACTCAGCGTGGTCGCCGTACCGCAACAGGTGTACGAGATCACCCGAAGCTCGGCCTACGTCGGTCTGACGGGAATCTTCGGTCTGGTCCCGCTGGTCGTTTTCGGTCTGTGGGGCGGCGCACTGGCCGACGTCATGGATCGACGACGGCTGTTGATGATCACCTCGATCGGACTCGGTGTCACGTCGGTGCTGTTCTGGATCCAGGCCGCCTTGAACGTGAACAACGTGTGGTTGGTGCTCGGCCTGTTCTCGGTTCAACAGGCGTTCTTCGCGGTGAACCAGCCGACGCGAGCGGCGATCATCCCTCGGTTGATTCCGGGCAGGCAGTTGCCTGCCGCGAACTCGCTGAACATGACTGTCGTGCAGTTCGGTGCGATAGCCGGCCCGCTACTGGCTGGTGTCCTCATACCGTCGGCCGGTCTGCAACTGCTGTACCTGCTCGACTCGATCTTTCTTCTCGCCACACTGTGGGCGGTATGGAAGCTCCCGGCGATTCCGCCGACCGGCACGTCTCGACGGGCAGGATTGAGCGAGGTCCTGGGCGGTTTCACGTATCTCGCGACACAGAAGGTTCTGCTCGCGTCGTTCGTGGTGGACATCATCGCGATGGTGTTCGGGATGTCGCGAGCACTGTTCCCGGAGATCGCACACGAATCCTTCGGCGACCCCGCCAGCGGTGGTTTTGCGCTCGGACTGCTGTTCGCGGCGATGTCGGTGGGAGCCGTTCTGGGCGGAGTCTTCTCGGGCTGGTTGCCGCGGGTTCAGTACCAGGGGCGGGCCGTGCTGGTCTGCATCGCGCTGTGGGGGCTGTCGATGGTCGGCTTCGGCGTTGCCGTGTACTTCGCGAGCCCTGGTTCCAGTGTGATTCTGCTGTGGATCGCTGTGGCGTTCCTGGCATTCGGCGGCGCGGTCGACATGGTCTCGGCCGCATTCCGCAGCACGATGCTTCAGCAAGTGGCAACCGACGACATGCGCGGACGACTGCAGGGCGTGTTCATCGTGGTCGTGGCAGGTGGTCCGCGTATCGGTGACGTACTGCACGGGGGTGCGGCCTTCTTGTTCGGGACCGGTGTCGCGGCAGCGGGCGGCGGCTTCCTGGTGATCGTCGGTGTTGTCCTTTCTGCCCTCGCGTTTCCGGCGTTCGTTCGCTACAAGGTGGGACGCGCCGTCTGACGTCCTGGTTAACCGGTCGCTCGTGGTGGAAACTGGTACGTATGACTGCGCCGCACAGCACGGGTAGGGGAGGGTTCGAGATCCGGGGTGGCGGCTATCGCGCCGAGATCGCCGCGGCCGGTGCCGGGTTGCGGCTTCTCGATCACGAGGGTCCCCACGGTCGGCGTGCGCTGACCGAGACCTGGGCACTCGGATCGAAGCCACCACTGTCGGCCGGATTGGTTCTCGCGCCGTGGCCCAACCGAATTCGCGACGGGCACTTCATGTTCGACGGGATCGAGCATCAACTCGAGATCACCGAACCTGCGCTGGGGAACGCGAGCCACGGGTTCGTCCGGCGTCGCAATTGGAGCCTCGTGGACCACACGTACGAGCGCGTCGAACTGTCGGTGGACGTGGGACTTCACAAGGGTTGGCCCTATCCGTTGCAGCTGACGATCGCCTATGAGGTCGGTGCCGACGGATTGACCGTCACTCACACGGCCACCAACAAGGGGGCGACCTCGTCGCCGTTCGGGCTCGGAATGCACACCTTCATTCGCGCCGGCGACTTTCCGCTCGACGAATGTGCTCTGCATCTGGCAGCGGGCACGCGGTTGCCGATCGATCCGGCGAGGATGCTGCCGAACGCCTATTCGCAGGCAGTCGCCGGTACGGACTACGACTTCCGGACACCGAGACTGCTTGCCGGGGTTCAGTTGGACACTCCGTACAGCGCGTTGGACGTCGTCGACGGCAGTGGTCGCACGCAGCACGAATTGCTCGCGCCGGATGGAACGGGCACTGCCCTGTGGACCAACCGCGAGTTCCCATGGATTCAGGCTTTCATCGCAGATCCCGCCAACGACAAGGGGTATCCCGACCGCGGCCGCGCATTGGCTTTGGAGCCGATGACCTGCCCGCCTGACGCCTTCAATTCGGGCATCGATCTCCTGGTGCTCCATCCGGGGCAGACGTGGACGGGTAGCTGGGGTATCAAAGCATTGTGATCCGGCTCTCATAGTGTGAGATCGTGTAACGCCCAGTAGGTATCGGTCGATACCCACCTGTTTTTCGTATCGTGTGTCACTGACGCAGGAGTCGGCGAAAGGGCGGGCATTCGCCGTTGTTGCGGATCTTGGCCGAAGCCTGCAGATCAGCGCGGTCGATCGGCGATTCCGTAGACTGAATCTTCTAGTCACACAAGCGAGAAAACTCGAGCTGAAACGTGTTTCAGTTTAGGTGGGTATGTCGGGTTCGTGAGTGCCCGAAAAATAGCCGTGGGGCGACCCTCCTTCGGCACGATCTCTCCCGTGCGACTAGTTTCTAGTTGATCGCATGTAGTTACTCGTTGGTTCGAGCTTGAGAGGGATCCTTCGTGCCCGCTGACAATGACACAAAGCCCACGCTTACTTACCCCGGTGGTGAGTACACGATGTCCATTGCCAGGGCAACAGAGGGCAATGACGGCATCGAGCTGGGAAAGCTGCTGGCCACAACGGGGTACACCACCCTTGACCCCGGTTTTGTGAACACTGCATCCACCAGTTCTGCAATCACTTACATCGACGGTGAGAAGGGAATCCTGCGTTACCGCGGATACCCCATCGAGCAGTTGGCAGGTAAGTCGACGTTCATCGAGGTCAGCTACCTGCTGATCTACGGCGAACTGCCGACCGACGCCCAGCTCGAGTCCTTCACGGACCGCATCCGTCGACACACCCTGCTCCACGAGGACCTCAAGCGGTTCTTCGACGGGTTCCCGCGCAACGCTCACCCGATGCCGGTTCTCTCGTCCGCAGTGAACGCACTGTCGGCGTACTACCAGGATTCGCTCGATCCCGAGGACCCGGAGCAGGTGGAGCTGTCCACCATCCGTCTTCTCGCGAAGCTGCCGACCATCGCGGCGTACGCGTACAAGAAGTCCGTGGGTCAGCCGTTCCTGTACCCGGACAACTCCTTGAACCTGGTCGAGAACTTCATGCGTATGACGTTCGGCTTCCCGGCCGAGCCTTACCAGGGTGATCCCGAGGTCGCCAAGGCGCTCGACATGCTGCTGATCCTGCACGCCGACCACGAGCAGAACTGCTCCACGTCGACCGTGCGTATGGTCGGCTCGTCGGACGCCAACCTGTTCACCTCCGTCTCTGCTGGCATCAACGCACTGTGGGGCCCGCTGCACGGCGGCGCGAACCAGGCAGTGCTCGAGATGCTCGACGAGATCAAGGCCAGCGGCAGCACCGCGGCCGAGTTCGTCCGCAAGGTCAAGAACAAGGAAGACGGCGTGAAGCTCATGGGCTTCGGGCACCGCGTCTACCGCAACTACGATCCGCGCGCTGCGCTGGTCCGCGAAACCGCGCACACCATCCTCGCCAAGCTCGGCGGCGACGACGAACTGCTCAACATCGCAATGCAACTCGAAGAGGCCGCCCTCACGGACGACTACTTCATCGAGCGCAAGCTCTACCCGAACGTCGACTTCTACACCGGCCTCATCTACCGCGCGATGGGCTTCCCGCCGCGCATGTTCACCGTGCTGTTCGCCATGGGCCGTCTGCCAGGCTGGATTGCGCACTGGCGTGAAATGCACGAGGATCCGGCTACGAAGATCGGCCGCCCGCGCCAGATCTACACCGGCTACACCGAGCGTGACTATCGGGATATCACCACCCGCTAGCCCCTGCCCACAATTTTCGCCTCAACGAGGAGGACCCATGAGTAGCAAGCCCGTAATCGAGTTCCAGGAAGGCCCCGCGCCGACCGATCTGGTCATCAAGGACCTGGTCGTCGGAGAAGGCGCCGAAGCCGTTCCCGGTGGCACCGTCGACGTTCACTACGTCGGTGTCGAGTTCGAGTCCGGTGAAGAGTTCGACTCTTCCTGGAGCCGCGGCGAGTCCATTCAGTTCCCGCTTCGTGGCCTGATCAAGGGTTGGCAGGACGGCATTCCCGGCATGAAGGTCGGCGGACGTCGCCAGCTCACCATTCCGCCGGAGCTGGCTTACGGCCCCGCCGGTGCAGGGCACCAGCTTTCCGGCAAGACCTTGGTCTTCGTGATCGATCTGCTGGACGCCAAGTAATTCACTGTGCGCCTTTATTAACCCCCCGCGGTTAATAAAGGCGCACAGCAAAAGAGCCCCGCACCGTCAGGTGTGGGGCTTTCTTGTGTGGTCAGCTAGCGGTCTTTCGTCGGTAAAGCCAGTTCGACCACACGAATCCCACGGCGGCGATGCCCAGGCACCACGCGAGCGCGGTGACGGCACTGTTTCCGATCGGCGTGCCCATCAGGAGTCCGCGCACTGTCTCGATGATCGGGGTCACGGGTTGGTGCCGGGCAAACCCCTGCAGCCAGGACGGCATGGTCTCGGCCGGCACGAAGGCAGTGCTGACGTAGGGCAGGAACATGATGGCGAAGGTGAATCCGCTTGCAGCCTCCGGGTTCTGGGCCAAGAGTCCCAAAGCCGTCGAGAGGTATGACATGGCAAAGACGAAGGCGACGATCACAGCGGTGACGCCGAGCCAGCGCAGCGGATCGCTTGTCGGGCGAAATCCCATGATCAGCGCAACGACGACCACGATCGCCGTAGTCAGTACGTTGCGGACGACGCTGGCCAGTACATGACCTGTCAGGACCGACGACGGAGAGATCGCCAGGGTCCGGAAACGGTCGATGATCCCGTCCTTCATGTCGCTCGAGACGCTGACCGCGGTGGTCGAGGCACCGAAACCGGCGCACAGAAGGATGATTCCGGGCACGACGTAGTCGATGTACTCGCTACCGGTGTTGATGGCGCCGCCGAATACGTAGACGAACAGCAGCATGAGCATGACCGGAAGGGCTATCGCGGTGATCATCGAATCTGGACTGCGCAGAACGTGTTTGAGATTCCGGCGAAGCATCACCGCGGAATCGACTGCAATGGTGGAGGTCATCGAACGCTCGCAATCTCGGGTTGGCCTGATCCGGTGAGCGCGAAGAACACGTCGTCCAGGTCTGGGGTGTGAACAGAGAACTTCGCGACGGTGATCGACGGATCGTCGATCGAGTCGAGGATGGCTTTGATCGACGGAACCGCGCCGTCGGAGGGTATGTGCAAGGTCAAGGTCTCGGCATTCGCATGTGCCTGCGGTAGTGATGCCGCGGCGAGGTCGAGTTGGGTCAGATTCTCGAATTGCAGCGCGACGTGGCCACCGGGAACGAGACGTTTGAGCTCTTCCGGTGTTCCCTCGGCGACCAGACGCCCATCGCTGAGAACGCCTACGGTGTCGGCCAGTTCGTCCGCCTCGTCGAGGTATTGGGTGGTGAGGAAGATCGTGACACCCGACGCCGTGAGGTCACGAACTATCGACCACATTTCGTGGCGGCTTCGCGGGTCCAAGCCGGTGGTGGGTTCGTCGAGAAAGACGATGTCCGGTTTCGCGACGAGGCTCATCGCGATGTCGAGTCGTCTGAGCATGCCGCCCGAATAGTCGCCCGCTCGCTTGTCACCGAAGTCCGTCAGGTGGAACTGGTCGAGAAGTTCGTCGGCACGTCGTCGAGACCTCCTCCGGCCCAGGTGATTCAGCTCGCCCAGGAGAGTCAGGTTCTCGGAGCCGGTCAACAGTGTGTCGACGGCCGCGTATTGCCCGGTGACGCTGATGCGTCGGCGGACGTTCTGTGGATCGTCAGGGAGCGAATGCCCCGCGACCGTGACCTCGCCGGCATCGAAGGGGATGAGGGTCGTGAGAATTCTTACGGCCGTGGTCTTTCCGGCGCCGTTCGCGCCGAGGAGGGCGTATACCGATCCGGCCGGGACGGACAGATCGAGTCCGTCCAGTACCTGTTGATCGCCGTATCGCTTACGGAGTCCGCGGACCGAGATTGCGGGGATCGTTCCTGACATCGAGACCTCCAATGAAGAACTGTGTATGGCATAAACGTGTGTTTATAGCGTACACAGTTCTAGGATGATGGCAAGAGTGAAGAGTGGGAGCTTATGGATCGCGGAGCGCTACCGAGAGCAGTCGAGCTGGCCTGGGGACTGGACCAGCCGGGAACGCGGGGTCCCAAGAAGGGGCTCAGTCTCGAGCACATTCTCGACACCGCGATCGAGTTGGCCGACGCGGAAGGTGTGACGGCTCTGTCGATGGGCCGCGTGGCCAAAGCGCTCGGGTTCACGACGATGTCGCTCTACCGCTACGTGGCGAGCAAAGACGAACTGATCGAACTGATTTCGGATCGGGTGATCGGTCCACCGCCGGTAATTCCCGACGGAGTGTCATGGCGCGTCAAGCTCGAAGCGTGGGCGAATCACGAATACGCCACGATGCTGAGTCGGCCGTGGTGGCTCAAGCTACCCATTACCGCTCCGCCGACCGGACCCAACAACATGGCGTGGCTCGACGCGGGTCTGAGCGCGCTTGACGGTGTCGCGCTGAGCGCCGCGTCGAAGTTCCAAGTGGTGACCAACGTGTCGTTGTTCGTGATCGGTCGTGCTCGATTCTCGGCCGACCTTGCGTCGCGATCGGCACAGTCGGCAGACGACGACGTGGCTTACGGCGCCCTCATCGCACGAGTGATCAATCGCGAGGACTTTCCCTACCTCAGTGCTGCAATTGACGAGGGCGGCTTCGAGGACGGCAGTCCGGAGGGCGAGGCCGCCGGCGACGACGCTTTCGATTTCGGTTTCTCGCTCGGCCTGCTGCTCGACGGAGTCGAGAAGTTGGTGCAGCGGTCAGGACACCAGCGCGGTGGCACTGACGTCGTCGATGATCAGGTCGGTGATCAACCCACCCCGTAGGGCTCCCTCCAACGCGGGCAGTTTTGCTGTTCCGGCGACGATGCACACGCGCCTGGCGACCTTCTCGAAAAGGTCCAGTCGCGGGCCGCTCGCGCGCTCGTTGAGTTCGATTCCGCGGTAGCTCCCGTCCGACCGGAAGAACACGGTTGCGATGTCCCCGACCACTCCGTCGCGTCGAAGTGCCTCTGCTTCATCGGGTTCGAGGTAGCCGGCGGTGTAGACGTGACTCGGCACATTGCCGCCCGGGACGCCGATACTGAAGACTGCCAGATCCATTCGCTTCTGCATGTCCAGTACGCGTTTGATGCTGCGTTCGCGCCACAGCTGCTCTCGGGTTTCCGGGTAGTCGAAGAAGGCGGGCACCGGAAATCCTTGTGGCAGAGCACCGTAGGCGTCGGCGATCGTTCTGATGATGTCGCTGGCATAGGAGATTCCCGTGGTACGAGTATTCGCGGCGCCGTTGAGTTGCACGACGTACGAGTTGTACGTGCGTTTGGGGGCAAGGTGCTTGCTGACTTCGCTGAGAGTGGTTCCCCAGGCGATCCCCATCACCATGTCGCTGTCGAAGAACGATGCCAACAGGCGCCCGGCGAAAGTCGCGACCTTCTCGAGTCGCTCGAGATCTCCCACCAGTTCCGGGACGGTCACCACGTGGGCGCGCACTCCGTACCTTTCCGAGAACTCGCGTTCGATGCGTGGAGCCTGGCCGTGCGGGGTGCTGATCTTGATCTCGACGAGACCTGAGGTGCGTGCGTAGGTGATCAATCGGGAGACGGTGGATCGGGACACTCCCATGTCGCGGCCGATGGCAGCCATCGTCTGATCTTGGAAGTAGTAGAGACGCGCGGCCTGAACTGCGTCGGAGATGCGCGGGTCCGCCGGATCGGAGGTAACGGAGTCGGAAGTGGGAGTTTCCATGGGTTCGTCCTGTCTGCACGTACGTGCAAGAGCGCTGAACCGAATCTTATCCGAGTAGAACCAGGTGGAGGCGCTCGATCACGCAAAGTCCCAGAAGTCTGTCTGTTACCCGCGTTACGGTGCACAAATGGGGCATTTGCACATATGTGCACGAGCTATGCGTGAATGTGCAAAGGGAATTACGCTACGGGTGCAGCAATCCAAACTATGACATGCATCACAACGAAGTGAGGGTGGGGATGGAGAAAGCCAAGCGATTAGGGCTCCCAGGCGAGTTGGCAGCCGAGTTCGCCGGAACGATGATCCTGATCTTGTTCGGCGTCGGAGTTGTAGCGCAGGTTGTGTCCGGCGGGAGCGGTGGGGGTCTCGGCGGACACGACAGTATCGCGTGGGCCTGGGGACTCGGCGTCATGTTCGGCATCTATGTCGCAGGCCGGGCGACGGGTGCTCATCTGAACCCCGCAGTGACCTTTGCCTTCGCGATCTTCCGTGACTTCTCCTGGCGCAAGGTATTGCCTTACACGCTGGCACAGACCGCTGGAGCCTTTGTCGCGGCCCTGATCGTCCGGTGGAATTACAACGACATGCTCAATGCCATCGATCCCGGACACACCACGACTCAGACGATCTTCTCGACGATGCCCGGAAACGGAACGCTCCCGGTCAGCCTCGGCTCGGCACTGATCGATCAGATCATCGGCACGGCGATCCTGCTGTTCCTCATCGTTGCCGTGACGGATTCTCGCGGCACTCCGCCGCTCGCGAATCTCGCACCGTTTGTCGTCGGACTGATCGTGGTGGGAATCGGATTCGCCTGGGCGACCAACGCGGGTTACGCCATCAATCCGGCCCGTGACTTCGGTCCGCGACTGGCGTCGTATCTCACCGGCTACGGCAGCGCCTGGCGGGATCAGTACGGGAGTTTGTATTTCTGGGTGCCTATCGTGGGACCGCTGATCGGCGCTCCGATCGGGGTGTTCCTCTACGACAAGCTGGTAGGACGATTCCTGCCTGACGACTCGGTGGAGAAGGCGCCCGAGGAACAAGCCACTATCGCGGCGTGATGGCGAATCATCATCTCTGACAGTAAATCTCTCGCACTTTCTTCGACACCAAAAGGGGTAGCACGATGGCGCAATTCGTAGCCGCGATAGACCAGGGAACCACCTCCACTCGATGCATGATCTTCGATCACAGTGGGCACGTAGTTGCCGTCGAACAGCATGAGCACTCGCAGATCTTCCCGCAAGCGGGTTGGGTCGAACACGATCCGATCGAGATCTGGGACAACGTCCGCAACGTCACGGCCGGCGCGCTGGCGAATGCCGACCTGACCGCAGCCGACATCGCGTCCGTCGGAATCACCAATCAGCGTGAGACGGCAGTGGTCTGGGAGCGCGCTACGGGGAAGCCCGTTTACAACGCGATCGTCTGGCAGGACACACGCACCGATCGAATCTGTACTGCACTCGCCGGCGAGGACGGGCCGAAGAAGTACACCGAAGTCACCGGATTGCCGTTGGCGACGTACTTCTCGGGTCCCAAGGTCAAATGGATTCTCGACAACGTCGAGGGCGCTCGCGACAAGGCCGAAGCTGGCGAGTTGTGCTTCGGCACGATGGATACCTGGGTGTTGTGGAACATGACCGGCGGTGTCCAAGGCGGAGTGCATGCCACCGATCCGACCAACGCCTCACGTACTCTGCTGATGGATCTCGACACTCTCGCTTGGGATTCGGAGATCTGCGCCGACATGGGGATTCCGGAGTCCATGCTTCCCGAGATCCGCAGCTCCTCCGAGGTCTTCGGATTCGTTCGTGAACGTGGCACCCTGTCCGGCGTACCGATCGCCGGAATCCTCGGCGATCAGCAGGCGGCAACCTTCGGCCAGGCCTGCCTCTCTCCAGGCGAAGCGAAGAACACCTACGGAACCGGCAACTTCGTCCTGCTCAACACCGGCACCGAGAAGGTGATGAGCAAGAACGGATTGTTGACGACCGTCTGTTACAAGATCGGCGAACAGCCAACGGTGTACGCGTTGGAAGGATCGATCGCCGTGACCGGTTCGCTGGTCCAGTGGCTTCGGGACAACCTCGGCATGATCGACAACGCGGCCGACATCGAGGTGAACGCACGCTCCGTGGAGGACAACGGCGGCGCGTACTTCGTGCCCGCGTTCTCGGGTCTGTTCGCACCGCACTGGCGTGCGGATGCACGCGGGGCGATCGTCGGCCTGACCCGGTTCGTGAACAAGGGGCACCTTGCCCGGGCGGTGCTCGAAGCCACTGCCTACCAGAGCCGTGAGGTGATCGAGGCGATGAACCTCGACTCGGGTGTCGACCTGAAAGTACTCAAGGTCGACGGCGGAATGGTAGCGAACGAACTCCTCATGCAGTTCCAGGCCGATCTGCTCGACGTCGAGGTGATCCGCCCTGTCGTGGCCGAGACCACGGCTTTGGGTGCTGCGTACGCCGCTGGTCTGGCCGTGGGGTACTGGGAGAGCGAGGACGACATCCGCAGCAACTGGGCGAAGGACAAGAGCTGGACGCCGTCGATGGATTCGACCGAGCGCGAGCGGTTGTACGCCGGCTGGCAGAAAGCGGTCACTCGAACACTCGACTGGGTCGACGCAGACTGATCGCGGCGCCCGCATTTCTACCTATTTTCAAGTGAAGGAACAGTTTTCATGAGCACAGCACAAGCATTGAGTCCGTCTTCGCGGGCGGAGTCGCTGAAGAAGTTGGAAGAAACCGAACTCGACGTCCTGGTCATCGGCGGTGGCGTGGTCGGCGCGGGTAGCGCACTCGACGCCGCAACTCGCGGTCTGAAGGTGGGCTTGGTGGAGGCTCGCGATTTCGCGTCCGGAACCTCGAGCAGGTCGAGCAAGTTGTTCCACGGTGGACTTCGTTACCTCGAGCAGTTCAATTTTGCGCTCGTTTTCGAGGCACTGCGTGAGCGGTCGCTGGTTCTGAACTCGCTGTGCCCGCATCTCGCGAAGCCGGTGCCGTTCATCTACCCGCTCGAGAAGTTGATCGACCGACCGTACGTCGGTCTGGGCATCGGCGTCTACGACGTGATGGGCGCCGGCCGCGGGGTTCCCTCACACCACAAGCATGTGGGCAAGAAGAAGACACTCGAATCGTTCCCGTCCGGAAAGCGTTCTGCTATCCGGGGTTCGGTCAAGTTCTACGAGGGTCAGGTAGATGACGCCCGCCACACGATGATGCTGGCGCGCACGGCCGCCGAGTACGGCGCGCTGTGCGTCAACAGCACCCGCGTAATCGGCTTTCTCCGCGAGGAGGACCGCGTCGTCGGAGTGAAGGCAGTGGATCTGGAAACGGGGCGTGCCTTCGAGATCCGTGCTCGCCAGGTCATCAACGCCGCCGGTGTGTGGACTGACGAGATTCAGGAAATGGTCGGTGGGCGAGGGCAATTCCAGGTCCGTGCCTCCAAGGGTGTGCACCTGGTCGTCCCGCGCAACCGGATCAATTCCTCGACCGGGATCATCACGCGCACCGAGAAGAGCCTGCTCTTCGTGATCCCGTGGGGAAGCCACTGGATCATCGGTACCACGGACACCGACTGGAATCTCGACCTCGCGCATCCGGCAGCGAGCCGTAGCGATATCGACTACATCCTCGGTCATGTCAACAAGCTGCTCCAGGACGAGTTGACGCACGACGACGTCGTCGGTGTGTACGCGGGACTGCGCCCGTTGCTGTTCGGTGAATCGGACTCGACCAGCACTCTCTCGCGGGAACACGCGGTGTCCAGTCCGGTGCGAGGTTTGACGGTGGTTGCCGGTGGCAAGTACACGACCTACCGCGTGATGGCCAAGGACGCAGTCGATTCCGCGGTGCACGGACTCGAGCAGAAGGTGCCGAAGTCCTGCACCGAGCGTATCCAACTGGTGGGTGCCGACGGTTACTTTGCCGCGCACAACAATCGGCACCTCACAGCTGAGCGCACCGGGCTCCACGTCTCGACGATCGAGCACCTACTCGGTCGGTACGGCACTTTGGCCGACGAGTTGTTCGAACTCATCGAGGCGAGGCCGGAACTGGGGCAGCCGTTGGACTCCGCCCCCGAGTACCTCAAGGCGGAGATTCACTACGCCGCGAGCCACGAGGGCGCTCAGCATCTCGACGACATCCTCACCCGTCGTACCCGCATCTCCATCGAGGTGAACGACCGCGGCGACGCCGCAGCCGCGGAAGTAGCCGAACTGGTTGCACCGGTGCTGGGTTGGACTCCCGAGCACATCGCGGAGGAGATCGAGCACTACCGGTTGCGTGTGGCCGCCGAGCGGGAATCGCAGGAGCAACCCGACGACCTGACGGCTGATGCGGCACGCCTGGGTGCGCCGGACGTCCGCACCGGAGTCACTGTCGGACAGGTTTGAGTTCGAGACACCACTGATCGGCCGGGACGCTGCGTCCCGGCCGATCGGCCGAGCTGCCTCGGTGTCAATCGAACTCGTCTGACGAGCACTCCGGGAGGTCGACCGTCACCACAGCGCCGCCGTTCGGATGGTTCGAGAAGTCGATTCGAGCGCCGATGACCGCGGCTTGCCCGACTACGATCGTCAAGCCGAGGCCCAAGCCCGAATTCGAGCCACGTTCGACGCAATCGGTCTGAAACCTCCTCGGCCCCTGACGAAGCCATTCCTGGGTGAACCCGTTGCCCTGGTCTCGCACCGTGATACGGGAGTGGTCGACGTCGACTCCGATCGGCGACTTTCCGTGATTGCGAGCATTCAAGATCAGGTTGGCGATGATCCGCTCGAGCCGACGTGCGTCTGTGTAGGACACAGGGGTGCCGTGAACACTTACTTCACACTCGACCTCGGTGATGGAGATCGCGTGACGCACCACCTGTGCGAGTTCCACCGATTGGATGTCTGCCTGTTCGGACGTGGTGTCGAGACGAGCCACCTCGATGACATCCTCGGCGAGCCTTCTGAGTTTGTGGACGCCGTCGCGCACCAATTCGGTAGGCCTACCTGGCGGCAGAAGCTCGGCGGCGCCGACCAGTCCGGAGATGGGCGTCCTGAGATCGTGTGCGATGTTGGCTGTCACGCGCTTCTCGGCGTCGAGTTGTCCCCGCAGCGCATCCGACATCGCGTCGACCGCGTCTGCCAGCTCTGTGATCTCGTCGTCGAAGAGTGACCAAGTGACCGAGCGGACGCGGATGTCCGCCCCGGTGGACACTTTGCGGGCCGCGCGGGCGGCCGAGCGCAGTCGATACGACATCGCGAGCCCTAGCAGTACGCCCAGGACGGCGCCCGCTGCGATCACCGCGACGGTGGCGTTGCGGAGAGTTCGATCGACGCTGGCGATCGATTCCCGCTGCGCGGTGTACGGGACGCGAATCGCAACCACCTGGGTGTTGACGTCGGCTGCAGCCCAGACAAATGGTTGGTCACCGCTGTCGACAAGGTAGGTGGCACGTTTGCCGCCGGCCACGGCCTGACGCAACTCTTCCGGAACGTCGAGACCATCGGTGGTGGCGCGGAACAGCGCACGCATGCTGCCGGTTTCGTCCTGCAGCACCAGTTGGAGATTGCGATCAGCTGCTGCCCGCGCTGCGTCCTCCTGGTTGTGTGAAAAGGTTTGATGCATCACGGTACTGAGCGTGATCGACGCGACGGCGATCACGAACGTGATAGCTGCAGCGATCTTCCACTGAAACGACAACCGCCTGCCGGTGGACGGGAGCTTGGCCGCGAGGTCCCGCGATCTCACCGATGGTTGTCCATCGTGTACCCGAATCCCCGGACGGTTCGGATCTGTTCGGAGCCGATCTTCGTGCGCAATCGCTGAACGTGCACGTCGACGATGCGGGTGTCGCCGCCCCAGTCGTAATCCCAGACGTCCGAGAGCAGTTCGGAGCGGGACCAGACTTTGCGCGGCACACTCACCATGACGAGAAGCAGTTTCATCTCGGTGGGGGTCAGTGCCACTTCGGCGCCCGAACGCGTGACCGTCACCAACTCGCGATCGATCTCCAGATCACCGAGAGTCACGATGTCCTTCTCCACACCGGAATGAGTGTCGACCCGCCTGAGCACACTTCGGATACGAGCCACCAGGACTCCACTGTCGAAAGGTTTGGTGACGTAGTCGTCGGCACCGGCTTCCAATCCGAGAACGATGTCGATCGGGTCGTCGCGCGCGGAAAGCATGATGACCGGCACCGAGAGTTCCTCACGAATACGACGGCACAGGCTGATTCCGTTCAGGTCGGGAAGCATCACGTCCAGGACGGCGATATCCGGCTTGGCGTCGACCGCCAGCTCCATTCCGGTCAACCCCCCGGACGCGGTGATCACCCGAAAACCGTTGCGTTCGAGATTCAATTGAGTGGCTTCTCGAATGACGGCGTCGTCTTCGACCAGCAGAATCAACGGATCGGTCATCGGCCTTCGCTTTCATGGGAACGGAACACTCTCAAACCCTTCACCGGTCCACTTGTATGCAGTCGACGATTGACAGAACTCCGGAATGCCAGGGTCTTTGCACAGGTCGACCATGACCGACAATCCTCCGGTTGAGCCGACGACGTAGCGTCCTGGGTCTTGCACTCCGAAGACTTTGTGAGCGCCCGATTCGTCGATCTGGTAGACGAATCCGGCGACCATGAAGCTGACCGGTGGCGCCGGTCGTCCCCAGATACCGGCAGCGTCGCAGGTGAAGACGTTGACGACGGCATCCTGCCATACGGCATCCGTCACGTGGGAGTACCGGATTTCGTACGGGAAGTTCGCATCACCGCACAGTCGGAGGCTGTCTTTGACCACATCGGACACCTCCGGGTCTGCTCTGATGAGGGCAACAGGATCGATGCTCAAGCCCTGCGAGAGATCCGAAGGGTCGAGTGATGCAGCGATATTCGGAGCAGGTTCGGATTCGGGTTCGGTGGAACAGGAGGCGAGAGCAATCACGAGCGGTACGCAAACACCGGCGAGCAGCGCCCGGCGAGAATCAATCACGGACGAACTCCATCCCGTCCCAATGGAACTCGGTCCGCAGCGGCGGACGCGGGCAACATTCGAACTCGGGTGGCCGCGGATCCGTTTCCAGGACCGACAAACTCGCGGCGCGTTGACCGCTGACGATGAACTTTCCGCGCTCTTCGACAGAGAACAGGCGCTCACCCAGCTCAGGATTGTCTTCACTCGAACCGGCCTTGCCGCTGCGGTACACATAGCCGGCAAGGTTGACGGAAATCGACACTCCGGTACCGGGCTGGTGGGCCGGTTGGCACGGATACACGTTCATGACGACGAGCTCGGTCTCCGGCACGATACGAGGTGCGCCTGGGTCGAGAAGGATGGATCCGACCGAGATCGGATACCAGTCAGGGCACGATCGGAGTTCTGTCTTCACACCCTCCGACACCCCAGGATCGTCGAGAAGCGCACGGCCCAACCTCGAATTCTCGGCAACCCGTCTTGCCAGGTCGGCGGGCTGCGTGACGGGCAACCCGGTGGAAGCGACGTCGCCTTCGATCACAACGCCCTGGGTGGACCCGCATCCGGCGAGCACTGAAGTTCCGAGGGCCGCTGTCGCGAGCGCCGTACCGAACAGCCTGCGAGTGCGGCCTGCTCGACCGCCGCAGATCTTATTCCGATACAACACTTTCCCCTCCCCGGCCGCTGCGAACTGTCTCATCGGCATATGCGCTTTTCATACGATCACACGTGATCTCGATATCGAGGGTTCACCACCCACCGTTACGTAATCGTATGAATGTCGGGACCGTCGAGAGTTGGTACCCGACCGCCGGATTTCTGTTACGAAACCGATGGAATCAGGCTTCTAGAGTGAGTCAGGTCGATGTTCACCGCTGGGTGGGACGACCTGATTCGCGTATCGAGGAGGGTGAGAGCAAATGCCTGAAGTATTGCTGACCAACAGGACTCGGCGCCTGAGAGTGCTGCTCGCGGTACTGACGATCGGAGCGGTGTGCGCGATGACGGCATGTTCGGGTGAAGACACCACGGCACCCGAACGCGCGACGACCACGGCGGTGGTCGCGGCGTCCACGACCCCATCGCCACTGACCGCAGCGACCACTTCGGAGACAGTCGAAAGCTCGAACTCGGTGGGCGGCGGTACGGACGCATCTGCCCCCGGAATCGCGGAGGGTGGAGCAGCACCGGCCTGGACCCCGGTCTCGACCAGCGCGGTTGCGCCTGCGGCCCCCGGTCAAGGTACCGGGTCGACCAAGTGCACCGATCAGATCAACTACGTCGGCGATCCTCGATCGGATGCGGAGATCAACAGCATCGGAGAGCGGATGGGTTCGTGCCCGGCACCGCTCCCGCCCGGTGCGATCGAGCCCCCCGAGAAGTGCACCGACCAGATCAACTACGGCGCCGACCCGCGTTCCAATGCCGAGATCAACATCATCGGGGAACAAACCGGAGACTGCCCCGAACCGATCCGCCCTTAGCGAGTTCGAAACCGAAGCAGTAGTCGGGAATTCGTCCGAAGGCCTAACCAGGGGGAGATCCGAATGGCAAGCAGGGCAGGTGGGCGTTCGATCGACAGTGTTGCCGACGATGCGTCTCGCGGGGATCGGGGAGCGATCGCGGAACTCCTTCAACGCGTCGTGCCTGTGGTGACGCGACGTTGTCGTGCCGAACTGCGACCGGTCGATGCTGACCGTATTGCCGCCGGGATCTGCCGGTCGATTCTGGCCGAGTTCCAGCGACGAAGACGAGGCGGCGAAGCATTCCTCGCATTTCTGCACGACGCGGTCAGTCGTGAAATCGACTCACTACCTGCATCCAGTCGAATCACTCTGCCGTTCGGCGACCTGTCGGCCGTCGAACGCAATGTTCTCGTAGCTCGCATCGTTGTCGGATTCGACGTGAGCGAGACGGCGCTGTCGTTGAGAACGACAACGAGCGCCGTGGAACTCGTCCAACACCGTGCGTTGGTCAAGATCAGACGCGGCAGCCTCAGCGGCGCCTGAGTCAACCTCGAAAGTCAACAGCTGCAACCCTTCGCAACTCCTGGCAACCTCACGCAACTCTTTCCCTTCGCCCGTGACCTACACGACACTGCATGGCGACGAGTGATCGAGAACGAGGAGTGTGACGGTGGTTCAACGGACGGCGCAGAGGCCGACAACGCCAGGATCGAAAAAGACCGGGGCCAAGCCTCATTCAGGGTTGGACCGGGATGCATTGCTGAAGGCGTACGAGAAGATGTCGCGCATCCGAGCGTTCGAGGATCGATTGCACGAAGAGAATGCAACCGGCGACATCCCCGGTTTCATTCACCTGTACTCGGGCCAGGAAGCCATCGCCGTGGGAGTGTGCGAGAACCTGAGCGACGCCGACTACATCGGGTCCACGCACCGCGGTCACGGGCACTGCATTGCCAAGGGGTGCGATCTGAACGGCATGATGGCCGAGATCTTCGGCAAGGACGACGGCCTGTGTCGCGGCAAGGGCGGTTCGATGCACATCGCCGACTTGTCCGTGGGAATGCTCGGCGCCAATGCAATCGTCGGCGGCGCGCCGTCGTTGGCGATCGGTGCAGCACTGAGTGGCAAGACACTCCGAAACGGCGTCATCGCTGCTTCGTTCACGGGAGACGGCGGATCCAACCAGGGAACCGTCTTCGAGGCGATGAACATGGCTGTGGTGCTGGATCTTCCGATCGTCTTCGTGATCGAGAACAACGGATTCGGTGAAGCAACAGGAACCGACTACGCGGTGGGCGCACCCGACATCGCCGCCCGCGCTGCATCCTTCGGAATGCCTGCCGTCAAGGTGGACGGCACCGACTTCTTCGCGGTTTACGACGCGATGGCGGAAGCATCGGAGCGCGCCAGGTCTGGCGGCGGACCCACCACGATCGAGGCGGCGGCATTCCGTTGGCACGGTCACTTCGAAGGTGACGCACAGCTTTACCGCACGGCGGAACAGGTTGCGCACCTGCGGGAAACCAAGGATCCGCTCCAGAATTTCCGTAGCAGTGTCGATACGAAGAAGGTCAGTGCCGCTGATCTGGACGCGGTGGACGAGCAGTCGCGAGTGTTGGTGGACGAGGCGGTTGCGAAGGCGCGCGCCGCGGCGTACCCGCCCGTCGAGAATCTGCTGACCGATGTCTACGTGTCGTACTGAGGAGCCCGAGATGACAAGCGTGGAAGCCGAGAACGTGTCGAAGAAGACCTACCGCGAGGCCGTCAAAGAGGCCATCGCCCAAGAAATGCAACGCGACCCGAGCGTCGTTCTCATCGGTGAGGACGTACGGGGCGGGCATGCCGGTACCAATCCCGATCTGGAAACGAAGAAGATCGAGGCGTTCGGCGGTGTCCTCGGTGTCACCAAGGGCCTGTGGACGGAATTCGGATCGGAACGTGTGATCGACACTCCGATCACCGAGTCCGCGATCATCGGAATGGCCGCGGGAGCAGCACTGACCGGGCTGCGGCCGGTCGCCGAACTGATGTTCATGGACTTCTTCGGAGTTTCTTACGACGCGCTCTACAACCAGGCCGCCAAGTTCCGTTACATGTTCGGAGGCAAGGCCAGAACCCCGTTGGTGGTGCGAGGCATGATCGGCGCCGGTTTCTCCGCCGCTGCGCAGCACTCTCAGTCTCCGTACAACGTGTTCGCCGCGGTGCCCGGCCTGAAGGTGGTCGCCCCGTCCAACGCCTACGACGCCAAAGGCCTACTCATCCAGGCTATCCGGGACGACGATCCCGTTGTGTTCTGTGAGCACAAGGTGCTCTACGACCTCAAAGGCGAAGTGCCGGACGAGCCCTACGCGATTCCGTTCGGCGTCGCCAACTACACCAGGCAGGGCGACGACGTCACGATCATTGCGTTGTCCGCAATGGTGAACCGCGCCAACGACGTAGCGGACAAGCTGGCAGCTGAGGGTATTTCGGTCGAGGTCGTTGATCCTCGTACCGTCTCGCCATTGGACGAGGACGGCATCCTCGAATCCGTTGCGTCGACCGGACGCGTGGTGATCGTCGACGAATCTGCCGCACGCTGCGGTTTCGGGCACGATGTGGCCGCACTGATCGCCACCAAGGGATTCAACTATCTGAAGGCGCCGATCGAACTGATCACGCCGCCGCACACGCCGGTTCCGTTCTCACCGACTCTCGAAACAGCCTGGCTGCCTGACGCGGCGCGCATCGAAGAGTCGGTTCGCAAGCTGGTGAGAGCCTGATCATGGCCGATATCAAAGCTATCGACATCCCCAAGTGGGGGCTCTCCATGGAGGAGGGGCTGGTCAACGCATGGCTCATCGAGGAAGGTGACTCGTTCACCAAGGGCCAGTTGATCTGTGAGATCGAGACCAGCAAGATCACCAACGAGCTGGAGGCACCGTTCGACGGTGTTCTCCGCAAGATCGTCGGCATACCGGGGCAGACTCTGCCCGTCGGTGCCGTGATCGGTGTGTCCGCCGATGCGTCCACGACGGATGCGGAGATCGAGCATTTCCTCGCCGCTCGCGGCGCAACCGCGCCGGCGGAAGAGCCGGCACCGTCACCAGCTGCCGAACCGGAGGCTCCCGCGACACCTACGGCTACACCCGCTGCGAAGGTGGTTGTTGCAGCGAAACCTGCACCAACCGGTTCCACCGTCGTACCGAGTGTTCTGCAGGGCACGACGCAGAGCGACGTGTTTGCGAGTCCTCGAGCACTCCGACGTGCCGAAGCGCTCGGAATCGATCTCGCCGCCGTAGTGGGTACCGGCCCACTCGGACGGATCAGTGTCCGAGACATCGACGACGCGATTCGTGACGCCGGTGGCACTGTTGCGCCGGTGGCGCCGGCCACGAGATCCGGCCTTCCGCTGCGATCGACCGCCGACGACAGTGCCGTGCCTGCCACTCCGGTCGCACGCAGAACTGCCCGATCGCTGGGCGTCAATCTCCACGACTGTCGTCCGACGGGTTCGAGGGGGCGCGTCTGCGTGGCCGACGTGCACGACGCCGCCCGTTCCGCGCAGCTCCTACCTGATGCGGCGGCCGAGCCGGGAACCGTTGCTGTCGAACCGGAATACGCCACAATTCCGTTCACACCCATGCGATCGGCAATCGCCGGTAGGTTGCAGGCGTCCAAGCAGCAGGCACCCCATTTCCGGCTCACGGCGGATCTCGAGCTCGATGCGCTCCTCGCTCTGCGCAAGGAGATCAATGCGAGCGTTCCGGCAGTCAAGCTGTCGGTCAACGACTTCATCGTGAAGGCCTGCGCCGCTGCGCTGACGAAGGTGCCGGACGTGAACGTCCAGTACGATGCCGCGAACGAAGCGGTCCTTCGATTCGCGTCGGCGGATGTCTCGGTGGCAGTTGCACTTCCGACCGGGCTGATCACGCCCATCGTGCGCAGTGCGAATACCAAGTCGTTGGCGGACATCTCCGGTGAGGTGCTCTCGTTGGCCACCAAGGCGAAGACCGGCAAGCTCCGTCCCGAAGAATTCCAGGGCGGAACTTTCACGGTGTCCAACCTCGGTATGTTCGGGGTCAAGGCATTCGACGCGATCATCAATCCGCCCCAGGGAGCGATCCTCGCCGTGGGTGCGGGGGAGAAGCGGGCCGTGGTGGTCGGTGACACCGTTTCGGTTCGGACGGTGATGACCGTGACCCTCTCGTGCGATCACCGGGTGATCGACGGAGCGTTGGGTGCGACCTTCCTTCGGGAACTCCAACGGTTTGTCTCTTCTCCCGCGCTGATGTTGGTGTAAGGGGCTGTGGTGGAGAGCAATACGTCGAAGAAGTACGACGTTCTTGTCGTCGGTGGTGGCCCCGGTGGTTACGTGGCGGCGATCCGGGCCGCCCAGTTGGGGTTGAACGTAGCGCTGGTAGAACGTGATCGCCTGGGAGGCATCTGCCTCAACTGGGGTTGTATCCCCACCAAGGCGATGCTTCACGGCGCGGACGTCGCGCATACCTTGAGCGAACTCGACAAATACGGATTCAGTTCGGCGTCTGTCCAGTTCGACATCTCGAAGTTGGTGTCGTTCAGCCGAGGGGTTTCGGAGAGATTGTCCGGCGGTGTTGCCTATCTGATGAAGAAGAACGGCGTCGACGTCATCTCAGGCACCGCGAAGTTGGTGGACAAGGGCGTCGTGTCCGTGGAAGGTCAGACGTATCGAGCCGACCACGTGATCATTGCAACCGGCGCCCGTCCGCGTTCGATTCCCGGGGTTGTCCCCGACGGTGATCGGGTGTGGACCTACTTCGAGGCGCTCGTCCCGAAGGAACTGCCGAAGTCGATGCTCGTGATCGGGTCCGGCGCGATCGGAGTCGAATTCGCCAGCCTGTACCGCGATCTCGGCACCGAGGTGACCATTGTCGAGATGGCACCACACATCATGCCGGTCGAGGACGAAGAGATTTCGGTGTTCGTTCGCAGGCAGTTCGAGAAGCGTGGCATCACGATTCACACCGGAGCCTCGGTGTCGGCCGTGACTGTCGGAGCCGATGCCGTCGAGGTGAGCGTGCAGACGAGCGACGGTGTCCAGACGTTGACCGTGGACCGGGTGTTGGTGGCGGCCGGGATCACCGGCAACGTCGAGGATCTGGGGTTGGAGGCTCTGGGCGTCGAGATCGAGCGCGGTGCGATCGTCACGGACCAGTGGTGCCGTACCAGTGCTTTCGGGATCTACGCCATCGGTGACGTTGCGGGCGCTCCATGTCTGGCGCACAAGGCGAGTCACGAAGCTGTCCTGTGCGTCGAGAAGCTCGCGGGCGTGACCGATGTTCATCCTCTCGATCGTGACTTCGTTCCGGGATGCACGTATGCCCGCCCACAGGTGGCGAGTCTGGGTCTGACGGAGAAGCAGTGCGCCGGTACGGGTCGCACGCTGCGGGTCGGACACTTCGACCTTCAGGCGAACGGCAAGGCATTGGCGATCGGCGAGGCCGAAGGCTTCGTCAAGACGATTTTCGACGCCGATACCGGGGAACTGCTCGGCGCGCACATGGTCGGTCCGGATGTGACCGAGCAGATTCAGGGTTTCGGTATCGCTCGATCCCTCGAAGCCACCGGTGAGGATCTCGCCGAGGTCGTGTTTGCTCATCCGACGCTCTCGGAGGCAATGCACGAGTCTGTGCTCTCGGCGTTGGGGAGACCCCTCAACGCGTGAGCACCGTTCGCGTGCGTGAACGTCGTCCTACGTTCACGCACGCGGACAACTCTGCAACCGGGTGCAACGCTCGCTTTCGGTGACCCCATCACATAGGACTGGAGTGTGATCGGCGCAACGAATCGACTCGAACCGGCCCTGGGTAGTGGTGAAGACGCGGCGCAGTACGCACGTGTTCTCGAATCCGTGTACGAAGCAACGATGTCGGGGCGTAAACCGCCCGCACGCCCGCGCTCCGTGATCGCCGATTCGTGGTCGCGGCTGCGCGCACTCGGACTCGATCCGGAGCGGTGCTCGATCACCAGGACCGGACGCGAATCCGAGATCGAAGAGAGCCGGCGCGCCGCCGGAATGACGGAGATATTGGACGAGGCGGTACAAGGCCTGGCACCGCTGGTCGGCCCGGACGACGCGAATCTGATCGTGGTGGCGGACCGCCACGGACGCATCCTCTGGCGCCGCGGGCCCAGTCGAATGCTGGATCGGGCCGAACGCCTCGGAATGATCGAGGGCGCGTCGTGGACCGAGGAAGCTGTAGGTACCAACGGAATCGGTACCTCGTTGGCTTCGGGTTCGGCAGTGCAGGTGTTCTCGGCCGAGCACTACTCGCGCTCGCAGCATCCGTGGACCTGCTCGGGGGCGACGGTTCGGGATCCGCGTAGTCGCCGGGCCATCGCCGTCGTCAACGTCGCCGGCGCAGCAGACACAGTTCACCCGTCGACTCTCGCACTGGTGGACAGCGTAGCCAGGCTGGCGGAATCCGCACTGCGGGAGAAACATCGAATCGGATTGGATCAGCTCCGGATGATCTCGGCGTCGACACTGGCTCGCGCGAGTCAGCCGACCGTGGTCGTGGACCGTAACGGCTGGGTCGCGGCGGTGGACTCGATGGCGCCGATCTACCGAATCGCACTGCCGAAAGTGATGAGCAGCGGCGAGCATTGGCTCCCGACGCTCGGATTGTGTATGTGCGAGCCGCTTCCGGGTGGGTGGCTCATCCGCCCTCGAGTGAACCCGGCGTCCGGAACGGTGTGTGCCGAAGTCGAATTGGATTTGCGAGATCCGAACGCGATGGAACTGCGGTACTCCTCGGCAATGGGGCGTTGGAGTATCGACCTCAGTCCGCGCCATTCGCAGATCCTCGTGGCTCTGACACAGGCGCACGAGGGTCTCACGGCCTCGCAGCTCGCCTCACAGTTGTTCGGCGATCCGCGCAAGACGGTGACCGTCCGGGCCGAGATGTCGAGGTTGCGTAAGCGATTGGCCGGAATTCTGTTGGCGCAGCCCTATCGCTTCGACCCGGCGGTGAGGGTAAAGACCGTCCCCGCTGTGCGCCTTTATTAACCGCGGGGGGTTAATAAAGGCGCACAGCAGAGCGGCGCGACCGCCGCACCTGCGCGTACTCGTAGCCGTTCTGCCAGGTGACGGTGGCGACCAGTACCCAGATGATCCACGTCGAGCTCATGTGCGTGCCGACGATGCCCATGACGACGGGGATGGCTGTGCAGGGGAGTGCCCAGCCGAGCAGCCACCGTCGGTCCGATCGCGCAAACAGCCCCGCCACCATGCTGATTCCGAAATAGACTGCGATGCTTCCGCACAACAGCCACCGCAGGTTCGCGGGCGTGTGTTCCGCGCCGTGTTCGGTCGCCGCTCCGAGTCCTGCGACCAGAACCGCGATAGCCCCGGTGGTGAAACAGTGCAGGGCCATGTCGATGCGAGCGGGAAACTTCTCGGGCTGCAGGTGCGGAACACCGGCGTGACCGTAGAGAAGCGAGAGCGCCCACATGCCGGACAGCAGAACGAACGACCCGACGGCGAGGCTGACCACGGTCGAGTCCCAGGTGAGCTTCGAGGCCGCCGAGATCACGAGGATCACACCCTCGCCCAATACGATGATGACGTACAGCCCCAGCCGCTCGGCAAGATGCGCCCGATCGGAGTGCAGGGCTTCGAGTTCGGGCATCCGGTCGTCCTTGAACCCGCGCACCTTGATGATGCGGTCGAGCTTTTCCTGCGCGTCTTCCATGATCGCGCTGCCGGAGACGACGAACATGATCAGCAGGTCGATGGTGACGCCGGCAGTCCAGAGCCAGAAGCGGGTGTCGCCCTCGAACCAGAACGAGACGATCCACGGAATCACACCGAGCGACATCTGGGCGATCGGCCAGTCCACGACGATCTGGCCGTTGTGCCACACCCGACTCGCCAGCAGACGCACGGCTACGTAGGCGACAGCGAAGGCCAGCGCATGGTTGTCGTGGATACCGGCCACTGCCGCCATCATGACGGCGAGCCCGAACATGGCGATCAGCATGCTCGGAATGCGGACGCGATCGCCGGCGACGTTGCCGTACATCGTGAACGTCGCCCACGCGGTCCAGAACGCGAGATAGAGCAAGGCGTAGAGCGCGACATCCGACCACGACGGCGAACCGTGGAGCAGGTGAGCAAGCTGACCGATACCGGCAACCACGACGAGGTCGAAGAACAATTCGATCCACGACGCGTGCCGCTCCAGCACTGCCTTCTGCTTCTCGTCTGGTTCTTTTCCGAGTTCCGACATAGGGGTCAGTATCCGGTATCGACCTCAACAGTGCAGGTAGGCGACGAACTTGTCCGTTTCACGAGCGCAGTGCCTATGCTGTTCGATGAGTGATCTAGATCATAGTTCCGGCGAGGTGGTAGGCGTGCGTGGTGGCGGTGACGTGGCTTTGTCTGCGGCGGACTACGACCGTGTCTTCGCCATCCTCGACTACTGCTCGGCGGCGAGAACGCTCGATCAGCTCAAGAACCTCCTCATGGTGGCGTTGCACGATCACTACGGCTGCCCCAACACCACGTTCCTTCCCGGGCCTACCTTCACGACTGCCTTCGCCGATCCGAATCCGGTGACGACCGGGCGGATCACGCCGATCCTCGACGAGTACCAAGCGCATTGGTACCTCGACGACGTCTTTGCGACGGCACAATCACGGGCGACGCTGTTGGCCTCCCCGGCCATCACGCACACGCAGTTGGCCGATGTCCCTTCGCAGTCGGCGACCTACCTGCGAGATTTTCTCTATCGCAAGCGACTGCACAGTGCGTCGGTGATGCATCTCGAGCTCGCCCACGGTGGTCACGGTTTGGTGGGAATCTTCGATTCCGAAGGCAAGGATCTGTCAGGGCGCGACATCGCGGGTTTGGGCATCTTGGGCAGGCAGTTGTCGCTGTTGTGTCAGACGCTTCCCGGCCAACGTGAGCCGGGCTGGCGAGAGAAGCTGACGCCCAGGCAGATCGATCTCGCGGAGTTGTTGGCAGATGGTCACACCAACGACGAAATTGCGGCGATCTTGTCGCTGAGTCCGGACACGGTGAAGAAGTACGTCAGCCGCATCCTCGCCGTTCTGCACGTGCGCAACCGTGCCGAGTTCGTGAAGTTGGTCTACGAGCAGAAACTTGCCGACCAACGCGGCTGAGATTGTCCACTTTCGTGCACTGTGACCACGGTCACGTCGCGGATAGCGTTTTCGGTGCACGGCCAGGAGTTGGCCCAGAGCACTAGGAGAACTCATGAGCAGGCTTCGTTTCGGGTATTTCATGGCCCCGTTCCACGTCCCCGGACGCAATCCCACCGCTGCACTGCAGCGCGATCTCGAACTGGTCGAACACCTCGATCGGTTGGGCTACGACGAGGCGTGGTTCGGTGAGCATCACTCTGCCGGAAGCGAGATCATCGCGTCGCCGGAAATCATGATCGCCGCAGCCTCGCAGCGTGCGCCGCGGATTCGTTTCGGCACGGGCGTGACATCCCTGTCGTATCACAACCCGCTGTGGGCCGCGGATCGAATCATGCAGTTGGACCACCTCACTCAGGGGCGCACCATCTTCGGAGTCGGGCCCGGTTCGTTGCCCACCGACTCGGCGATGATCGGTCTGAACCCGACGGACACCCGAGAGTTGTTGCAGGAGAACCTCGACATCGTCGTGCGCCTTCTTCGTGGCGAGACGGTGTCCGCGAAGACCCGAACTCACGAGTTGTACGACGCCAAGCTGCAGCTCGCTCCGTACTCGGAGAACGGCATCGAAATCACCGTGGCCGCAGTGGCTTCCCCGACCGGTCCTCGCCTGGCCGGTACGCACGGTCTCGGCCTGCTCTCCATCGGAGCAACGTTGTCCGCCGACGGTTTCGACGCCTTGGCGCACCACTGGAATGTGATGGAGGAGCGCGCGGAGGTCAACGGGACGACGGTGGATCGTCGGCAGTGGTCTCTTGCCGGGCCTTTCCATATCGCCGAAACCGAGGCGGAAGCACGCAAGCAGGTCGAATACGGCATCGAGGAGTGGTTCGACTATTTCCAGCACGTGGCGGCCTTCCCCCAGATGGCCGTATCCGGTGCGCGCCTGAGCGAGATGATCGACTTCATCAACGAAGCCGGCATCGGTGTCATCGGCACACCGGAGCAGGCCAGGCGTCAGGTGCAACGGCTGTGGGACCAGTCCGGTGGTTTCGGCTGCATGCTGCAGATGGGCCACGATTGGGCGAACCCGCAGGACACACGACGTTCGGCAGAGTTGTTCGCGCAGGAGGTTTTTCCGCATTTCCAAGGACAGGCGCAGGCGACGCTCGACGCGGCAGCTCACGCGCGCGCCGTCCGGGAAGGGCATGCCAAGGCACAACTCGACGCCGTCGACCACATGACGAAGAAGTACGCACGAGAGTTGGCAGACAAAGGCTGACCTCGTGAACGATCCTCAGGGCAACCATGTCGTTGTCGATGGATACACCGATGACCGCGGTGGCACTGGATCGGCAGTCGGAGTTCTCGGCCTCATCGAAGGAACGCGGAAGTTCGCGATCAACATTTTCGGACGCCGCAGTCGACGGTGGTGACCACAAGATCGTGACAGGATCGGTGGACGACGCCTGGCACTGCGAGTCGGATCCACAGACCTGTCACCGGCGTGTAATCGGTACGCACTCACCGTCGTGAGTGATCCAGGAAAGGAAAGCCATGTTTGTACTGGTGGACAACGGCCGCGTCAGCGTCCGCGATGTGGATAACCTGAAGGCCTTTCACGTCGAGGTGACTGCCGACATCTCCGATTCCGAACTGGACGAGCTCTTGCACGCTCGAGATTACGGATACGTCAGCGGTGGTAATGCTTTCATCTCGGTGGCCCGTGTTCGCGAGAGCACCACCGACGTCGAAGGTGTTGCCGCGATGGTCGACTACGCGCAGAGCAAGGGCTGGGTCGACGAGGACGGTGAAGCACTGCAGGCGCACGTCGTTCGCCAGAAGTAACGGGAACGGCTCAGACCATGTCGTTCTTCTGCAGCCATCGCAGGGTCGGCCAACCGCAGAACACCGGAAGCCAGCAAGTCAGGACTCGGTAGAGCAGGACTGACGGGACCGCGATGCTTGCCGGCAGTCCGAACGCGGACAGACCGCCGATGAGGGCGGCCTCGACGGCTCCGACGCCACCCGGTGTCGGAGCCGCCGAGGCGAGCGTCCCACCGATCATCGTCACGATGGTGACGGTGATGAACGTCGTTCCGCCGCCGAATGCCTCGACGCTCGCCCACAGAGCCAGGGCGGCACCCAGAGTTGTTGCGGCGCTGCCGCCCACGATGATGAGGAAACGCGTGGGGTTTCGCGCGAGTTGGCTCAGTTCACCCAACACTTCGGTGATCTGAGGACGCAGATCGTCGCGCAGCCACCCACGGAGCTTCGGGATGAACATGAAGGCACCGAGAACTCCGAGCGCGACGCCGCCCGCCAGATACAGAACGGTGGATCCCGGGATGAAGTGTGAAAGGTTCGTATCGCGTCCGGCGACGATCGAGAAGAAGATCAGCAAGCCGACGTGGGTGACCACCTGAACCGTCTGTTGCAACGCGACTGCGGCCGTTGCACGGACGGTACCGAGCCCGCCCTTCTGCAGGAACCGCACACTCAGCGCGAGTCCGCCGACTCCGGCCGGTGTTGTGGTCGCCGCAAAGGTGTTGGCCACCTGCATGATCAGGAGGTTGCGGTAACTGACCATCGACGACGCGCAGGCCCACAGGGCAGCCGCCGCGCCGACGTATGTCAGTGCGGAGACGCCGAGGCCGAGCAGCGCCCACCACCAGTTGGCCGTCTTCAGTTCGGTGATGAACGCGGGGACCTGGCTGATGAAGGGGTAGGCGACGTAGACCAGACCGATGAGCAGAACGAGCTGGATCAGTTGGTTGCGACTGAACCGGGTGACCTGTGCGGGAGCGACCTTTTCGATCCCGTTCTTGGCACCGACCTCGTCCCGGATCTCGGTCATCAGTTTCGCGGAATCCGTGACGGTCCGCCGAATGCGGTTGGGCAATGCAGCGGTGGTCAATCGGCCGGAGGCGGCGAGAATCGTGTCTGCGCCTTGCGCTCGAATCGCGGCGTCCACCGCTGCATCGACCCCGAACAGTGAGGCGGTGGCGAAGAGAAGTTGTGCGTTGTCGGACTGCATCTGAACTTCGGTGGCGCCGAATTCGGAGTACGCGTACCCGCCGAAGAGGATGGTTCCGCCTTCGACACGAATCTCCGAAGCGCGCAGGTCGCCGTGCGCCATCTGGTGCACGTGAGCGGTGTGCAGTGTTTGCCACAGCGCGTCGATGAGTTTGGTGGATTCTTCCTCGCCCGCTTGGTTCTCGACGGCGACGGCAAGGGGGATGCCGCGAGGACTCGGGCGCGCGTACATCTCCCACCCGCGGTCGAGTACCGAGATGGCGACGGCCTTGGAGCTGGCCAAACCGATGTCGGCGAAAGCGATACCCATGAGCGCTCGGTGTTCGACGGCGCGACGAAGCGATCCGTAGGGCGGCGGAGTTTCACGGTTCCGGAACGAGATCCAGCGGAACGTCTGTCGAATTGCTCCGCTGCTTCGCTGGTTCTGTCCGTACAACTCGACGACGAGTTCGTCGAAAGGTTCATCGTCCGGTGCCTTGTCGATGGCGGCGGACATGACAAGAGGCCCGATTCCCGAGGGACTCACGACGCGGAAAGCGGTGACGCGGTAACCGCGCCGCGCGAGTACGCGTACTGCCGAGTCCAACGGCACTTCGAGGGCAGGGGTGCCGACGGCGAGAACGATCACCGCGCCGATCAGATATCCGACGGCGAGACCCAGCATCGATCGTGCGGGAACGATCGAGCTGACGATCAGATGAATGGGAGCGAAGAGCAGAAGCAGCGTCCACCAGGCTCGTCGCCACTTCTTCGGAAGCCACGGGCCCGAGACGGTGAGCACCGCCGCGAGCATTGCGATCCATCGCGGATCGTCGAGGAATTGAGACAGGAAGGTGGCGTCGAGTCGGTCCGGCACGTCGAGGTGCCATTTCGGTGCGGCCAGTCCTGTTCCGGTGAAGGACAACGCGACACCGGCGCACAGACCGGCAGCGGCGTATCCGGCCAGCAACTTCCACCGGCGCCCGACGATCAGGCCGATCAGGATGGCGAACGGTAGCGCCAGAATTGCGATGCCGTAGAGCAGGTACACGGTGTCGGACAGGCTCGGCGACAGAACTCCGACGATGTTGGACACCGACGTTTCGAGGGCGTCCCACTGGCTTCGAGTGATCAGGGATCCCGCGATCACGCCGCCGAGCAGCACAGCAGCGATCGCAACCCGCATGATGTCGCTCGTACGGCGGTGCAGTGGTGGCAGGAGGCTTCCCGTTACCGGGATCTCCCGTCCGTCTACTCGCATCTCGCCAGAACTCTCTTCTCTCGGGGTTACCGACCGTCTCAGTTACCTCGATCAAGGTACCGCGTGAGGGTTCGGCGACTGGGAAGCCGGACCTGTCGTTACCTCCTCGATGCCAAGCAACATTCTCTTCGGACCCGCGGGAGCGGGCTTCGGCGCGTAAAATTCACTTTCCGGACGTTCGTTCATTTCGACGACAGGGAGTGCGCATTCATGAGCCCCGACGCCAGCGGTGTGGACGGTCGGGTTCCTGACCTGCCGACCCCGTCGACCAGAATTTCCGTCACCGAGGACTACGCAGCCGAGATCGACGAGCTCTCGAGCCTCAAGCACAAGCTCGGCGGGCTGGAGCCTTCAGAGTTCTCGGATGCCTGGAAGCAGGGTTACCCCTACGAGAAGAAGATGTCGCGCCGCGAGTACGAGCGGAAGAAGCGGCGTCTGCAGATCGAGCTGCTCAAGCTGCAGTTGTGGGTCAAGGAAACCGGTCAGAAAGTGCTCATCATCTTCGAAGGTCGCGATGCTGCCGGTAAGGGCGGGTCGATCAAGAGATTCACCGAGCATCTCAATCCCCGTGGCGCCCGCGTAGTCGCGCTCGAGAAGCCCACGGACATCGAGCGGACGCAATGGTATTTCCAACGCTATGTCGCACACCTGCCCAGCGGCGGCGAGATAGTGATGATGGACCGGTCCTGGTACAACCGCGCCGGCGTCGAACGAGTGATGGGTTACTGCACGCCGACGCAATATCTCGAGTTCATGAGAGAGACGCCGGACTTCGAGCGGATGCTCGTCAACTCCGGGATTCATCTGCACAAGCTGTGGTTCTCGGTCAGCCGCGAAGAGCAGTTGGCGCGGTTCGCGGCCCGCCGAACGGACCCGGTGCGTCAGTGGAAGCTCTCACCGACCGATCTGGCGTCGCTCGACAAGTGGGACGACTACACCCAGGCCAAGGAAGCGATGTTCTTCTACACCGATACCGGAGACGCGCCCTGGACGGTGATCAAGAGCAACGACAAGAAGCGCGCTCGCCTCGAGGCGATGCGTCACGTGCTCGCCAGCTTCGACTATCCCAACAAGGATCACCGGGCTGTCGGTACTCCGGATCCCTTGATCGTCGGGCCGGCGTCGGCCGTGTTCGAAGAGGGCGAGCACGTGAACGTGGAGTTGCCTCAGCTCTAGCTGAAGTTCTCACTCAGATCGAACTGGCCTCTGCCCACAGATTGATGCCGCTGTCCTTGGCGTGCTGATCGATGGAGGCCAGTTCGTCTGTACTGAATTCGAGATTGTCGAGCGCGCCGACATTGGCTTCGAGTTGCGCGACACTGGACGCACCGATCAGTACCGAGGTGACCCGCGAATCGCGAAGTGCCCAGCTCAGTGCCAGCTGGGCCAGCGACTGGCCGCGAGCTGACGCTATGTCGTCGAGCGCGCGAATGTGGGTGAGGGCGTCGTCGGTCAGCCACGACGGATCCAGTGACTTACCTTGAGCTGCACGGGAATCCTCGGGGACACCATTCAGATAGCGATCGGTGAGCATGCCTTGAGCGAGTGGTGAGAACGCGATCACGCCCACTCCGAGATCGTCGACAGCCGATAGCAGGTCCTGCTCGATCCAGCGATTCAGCATCGAATAGCTCGGCTGGTGGATCAAGAGCGGAACCCCCGCAGCGGTGAGCAGTGCGGCGATTTCGCGGGTGCGCTCCGGCGAGTACGAACTGATACCCGCGTACAGGGCCTTGCCCTGCTGGACAGCGCTGATCAGGGCGCCTGCGGTCTCGTCGATCGGAGTTTCGGCGTCAGGGCGATGGCTGTAGAAGATGTCGACGTAGTCGACGCCGAGTCGGCCGAGCGACTGATCGAGGGACGACAACAAGTACTTGCGGGAACCGCCGAATCCGTAGGGGCCGGGCCACATGTCCCAACCGGCTTTGGACGAGATGACCAATTCCTCGCGGTACGAAGAGAAATCCTCACGCAGGATCCTGCCGAAGTTCGTCTCGGCGCTTCCGTACGGGGGCCCGTAGTTGTTGGCCAGATCGAAGTGGGTGATTCCGAGATCGAATGCCCGCCGAAGAACTGCGCGCTGGTTCTCGATCGGTACGTCGTCGCCGAAGTTGTGCCAGAGGCCCAGCGAGATGGCCGGGAGTTTGAGACCGCTCCGACCGGTTCGGCGGTACGGCATGGCTTCGTAACGGTCCTGCGCGGCGACGTACTGATCGGACATGGTGCCTGCCTTCACATCGTTGTGTTTGCGGTTGAGCGTTCACTCCCGACCATTATCGCCGATGGCGCTCGGGTGTGCTGGTCGCTGGGAGGTGTCTCAGTCAAAATGCTTGCGGTTTAAAGCAATTCGATCGATCTTTTGGACCGATGTTCAGGTTCGAGTCACAGTGCCGGGCGGCGGTGACGTCGACCACGTCCGGGCTCGCATCTAAGGGAACGGTAAGGAATCGCGGTTACCATGGTCACAGTCGATCGGCGATACCGATCGCCGATTCGCTTCGAACATGTTGCCCAGCAGCCGGATCCGGGGTCCGGCGAGGAGATCTATGTCGACGCAGTCCGTAGTGCACGCACAATCATCCGCAGACGAGAGCGTCGTGGGGGATTCGTCTCCGCCGGGTGGTGGAAGCCGGCGGTATCTCGAGCAACTGATCAGATACGACGTGCCGGCGTCGTTGGTCGTCTTCCTGGTGGCACTTCCCCTGTCCTTGGGAATTGCGATCGCCTCCGGGGCGCCGATCATGGCAGGTCTGATCGCCGCGATCGTCGGCGGAGTGGTGGCCGGAGCTGTGGGAGGTTCTCCGCTGCAAGTCAGTGGTCCCGCAGCCGGACTGACCGTGGTGGTCGCCGAACTGATCGGCAAGTTCGGGTGGAAGGTCACCTGTTTGATCACCGTCGGCGCCGGTCTTCTGCAGATCGTGTTCGGGCTCAGTCGAATTGCCCGTGCAGCACTGGCTATTGCGCCGGTGGTCGTGCATGCGATGCTCGCCGGAATCGGCATCACCATTGCGCTGCAACAGGTTCACGTGTTGTTGGGTGGAAGCTCGGCCAGCTCGGCGCTGGACAATCTACGGCAGTTGCCCGCTCAGATCGGTGCCTTGCACGTCGAGGACTTGATGATCGGACTCGTCGTCATCGCCACTCTTCTCGGGTGGCGCTATCTCCCCGCGGGCGTCCGAAAAGTTCCGGCCGCGTTGGTCGGCATCGTATTGGCAACTCTCGCTTCGCTCGTGCTGCCGATCGACGTCGAGCGTATTGCACTCGACGGGTCCCTGCTGGACTCGATCGGACTGCCTGCGCTGCCGGACGGACAGTGGCTCGGCGTCGCAACCGGCATCCTGACCATCGCACTGATCGCCAGTGTGGAGAGTCTGCTCTCGGCTGTGGCCGTGGACAAGATGCATTCGGGCCCGCGTTCGAACTTCGACCGCGAGATGCTCGGCCAAGGTACTGCGAACATGGTGTCAGGGGCGATCGGAGGTCTGCCCGTCACGGGTGTGATCGTACGCAGCGCCACCAACGTCGAAGCCGGTGCGAAGTCACGAGCGTCGTCGATCATGCACGGCCTGTGGATCCTGCTGTTCTCGGCTGCGCTGGCCGGGTTGGTGCAGCAGATTCCGAAGTCTGCGCTGGCCGGACTGTTGATCGTCATCGGTATTCAACTGGTCAAGCTGGCGCACATTCGGTTGGCGCGACGGACCGGTGATCTATGGGTGTACGGCATCACGGTTGTCGGCGTCGTGTTCTTGAATCTGCTCGAGGGTGTGCTGATCGGATTGGCGCTGGCCATCGCCCTCCTGGTGTGGCGAGTCATCCGTGCAACCGTCACCGCAGAAGAATTGGGTGACAACGATTCCGGGAAGTGGCGCGTCCTGGTCGAGGGCTCGTGCACCTTCCTGGTGCTGCCCAAGCTCACGTCGGTGCTCGCCGGAATCCCACCACGGTCCGACGTCACAGTGGAGTTGTCCGTCGACTTCCTCGACCATGCCGTCTTCGACGTCATCGAAGAGTGGGCGAGGCAGTACGAGTTGGCAGGTGGTTCGGTGATCATCGACGAAGTCGGCTCGGTGAGTATGGAGAGCGCGACCACCGGTCCGCCGAAGCGCGGCGCCGCAGTCACCGACCTGCGCGGATTGCTCGCTCCGTGGGGTAGTTGGCAACCACAGGCTTCGGGAAGGAATCTGAGCAGCCCGCCAGCCTTGCGGCCCATTCTCGACGGGGTGTCCAACTATCATCGCCATCGCGCCGAAGCGATACGGCCGCACATGGATCAGTTGCGCGACGGCCAGAATCCGGACTCCCTTTTCCTTACCTGCGCAGATTCGCGAGTGGTGCCGAACATCATCACGAGCAGTGGCCCTGGCGACCTGTTCACCGTGCGCAACGTCGGAAACCTGGTTCCTGCCGGCGGGCGCGATACGTCGGTGGAAGCGGCACTGGCCTTCGGGATCGACGAGTTGGGTGTCAGTTCGGTGATCGTGTGCGGACATTCGGGCTGCGGCGCGATGCAGGCACTCCTGACGAACAGTTCGTCGGAATCGGGAGTTGTCGGTGAATGGCTGAGGCATGCGGAGACGAGCTTGCAGGCATATACGAGTGGCCATCCGGTGGCGCGTGCTGCGGCCGAGGCGGGTTTCTCGGAGGTCGATCAGCTCGGAATGGTCAACGTTGCAGTCCAATTGCAGACTCTCGAACGCCATCCTCTGGTCGGTCAGGCCCGTGTGGATGGTCGCCTGCGTATCGCCGGACTGTTCTTCGACATCGGCTCGGCTCGGGTCATCGAAGTGACAGCGTCAGGGATCGGCGAGTTGATCGAGACCTGATGGGGCTATTCGGGTCCGGGCTGATCCCTGAGTTCGACCAGCAGGCGAGCCCCGCCGAGCGGACTGTCGTGAAATGTCGTACGTCCGCCGTGCAGGGCCGCTTGCTGCGCCACCAGTGCCAGGCCCAAACCGGAACCCGTCTTGCCTGCCGTCGATCCGCGAGTGAAGCGCTCGAAGACGCTCGAGCGTTCCTCGGCCGGTATTCCGCAACCGTTGTCGTCGATGGTGATCGTGACGGTGTCCGGTGAATCGACCGGCCGCGCGAGAGTGATGCGCACCGTGCTCGCGCCGCCGTGGCGGACTGCGTTGGTGATCGCGTTGTCGAGGATCAACCGGATTCCGCCAGGAAGTGCCCGGATGCAATAGGGGAGTGGGGAATCCACCGTGACGACGCTGACGTCGAGCCCAGGATGATGTCGGCGTGCGTCGTCGGCAGCGATGTCGCAGACCTCGGTCAGGTCCGTGTCCTTGAAATCCTCGGCCGTCGAGAGTTCACCCTTTGCAAGGCGCTCGAGGTCTCGCAGAGTTGATTCGACACGGCCCTGTGCGCGGGCGAGATCGGTGAGGATCTCACGTCGCTGCTCGTGGTCGAGGTCGTGAATGGACAACACTTCGATGTCGGTTCGCATCGCCGTCAACGGAGTTCGGAGTTCGTGAGCCGAAGCGGAAGCAAAGTCCCGAGCGGCAGCAAGGGCCGAGTTGGTCGCGGCCTGTGCCCGGGCGACGTCGCTGAGCATCGACTCTGCTGCTGCGGCAAGCTCGTCCGCTTCACGGATGCCGGAAACCTCGGTGGCGAGATCGGGATCTCGCCGGGCGATCCGACGGGTCAATTCCACGAGAGGGCGCACAGCCGGGCCACCGAACAACCATCCCAACGCAGCTGCGGCCGCCACGGCCCCGACGCCGAAGAACGCAACCTGACGCTGTTGATCGACCGTGATGTCCCGCGCTTCGGCATAGGGAACCGCCAGCGAGACAAGGGCGTTGATCCCGTCGGCCTCGGCGGTATATGCCCTGTACTTCGTACCGTCCACGTCGACGGTCGCCGAGCCGACCGGCAGTTCGGGCAGTCGCGTCGGGGTACTGGATTTGACGGTTCCGTCGGTGTCGGAGCGGATGGTCACGGAAAATGCGCCGCCGTCTCCGAACGCGCCGAGAAAAGGTCCCGCTGTTGCTGCATTGGCCACGATGACCGTCGATGCCGTCTCGAGTCGACGGTCCAACTGAGCCAAATTGTTTCGTGCGATGGCCAGTGCAACGACCACACCGAGTGCGATGACGATGAACGTCGCCCCCAGTGCCGCGGCCGCGGCAACGCGAGTTCGTAGTGAGAAGCGGCGACGCTTCACGGGTTCTCCCGAAGCACGAACCCGACGCCGCGAACGGTGTGCAGAAGACGAGGTGAACCGCCGGATTCGAACTTTCGACGCAGATAGCCGATGAAGACGTCCACGACGTTCGTGTCGGCGACGAAGTCGTAGCCCCAGACCAGTTCGAGGAGACGTTCGCGAGTGAGCACGATGCCGGAATTGTGTGCGAGCACTTCGAGTAGCTCGAATTCGCGCTTGGTGAGCGGTACTTCCTTGCCGTCGACACGAACTCGGCGGCCGGAAAGATCGATGTCGAGGTTTCCGACGCGCAGGGTGTTCGTACCTTCCGCGTGATCGCCGGCCGGAGTGTTGCTGCGCCGGAGCATCGCGCGGATCCGGGCAACCAGTTCGGCGAGGACGAACGGTTTGACCATGTAGTCGTCTGCACCGGATTCGAGCCCGGCGATGCGATCGTCGACCGAGTTGCGTGCGCTGAGCACGCAGATCGGGATTTCGTTGCCGGCGGCACGAAGCGCCGTCACCACTCCGGTGCCGTCGAGAACCGGCATGTTGATGTCGAGGACCACCGCGTCCGGTCGCTTGTCGGAGATCACTCGGAGCGCGTCGGCTCCGTCCACCGCCGTCAGTACGGTGAATCCCGAGAGCCGCAATCCGCGTTCGAGTGAGGTCAGGACGTCTGCGTCGTCGTCGACTACGAGGATTTTCGGTATCTCGGTCACAGCCCCATTGTGCCTTGCCTGGTACGTCGGGTTTCGCCGATCAGACCGGCAAGTCGGTACCGTCCGGACGCAGACCGGCCATGAACACCGCGACCAACCGCGGGACCAGGTTCGGCATGGCCTCGTCCGACAATTCGATTTGCGGGCGCGTCAGTTTGGCCAGAGCCATGACAAATTCGAGGGGTTGCAGATCGGGGCGGACCAGCCCGGCGCTCTGAGCGGCGCCGATCGTCGCGGTCATCTTCGCTTTCGTCACCTCGCGCACGGCCAGAACTTCAGGCGCCAACTCGGTGAAACTACGTTCCACCAGCGCGGGAATGAGTGCGCCCAGGCGCAGTTCCACGAGTCGGTCCACCAGCGTGTGCCACGCACTCGTCGGATCGGTGGGCATCGCCGTGAGTGCGACGTCGGCAGCCTCGCGGACATCGGTCAGTGTTGCGACGGCGACGGCGGTCACGAGGTCCTCGCGGGTCGGAAAGTTCCGATAGAGCGTGGCGATGCCCACTTTCGCGAGTTCTGCGACCGCGTCGAGGGGCGCGTCGTGCCCACGCTCGGTGAACACCGCGCGTGCGGCGTCGACTATTGCGTTCCTGCGTTCACGTGCATCGGCTCGCACATTCACCTCCGGTATTGACAGTTCATCATAACCGGAGGAATATCTTCCACAAATAGTGGAGGAAAACCTTCCACTTAGGGAGGTGGGTTATGAACGTCGAAGCGCAGGACCGGAAGAAGTTGGTGGCTGTGGTGTTGGGCTTGTCCGCTGTGATCGGGTTGATGCTGCTCGCCTTCGTGTTGCCCTCGATCAACAGTGGCCCGCACGAACTGAAGTTGGGCATCGCCGGTCCGGTTCAGGCCACTACCCAGATCAGTGCCTCGCTCGAGGCGAGTAAACCGGGCGCCTTCGATACTCGAGACTTCGCCGACGCGGATGCCCTACGTGATGCGATTCGGAATCGCGACGTGGTCGGCGGAATCGCCGTTGATGCCACCGGCCCTCACGTGTTGATCGCGACCGCCGGCGGAACCCCGATCGCTCAAACCTTGACCGGTGTGGCCAGTGGGCTCGCGGAGAGTTCAGGGGCGAAGGTGCCCGTCGAAGACGTTGTGCCGCTGACGGCCGACGACCCGACCGGTGCGGGACTCACGGCATTGGCATTGCCTCTGGTGTTCGGTGGAATCATGCCTGCTGTTGTTCTCGTGCAACTGTTTCCGCGCAGCATCGTCAAGCGAGTGCTCGGTGCAGGCGGCGTCGCGGTTGTCGCGGGTTTTGCACTGACTGCCATTCTGCAGTTCGGCACCAACAGTCTCGACGGAAACTACCTGCTCACCGCGCTCGCGCTCACCCTGGGCATGTCGGCCATCTCACTTCCCATTCTGGGGCTCGAATCCCTGCTCGGGATGAAGGGATTCGCGTTGGGAGCGGTCACGATGATGTTCATCGGAAACCCGCTCTCGGGGATGGCGACAACTGCGGCGTGGTTGCCTGCAGGTTGGGGTGCGTTGGGGCAGTTGCTCCCACCTGGCGCCGCAGGGGCATCCGTCCGTTCGACGGCGTTCTTCGACGGCCATGGCGCCGCCACGCCACTTCTGGTGTTGGCGTGCTGGATTGCGGTCGGGATCGCGCTGTGTGTCGCCGCCGGCCGGAAGAAGGCGTCGACTCCCGTGGTCGAACCCGAGGCTGCGCTGGTCTAGCCGGCGTGGTTTGCGTACGGGGTCAGGTCGGGAATCGGCCAGGCCCCGTCAACGCGTTCCACGGCCAGTTCGGCGACCACTGTGTCCTCGTCCATCGGTAGTGGTCGGAGGATTCGGGGCTTTCCTGCCTCCCATTCGACGTCGATACCTGCGGCGGTCAGAGCGTCCTCGTCGATGACGGCGACGATCAGCGGCAAGGTGAGGTCGCCGAACACCAGATCGAGCACCGAAGGGAGTGCGTCGGGCTTGGTTGCGCGAATGAATCCCGCCTCGTCGTAACTGATTCCGCGCGTCGAGACCTCGTACTCACCGAAACGCTTGCACGCTTCCCAGTCGTCGGCGATGGCGACGTGGACGAGCCGTTGTCCGGTCATGCAGTGCTCCTGTAGTGTTCGAAATAATGAAACGTCAACGTAGCATTAATTTGTCGGAACGGTAACAGGGACTTGATGGAGCAACCGCGCAGACGTGGGAGAACCAGCGACGCCGAGCGGGCTGATCGACGCAACGAGATTCTCGACGTCGCGGTCGACTCGTTTCGGGAAGTCGGGTTCGCGCGAACGACCATCGACGCCATTGCCACGGCGGCAGGCGTCGCCAAGCGCACCGTGTACAGCTATTTCGGCGACAAATCCGCGGTCTTCGCTGCTGCTGTTGCGCGTCAGCACGCGTATGTCGAGAACGCCGGTGGCGACCAGTCGGACCTGCTCGCCGCTGCAGCGGACATCGTGATCGCCCTGCACAGCGACAACTCGATTGCGCTGCACCGCATGATGATCGGCGAGGCCCTGCAGTTCCCTGAACTGGCCGCCGCGTTCTACGAATCCGGCCCGGCGAAGTCGATTGCCTTTCTGGAGAAGATATTGCTCGATCGGCACGGCCGGAAGGCTGCGCTGTGCGCGGATCAGTTGTACACATTGCTGCTCGGGGAGGAGCACCGACGGCGACTGCTCGGGCTCGCCTGCGCACCGACACCCGAAAGAGCTGCGCAACTTGCGGCTCGTGCGGTGGGGTGCGTTCTGGGATCTGATCGGTAGGCTCGACTGGGTGAGCAACTCTGTGGTCTGGTTTCGACGCGATCTGAGGGTAGGTGACCTTCCCACGCTGAGTGCAGCGTCGGATGGCGGCGGACAGACGTTGGGTTTGTTCGTTCTCGACGACAAACTGCTCGGACCGGCAGGCTCACCGCGCCAGGATCAACTGTTCGTGAACTTGACGGCGCTCGATCACCAACTCGACGGAAACCTGATGGTTGTTCGAGGTGATCCGGCAGACGTGGTGCCCCGCGTGGCGAAATCCGTTGGCGCCGAAGAGGTTCACATCAGTGCTGATTACGGGCCTTACGGCCGACGGCGAGACGCGGCGGTGGCCGAGAAGGTGGAGTTGATCGCCACGGGATCTCCGTATGCCGTAGCGCCCGGGCGTGTCACCAAGGCCGACGGTGATCCGTACAAGGTATTCACGCCGTACTTCCGTCAGTGGATGGAACACGGATGGCGAGGCCCCGCGTCGACCGACGCGCAGACCGTCCGTTGGTTCGATCCGAGCGACAAGGACGGTGGCCCGCGCCGGGTGAGTATCCCCGCGCCATCCGCAACCGTGTGCGATTTCGTCGGTGAGGCCGGTGCCCTCGAGCAGTGGAAAGAATACTGCGAGAACGATCTTGACCGGTACGACGACGAACGAAATCGACCCGACCTCGACACCACGAGCCGGATGTCGATTCCGCTCAAGTACGGCACGATCCATCCGCGAACGATGTTGGCAGATCTCTCCCAGCGGCTCGGCGACGGTGCGCAGGCTTACCGTCGCCAACTGGCTTGGCGAGACTTCTACGCAGACATCCTGTTTCAACGACCGGACAGCGCCCGGAAAAACTACGACGACAAGTTCGACCGCATACGTCACGATGGCGGAGCCGACGCAGACTCCGCTTTCAAAGCCTGGTGTGAGGGCAGGACCGGCTTCCCGATTGTCGATGCCGGCATGCGGCAACTCGCGGCCGAGAACTGGATGCACAATCGGGTGCGAATGATCGTCGCGTCTTTCCTGGTGAAGGACCTGCACATTCCGTGGTGGCGCGGCGCACGGTTCTTCATGTCGCAACTGGTGGACGGTGACTTGGCCTCCAATCAGCACGGATGGCAGTGGACTGCCGGGTCTGGCACGGACGCTTCGCCGTTCTTCCGCGTCTTCAACCCGATCACGCAGGGGGAGAAGTTCGATCCCGACGGCACATACGTCCGCCGGTGGGTTCCCGAACTCCGCGATGTTCCCGGGAAAGCGGTCCACTCGCTGAAGGCGATGCGCCCGGTCGACTACCCGGATCCGATCGTCGACCATGCGCAAGAGCGTGAGGAAGCCCTCCGTAGATACGGCGAGATCAAGGGTTGAGAGCTCAGTGATCTGCGGGCGCTACGCGGAGGCGGTTCCCGTCCAGATCTGAAATGACGAATGTCAGACCGAAGACATCTTCGTTCGGCTCCTCGACGACCTCGACGCCCTTGGCTACCCACTCGTCGTGGATCGCGCGTATTTCGCTGCTCCCGCCGTCGACCAATATGCCGACTTCGAAATTGCGCGGTGTCGTGGGATCGAGGTCGCGTGACTTGCCGCTCCACAGTGCAAGGACCACACCGCCGCCGAGGTCGAATGTCATGTACCGAGGGCTGAGGACCTCGGGCTTCGCGTCGAACAATTCGCCGTAGAACGCTGCTGCGGAGGCGGCATCGCTGACGTAGATCAGAAACTGGTTGGGTAGTCGCACTGTGGTTTTCCCTCTCCCGTTGATGTTCGGACCACCTGCAACGGGGCGTGTGCCTGCTCGTGCGGGGCTGTGTTCAACAATCCCCTCGCGCCGGACGAATGTCCAAGAACGAATGCGTCTGAGAGGCAGACGGATTTCTTATGACGACTGCTGCAGTCACACCGCACCGAGGTGGTACCCGACGCTCAGGTTCGGGTAGAAGCCGTCGATGTAGCTCGAGATGAAGTAGCGATCAGGGTCGGTGGTGCGAGTTCCGTCGGTGTCGAACTGCGGATAGTCGTTGGCCATGAAGACGGCTTGTCCGCCGCCGGGAGTGGAATAGACGACGTCGACCGTCAGGCCTCGCGGATCCTCGTTGTACGCGGTGACGATCTCGGTCTCGTGGGGTGCGAGCGACTGGCGTGGGCTCTGCATCCACTGTCCGTAGGGATTGTCGGCACCTTCGAGACGAATCGTCTGTTCGGTGTCGTTGCTGATCGTCATCGTGATGGTGTTGCCCGTTGTGGGAAGAGTTCCGGCACTGGCGATTCCGCTCAATCCCAAAGTGAGGGCGCCGGCGGCCAGAGCTGTGATTGCGGCAACTACGTAGCGGGGGTTCGTCATCGTCGGTGTCCTTGTCCGGGTGGGCGTTCGGTTGTCTGTCTCGAAGACAACCATGTCGGAGCAGATCGATGCCGTCTGTCCACTCTCCGGACCCTGTGCAGGACGAACGGTGTGTCCACCGATCGGGGGACACCTACTCCGGCACGGAGGTAGTCGTACCCTTCCGCTCGCCGGTGACCAGCAATCCGATCAGCGCGGCGGCCGCGAGCACCATGACGAGTGCGCCGTAGCCACGCGTCGTATCCACCAGTCCGACCTTGCCGACCAGGTAGCCGGCCAGCAGTGCCGGAAGGCTGTTGGCCAAGTATGCGATGACGTAAACGGTGGACAACAATCCTGCGCGTTCGTGGTTGGCGGCCAGTGGCATGACGGTGAGGATGGTTCCCTGGAATCCCGCTCCGAAGCCGATACCGGCAATTGCCGTGCCGGCCAGAATGAAGACTGCAGAGGATATTTCAGCCCCGACGAGTGTGACGGCCACCCCGAGTACCAAGGCTGTGGTTCCGATCAGCATCACGGTTCGGCCACCGAGTTTACGGAAGGTGAGCACTGCTGCGGCGCCGAATCCCGTCAGTGTCGCGACCATGACGGCGCCGATGAGCGAGCTGTGAACCTCAAGTGCGTTGCGCGCCAATGCAGGTCCGAGTGAGAGGTAGAACCCGCCCAGTGCCCACACCGCGATCAGGCACGGCGCGGTCAGGGCAATCATCGTGCGCGCCTGACGAGGAACGGCCAGTGTGGGGCGCAGGGACTGCCAGGCTCCGGGCCGACCACCCGACGTCTCGGGAGCTGCCCATACTCCGAAGATCTCGAGAATGACAAGCACTAGAAGGACCAGGTAGACAGTGCTGGTGGGTCGGGGCAGGTGCTCGCTGATGAGACTCGAACCCACGGCTCCGACGGCAAGCCCCACCGTCGGGGCAACGCTGTTGATGATCGATCCGCGGCCCGGAGTGCGTTCGAGGTCGATCAACGCAGAACCCAAAGCACTGATTGCAGCGCCGGTGGCAACACCCTGCACGACGCGGGCGATCAGCAGAACGGTCAAACCGTCGGCCGAGGCGAACAGGGCGAGCGAGACCGCCTCCAAGGCGAGCGCTCCGAGCAGGACCGGGCGCCTGCCGATGTGATCGGACAAGGATCCGGCGGTCAAGAGCGTGGCGAGTAATGCGAGAGCGTAGATGCCGAACACGAGCGTCGACGCGAGCGAGGAGAATCCCCACAACTGTTGATAGTGCTCGTACAGCGGCGTCGGGGTCGCGGAGGCGCCCAGGAACGTGGCGATGATGACGGCGATGAGAGTGAAAGCGACGCCTCGCCCCAAGCGTGGGCGCGAAGTGCTCTCGGTCGGTGGTGAAACGGTCGTTGTCATTGTCGTAGGCGCTTCCCGTGCGGGTGGTGAAGACTTCAAACGCAAATACTTTGCGTTTGGGACGCTACGCCTGGCCGTAGCCTAATGCAACATCTTTGCGTTAGTATTGGTTTCATGAGTCCGTCCGCAGGTCCGCGCCCCGGTGGCCGCAGTGCGCGCATCCAACAGGCAGTGCATGCGTCGGCGCGCAAGTTGTTGGAACAGCGTGATCGAGCAGAGATCACGGTGCCGATGATCGCGACCGATGCGGGCGTGACCCCGTCGACCATCTATCGGCGGTGGGGGGACATCAACGAAGTTTTTGCCGACGTCTCGATCGAGAGATTGCGCCCGGACGCGGACCCGCGTGAAACGGGTTCGCTCCGAGGGGATCTGACGGTTTGGGCGCAAGAGTATCTCGAGGAGATGTCTGCACCTGTCGGTCGCGCGTCGCTGCGAGATGTGTTGATGAGCGACGATCAGACGCATGCACCGGACGGTACGAAGAAGTTCAAGTGTGCCTTCTTCTGTCGGACGCAGATCGACGTGATCCTCGCGCGTTGGCCGGAAGCGGCCGGCGTGGATGGTGATTCGGTAGTGGACCACGTGGTGGCGCCGATCGTCTACCGAATTCTGTTCGACCTCGAACCGGTCGCGCCGCAGCGCGTTGCGGAATTGGTGGATCAGACACTTGCTCTCGCGGCGCGGGTCGTTGCCGAAGGTTGATCGCTGCGTAGGCGGGCGTGGACGTGCATGTCGTGCCAGCCGTCGGCATGCCTGGCGGAGCCTCGTCGAACACCTTCTTCGCTGAACCCTGCTTTGGTCGCGACCCGGCACGATCGTGGGTTGTGGATCGAGTGTTCGAGTTCCAGGCGATGAAACCCGGCATCGCGGAACGCCCACTCGGACAGTGCGGTTACAGCCTGGGTGCAGAGTCCGCGGCCGCGCGCCGCTGGAGTCATCCAATACGCGAGCTCAGCAGTGCCGTCCCATAAATTCACCCCCTTTGCCGCGATTCGGCCGAGGAGTTCATTCGTCTCGGGGGCGGCAATCGCCCAATGGCATTCGGATTCGCTTGCCCACCCGTCTCGCCACTGGGTGAGCCAATTCCGTGCTTCGTCGATCGAGTCGGCACGGCGGACGTGCCAACGCTGAATCGACGGATCCCGAAAGGCTTCCACGACAGCCGGGGCGTCGTCGTAGGTCCACGGCCGGAGAATCGCCGAAGTCCCGACGTGGATCGAGGGTTGGTCCATCCCTCCGAGACAGCCACTGGCGATCGCAGGCGTAGTCAACGTGGGCATGTGAAGCATCATTGCCTACCCGTTCGATTGTGGGTAACGACGCGAGCTACATGTTCCGGCTCTGCCACTCTGCGTTCAGTCGATGCGCAGATTCCAGGGTTGCGATCGCCTCGTCGGTGTCAACTCGCGCGAGGACCAGTGCGCTTACCGTGCAGGAGAGAAGGATTCGAGTGCGATCCTCCAGTGCGGCGTCCGTCTCGTTCGGAAAGGCGGCTTGTAGGCCACTGCGAATCGCAACGGCAAGTTCTTGCCGATACGCGCGAATCACGGCTGCCACCGCATCGTCGTGCGCGCCGAGTCCGGCAGCCGTATTGAGAAGTAGGCAACCGCGCCGAGGTGAGTCGGCGGTCATGGTGCCGATCGCGTGCGCAAGCGAGGAAAGGTAGTCGTCGACGGCGTCTGCCCCGGGATTTGTCGTGAGGCTGCGCAGACGTGGCCGGATGACACGTTCGAGGTACATCTGCACGGCGGCGTCGAACAATCCGCGCTTGTTGGTGAACGAGTTGTAGAGACTTGACCGACTCAGCCCCGTCGCGGATTCGAGGTCTCCGAGGGATGCGCCTTCGTACCCTCGTGCCCAGAACACGTCCAAGGCGGCAGCGACCACGGCTGTTGTGTCGAATTCTTGTGATCTGCCCATCAAAGCCTCGCTCTTTCTGTATCGTTCGGTCCAGTATATATTGGACTGAACGATACAGAATTTACTCGAAGCAACAGGAGCTCACCGATGAACGTCGCCGGCTACATCTTCGCGGGACTTGCCGCAGCAGTGCACGTATACATTTTCGTCCTCGAATCGATCCTCTGGACGGCCCCGAAGACCCGCGCCACGTTCGGCGTGAAGTCCGAGGAAGAGGCGATCATCACGCAGCCGCTCGCATTCAACCAGGGCTTTTACAACCTCTTCCTGGCGATCGTGTCGGTGATCGGCATCGTGATTGCGGCGACCGGTTCCGCGTCGGTCGGAATTGCCCTCGTACTGGCAGGCACAGGATCGATGGTTGCCGCGGGGTTGGTGCTGATTCTCTCGTCTCCCGACAAAGCCCGCGCAGCCGTCGTGCAGATGCTTTTCCCAGCTATTGCCGTAGTTCTGCTGGTAGTCCACCTGCTCTGAGCGGGGCCTCTATCCGCCGCCGAGCACCAGTGATTCGATCAGAGCAAAAGCTCCGTTGAGTGCTCCGCAATCGAAGGCCTCGGCCAGGGCGTAACCGATGACGAGTTCGTCTGTGCTCGGAGTGCTCGACCAGACTGCGTCGGTCTGTCTGGGATCGGATTCCTCGTTCTTGGAGAAGTGCCCGATCCGTACACCGTTGCGGGTGAAGGCACTGTTCGCGTCGTCGACTGGAGCGAAGTTCAAACTCACGCCGTCGACGAGTGCCGAGACGGAGTACGAGCGACGGGACAGAAACCCTTTGCCGACAGTGAGTTCGACTTCGTCACCACCGACAGTGAAGAACAAGTCTGCGGCGGCGCGCGTTCCGATGGGAGTGCCTTCGCGGCGCGGGGAATCGACTCGACGCGTCAACAGAGCATGTGAGTTGCCGTTTCGGACGTCGACGACCCCCGTGTCGACGTCGAACGAGATCTCGACTTTTCCGTGAATCGGGTCCGTTGCGGCGTATTTGACCGTCACTGTGCCTACCCCCTGTAAGTGTGAACTCGGGTCCATAATACGTGGTGGGAGCGTTGTCCAGTATGCCCGAATCCAAAAAAATAGTGCGGAATGACGCGCGTTTGCGGCGAAATGCTTCTACTCTGGGTCTTGGGTTTGTTGCGCATCCCACAACGGTTTTTCCCACGCCAGACGAGGAGCGCCTATGAGGTTGTCGACTACTTGTTCTGTTGCTACGAAGGCTTGATCAAGCCGGAATTGCCTCTGCCGGATGGTGCTCGAGACCCATCCGGCAGAGGCAATTCTGCATCAATTCGGGCCCTCAGCCGCCGGCGAATTTTTCCGACGTACCGAGATCGATCGGCAACGCGATGCCGGTGATCCCGCGCCCGGCCGGCCCTACGAGATAGAACACCGCATCCGCAATCACTTCGGGATCGACCCACGGGTGGGGCAGCAGATTCAGCTTCGACATGATCGGAGCGGTATCGGCGAGGACAGGATTCTCCAAGTCCGGACGGAACGCACGAACCATCGGTTCGTTGTCGATCATCGTCGTTCGCACATTGCCCGGGTGTACGGAGTTGACCCGAATGTCCGCCCAGCCGAGTTCGTTGGCCAGAGACTTCGCCAACCCTCGAACGGCGTGCTTCGACGCGGAATAGTGTGCGATACCCGGCACACCTCGAAGCCCGGCCATCGAGCTGATCAACACGATCGATCCACCTCGATTGCCGTTCATGATGTGCGGAATCGACACCTTGGTCGTCAACCACACGCCCGTGACGTTGATGTCCATCAGCTCGCGGAACTCTTCGGCGCTCAGGTCCCAGGACAACTTTGCCGACGCCGCGATGCCTGCGTTGGCGATCACGATGTCCAGTCGGCCGAGCTCCTCGACTCCGGCGTCGACAGCTGATTTCAGGGCAACGAGGTCGCGAGTGTCCGCTACGGACGCGACGATGCGCCGGCCCTGAGCTTCGACCAGGGCGACGGTCTGGGCGAGGTCGGCCTCGGTGGCCATGTCGTACCCCGCCGTGGCGACCGGCGCGCACAGGTCCACCGCGATGATGTCTGCGCCCTCGGATGCGAGTTTGACGGCGTGCGCACGACCTTGCCCACGCGCCGCTCCGGTGATGAATGCGACTTGACCGTCCAAATTGCCCATCGAACTTCCCCTGCCCGTGTGAATCGCCAGAACTGGAACGTGTTCATACTGCTACGTCCGGCGGCAGACAGGCAGGGGAATTCGCTGAATCCTTATCCGCGAAGGAGTTTGGACAACTCGTCCAGTACGCTCGCATCCTCGATGGTCGACGGGACCGTGTACTCCTCGTTGTCGGCGATCTGCCGCATGGTCTTGCGGAGGATCTTGCCGGAGCGCGTCTTCGGCAGGGCCGCGACGACGGTGACGTCCCGGAACGTGGCGACGGCACCGATCTGGTCTCGCACCCGCGCGACCAGTTCCTGTCGGAGTGTTTCGGGATCGATGTCGACGCCGGACTTGAGCACGACGTAGCCGCTCGGCCGTTGCCCCTTGAGTTCGTCGTGAATGCCGATGACGGCGCATTCGGCGACGGCCGGGTGGCCGGCGACGACAGCTTCCATGCTTCCGGTCGAAAGGCGGTGTCCGGCAACGTTGATCACGTCGTCGCTGCGTCCGAGGACGAAGACGTAGTTGTCCTCGTCGATGTATCCGGAGTCGCCGGTGAGGTAATAGCCTTCGAAAGTCGACAGGTAGGACTTCACGTACCGGTCCTCGTCACGCCACAGTCCGGCGAGTGTTCCGGGAGGAAGCGGCAGGCCGATCACGATGTTGCCCTCGGTGCCCGGACCCACGAGTTCGCCCTTGCCGTCGACGATTTCGACGCGGTATCCGGGGCAGGCGACGGTGGGTGAGCCTGCTTTGATCTCCATCGGTTCGAGGCCGCGCAGGTTGGCGCAGATGGCCCAACCGGTTTCGGTCTGCCACCAGTGATCGACCACCGGGCGATCGAGAATCCGAGTAGCCCACTCGTAGGTGTCGGGGTCCAAGCGCTCGCCGGCAGCGAACAGTGTGTCGAGCGACGAGATGTCGTACTTGGCAAGCTCTTTTGCGTCCGGGTCGGCCTTGCGGACCGCGCGGATCGCCGTCGGAGCGGTGAAGAGTGCCGACACGTTGTATTCGGAAATGATTCGCCAGAAGGCACCGGCGTCGGGGGTCCCGACGGGCTTGCCTTCGTACATGACTGTCGTGGCTCCGGCGAGCAATGGCCCGTAGACGATGTAGGAGTGCCCGACCACCCAGCCGACGTCGGAGGCGGTCCACCAGACCTGGCCGGGGCTGATGTCGTAAAGGTTCTTCATCGTCCACGTCAGGGCAACGGCATGGCCACCGTTGTCCCGGACGACGCCCTTGGGCTTACCGGTCGTTCCGGAGGTGTAGAGGATGTAGAGCGGATCCGTCGCGGCGACCGACACCGGGTCGGCCGCGGTGGCGTCGGCGATCAGCTCGTCCCAGTCGAACCAGGCTGCGGCACTTGACTTGTAGTCGGCAGCGGCACCGGGAATCTGCTCGCGATTCTTCACGATCACGGTGTGTGCGGGCGTGGCCGACAGTTGCAGAGCCTTTTCGACCATCGGCAGGTACTCGATGGTTCGTCCCGGCTCGAGGCCACCGGAGGCCGTCACGAGCACGACCGGGCCGGCGTCGTCGATACGGGTTGCGAGTTCCTTGGCCGCAAAGCCGCCGAACACCACAGAATGCACAGCGCCGATACGCGCACACGCGAGCATCGCGATCGCGGCTTCGGGGATCATCGGCATGTAGATGATGACGCGGTCACCTGCCACGACGCCCTGATCTTTCAAGACACCGGCGAAGAGCGAGACCTGCTCGAGGAGTTCGGCGTAGGTGTACGTGGCCTTGGTGGGGACCATCGCCGATTCGAAGATCAACGCAGTCTGATCGCCGCGGCCGTCGCGCACATGCCGATCGAGTGCATTGAAACTGGTGTTCAGCGAAGCATCCGGGAACCAGCGATAGATCGGTGCGGCCGAATCGTCGAGAGCCCTCGTTGGGGCGACATCCCAGTCGACGGCACGCGCAGCGTCGAGCCAGAACTTCTCCGGCTGATCCATGCTCTCGCGGTATGCGTCGGCATACGTGGTGTGGGACGCCTGCTCGGAAGAGCTCATCGACGTGTGTCCTCTCGTGAACTTCGCTTACCGGTGACCTGAAACACCTTAGGTCACCGTCAGTGTGGTGCGCCTCAGTAGCGGTGCGGGTACCGTCCCTTTGCGCCGGGCGGGCCTGTCCCGTCGGTCAGTGGTGTGTGCGGGTGGGGTGGGATGGGCCAGGGATTGGAATGGGGTTCGACGTGACAGGTGCAGCGCAACGCGCAGGCTTCTGGGGAGTCCTCGCTCAGCGTGACTTCCGACTTCTGTGGACCGGCGACGCAGTCAGCGGAATCGGTAACGGTGTGACGACCGTCGTGCTGCCGTTGATCGCGCTTCGCGAGTTGGAAGCGAGTAACTTCCAGATCGGTGTGCTGGCCTCGGCGGTCTGGTTGCCGTGGTTGATCGTCGGACTACCTGCCGGTGCCTGGATCGACCGGCTGCACCGCCGTCCGATCATGATGATCGCGAACGCTGCGTGCGCGGTGCTCTTCGCGAGCGTCACGATTGCGGGCCTCATGGGGGCGGTGACGTATAGCCACCTGCTTCTGGTTGCGCTGCTCACCGGTACCGCCACCGTTTTCTTCCAGGCGGCCTACCACGCGTATCTCCCCACGGTGCTCGCCGAAGCGGATCTTGTCGAAGGGAACTCGAAGATTCAGGGCGCCGAGGCCGCAACCCGGGTGATCGGCCCCAGTTTCGGCGGACTGTTGGTAGCGACGGTCGGGCTCGCTGCCGGTCTGCTGGTCGATGCGTTCACCTTCGTCTTCTGTTTCGTGTGCATCTGCCTGATTCGTGCGCAGGAAACGGTTGATCGCGGACTCGGCGCCCGAGAGCCGTTGCGGCGCCAGATAGCGCTCGGACTGCGATTCGTCGCAGTCGATCCGTATCTGCGGCCCATCGTCGTCTACGGGACTCTTCTCAATTTCGGTCTGGCCGGGTACACCACGATCCAGATCGTGTTCCTGGAGAAGACGGTTGGTGTGGGGGAGTTCGGGCTAGGGCTTCTGTTGGCGATTGCGGGGGTGGGCGGAATTGTCGGGTCGATGATCGCGCGCCCGCTCGGGCGCCGATTCGGCACTGCCCGAAGTGTTCTCATCTGTCAGTTGGTCACGGGACCGTTCGTCCTGTTGGCGCCCCTGACGACGTACGGCGCCGGCCTGCTCTGGTTCTGTGCCGGAGGAATTGTGATGATTGCCGGCGTCGTGTCCTGCAATGTAGTGCTCGGCAGCTTCCGTCAGAGTTACTGTCCGCCGGACCGTCTCGGTCGAGTAGTGGCGACGAGTATGTTCCTGTTGCACAGCACTATTCCGCTGGGTGCGCTGCTGGCGGGCTTCCTCGGTGACCTCGTGGGGCTGCGCGGGACAATGTGGATCATGGCCGGACTGATTGCGCCGTGCGGGTTGGTCTTGCTCTTGAGCCCGCTCCGCGGTGTCCGCGATCTACCGAGTCGGCCTGCGATCTCGCTGCGGTAGAGAAATCACTGCGGTAGAGCTGCTGCTGCCTCTTCGCTTCGAATCGCGATGCGAAGAGTCGCGAGCATGAACAGTGACACTGCGAATCCGAACAGCGCGCCGAACTGGTCCTGCGTGAACAGATACACCTGGGTCACCAGAAGGCTCACGATGAGAGATGCGCGCAGGAGTCTCAGGGCTCGCAGGTAGGGACCGCGGAAGAGGAACCACACTCCCAGAACCACAAGAATTCCGGTTGCGACGGTGGAGATCTGGACTACGAGGTCGGAGACGTCGTCGGCCTCGACGACGTTCTCGGAAACCAACGCGTAGATCACCTGGACTATCGCCAGAACAGCCTGCAGTACGAACAGGGTGAGTACCAGTCGGCGGACGACACGGTGTCGGAGCAGTTCCTCGGCGCGGTGGAAGAAGGCATTGCGACCACGAGTGATTTTCGATTCGATACCGCCGACCGGCGGAGTCTGTGAATGCAGGCCGGCCTTGATCGAATCGACGAGGTCGGTGAGGCTGCGGTCTTCGACGCCGTCGAGTACGCGGAGGGCGTGGTTGTACTGGATCTCGTCGAGCTGACCGAGAGCGAGGTCGGAGAGCGCCCGCGCGCCGATGGCGAGCCGATGACGATCATTCATTCCGCGCCGAATCACCACCTCGCGCGCGGCGAGATAGAAGAGAACGAAGACGACGTACATGATCGCGATGGCAGGCTGGTAGAAGTAATCGACGTCGGCGGTGACGAATTTTCCGACCTCGTCGATGAAGAGACCGAACCCGATTCCGCCGACCAGCGTGGCGAGGTCACGCGTGCGAGAACCCTCGGTGATGGCGGTAGCGACGATGGCGACGGCCATCAGCAATCCGCCCCACAAAACGTGTGCGATGTGGAGGGCGCCGCCCCCGATCTGGGGATAGCCCGTTGCTGCCAGATAGGCGCGGGTGATCAGCACGGTCGCGACGCCGGCAAACAGGAACAATTCGAAACGAGCCAGTGCCGCGCGGTCGTAACTGTGCGGCAGAGTCAGCGCATTCCGGTCCTTCGTCGTCATTGCGGAACTCCCAGGTTTCGATATCGCGCGATACGGGAGGACTGGCGATCGGTGTCCGACTCTTCGGCAAGCACAAAGAGTTCGTGCGCTATCGCAGCCCCTACCCTCTTGGAGAATTCCACGGGTTCGTCCGCCGCGTCAGGCGTTTCGGGAATGATCACGTCGATCACGCCGTCTCGAAGCAGATCCAGCGAACGAATGCCCTGCGCGGCGGCCATCTCCGGTGCGTGACTGATGTCGCGATGGACGATCGCGCTGGCGCCTTCCGGCGGCAGGGGAGCGAGCCACCCGTTCTGTGCCGCGAGTACCCGATCGGCGGGCAGCAGCGCGAGAGCCCCGCCGCCTGTTCCCTGGCCGAGCAACACCGACACTGTCGGGGTCTTCAGCGTCACGAGGTCGGCGATGCAGCGGGCGATCTCAGGGGCCAGTCCACGTTCCTCGGCTTCCTTGGACAGCGACGCGCCCAAAGTGTCGATCACGAGGACAAGCGGGAGTTGTAGTTCTTCGGCAAGTTTCATGCCCCGTCTGGCTTCACGAAGCGCGGCCGGTCCCATCGTGGTGAGCGCGGATTGGCCACTGCGGTCCTGGCCGAGCAGGATGCACGGAAAGCCTCGGAAGCGGGCGAGTGAGAGCAAGATCGTCTTGTCGGTTTCGCCCTGCCCGGTGCCGCTGAGCGGTACCTGTTCGGTCGCGGCATGGCGGAGCAACTGCCGAATGCCTGGTCGATCGGCCCGGCGCGAGAGCATCACCGACTGCCAGGCGGGAACATCGGGAATCTCGGGTGAGGGAATCGGGTCCGCGGCCGCCGGAGCCGGGGGATCGGTGAGCACGCACAACGCTCGATTGACCAGCAGACGGAGGCGGTCGACGGGTACGACGCCGTCGATAACGCCGTTGCGATACAAGTTTTCGGACGTCTGGATTCCGTCGGGAAACTTTTCGCCGTAGAGCGATTCGTAGACACGGGGTCCGAGGAATCCCACCAGAGCACCGGGTTCCGCGACGGTGATGTGACCGAGGGATCCCCACGAGGCAAAGACCCCGCCGGTGGTGGGATTGCGCAGGTAAACCAGGTAGGGCAGGTGTGCCGCTTTGTGAACAGCCACTGCCGCAGCGATCTTCACCATCTGAACGAAGGCGACGGTGCCCTCCTGCATCCGCGTTCCGCCGGAGGTGGGCGAGGCGAGCAGCGGGAGTTGTTCTGCCGTAGCACGTTCGACGGCGGTCACGATCCGCTCGGCCGCGGCGACTCCGATGGAACCGGCGAGAAAGCTGAATTCACAGGCAATTACCGCGACCCGACGTCCCCGAACGGTACCGACACCGGTGACGACCGACTCGTCCACTCCGCTCTTCTCGCGGGCCTTCGCCAGGTCTTCCGCGTATTTCGGGCCGGGCCCGACGTCGACCGGCGGGGAGTCCCAGGAGACGAAGCTCTCGGGATCGAGTACCGCAGTGAGTAGTTCTTCGGCCGAGATTCGCACAACGTCCTCCAAGTAAGCAGCACCCCGTCCAGGATGAACCTACCTGGACGGGGTGCCGCCGGGGTCGCGCGGCGCCAGTTGTGCGCCGGAGAATCAGCGTCCGAACGCCTCTTTCCATGAAACGACCTTGCCGATACGAAGGATGGAGCGCTGGTAGATCTTTGCCGCGATCATCGACAGCGCAGCAGTCACCACCAGCATCAGCAGAATGGTTCCCACGATCTGGAACGGAGAAGCAACGCCGGCGGAGATGCGCAGGGGCATGAGGATTGCCGAGAACGGCGGAATCCAACTCAACACGTTGCTCAGGGTTCCTTCTGGATTGCTCACCGAAACGAAAGCCACGCTGACCATTGCCATGACGAGCAGCGCGAGAGGCATCGCGGTGGCATTGACGTCCTCCTGCCGCGAGACCATGGACCCGGCGGCGGCGTACAGCACGGCGAAGAAGAGGAAGCCGAGAATGAACCACCCCAGAGTGCCGAACAGAACCCCGATCGCCGTGCCCGTCACGGTCAGGACGCCCGTCGCCAATCCGGTGGCGACGCCCGCGACAGCGTAAGCGGCCATCTGCATCAGCCCGACAGCACCGATTCCGAGAACCTTGCCCCACAACAACTGCAGCGGACGAAGCGTGGAGAGCAGCAACTCGACGACACGGCTGGACTTCTCCTCGACGACGCCCATCGCCACGTACGTTCCGAACAGCAGGATCTGCATGTACAGGAGCACCACAGCCGCGATCGACATCGCTATGCGTTGGCCCTGTTCGGGATCCGGCGGATCGATGGCATCGATGGTGACCACTGCCGTGGACGTGGCTTCGGCGAGCTGAGCCGGATCGATTCCCGCGGCGGCCAGCGCATTCGATTGTGCCTGCTGTGCAACGGAACTCTCGATGACGGCCCGCAGATTCGTGGCTAAATCCTTCTTGGTCACGACGGTGACGCCGCCGCCCGATCCGGCAATCACGGCCACGTCGAGGTCGCCGTCCTTGACCTGATCACGCGCGGTTCCGTCGTCGGAAACCTCGGTCACCGTCACCGGATTTCCGAGTGTGTCGCCGATGGACACCATCGTGGCACTGAGCGACTGGTTGCCGACCAGGCCGATCTTCGACTTGTCCTCGTCGCCGCCGGAGAAGAGTGAGAAGGCGATGATGCCGCCGATGATCGCGACCAGAATGATGACGTTGCTGATCACAAAACTCTTCTTCGAGATCTGCGTCATGAATTCGCGTCGGGCGACCAACCCGATGGCTCGACCTCCGCTCAACTGGTTGCTCATGCGGCTACTACCTCTCGGAACAGGTCGGTCAGTGACGGACGTCGAAGCGTGAACTCGTGTACCGGTCCGGTTTTCAACGCGGCGTGCAGGATCTGCTGATCGTCGGCTGTGCCGTCGACGCTCAGGAGCGTTCGACCGTCGAGGTGGCTCAGCGTGGTGACACCGATCAGATGGTGTGCCCAGCCGACCGGTGCGTCAGGAGCGAAGACCTCGATTCGGCCGTCCCCCTTGCCTCGTAGTTCGTCGACAGTTCCGATCTCTCGCATGCTGCCGCGACTGATGATGCCGACGCGATCACACAGGCGCTCCACCAGATCCAGCTGATGGCTGGAGAAGATCACCGGAACGCCGGTGCGAGCCTTCTCGACCAACACGTCACTCATGACGTCGACCGCTACAGGGTCCAAGCCCGAAAACGGTTCGTCCAGAACGAGTACCGCTGGATCGTGAACAAGCGCGGCCGCAAGCTGCACACGTTGCTGATTACCGAGGGAGAGTGAATCGACGGTGTCCTTGACGCGTTCGGCGATGCCCAGGCGTTCGGTCCACCGCTCCGTGGCCGCGTGCGCGTCGGCCTTCGTGAGTCCATGTAGCTCGGCCAGATAGGAAAGTTGCGCTCCCACCTTCATCTTGGGGTAGAGGCCGCGTTCCTCCGGCATGTATCCGATAGTGCGACGCACGTCGAGGTCGACGGGTTTGCCGCCGAGACGAACTTCCCCCGAATCTGCTCCGAGTACACCCAGCGCAATGCGCATCGTGGTCGTCTTGCCGGCGCCGTTGCTGCCGACGAATCCGAAGATCTCGCCTGGGCGCACTTCGAAACTCAGGTTGTCGAGTGCAACGACGTCGCCGTAGCGTTTCGAGATGCCGTCGATCGTGAGGGTGGCTGACATGGGTCCTTCCCATCGGTCGAGTGGTGCGCTTCGGTAATACGGGTCAGAGGTCGAACTCTTCGGAATCAATCGGATCCGGGTCTGGATTGGTCCACGCGAGAATCATCGCGGGCGTGCACGCGCCGATCAGCATTGCAGTCAGTGCCAATAAACCTCCTGTGTAAGGCAGTCTCTCTACATTCCACTGCACCGACGAGGTGAAAATGAGGAAAATGGCGACAATGAAGACCAACGTTTGGGTCACGCTCAACCCGACGGAGCGGGCGTCGTTGCGTTGCTGGATCTCCCATTCGTCCAGAGCGTGCCGCGGCGCATCCCCCTGTCGACCCGACACGATTTGAAGTGAGGACCACGTCGGCAGGAACAACACCGTGATGATCGGCCATGCCACCGCGAACAGTGGGTTGAACAGGCACGCGATCCCGACGACAACCATCGTGGTGAACAGGACTCCGAGGGCGACGACGAGCACGCGCCGACGTCGACGGGTTCGCCAATTCGGGAGCCAATGTCGGAACGTCTCCTCGTTCTGCAGGAATCGCCGAGTGCGGTGGGCCTGGTAGCGGTCGATCAGATTCGATTCAGGCACTGGGCTTTTCACTCCCCTCGGTAGTGCGGTGACTCCGGTTGATCTCCGTCGACTGTGCATTCCGGTAGACCTCCGTCGACTGTGCATTCCGGTAGACCTCCGTCGACTGTGCATTCCGGTAGACCTCCGTCGACAGCGGCCCGAACTCCGTCCGAGAGAACACCGCCTCCACCGGGAGGTCGAACACCCAGCAGATTCGGAATGCAAGATCCAGGCTGGGGTAGTGGTCACCGCGTTCGAGTGCCCCCACAGTCTGCGGATTGACGTCGACGAGTTGCGCGAGCTGGGCCCGGCTCATCTTCCGCTCGGCGCGAAGCACTCCGATGCGATTGAAGATAGGGAGCGCGTCTCCCCGCCGGACTGGGCTCATGCATCAAAGTGTTGTAAAAACCCAACAGTTTGTCAATTGGAACCGAGATTGTTCTGCTGCTGGGCCGTGCCGACGGATAAGGTTCGGGCAACGGAAGGGGCTTGACATGGTGGTCGAACAGTTGATGCTCGAGAAGTCTCGCCTGGTCGTGCAGGTGCGCGAGGACGGCAACTACAGCGTGGGATCACAAGGGCTCGAAGCGATCTGGCGCGATCCGATGGACAAGGGTGCCGTCATCGGTATCGGTCAGCACACTCCGGGGGATGTGGAAGGAGAATCGTGGTGGGTCGTGTACGGCCAGTCCGACACCACGGCCGACGTCACCGTTCGGCTCGAGGATGGATCGCACGTGAAGGTGGGCCGTATCGGTGAGATCTTCGCCGCCGAATGGGTGAGTACCCCGCAGCAGGCGTTGCTGTACCGGTCCGATCGCCCGGTGGAGTCGCAGCCCACCAAACTGTCGGTGCTGTTCGCCCGGCCGAAGTTCATGCCCAAGGCCGCATTTCCGGAGAACGATCGCTTGTAGTCCTGGCGAGGTCGGCCGCGGAGGGCGGTCCGACTTGCCCTCGATTTGTTACGGTACGTACTGTACCGTTTGGATATGACAACGTGGCCGAACGACCTCGAAGTAGTCCAAGTGCGAGTAGCGCGACCCACCGACCGGCTCGACGACGTGATTGCGTTCTATCGCGACTGCGTGGGATTGCCGGAGCTCTACCGGTTCTCCGGACATGCCGGCTACGACGGAATCATGCTGGGTTTGCCGGATGCGAACTATCACCTCGAATTCACGACCCACGAAGACGGAAGCCCGTGCCCGGCTCCGACGCAGGACAATTTGTTGGTGCTCTACTTCACCGGCGAGTCGGCGATGTACGAGGTGGTGCATCGGCTGGGTGCGGCGGGGCACGAACCCGTCGAGGCCGAGAATCCGTACTGGGAGGAGAATGCGGGAATGACCTTCGAAGATCCTGACGGCTGGCGTCTGGTGCTCATGCCCCGGCCGGTGCTGTAGATGGTGCGCGCCCGCGACGAACGGATCGACGACGCCGTACTGTCCGCGACCCTGGAACTGTTGGGGGAGAACGGGTATGCGGAGCTCTCGATCGGTTCGGTGGCGACGAAAGCGGGCGTACATCGACCCGCCATCTACCGGAGATGGCCGTCGAAACGGCATCTGGTGGTAGACGTCGTCGTGGGGCATATCGGCACCGATCCGACGCCGGACACCGGCGATCTCAGGGCAGACCTGGTCGCCGGCATCACGACATTGGTTGTGGGACTGAGCGAATCGGTGGTTGGTCGGATATTGCCCGCGTTGGTCGCGGACCTGGCCGCCGACCCGGAGTTGGCGCGGGAGTTCCAGTCGGCGTTCTTTCAGCCCCGACGCGATTCCACTGCGGCAGTGCTGGAATCGGCGCGGATACGCGGCGACATTCGCGATGATTTCGACCTGGACTTCGTCCTGGACGCGCTGGCGTCCCCGATCTACTACCGAGCGTTGTTTCGTCACCTACCGCTGGACGCGCTCCTGGCAGAGCAGACTGTTGATTCTGTGCTGCTGACGTTGGCTGCGCACGAGAACCCCTGAAGTCGTTTCGATTCAGTTCAATTCGAGCGGATCGGGTCCGACTCGGCTGTCGGTGTTCAAGGCTGCGATGGCAGCTGACTCGTCAGCATCGAGTGTGAAGTCGAAGATCGCGGCGTTCTCGCGCATGCGGGCAGGGGTGACCGACTTCGACAGAACGGTGTGTCCCTGTTCGAGGTGCCAGTGCAGAATGATCTGCGCGGGACTCTTGCCGTGTGCTGCAGCGATTTTCCCGATGGTCGGGTCGTCGAGGATCGTTCCCTGTCCTAATGGGCTCCATGCCTCGATTTCGATGCCGCGGCTCTGTGCGTACTCCCGTGATGCGTGCTGTTGCAGGCGGGGGTGCAATTCGATCTGGTTGACGGCCGGGATGATCGAGCTGTGCTCGGCCAGCAGTTCGAGGTGCTCGGGGAGGAAGTTCGACACACCGATCGCACGGGTGCGGCCGGAGGCGAGGATCTCCTCGAAAGCTGCCCACGTCTCCACGAACAGGCCCTTTGCCGGTGCCGGCCAGTGGATCAGATAGAGGTCGACGAAGTCGAGGCCGAGCTTGTCGAGGCTCGTGTCGAACGCGGCGAGTGCTCGGTCGTGGCCCTGATCGTCATTCCACAACTTGGTGGTGACAAAAAGCTCTGACCTCGGAACTCCCGAACTTGCGATGGCGCGGCCGACACCGGCTTCGTTTCCGTAGATTGCGGCCGTGTCGATGTGGCGGTAGCCGATCTCGAGAGCGGTGGAAGTGACCTCTTCGGTCTGTGCGTCCGGTACCTGGAAAACGCCGTACCCGAGTTGCGGGATGGTGATCGGCTCGCCGGTGGTTCCGTGAGTCAGTGCGCGGTCGGGGATCGACAACATTGAAGAGTGCCTTTCAGGACTGGGTGTGGCGGTTCTAGGGGCGATCGTGTCGCCCGTGGTCCACCTATGCCGCGCATGCAACTATTGCGTGCGCCGGATAAATAGTTGCACACGCGGGTTGCCTGCGCAAGCGCAGTCGATTGGCTACTCCTCGAAGAGCTGTCCGTTCTCCATTCGCCACCGGCGCGTGCTTCTGGTGGACTGCAGCATGCGTCGATCGTGAGTGACCAGGAGGAGGGTTCCCTCGAAGGATTCCATCGCCTGCTCGAGTTGTTCGATCGCCGGAAGGTCGAGATGGTTCGTCGGCTCGTCCAGTACCAGTAGGTTCACTCCGCGAGCTTGCAGTAAAGCAAGTGCAGCCCTTGTTCTTTCGCCGGGGGACAGGGAAGCGGCAGATCGGAGTACGTGGTGTCCGCGCAGGCCGAACTTGGCGAGCAGAGTGCGGACATCGGCATCGGGCCAGTCCGGAACCTGTGCACCGAAGGCCTCGACGACTGGCTGATCGCCTTCGAACAATCCGCGCGCCTGGTCGATCTCACCGATCGCGACACCGGAACCCAGCGACGCGATGCCCTCGTCGGGGACGAGTTTGCCGAGTAGGACGTTCAGGAGGGTGGTCTTGCCTGCTCCGTTCGCGCCCGTGACGAGGATCCGATCACCCCAGTCGATCTGCGTCGTGACCGGACCGAACGTGAACTGACCGCGAGTTACCTTGGCGCCGTTCGTGGTCGCGACAACGGATCCGGATCGCGGCGCCGCCGCGATCTCCATGCGAAGTTCCCACTCCTTGCGCGGTTCCTCGACGACTTCGAGGCGCTCGATTCGGCGTTGAGTCTGGCGGGCTTTCGCGGCTTGCTTCTCCGTCGACTCGGTCCGCAATCCGCGTCCGATCTTGTCGTTGTCCTTGGCCTTACGACGCGCGTTGCGGACGCCGTGTTCCATCCAGTTGCGCTGCATCTGCGCGCGATCCTCGAGATCGGAGCGGGTGCCTGCGTATTCCTCGAACGCCTCGCGTGCGTGCTGGCGGGCGATCTCGCGTTCGGCGAGGTACGACTCGTAGCCGCCGTCGTAAACGGCGATGTCCTGCTGTGCCAGGTCGAGTTCCACGATTCCGGTGACGGTGCGCGAGAGGAATTCGCGATCATGGCTCACGACAACCAGCGCCGCTCGGGTCTCGGCGACAAATCGTTCCAACTGCTCGAGACCGCGCAGGTCGAGATCATTGGTGGGCTCGTCCAACAGGAGAATGTCGTAGCGCGAAAGCAACAGTGACGCGAGGCCGGCGCGCGCGGCCTGACCGCCGGACAATGCCGTCATATGCGCATCGAGCGGAACTCCGAGCCCGAGTTCTTCGACCACCTTCTCGGCGCGCTCGAACAGATCGGCGCCGCCGAGAGCGAGCCAGCGTTCCAGTGCCGGGGAGTACAGATCCTCTTCGGCTTCGGCCAGGGTTTCGGCCGCGGCGTTCATGACTTCCTCGGCATGCGCGACGCCGGTGCGGCGGCCGAGGAACTCGAGGACGGTCTCACCCTCGATGCGGTCGGGTTCCTGCGCGAGGTAACCGACCGCAGCATCCGGAGGGCTGAGAATGATCGAACCCTCGACGTCGGCGGTGCCGATTCCGGCCAGTGCGGTGAGAAGCGTCGACTTGCCGGCGCCGTTCGCGCCGACGAGGCCGATGACGTCGCCAGGCGCGACGGTGAGATCGAGGTCGGAGAACAGGGTGCGTTCTCCCCGGGAGGCAGAGAGGCCGCTGATGCGCAGTGTTGCAGTCACCTGAGAAGTATCCCCGGCGCTGTGCGCCAGTGTTAATCGGTGCTGTGCGCCTTTATTAACCGCGGGCGGTTAATAAAGGCGCACAGCAGTCAGCCGCGGACCAGGTGATACCAGCACGGATGTGCCGCACGGACCGGAAGTGGCGATTCACTCACATCAGCGGCCGTACTCGAGGCCATCGACCAACCGTCGAATGCTCGCATGACGTCCTCCTCGGAGACACCATGTGGCATCGGCCAGCGGTGACCTGGTCCGAATGCGAACATCACCAGGGACGCTCCCGGTGCGGTGATCGCGTTGACCGACCTCCCGTAGTCCCGTCGTTGGTGATCGGTGAGCCCGTGAAAGCAGCCGATGTCGAGTACCAGCATGTGCCCACCGTCGACGGCTATGTGCAGGTCTGCCGCGTCCTCGTGGAGGAACCGGACGTCGACGTGTGCTTCGCGTGCATGTATGCGCGCTTTGTCCAGGGGTTCCTGCTCGGCGTCGACGCCGGTGACGTGCCAACCGCGTTGCGCCAGCTCGATGGAATGGCGTCCGGTGCCGCAGCCGATGTCGAGTGCACGGCCACCTTCCGGGACGGGGATCGCATCCAGAAGGCCGGACAGTTGAGCGTCGAAGCCGTGGCCGGTGTGCTCCCACGGAGTGACGCCGACCTTGTAGGCGAGACGATATCCGAGATTCATCGCTCTCTCTTTTCTCGAGGCGATTCCAATACTTGTCTTCCAAGGTAGACCGGCATTTCGGGCGGTACAAGGGCACCGCGCGGAGGTTCGGCGGGGAATGCCTCCCTGCCCTCGGGCGTTGGATTCACTTATGACCGAGACCAATGATGTGACCGATGTACCGACAATTGTTCTGAACGACGGTAAGACGATCCCCGCACTCGGATTCGGTGTGTTCCAGGTTCCGGACGACGAGACGCAGGAAGCCGTCTCCACCGCCCTGAAGACCGGCTACCGCAGCATCGACACCGCCAAGATCTACGGCAACGAGGTGGGCGTCGGCCGCGCGATCGCCGAATCCGGCATCGCACGCGAAGACCTCTACATCACGACGAAGTTGTGGAACGACGATCAGGGCTACGACTCGACGCTTGCCGCATTCGACGCCAGCCTCGACAAGTTGGGTCTCGACTACCTCGATCTGTACCTGATCCACTGGCCGGTACCGTCCAAGGACCTGTACGTCGAGACCTTCAAGGCATTCCAGAAGCTCAAGGCCGACGGACGGGTTCGATCCATCGGCGTCTCCAACTTCACCATCGAGAACCTCGAGCGTGTCATCGGTGAAACCGGTGAGGTACCGGTCCTCAACCAGATCGAGCTTCACCCCAAGTTCAACCAGGCCGAACTGCGCGCCTTCCACACCGGCAAGGGAATCGCGACGGAAGCATGGAGCCCGCTCGGCCAGGGAACCGTTCTCGGTGACCCCGTCATCACCGCTGTCGCCGACGCTCATGGCGTCACCGCGGCTCAGGTGATCATTCGCTGGCACCTGCAGATCGGCAACGTGGTGATCCCGAAGTCGGTGACCCCCGAACGTATCGCCGCCAACTTCGATGTCTTCGGCTTCGAACTGACGCCGGAACAGATCAACGCGATCGGTGCTCTCGACGACCAGGCCGGCCGCATCGGCCCCGATCCGGTCACGCTCGGCAGCTAGAACTTCCGGTAGACCCACAAACGGCACTCCCGCGATCGCGGGAGTGCCGTTTTGTCGTGCGAGGTCAGTTCAGGTGCGTGCGATGTTCTGCAGTGAATGCGATGTGTTCGTCCGCGCGTCCGGTGCGGAGCTTTTCGACCCACTCGGGATCGGCGAGCAGCGCGCGCCCGATGGCAACCATGTCGAATTCACCGTTCTCGTACTGAGCTTCGAGACGCTCCAGCCCCGTGACAGCCGATGCAGCGTCGCCGGTGAATGCCGTCGTGAACACCGAGTCGAGTCCGACCGAGCCGACGGTGATGGTCGGCAACCCGGTCAGCTTCTTCGTCCAGCCCGCGAGGCCGAGCTTGCCGTCTTCGCCGTCGAGTTCAGCGAACGCCGGTTCCCAATGACGCCTCGTCGACGGATGCAGAACGTCGACACCGGCGTCGACCAGGGGAGTGAGGATGCGGCCGAGTTCTGCCGGGCTCTGGGCGATACGAGCGTCGTAGTGGCCGGACTTCCACTGCGAGAAGCGGTAGACGATCGCGAACTCGTTTCCGACTGCCTCCCGGATCGCGGCGACGACCTCGGCCGGGAAACGGGTGCGGGCTTCGAGTGATCCGCCGTATCCATCGGTGCGGACATTGGTTCCTGCCCAGAGGAACTCGTCGAGCAGGTAGCCATGCGCCCCATGCAACTCGAGACCGTCGAAACCGGTGTTCTTCGCGTTGAGTGCCGCGTCGACCCACGACTGCTTCAAGTTGTCGAGATCCGAGGTGGTGAATTCTCGTCCCAGACGGGTGCCGTCCAGCGCCAGGCCGGAAGGGCTGACGGTTTCGACCTCTGGGTTCAGGCGCGAATTCTCGCCGCGCTCGACTCCGAGGTGCCACAGCTGGGGAATTATCGATCCGCCCTCGGCGTGGACGGCGTCGACTACCGACTTCCAGCCGCCCAGGCTCGAATCGCCGTAGATGCGCGGTACGCGGGTGTGCGGGCCGGCCGCCGGGTCCGGGATGTACGTGCCTTCGGTGATGATCAAGCCGACACCACCTGCTGCGCGACGACGGTAGTACTCGGCCACGTCGGCGCCGGGGATTCCGTCCGGCGAGAAGGCGCGCGTCATCGGGGCCATGGCGAAACGGTTACGCAACGAGAGTGATTTGACCTCGAAAGGCTCGAAGAGGCCGCGCAACGCGGGGGCCTCGGGTGCTGTCGATGTGTCGGGAAGAGTCACGGGTTTGTTCAACGCGGCCGGCTCTCGACCTATTCCGCTGCATGAGTACATCTCGCCGAAAATCTGCAAAAGGTTGCGTACGTTCGGTTTTCATCGGTGCATCGGTCGTCAAAACTTAGTTTGTGCATTAACTATTAACATGCGATATGGTCGTGCGGAAAGTTCTTGAGGGCGGTATCGAGCACGAAAGAGGACGCGCGAGCATGACAACAACGGTGCCGGACGAGCGGACCGGAGACTTGGAGCCGATTCCGGAGCGGCCGTACCCGAAGCGTCGTGATCCCAAGGGGTCGTGGATGCTCGAGATGATCAAGACCACCGATCACAAGAAGATCGGGATCATGTACCTGATCACTGCGTTCGCGTTCTTCCTGATCGGCGGCCTGATGGCGCTGTTCATGCGCGCCGAACTGGCCGTTCCCGGAATGCAGTTCCTCTCCAATGAGCAGTTCAACCAGCTTTTCACCATGCACGGCACGATCATGCTGCTGCTGTACGCGACCCCCGTCGTCTTCGGCTTCGCGAACTACATGCTTCCGTTGCAGATCGGAGCACCCGACGTCGCCTTTCCTCGGCTGAACTCATTCGGGTTCTGGCTCTTCACTTTTGGTGGCCTCATCGTTCTCGGCGGCTTCCTCACGCCGGGCGGGGCTGCCGACTTCGGTTGGACGGCGTACACCCCGCTCTCCGGCGCGGTTCACAGCCCCGGCGTCGGGGCCGACCTGTGGGTCTTCGGTCTGACGGTCGGTGGGCTCGGCACGATTCTCGGTGCGGTCAACATGATCACCACCGTGATCTGCCTGCGCGCGCCCGGCATGACCATGTTCCGCATGTCGATCTTCACCTGGAACATCTTCATCACCAGCATCTTGATCTTGATGGCGTTCCCGCTCCTGACCGCCGCGTTCATGGGGCTGTTCGTCGACCGTCACCTCGGTGGTCACATCTTCGATCCGGCGTCGGGCGGAGTTCTGTTGTGGCAGCACCTGTTCTGGTTCTTCGGTCATCCCGAGGTATACATCATCGCGCTGCCGTTCTTCGGCATCGTCTCGGAGATCTTCCCGGTCTTCAGCCGTAAGCCGATCTTCGGTTACACGGGATTGGTCTATGCGACACTCGCGATTGCCGCTCTCTCGATCGCTGTGTGGGCTCACCACATGTATGCGACGGGTGCTGTTCTCCTGCCGTATTTCTCGTTCATGACGTTCCTGATCGCCGTGCCGACAGGCGTGAAGATCTTCAACTGGATCGGAACGATGTGGAAGGGGCAGTTGACTTTCGAGTCGCCGATGCTGTTCTCGGTGGGCTTTTTGATCACCTTCCTCTTCGGTGGTCTGTCGGGTGTCATCCTCGCGAGCCCGCCGCTCGACTTCCACGTCACCGACACGTATTTTGTCGTGGCCCACTTCCACTACGTGGTCTTCGGTACGGTCGTGTTCGCCACGTATGCCGGTATCTACTTCTGGTTCCCGAAGATGACGGGACGTCTGCTCGACGAACGGTTGGGCAAGTGGCACTTCTGGACCACGTTCGTCGGTTTCCACGGCACGTTCCTCGTTCAGCACTGGCTCGGCGGTGAGGGCATGCCGCGTCGATACGCCGACTACCTGCCTTCGGACGGGTTCACCGTGCTCAACTCGGTCTCGACCATTTTCGCCTTCGTGCTCGGTGCCTCGACGCTGCCCTTCCTGTGGAACGTCTTCAAGAGTTACCGCTACGGCGAAGTGGTCACCGTCGACGATCCGTGGGGTTACGGAAACTCGCTGGAGTGGGCGACCACCTGCCCGCCGCCGCGTCACAACTTCACCGAGTTGCCGCGCATCCGTAGCGAGCGTCCGGCGTTCGAGCTGCACTACCCGCACATGGTCGAGCGAATGAGGGCGGAAGCGCACGTGGGTCTGACCGGGCAACCCACGTCGACGTTGGAGAAGAGTGACGATCATCGCCAGATTGATTAGTGCAATAATAGTTACTGCACTAATTAATCTGATAACATCGGAGTCATGACGACGAAGGCTCCGCAGACGCAGATGGACGATCCGCTGGCTCTCGACCGGCAGGTGTGTTTTGCACTTGCGGTCGCGAACCGGGCAGTGCTCTCCGTCTACCGGCCCCTGCTCGAGCCGATGGGCCTCACGCATCCCCAGTATCTGGTGATGCTGGCACTGTGGGGAAAGTCGCCGATGGCGGTCAAGGAAATCGGGCAGGCGCTTCAGCTCGATTCGCCGACACTGTCGCCGCTCCTCAAACGGCTCGAGGCGTCCGGGTTGATCACGCGAACCCGTAGCCGCGCCGACGAGCGTCAACTCGACGTCGACCTCACCGAAGCGGGTGTGGCGCTGCGCGACGAGGCGGAGAAGATCCCGCCGGCGGTTGTCGCGAAGTTGGGCGTGAGCCTCGCCGAACTCGAAGAACTCCACAACGTTCTGACGCGGGTCAACGAGGCCGCGCTCCGCGCCGGAGCCTTGGACCAATGAGAGAAATGTGACGACTGCATCCGAAAGAAACGTGATGACTGCGTCAGTACCGTCGATGCGTACCGAACAGGTGACTTCCGTGACTTCCAAAAAGCAACGTACGAGCCCGAATCCCCTTCAGTGGTTGGGCTATTCAGTGGGCCGTAAGCTGCCCGACTCCATGCAGGACTGGGTGCGAAACGACCTGATCGGTGATTGGGCTGTGCCGCGTCACTTGATCCGAAGCATGGTGCCGTTCATTCCAGTCTTCGCTGCCTTCATGCTCTTTCCGGGGCCGTGGGCTCTGCGGGCATCGATGGTGCTGCTCGGAGTGCTCCTGGCACTGTTCTATTCGGTTTCCTACATGGCTCAGAACAGGTCGCGTCGCCTCGAGCGTCACGGTTTGCCTTCCGACCTCGAGAACCCGAAGAAGATCTCGCGCCACGACGCCGAGAAGGCCGCCTACGAGAAGTTGCACGGCGGCCCCGCGACGTAGACTCTTCTCTCAGAAGCCGTGGAGGGCGCTGCCGCCGTTCATCTCGCAGACGCGTTGCTCCACGGTGGCCGAGAAATCAACCTCTGGCGCGGTCGTAAGCAGGGCCGATTCGACGTCTTGCTCGACCAGGTATCCGTTGATCGCGATTGCCGCTGTCGAACCGGCAGCGGCAGCGCCTATCACCTGAGCGCGAGGGTCGACGACATTGCCGGCGCCCCAGATGCCAGGAACGCTGGTGGCGCCGGAAGGATCGACAGTCACGAATCCGTTTGTGCCCACGTGGCAACCGAGTTGTGACAAGGCCCCGTCGTTCGGGACGAGGCGAGGTGCGACGAACAGCGCTGAACGAGGAACCAATTGACCGTTGTCCAACTCGATTGCCTTCAGTTCGCCGTGCTCGGAGGTCACTGCGGTGACCTGCCCGTCGACCACCTCGACACCGCGCGCCGCAAGTCGCCTGCGTTCTTCCGGTGTGAGCGAGATGTGATGAGGGAAGAACGTCACATCCGACGACCACTGCCGGAGCAGAAGCGCCTGGTGAAGTGACATTTCGCGAACGTCGCCGCCGAGAACGCCGATCGGTTGGTCGCTGATCTCGTACGCATGGCAGTAGGGGCAATGGAGCACGCTCTGTCCCCAAAGTTCTTGGATGCCTGGTATTTCCGGAAGTGAATCCCGTAGGCCGGTGGCAACCAGCACGGTGCGAGCGGTGAGCGTCGTGCCGCCTGAAAGCTCGACGACAAAGCCGGGTTCGATACCGCGCCACGAGATGTCGACAACGTCATCCTGTGTGAATTCCACTCCGTACGTCTGTAATTCGCTGCGTCCGACGGTGAGTAACTCGCCCGGCGCCATGCCGTCGCGCGAGAGGAAGCCGTGCATGTGTGCCGCGGGTGCGTTGCGGGGAGTGCCGGAATCGATGACGGCGACGCTGCGCCGAGCGCGCCCCAACACCAGGGCTGCGCTGAGTCCGGCGGCTCCACCACCGACGATCACGGTGTCGAGGACCTGTGTTTCAGTGTGTGTTCGCATGAGCACAGGTTGCCCGCGGACGAGACAGCTCAGCAACTATTGTTGCCATTTCTGGGAATCGTCGTCAGACTCGGACCATGAATGTCAACGGCCCGCACATCGATGCCGCCATCTCGCAGATAGGCGCGCGCCTCAAACGCATTCGTACACAGCGCAATGTCACGCTCACGGCGCTGTCCGAGTCGACCGGTATCTCGAAGAGCACCCTGTCGAGGCTCGAAGCGGGGGAGCGTCGCCCGAGTTTGGAGTTGCTGCTCCCGATCGCGCTCGCCCACCAAGTGCCGTTGGACCAGTTGGTGGCGGCGCCACAGGTCGCCGATCCGCGTATCCAGAGTGCGCCTCGAAGCGTCAGTGGGCGAACGGTCTTGCCGCTGACTCGGCAACCGGGTGGGCTGCAGGCATTCAAGATGACCATCCCGGCAAACCAGACCGAGCCGAATCCGCAGGTGCATGACGGCTATGAATGGCTGTACGTGTTGTCGGGGAAGCTGAGATTGGTGTTGGCCGATCACGACATCATCATGGGAACGGGTGAAGCTGCTGAATTCGACACCCGAAATCCGCATTGGTTCGGCAGTGACGGCAAAGGCCCGGTCGAAGTGCTGAGTCTGTTCGGCCCACAAGGAGAACGCATTCACGTTCGGGCCAAGCCTTCGGCGAAGTGACGGACAGTCATACTTCATTCGATGCTGCCGGAGGCGACGTGGACAGTGAGGGATCTGTGCGAATCGAAACTGACGACCTGAGTCGGGACGCGGTCCGGGCTCTCCTGGCCGAGCACCTCGCGGACATGCATGCGACCTCCCCTGTGGACAGCGTTCACGCGCTGGACGTCACGGGGCTGACGGATAGCTCTGTGACCATGTGGACGCTGTGGAGCGACGGTGACGAGCTACTCGGTTGCGTAGCGCTCAAGGAACGGTCGTCGACCGGCGGCGAGATCAAGTCGATGCGAACATCATCGGCAGCTCGAGGGCGTGGAGTGGGTACGCGACTTCTTCAACACGTCGTGGACGAGTCGAGACAACGAGGTTACCGTCAACTCGAATTGGAGACCGGCACACAGGACTTCTTCGATCCCGCTCGCCGGTTGTACGCGAGATTCGGGTTCGTGCCCTGTCCACCGTTCGGGAACTACCGCGAAGATCCGAACAGTGCATTCTTCGTTCTCGCCCTGTGAGCAGCTCGCACGCTACGGCATCGTGGCGGTGATGCGTCGTACTGCGCTGTCGGAGTCCATGATTGCGGTGTCGAGCACCAGCCGTTCCGTGGTCCACGGCTCGTAGTCCCGATCCAGAATTTCCTGCCACGTCGGTAGTACAAGATCCGGGATGTCGACGACTCGCTGTTCAGCGCGTCTGCGATGCTCGTCGGGATCCGAACAGATTACTTCGACATTGAGCAAGTACGCCGAATTGTGTTGTGCGGTAGCGGACCAGGCGCTTCGCGTCACCTCGATCGGGTTGACACACTCGACCACGACCGAGAGTCCCAGTCGCAATTGTTCGGCGGCGAGCGCATAGGCGGTGATGTATCCAGCGGTCCCGGACGCGTCAGCGATACCGCTGTGGGTCAGTGCCTGTTCGATGGTATCGATCCGCACGAAAGGGATTCGGTGATGCTGGGCAAGCGCTCGCGCGATAGTCGACTTGCCGGTGGCCGGCAAACCACCGATCACGACCAGTGTCGCGCGGGCCGACGGCTGAGGGTTGTGTCCGGCATCCACCATCCTCGAAATGTACGGGGCGTCGTCGATTCACACTGACTCGCCTCGTACTTCGCTCAGTTCGAGATCGCGAACTCGCGTGCTTCGAACGCCAGGTCGTCGGCGGCGGACTCCATCCGAGCCGTCGCACGGTTGGGCGCTGTCAGCACTGCAACGATCGGAACCGCCAACGCCAACAAGCCGAGAACGAAGACGGGGAAGAGGAAGGAGAACACTTCGAGTCCCTGCGGCGCCGGGGCTGCTGCGTCGTGAACGACCTCGACCGCAGCCATTCCGGTGTAATGCATTCCGACGACGGCGATACCCATGATGATTCCGGCGACAAAACGAAGAATCGTGGACTCGAGCACCATGGTGAACCACAGTGCGGCCGTTCCGGCGACGACTGCGATGAGAACCGACAGTGCGACGAAGAGCAGGTCGTAGTGGATCTCACCCTGAAAGCGTAAGGCGCGCATACCGGTGTAGTGCATGATGTTCACGGCGAGACCGGTCACCAGGCCGCCGATCAGAAGTCGAGTCCAGCGGAATTCGGTCCCGATGATCAGCAGGCCGACAAACACGGCCCCCACCGAGATGATCGCCGAGATCACGGTCCATCCGAGGTTGTATCGAATGGGACTGCCGGGGACTGCGAAGCCGAGCATGGCGATGAAATGCATCAGCCAGATGGCGACGCCACCGATCGACAGGGCGGCCATGGCGAGCCAGCGCATGCGTGTGGCGGTCGTCGTCGCCGACGCTGAATGCCTGGTGCACGCCAGGCCGACTACCGACCCGACCACGGACACGACGTAGGCGAGCCCGAGCAGCCAGATTCCCATCGAGAAATGGTGCATTTCATCCGACATGCCAGTTCCTTTCGGTGACGATTCGCATCTGGTGATTCATCTAGACGACTGCTTCAGCTGCAAGTCGTTCGAGGGAGTATTCGGTGACGGCGATCAGCGCGCGTTTGGCCGATTCGCGGTTTCGGGCGTCGATCTCGATCATGGGAACGCGGTTGGGTAGAGCCAACGCCTGGCGGAGATCGCTCGCCGAATGGATGGGTGCGCCGTCGAAACGGTTGACCGCCACGATGAACGGGAGGCCTCGCGCCTCGAAGAAGTCGACTGCGGCGAAGCTGTCTTCCAAGCGACGCGTGTCGACCAGAATGACCGCACCGATCGCACCGGTGATCAGGTCGTCCCACATGAACCAGAAGCGACGCTGTCCCGGGGTTCCGAACAGATAGAGAACCAGGTCGTCGGCGAGAGTGATGCGCCCGAAGTCCATCGCGACCGTCGTGGTGCTCTTGTCGGGAGTGGAACCGAGATTGTCGATACCGTCGCTGGCGTCGGTGACCATGGCCTCCGTGCGAAGGGGGACGATTTCGGAGACGGTCCCCACAAGCGTTGTCTTGCCAACACCGAAACCCCCGGCGATCACGATTTTCGTCGATTTCACGCGAGACGATGAGTCAGAGTGCCCGAAGTCCACTGAGGGTCCTTTCGATCAGTTCGCGTCGCTCGACTCGAGATGCGTCGCTTCGCAGAGTGGCATGTATTTCCAGTGATCCGGCTACTACGAGGTCGGCGACCAGTACCCGCACGACTCCGATCGGAACACCCAGGTGGGCAGCGATCTCGGCAACCGAGATCCGCTGCTCGCAGAGTGCGACGATCGATGCACGAATATCTTGCGGTGCAAGATTGTTCGAGACCACGTCTTCGATCGTCGCGATGATCGCTTCGAGCGGGAGGTCGATGGACGGCAGGGTCCGACCTTCGGTGAGCGCGTACGGCCGTACCAAGCTCGGTTCGGCGTCGTCGTACTCGGATTGATGGTGAGACATCGAACTCAAATACCCTGCGATGTTCGCGGGGCAATGTCCATGGTGGTCCCGACGCGATCGACGAGAGTCGCCATTTCGTAACCGATCTGGCCGATGTCGCATCCGGCGACAGCGAGTGCGGCGAGGTAGGCGCCACTACCGACGCCCATGAGAAGCAGGTAGCCGTTCTCCATCTCGACGACGGACTGCATGACGGCCCCACCGTCGAAGAGGCGTGACGCCCCCGCGGACAGGCTGGCGAGTCCGGAAGTGACAGCGGCTAATTGATCCGCCCGGTCGAGCGGAAGGTGTGTGCTCGAGGCCGTCAACAACCCGTCGGCTGAGACGATGATCGCGTGACTCACACCCGGCACGTCTCGGGCAAAAGCCGAAACCAGCCAGTCGAGTGCGCGGGGAGTCTCTTGGGCTCCGACAGTGTTCACTGTTCTCCTTCATCGTTGTGCAACATCGTGGACGATTCGAAAGACTGTCCGCCGTCGGACTGGTGGACGGCAGCATGCCGACGCCCACGTTGCACGCCGGATTGGTAACTGCTCCAACCACGTTGAACGTCGGCGGGATTGGATGCTTGACGTTGGGCTGTACCACCTCCTCCGACGGCGCCAGGAACCAAGCGAGCTCCTCGATCCCGAATAGGCAATCCGGAATCGGCGATCTTGGTGACCGGCATCTCGAACGACGTCCGGGCAGCCAGCCAGCCTTGATCTGCGTCCGTGGTCCAGGAACCACCGGTGGAAGCCGTTGACGACTCCGCCGTCGGATCCACCAGCCACTCCGACACCATCCGAGCAAAGATCGGCATCGTCGACGGGGCAGACGTTCCACCGTTCGCGCCGCCGTTGTTGTTGCTGCTGCTGTCAGTACGCGCAGACGTGCGAGCCGACATCCCGTCACGGGTACGAGAGGAGAAGAAGGCCGCAGTATTTGTCGGCGTCGGTGCCGAGAGTCGGTGCCGCGGCGCCGGAGTTGTCGACGGCTGTGGACCCACCGGGATCTCGGGACCCTGTGCAGACGAGTTGGATTCCGGCGACGGAGTACGGACGGAAAGCGACGTCGATGCGTTCGCGCCCGCGGGATCGAGTTGGGGAGCGAAGGTTGACACCGGCGCAGCTGGTGCCGGAGTGGTCGAGGTACTGACCTGCGGCACTCCACTCGTGCCCGGGGTGCGGCGAGGTAGTCCCGAGGGTGTTGCCGTCGGTGTCGACTCCGGCGTGATCGGGGCGAACGTCTCGGTCCGATCGGTGCTGATGCCGGGCGTTCGGCGGGGGAGGTCGGCGAAGCTTCTGGTCGCAGGCTGTGGGGGTGCGGAAGCGGTCGGGACCGGCTGTGACCATACCGGGGCAGGTGGTGCGGGCGGCGGTGTCCGCTCGACTGTGGCAACGGGTCCTGTTCGCGGCGTGCGGATTTCGGGAGCCCGCGAGGAATCGAGAATCGAGGTCGGTAGGAGCACCGTTGCGGTGATGCCGCTGTGTGTCGACGACGTTGCCGTCGGGCGCAGGCGCACAGAGATGTTGTAGCGACGGCTGATTCGGCTCACGACGAACAAACCCATGCGACGCGCTGTGTCCGCGCTCATCTCGCCGCCGGCCGCGAGGCGCTCGTTGGCATCGAGGATGTCGGCAGGCGACATACCGATACCGAGATCTGCGATCTCGACGATCATGGAGCCGTCGATGGTGCGGGCAGCGTTGATGGAGACGGTGGTCTCCGGTGGGGAGTACCGCAGCGAATTGTCGAGCAGTTCGGCAATGAGGTGAACGACGTCCGGCGCAGCGTGACCGGTGACGACTCCGGGCGGGATCTGCCCGAGTTCGACGCGTCGATACTCCTCGACACCCGATACCGCGGCGCGAAGGGTATCGCCGAGAGCGACGGGTGCAGTCCTGGCGCGGCGCACATCGGTTCCGGCGAGAACCAACAAGTTGTCGCCGTTTCGACGCATTCTCGCGGCGATGTGGTCGAGCCGGAACAGATTCTCGAGGCGACGCGGGTCGTCCTCGTCCTGCTCGAGCTGTTCGATCAAACCGAGTTGCTGGTCGACGAGGGACTTGTTCCGCCTCGACAGCGTTTCGAACATGTCGTTGACCTGGCGCCGCAGGGTCGCCTGCTCGCCGGCAAGCGTGATGGCCTGACCGTGCATGTCGTCCACCGCGCGTGCAAGCTCGCCGATTTCCTCGTGGGTGCGGATCGGGACACGGGCGAAGTCGAGTTCGTCGGTACTGGCACCTGCGCGGATTCGTTCGATCGCGTCGGGAAGTCCGCGTCTCGCGGCCTGCAGAGCGGCGAACCGCAACCGGCGGATCGGATCGATGAGCGATCGGCTGATGACGAGGGCGATCGCCAGTGCCAGCAGGACCGCGCCGAGCACGATGGCAGTGTCACGAAGTGCTGCGGTTCGTGCTGCATTGGATTCAGCGGTGACGGTGTCGCCGAACTCGGTGACGGTGGTATCGGTCAAGCTGTTGTACTGGTCGCTGCCGGATTTCAGGTCTGCGCCGACGCGGCTTCCCAGAGGAGAGGTCGACGGAGTTGATCCGAGGGCGTTGATCCGGTTCTGAGCTGAGTTGCTGAGGGTCTGGACGGTGTCGTTACTCCCGTCGATGGCGAGAATGTTGTTCAGAGCGACCAGTTCGGCACCGGCGGCACTGACCATCGAGGTACGAGCTTGCTGGTCCGGATCACCTGAGCCGAAGAGAATTCGTTGTTCGGCCAGTGCTCGTCGCGCATCCCAGAGTGCGGCGAGTCGGCCACCCTCTTCGCGCAGCGCCGGCCGCTGAGAATGCTCGACGACGCTGGTGAAGGTGCTCGAGAGTGCGCGCGAGACTTCACCGACCCGCGAAACCAAGCGTGCGGGAGCCACCGCGCCGGCGGAAATCTCCTCAGTGATGGAACGGCTCTCGGCAAGTGCCGAAGTCACTTGGTCGTTGAGGGCGTCATCGGACTGGAACGCGCGCGCCGCGTCGACCAGTTGGTCCATTGCGTCCGAAACCGCTTGTGTGGCCGGGCCGGTGTCAGTGCGTGCCGAGGCCGCTTCGGCGAGTTCGTACAGCGCGGATTCGAGGTTGATCGCGGTGGGCACAGCGAGGGCGCGTTCGGACGAGGAACTCAGCTGCGCGGCTTCTTCGAGTTCGGTCTGAACGCGAAGGGCTCCGAGGACGACGGCGACGATCATCGGCAATGCGAGAACGGCGATGACCTTCCAACCCAGGCGCCACTCGCCGATCGACCACCAAGAGGTTGTCGTGTGTGAATCGTGTTTCATGCGGAACATGGCCCCTTCACGTCAACCCCCCGTGGGTCATTGCCCGAACCCCTTCGATCCGGTTTGACCAGAAGGAGTAGTTAGCTGAACGGTAACAGACTGTTCGCTGGCTCGCTACATCCCAGTTGACTTCTCGGATCGACGATGACTATATCCGGATTGTAAGACCAGGTGAAAGGGTAAACGGACAAGTGCGGCGAATGGGATAGCCGGATAGTCCAATTTGGTAGCTCGACACCGGCGCTGCTCGGGAATCGGTGGAACTCGGGGTAAGCATCCGGCTCGTGTCCCGACATCGAGACATATCCGAAGAAGGCGCACTCGCATGTCAGACTGTGGGAACCGCACCGATGACCGAATCGAACCTTGGAGCCGTAGTGGGTGGACCTGCTCGCGACGCGTTGCGTGCGATCGCCGAACTGCTCGCCTCTGACAGCCCCGCAGTCAGCGATCGTGTGACTCTCGCGATCGACTACCCGGAACGGTATGTCGAGGTACAGAACGATCTGTACTCACAGACGCTCGAGAAGCCGCACCCGGAAATGGCGTGGTTTGCTCTCGTCGACGCATTGCACGAACAAGAACTCCTGGCCTGGGTGGACTGGAACGAGGACGCCGCCGAGGTTCTCGGTCGACTGCGGCAGCTGGAGTCTGCACCCGGAGCGGCCCACTCATGGAAATGGGCGGACGAGCTTGCCGCAGGCTATGACCGCACCGCTGGCCTCGAAACGCTTCTTGCCGGCGTCGGCGCCAACATCGCCGGGTCAGGAGTTTCCGTTGCCTGGCTCGACAGCGACAGCGATACGTTTCTCATCGTGTTCGTCCCGAGTGTTCAAAGTGCAACTCTCGTCGAACTCGCGCCGGCAACCGGTCACTGTGTGCGCGTGTTCTAGAGTCTCAGCGTTTGCCGAGCAGGCGGCGTAATCCTTCGATTCGATCGCTCAGTCTGGGCGGCGTGCGCTCGGGATCCATCAGTGCATTTTCGGCGAGCACGTGGTCTTCGCCGTCGACTGTGTTGCGGTCGAATTCGCGCAGACTGCGAGCGTCGGAGGTCGAGAGAGCGCGAACCGTCGACAACAGTGACTGCTCACCCAACGCGTCGTCGACTTCTTCCTCGGTGACGTCGAGGTGCTCGCCGAGTAGCCGCCGCCTCAATCCGATGATCGACGCGCGCAGCTCGACATCTGCGTCGTCGACGGATTCGACGGCGATGTCGCACTCGGTGTCGAAGTCCATCGATCGATTGTTGAGGTTCGACGACCCGATTCGCAAGAGTCGATCGTCCATCACGAGGACCTTGGCGTGCACGTAAATGGGTGCGCCAGAAGAGGTCACGGGATAGAACGCACCGAACCGGCCATGGATGTCGGCGCTCCACAACAGATGCAAGAGGTCGTGGCGTGCCCCGTCCATCGCCTTTTGTTCCAGCCATCCATCGGCATTGCGGGGGATGACCAGAACGATCTCCGGCCCGTCGGCCTCACGTAGACGCGCGGCAATTGCCTCGGCCAGAGTGCGGGAGGCGAGGTATTGGCTCTCGATGTACAGCGTCCGCTCCGCCCCGGCGATGGCCGCGAGATAGAGCGCCTCGATCTCACGTACCTCCGTGCGTTCGCCGAGTTCCGGCAGTGTTCTGGCTACGGCTACGTCGACGACCCGCAACGTGGGAGCCAGATTGACCGGCCATGGCGTCGCTGTGCTCTGAACCGGTACCAGATCCTCGCCGGTTGCGGATTTCCAGCGTGCCCGCGCCAATTCGCCGATTGCCGCGGCCGCATCGCCGTCGATAGCTGTGGTGGCGTCATGCCAAGGGCCGTAACGTCTTCCGCTCGGTGTGATCCGGTAGTCGTTGCGGTCGACGTGATCCGAGGTGTCCCAGCGGTCCACCGTCATGTCGATGCCGCCGCAGAAGGCCAGGGCGTCGTCGATGACGATGATCTTCTGATGGTGCGCCGCGCCCACTGGATGTGCGCCGTCGATCTCGAACCGAAGACGCTCGTCGGTCAACCAGTTGGACACGAAGACTGGAGTCATCCCGCGCCCGATTGCGGTGAAGGCGCCGATGTTCCATTTGAGTACGAGGATTTCGAGATCAGGTTTCTCGCGGACGAGCCAGCGGAGGAACATCCCCAATCGGTTGGGGCCGTCGAGCGTCTGCTTTCCTGGCTCGAGTTTGATGCGCGTGTCGAAATCCCAGCCGATCAACATGATTCGCTTCTCGGCTTGCAGCATTGCGGACTTCGCGTGATGAAAGTAGTCAGCGGCGTCGACGATGCAGGCCAGATTGTCGGCAGGCTCGATGCGCCAGCAGGTTTCTCCCGGTACAAGAATTCTGTTCATTCGCCGATTCCCAGGTAAGACGTCAGTTCGCGGGCGGCCGCTTGGCCGGCGCGGTTGGCTCCGATCGTCGACGACGACGGCCCGTATCCCACCAGATGTACGCGAGGGTCGGCTTCGACCTGCGTGGCGAGGCGTCCGGTCATCGGTATTCCGCCACCTGGTCCTCGCAGGTGCAGAGGCGCCAGGTGATCGAGTGAGCTGCGAAAACCGGTGCACCACAGGATCACATCGGCATCGATGACAGTACCGTCGGCCCACTTCACGCCGTTCGGAAGGATTTCGGAGAACATCGGGAGTCGATTCATGACACCGCGCTCTCGCGCTGCCCGGATGGCCGGTGTCACCGGGAGGCCGGTCACCGAAACAACGGATCCCGGTGGCAGACCGCGTCGTACACGATCCTCGACCATGGCAACCGCGGCGCGGCCGATGTCCGGAGTGAACGGCTCGTCGCGGAACTCCGGTTCACGACGCGTCACCCAGGTAGTGGTCGTGACGCGTGAGATCTCGTCGAGCAGTTGGACGGCCGAGATACCGCCGCCGACCACGACGACATGTTTGCCCTCGAACTCCGCGGCGGTTCGATAGTCCTTCGTGTGGAGTTGTCGGCCACGAAATGATTCGGCCCCGCGATAGTGGGGGATGAAGGGCCGCTCCCAGGTTCCTGTCGCATTGATCAAGCCTCGCGCCGCGAACACTCCGTGGTCGGTCTCGATCCGCAGTCGCTCTTCCCGAGGGCACACCACTCGGGTGTGCACCGGGCGGTGGACGGGAAGTTCGAATTGCTTTTCGTACAGTTCGAAGTAATGGGGGACCGCGACGGATGCAGGCACCTGTTCGGCGTCGGTGCCGGTGGTTTCCGCGAAGGACATTCCCGGGAGATCATGCACGCCGTTGACGGTGCTCAGTGTCAGGCTCGGCCAGCGAAACTGCCACGCCCCGCCCGGCCCGGACGCATGATCGAGCACCACGAAACCCGATTCGGGTTCGATTCCGAACTTGCGCAGGTAGTACGCGGCGGAGAGTCCGGCCTGTCCGGCGCCGATCACCACCACGTCAACCGGGTGCGGTTCCGGTGAGGCAAGGTCGTCTGTACTCATCGGTAATCTAACCTCCTGATGTACAGAACTTAGCTGCAGAGAAGTATGCGGACGGTATCGGCGCCTCGGAACGTCCCTGCGTCGAGCCTTCCAGAAACGAAAGTGAGCGGACATGATCGGGTTCTCCCGTGACGGCAACGTCGTGACCATCGAGTTGCAGCGTCACGAGCGTCGCAATGCACTCAGCGCGGAACTCTGCATTGCGATTCGGGACGCGATGAACGCGGCAGTCGCCGAGCATGCGCACGTCGTCGTCATCACCGGTGAGGGATCGGCATTCTGCGCAGGGGCAGATCTCTCCGGCGACGTCTACATGGAGGGCTTCACCGATCGCCTGTTCGAGATGCTTCGGTCTATCGACACGGCGCCCATCCCGGTCATCGCTGCCGTCAACGGTCCGGCCATCGGCGCGGGCACGCAGCTGGCCATCGCGTCGGATCTGCGCGTCGTGGCGCCGGGCGCTCGTTTCGGAATCCCGGCAGCCACCCTCGGTGTCTCTGTGGACAAGTGGACGATGCGTCGGCTCGCGTCGCTGGTCGGCGGCGGTCCCGCGCGCACCATTCTGCTCGGTATCGAACAGATCGGCGCTGAGGAAGCCTTCACTCGGGGCCTCGCCAACAAAATCGGCACCCTCGACGACGCCCAGGAATGGGCACACCGCATCGCCAATCTCGCACCGCTGTCGTTGCGGCACATGAAGATGGTTCTCAACGACGACGGCACCATGGAGGAGCAGTCTCCCGAGCAACTCGACGCTCTTCACGCCGCCTGGCTCAGCGAGGACGTCCAGGAAGCCCGCGCGGCCCGCATCGAGAACCGCCCTCCCGTATTCAAGGGCAAGTAAAGCCGGTTGCAGGGTAAACAGGCGCCGGGCACACAGGGCGGATAGTGGCTACGCTCGTCTGAATGAAGAAGACGACGGTTCTCGGAGTTGCTGCTGTTGCCGCGGCGACGGGGTGGGTGGCGCGAGCCGCATGGGGAATCCCGACGCAGATCGGGGCATCGCGAAACACGGTGCAACCGTATGCGGCGATGTCTCCGCGATATCGGGACCGCCAGTTCCACAACTCGGAGCCCAGCAGCACACTGGTGCCGGGCACTGATGCCGGAATGTTCAAGTCGATGGCAACGCGAGGGTCGACGGGTCGGCCGCGTCAGCCGATTCCGTTGGCCACTCCGCTGGCACCGGCGGTAGCCGGCGACGCAGCGGTGACGTGGTACGGCCATTCGAGTGTTCTCGTCGAGGTCGACGGTTACCGTGTTCTCGCAGATCCGGTGTGGAGCGAGCGCGTATCACCCTCGGCCACAGTAGGTCCCGCACGGATGCACCCCACTCCGGTGGCATTGACCGAACTGCCTGCAGTAGATGCGATAGTCATCTCTCACGATCACTACGACCATCTCGACATGGCTACGGTCAAGACGCTGACTCGTACCCAGACCGCTCCGTTTGTCGTGCCGATCGGTATCGGGGCTCACCTGCGGCACTGGAAGGTGCCCGAGAACCGGATCGTGGAATTGGACTGGGACGAGTCGACAAAAATCGGCGACCTGGTCCTCACGTGCACCGAGGCTCGTCACTTCTCTGGTCGTGGTCTTGTCCGGAACACGACTCAGTGGGCGTCGTGGGTGTTCGCCGGTCCGGAGCACCGGGTGTTCTTCGGCGGCGACAGCGGATACACGCAGCGCTTCGAACAATTGGGTGAAACGTACGGGCCGTTCGATCTGACGCTTCTCCCCGTCGGCGCCTACGACGTGCGCTGGCCGGACATTCACATGAACCCCGAAGAGGCAGTGCAGACGCACATCGACCTCAACAAGGGCGACGGGTCTCGCGGTGTGTTCGTCCCGATCCACTGGGCAACGTTCAACCTCGCGTTTCATTCATGGTCGGAGCCGATCATTCGCCTCAACGAGGCCGCGGCGGAGGCGGGCACCAGCGTGTCGGTGCCGATGCCGGGCGGCCGGATCGACGCGTTGTCGCCGACACCGCCGTCGAAGTGGTGGATTGCTCTCAGCTGACCAGAAGCGCAGCGGACGTGGTTGCCTTTCGAGTCGAACCCTGATTAGTTGCTCCGGGTGCGTAATCTTTGACCATGGCTCACGAGCACACCGGTTCAGAAGAGACAGCAGTGGCGGTAGCCACTGAGCGATTGCCGGACGACGTCGACGTCGCCCGCGGTTTGACCGCCGATCAGGTTGCGGCCCGGATCGCGTCGGGGCAAACCAACGACGTGCCGGATCGGGCGTCCCGCTCGGTCAAGGACATCATTCGCGGCAACGTCTTCACTCGCATCAACGCGATCCTGACGGTGTTGTTGGTGATCGTGCTCGCGACGGGCTCGATCATCGACGGCATGTTCGGATTGTTGATCATCGCGAACAGCGGTATCGGCATCATCCAAGAGATTCGCGCCAAGCGCACGCTCGATGCACTGGCCATCGTGAGTCAGGCAAAGCCCATGGTCCGGCGTGACGGCGTCGCCGTGGCGATGGCGCCCAAAGACGTTGTGCTCGACGACATTATCGAACTCGGCTCCGGTGACCAGATAGTCGTCGACGGCGAGGTGGTCAGTTCCGCTGCACTCGAGGTCGACGAATCGCTCCTCACCGGTGAAGCCGATCCGGTTCACAAGGCGAGCGGCCAGCAAGTGTTGTCGGGCAGTTTCGTTGCCGCCGGCAGCGGCGCGTACCGCGCCACCAAGGTCGGTGGCGATGCATACGCGGCCAAGCTTGCCGAAGAGGCGAGCAAGTTCACTCTCGTGCACTCGGAACTGCGCAGCGGTATCGACAAGATCCTGAAATTCATCACCTACCTGATGATTCCCGCGGGTGCGCTGATCATCTTCAATCAGCTCTTCACCATCGGCCTGCCGATCCGACCGGCACTCAACGGCATGGTGGCAGCGCTGGTTCCGATGGTTCCCGAAGGCCTTGTGCTCATGACATCCATTGCATTTGCTGTCGGTGTCATCCGATTGGGCAAGCGCCAGTGCCTCGTTCAGGAGTTGCCGGCGATCGAAGGCTTGGCCCGTGTCGACGTGGTGTGCGCGGACAAGACCGGAACCCTGACCGAGAACGGCATGCGCCTGTCCGAGGTCGACGTCGCACCGGGTGGTTCGGGGGAGTCTGCGGTCAAGTCCGCGTTGAGCGCGATGGCTGCGTCCGACCCTCGCCCCAACGCGAGTGTGCTGGCGATTCGCGAGTCGCTCTCCGACGATCCAGGCTGGGGCGAAGCCACCGCGGTGGCGCCGTTCTCCTCGGCGAAGAAGTGGAGCGGCCAGTCGTACGGCAGTAACGGCAACTGGGTGCTCGGTGCCCCGGACGTGCTGCTCGACCCGGACTCGGAGATGGCCCGCAAGGCGGAAGAAGTGGGATCGAGCGGGCTTCGTGTCCTCATGCTCGGCAGCAGCGACCTCCCCGTCGACGACGCCGACGCACCGGGCACCGTCACCCCCGAAGCTCTGGTCGTGCTCGAGCAGAAGGTGCGTCCCGACGCCCAGGAGACGCTGGAGTACTTCGCCAGCCAGAAGGTCGCAGTCAAGGTCATTTCCGGCGACAACGCGGTTTCCGTCGGTGCCGTTGCCGGGTCCCTCGGACTCGAGGGCGGCGACCGCCCCATCGACGCGCGGGAGTTGCCCAGCGATCAGGAAAAGCTGGCGGACACTCTCGACGGAGCAACGACGTTCGGGCGAGTGCGACCGGATCAGAAGCGGGAAATGGTCGCGGCCTTGCAGTCTCGCGGGCACACCGTCGCGATGACCGGTGACGGCGTCAACGACGTTCTCGCGCTCAAGGACGCCGACATCGGAGTCTCGATGGGTTCGGGTAGCCCGGCTACGCGAGCCGTGGCCCAGATCGTGCTGCTGGACAACAAGTTCGCGACGCTCCCGTACGTCGTCGCGGAAGGCCGCCGAGTGATCGGCAACATCGAGCGCGTGTCGAATCTGTTCCTGACCAAGACCGTCTACTCGGTGGTGCTCGCGTTCCTGATCGGCATCACCGGCGTCCTGTCCCAGGTCTTCGATTTCGAGCCGCTGCCGTACCCGTTTCTGCCCCGCCACGTCACGATCGCAGCGTGGTTCACGATCGGTATCCCGGCCTTCATCTTGTCTCTGGCACCGAACAACGAGCGCGCGCGAACCGGTTTCGTCTCTCGCGTGATGCGCTTGGCGCTGCCGTCCGGTCTGATCATCGGCATCACCACGTTCATCTCCTACGTGTTGGCCTATCAAGGCCCCGACCAGACGGAGACCCAAAAGATCCAGGCCGGAACCAGCGCTCTCATCACGTTGATCATGATCGCCGTGTGGGTCCTGGCCGTCGTGGCCCGGCCGTATGTGTGGTGGAAGCTCGTTCTGATCGGCGGATCGGTGGCCGGCTACCTCATCCTGTTCGCGCTGCCGTTCACCCGCGAGTTCTTCAAGCTGGATCCGAGCAACGTCGCTGCCACGACGCTCGCGATCACCCTCGGCGCTATCGGCGTCGTACTCGTGGAACTCTCGTGGTGGATCAGCGCGCGCCTGCACGGGGAGAAGCGGAAGATGTTCGCGACGCCCGACGATCTGCCCGGTGAGCATCACCATGCTCACAGCGAGTAAGTAGTTTCAGCGCCTGAACATCTGCACCCAGGCAATGCGATCGCCGCCGCGCTTCTTGGCCCGGTACATCGCATTGTCTGCGTGCTCGATCAGTTCGTTGACAGCCCGATCCGGTAAGTCCGTCTCGGGACTCAGATAGACACTGACGCCGGTACTGGCGGATACGGGATAGGGATCGGAGTCGGACGAGACCGCCGAATGTATCTCGGTGGCGACCTGTTCGATTTCTCCTCGATCGACTCCGCGCAGGACGACGAACTCGTCGCCGCCGATTCGCGCCACCACCGCGTCGGGCCCGGCGGCAGCGATGAGGCGGTCGGCGACGGCGGTCAACGCGTCGTCACCCGCGACGTGCCCGTGCGTGTCGTTGAGGATCTTGAACGAGTCGACGTCGATGAGTAGCGCGATCAGCGCTTGCGTTCGATCGCTGCGCAGCAGATGCTGGGCCTCGTCCTGGAGTCCGCGGCGATTGAGCGTCGCGGTGAGATAGTCCCGGTGGGCGTTGCGTGCGTCGTCGGTCAGTCGGAGCCAGACGATCTGCAGAATCCACGCCGTGGAGAACACCACGCCGGCCACCATCAGATAAAGGTTCAGGACCACCCAGTTGTCGTTGACCGGTTCGGACATCGCCATGGCGGCCAGCGCCGTACAGACAGCAAGAGCCCAGCCGATGTGGGTGATGGCAACGCGTGGGCTGTGAACTATAGCCGCGTAGAAACCGATCATGATGAACAGGATGCAGCCGATGGTCCCGACGAAAGCGGTGCGTACGGCGAAGAAAAGAGTGACGGCGAGCCATAGGTCGGCCCAGACGACGAAAGCCACGGATTGTCGCCAGGTGGGCCACGATTCATTACGCGCCCAGCGGTAGCCCGCATAGGCGCCGCTGATCGTTCCGAGGGCGAAGATCGACCGAGCCAGAGCAGTGTCGGAACCGAACCGGCTCAACTGCATCGTCACCGCGATCAGGGCGAAGAGGAAACACCAGACCGCGACCAATTTGCGTCCGGGAACGGTCAACCCGCGAGCGTCGAGGAATCGGGGGAGCCAGGTGTAATCCGTGTGATCTGACCACCACCGTGACAGCAGTTCACGCGTCGGGTGGGGGTCGCTCCCCGTCCCGCGCAGTCCTGCATTCAAACCGGGTACCTGTCGATGTCGATGGATGGGCAATCAGCTATTGGCGGGTTAACGCTACCTCGAGTTGTGCGTGGCCCGGACGCACGGACCTGCTTTCTGGCGCAGAGGCCCTCGACCTGTGAGAATCGAAGGGCGCGGAGGAACGATTCCGCCGAAGGACGTGCGTCAGCACCGGGAGAGGACACGGACATGGGTTTCTTGGACAACGTCAAGGGATTGGTCGAAAAGGGCCAGGAGCTCGCAGCGGAGAACTCCGACAAGGTTCACGACGCGATCGACAAGGTCGCCGACATCGCCGACGACAAGACCGGCAACAAGTACGGCGATCAGATCGACAAGGCAGCCGAGGCTGCCAAGAAGGCCGTTCCCGAGAAGCAGTAATACCGGATTCGGCAATACCGTTGCTCAGGAGCCCGTAACCGAAATGGTTGCGGGCTTCTGTGCGTCCGCTGGGTGAACTCCCAGGGTCGGCGGGCAGAATGAACGCGTGAACTTCACCTGGATTCTGCTGGTCGTCATTGCCGCCATCGCAGTCACCGGGCTGTCCAATCGGCGAAACCTGCAGGCCCCGCTGGTTTTGGTGACGGTGGGCTCGGTCGCCTCGTTCATACCCGGCATGCCGCGGCCGGAGCTGGATCCCCACGTCATTCTCGGTGTGGTCCTGCCGCCGCTTCTCTACTCGGCAGCTCTCAAATTCTCGGTGGCGACCTTCAAACGCAACCTTGCACCGATCCTGCGCCTCGGCGTCGGAATGGTGTTGGTGACGGCGTTCGTGGTGGCCTTCTTCGCCGAATGGATGGTTCCCGAGTTCACGATCGGCGCCGCCCTCGTGCTCGGAGCCGTGATCGCGCCGACCGACGCCGTCAGCGCGGTAGCGGTCGGTCAGAAACTCGGACTCCCGAAACGGGTCATCGCCATCCTCACGGGCGAAGGGCTCGTCAACGACGCCACCGCGCTCACGCTCTTCACCGTTGCCGTCGCAGCAGTGACCGGAACCAGAATTGCCACCGATTCGCCCCTGTTGTTCTTCGCGTACGAAGTGATCGGTGGCGTCGTCGTCGGTTTGGTGCTCGCGTTCGTCGTCAAGTTCGTTCGTGCACGCATGTACGACTCTCCACTCGAAACCGGCCTGGGGTTGGTGCTTCCGTTCGCCGCCTACCTGGCCGCTGAGGAACTGCACGCGTCCGGTGTCCTGGCCGTCGTGGTTGCAGGTTTGGTGATCGGGCACTATTCGACGGACGCGTCGATCATGACGAGACTGCAGGAGCGCTCGGTGTGGTCGAGCCTGGACACCCTTCTCGAGATGTTCGTCTTCGCGTACATGGGGCTGCAGCTGAGTTTCGTGATCGACGATGTTGTCGCCGACGGGCTTCCGGTGCTTCACGTGTTCGCGTACGGTCTCGCAGTCCTGGCCGTGGTCATCGTAATTCGGCCGCTGTGGCTGTTCCTGAGTTACTCGCGTGTGCGATTCGGTGTGACCCTGCGCCGTGACCGCGAGAATCAACTGACGTGGAAACAGAATCTGGTGGTCTCGTGGGCGGGAATGCGCGGCGTCGTCACTCTTGCTGCGGCCGGCGGTATCCCGTTCGCGCTCTCGTCCGGCGAGCCGTTCCCCGGTCGCGGCGTCATTCAGGCGATCGCGTTCATCGTCGCTGTCGGGACTCTGCTCATCCAGGGATCGACCTTGCCGTTCATGATCCGTCGCCTCGACGTCGCGGATCCTTACGAGCAGCTGCGGACACAGGAACAGATGGAGTTGGCCCGCAACATTTCTCGCAAGGCGGGCGAGAAGGCGCTGGCAGACGCAGCCGCGCACCCTCCGCCGGGGATCGACGGAAAGGAATTGCAGGCAATCGTCGAGCGCGTACGACGCTCGATGCAGGCGAGGCTTCAACTCCAGGAGGTCGACGAGGACGCCGATCGCGAGGCCGCTTTGTGGAATGCGGGAGCATTGTTCGACAAGTTCCGGCATCAGTCACTGCGCTCGCAACGAGTTGCCTTGATCGCCGCACGTGACGACGGCGATCTCGACGACGAGGTATTGCGTACCGTATTGGAAGGACTCGACATCGAAGAGGCCGCAGCCGAGGAACGTGTCAGGCGTCGCCGAGCCGGTAGCGGCGCGGGCAAATAGAGGGGAACACTGCGTATGACGGTTCGGAGTTCGAGAGTTCGCGCAGGCTGGGGAATCATGGTGGCGAGCGCACTTCTCGTCAGCGTGGGCTGCGGATCGAATGCGTCGCCGGACATCTCTGTCACCGACACCGCAACCACAACGACCCCACCGGTCGTGAGCAGTGCTCAACGCGGCGTCGTCTTCGCCAGTGAACCTTTCACCAGCACAGCCGAAGTGGCGGCGTCCGGAGCGAGCGCAACGAAGATCCTGTACGGCTCCACCTCCGGCATCGACGGCCGGGAGACTCAGGTCTCGGGAACGGTGTTCACGCCGGCTGGAACTCCGCCCGAGGGTGGTTGGCCGATCGTCTCCATCGGCCATGGCACGACGGGTATTTCGGACGACTGCGCGCCGTCGGCCTCGCCGACCCTCTTCGGCACGATCGGTCTGGTCGCGCCGTTCCTCGACTCGGGATACGTGGTCGCTGTCTCCGACTTCGAGGGCCTCGGCACTCCGGACCCGCATCCGTACCTGCAACCGGACACTGCGGCGTTCAACGTCATCGACGCTGTTCGAGCGGCGCGCAACGTCGTTCCGGACACCTCGACTCGCTGGGCAACACTGGGACTTTCCCAAGGCGGGCAGGCGTCCTGGGCAGCAGCCGAGGAAGCCGATTCCTACGGGGACGGACTCGAATTCGTAGGTGCGGCAAACCTGTCCCCGGCAGCGGACATCTCACCGATCATCTCGAGTGATTCCGAGGTGAATCTGTCACTGCCTCAGCAACTGCTGCTGCCCTATGTTCTCGAAGGGCTGTCCCTCACCCATCCGGACCTCGAACGAACCGACTACGTGCGCGGCGCATTCGAGCAGAACTACGACCTGCTCACCTCGTGCCTGACCTCCCGTGCGACCGAGAAGTTGGGTCTTGTCGGAAAGGTGACGCCAGCAGACACCCGGCCCGCCACCGCCGAGGATGCGGACCGAATTCACGCGTGGCTCAGCGACGTTGCGCTCCCACGTCAACGCGCGAGCGGTCCCATGTACGTGGTTGTCGGTACCAACGACAACCTCATCCGTCCGGAATGGACCGAGGCTGCGGTCGAACGTGCCTGCGCCGACGGCGACGTCATCGAATTCCAGGCGCGGCCGGGTGAAGGTCACGCGGACGGTGCCGCGGTGCCCGGAGCTGTTGCGTGGGTGAAGGATCGATTTGCAGGTGTGCCGGCGCCGAATACCTGCGGGTCGTGAATCGGTGACGCCGCTGGAACGAATCCGCGCGCTTGCACTGGCACTGCCGGAGGCGACCGAGCGGGTCAGCCACGGTGAACCGTCGTGGTTCGTGCGTAAGGCGCCGCAGTTCGTCTCCATGGCAGATCACCACCACGACGATCGTGTCGCGATCTGGGCCGCAGCACCGCCTGGGGCGCAGGCAGATTGGGTCGGCCGTGATCCGTCGCGGTTCTTCGTGCCGCCGTACGTGGGCGGCCGTGGATGGATCGGCGTGTACCTCGACGTTCCGAGTGCCGACGACACCGAGGACGGGAAATTCTGGAACGACGTCGCCGACATCGTCGAAGAGGCGTACCGCACGGTGGCTCCGAGAACACTGATCCGGAAACTGGACGAGGATTCGCGTTGAGCCCGGCCGTGGTCGCACTTCTCAGCGTGCTGATCCTCGCAGTGGCCGGGGCACTGACAGTGGTGTGGATGCGCACCAGACGTGAGGTGACCACGCCCACCGAACGAGCCGTCCATGCCGCGCTCCACACGGCTTCGCTTGCCGCACGGCCGCTTCGGCGCGGGCTCGACAAGAATTCGGCCGCCGAGGCAGCGCCTCACCTGCGCGAGCTGACCGGCGGCGCCGGTTTCGGCCTGGCTGATGCTTCGGGAAATCTGCTGGCGTGGGACGGTCGTCACGAGGCATTGGCCGATCAATTCCACGACGCCGCCATTCGCGCGATCGAAGGTGAGCGCCGGGTGCTCGTCTCCCAAGCGGACTTGGTACGCGGGTCGAGCGATCACAGCGTGCGCGCGCTGATCGCTCAACCACTGCTGATCGAGGACATCGGCGTCGTCGGGGTGATGGGAATCGTCACCAGCGAGGACCCGTGGCCGGGAATGCTCGGAGCCGTCACCGAGGTCGCCCGGTACGCCTGCAGTCAGATCGAACTCGCCGACCTCGACGCGTCCCGGGCCCTGCTGGATCGAGCGGAAGTGCGGGCTCTGCGCGCTCAGATCAGTCCCCACTTCATCTACAACGCCCTCAACACCGTCGCGTCTTTCGTACGGACCGACCCGGCGCGGGCCAGGGAACTGATTCTCGAGTTCGCGGACTTCACCCGGTACTCGTTTCGATCTGCGGGTGAGTTCACTCTGCTCGCCGACGAGCTACGCAACATCGATCGGTATCTGACTCTCGAACGCGCGCGCTTCGGGGACGCTCTGAACGTCCGACTTCAAGTCGCACCCGAAGTGCTCAACGTGGTCCTTCCCTTCCTGGCGCTCCAGCCTCTGGTCGAGAACGCGGTTCGTCACGGCATTTCGAGTAAGCCGGAGGGCGGCACGGTCAGCATCGTTGCCGCGGACGAGGGACCGGACTGCATCATCAGCGTCGAAGACGACGGTGTGGGGATGGATCCCGAACTGCTGCGGTCCGGTTCGCTCGACGCCATCGAGTCGGGGTCGGGACGACCCAGTGCTCGGGAAGCCGCTCACGTCGGTTTGGCCAACGTCGACGACAGGCTTCGTGCCGCATTCGGAAACGACTACGGACTCGTGGTGGAGACAGCGCCGGGCGCCGGAACGAAGGTCAGTATGCGTGTTCCCAAGTTCAAGCAGGGGATTCACGTCTGATTCTCGCCTTCGATGATCAGGCCGAAACGGTCGTGGGAACATGGACCTGTTGTGAACGAGACTGACACTGATGCCCAGCTGACCGTCCTGGCCGTCGACGACGAGAAACCAGCCCTCGACGAGCTGGCATTCTTGCTGCGCGCAGAGGGCGCGGTCGCGCACGTTCACACGGCGTCGGATGCGACGACCGCGCTGAGAATCCTGCGCGGTGGAAGCATCGACGCGGTATTTCTCGACATCAACATGCCAGGCCTCGACGGTCTCGAACTGGCCGGCATTCTCTCCAACTTCGCGACTCCACCACCCGTGGTGTTCGTGACGGCGCACGACGATCGAGCGGTTGCGGCATTCGATCTCGGTGCCGTCGATTATCTGCTCAAACCGCTCCGAGAGGAGCGCCTCGCTCAGGCCGTTCAACGGATCGTGGGGTTGGCCGGGCGAACCAAGAGCGAGAGCAAGCCCGAAACTGCGTCGACCGACGAGGTGATCCCGGTGGAACTGGGCGGCGTCACGACGCTCGTTCAGCGTTCCTCGGTGGAGTGGGTGGAAGCCGACGGGGACTACGCGCGTCTGCACACCGCCGGGAAGTCACACCTGGTGCGCATCCCGATCTCGACGCTCGAATCACGCTGGGCCGACGCGGGGTTCCTGCGCGTGCATCGTTCATATCTGGTGTCTCTGGCCCTGGTCACCGGTATCCGCACGGTTGGAAGCGGGTTGGTGGTCTGTCTGCGCCCGCACGGCGACAAGCCGCCCGTCGAGCTTCCGGTCAGCCGCAGACACACGCGTGAACTCAAGGATCGACTGGTTCGTGCGCCCAAACAGAGTTGGTTGTCGCGGTGACGTCGCAGTCCGACCCCCCGCAGCGTGAGCGCGTTGTGTTGGCGCAACGCAGTGGCGCTCGGATCGTGCGTACCCGGGTGGAGGTGCAGGAACAGACCGAAGTCGGTGACGCCATGATTCGCGGTCTCGTTCGCGCGCAGTTGGGACTGGCGATCCGCCTTGCCGTCGTCGCAGCCGGACTCCTGTGTGCGGTGCCGCTTCTGACCCATCTCTTCCCGACGCTGTCGGAGGTCGCAGTGCTGGGCATCCGCTTGCCGTGGCTCGTGATGGGCGGCGCCGTGTATCCCTTGCTGCTGATCACCGGCTGGGTGTTCGTGCGTCGGGCGGAACGAAACGAGCAGGACTTCACCGACATCGTGGACGACTGAGCGCGGCGCTGTGGGCGGACAACCAATCCCGGTGTTGACGGTGCTCGGCATCGTGGCGGCGGCTGTGGCGACAGTGGCGATCGGTATCTACGGAGTTCGGCTGGCTCGTACCACCTCCGACTTTCTCGTCGCGTCCAGAACCGTCAGCGCGCGGTGGAATGCGACGGCCATCTCCGGCGAGTATCTCTCTGCTGCTTCGTTTCTCGGTGTCGCCGGACTGGTCGCGAAATACGGGGCAGACGCTCTCTGGTATCCCATCGGATTCACCGCCGGATACCTCGCACTGTTGCTTTTCGTCGCGGCGCCGCTTCGACGTTCCGGCGCTTACACCGTCCCCGATTTCGCCGAATTCCGTCTCGGCTCACCGCGATTGCGCAAGCTCGCGATGCTCGTGGTCGCGATGGTGTGCATCCTGTATCTGATTCCGCAGTTCCAAGGCGCGGGGCTGACGCTCAACATCCTGCTCGGTGTTCCAAGCTGGATCGGGGGCGTTGCGGTCGGAGTCATCGTCATCGCCAACGTCGTCGGCGGTGGGATGCGCTCGATCACCTTCGTCCAGGCCTTCCAGTACTGGCTGAAACTGACTGCCGTCGCGATTCCCGCTGTGGCACTGACCTTCTATTTCTTCGGCGATCACCACGACGTCGGCGCGTCGATGCCGCCGACGGTCACCACTGCGACGACCGTCGACATCACCACCGACGTCGTCGTCCAGGTGTCCGAGCCGGTGACGGTCAGCGGCGGCACAGTCGACGGGCAAGCAGTAGAAGGTACCGTCACGCTGGGTCCGGGGGAGCACACCCTCGGTGAAGGCATGTCGATGGTTCTCGACGCGGGAGCGGCGGTCCCCGTCGTCGCCGGAGCGCCTGCGCAGAACTCGGACTGGATCACTCCGGGTTGGGGGTTCGGCGGGCCCCATCCGATGTATCAGGTGTACTCGCTGATGCTCGCCACCTTCCTCGGAACGCTCGGCCTGCCGCACGTCCTCGTCCGGTTCTACACCAACCCCGACGGACGGGCCGCCCGTCTGACCTCGCTCGCCGTTGTCGCTCTGGTCAGCGTCTTCTACCTGTTCCCGACACTCCTCGGTGTCTTCGCTCGCCTCTACGTTCCGCAACTTCTGATCACGGGCACCTCCGATGCCGCGGTGCTGCTGCTGCCGGGCTCGGTGTTCTCGGGGTGGGGCGGACAGTTGCTGGCAGCCCTCGTGGCGTCCGGTGCCATTGCGGCCTTCCTGTCGACGTCGTCCGGATTGCTCGTGAGCATCGCGGGTGTCGTCAGTACCGATGTTCTCCGCGGGCGAGTCCGAGACTTCCGCATTGCCGCACTCCTGGCCGGTCTCGTCCCGCTCGTACTGTCGCTGGCGGTGGTGTCGGTCGACCTCTCGCGAACCGTCGGGTTGGTGTTCGCGGTTGCCGCGTCGACGCTCTGTCCACTGCTCGTGTTGGGCATCTGGTGGCGCGGTCTGACTGCTGTCGGTGCTGGGGCGGGGATGGTGGTAGGCGGGTTCGTCGCGGGAACCGCTGCGACTGTCGCGGTCCTGGGGGGCTTGTCGGAGAGCGTCCTCGGTGGCTGGCCGGCGGCCATTTTCGCGTTCCCGGCCGCGGTGAGCGTGCCGCTGGCGTTCCTCACGATGATCGTCGTCAGCAAGGCGTCGTCGAAGCAGGTACCGGCAGATATCGCGCGAATCTTCACGCGGATGCACGCCCCGGAACGGCTCGGAATGGGCTCCGATCGCGAAGACGATCTCCGCCAACCCTGACAGTCACCGCCTGAAGTCGCCCGAAGTCTCTGCCGTTGGTCGCGCCTGCCTGACCGTTCGGCGCAGTGCGCGACTGCTCAGCGTGTGACTGGCACCACAGCATCTTAATGTGACTCCGATCTCACTAGCGTCTGTGCGTAGTTCACTTCACACGCGAGGCGAGGAGCCGGCAGTGTCCACAGCAGAAATCAGTGAGGGGTCGCCGCAAGAGCGACGCACCCCGGATGCCCAGGCATTCATAGACATGCAAGCGAGTCCCGAATTCCAGGAGCTCCGAACGCGTCTGCGCAAGTTCGTTTTCCCCATCACTGCATTCTTCCTGCTCTGGTATGCGGTGTACGTCGTCCTGGCTACCTATGCCCACGACTTCATGGCCACCAAGGTCCTCGGCAACATCAATCTCGGCATCATCCTCGGCCTCGGGCAATTCGTCACGACCTTCGCCATCACCGCGTGGTACGTGAAGTTCGCCGGGCGTGAGCTCGATCCCCGCTCCGCTGCCATCCGTGAAGAACTGGAAGGTCCCGCACAGTGATCACCACACTCGCCGCGTCCGGAACGGACGTAGGAAACCCCGCCTTCAACATCGCGATCTTCCTCGCGTTTGTCGTCGTGACCATGACGCTGGTCATCCGCGCCAGCCGGACCACCAAGAAGGCGTCCGACTTCTACACCGGCGGTGGGCAGTTCACCGGCCCGCAGAACGGGTTCGCCATCGCCGGCGACTACCTCTCGGCGGCATCGTTCCTCGGTATCGCAGGTGCGATCGCCGTGTACGGCTACGACGGTTTCCTGTACTCCATCGGATTCCTTGTCGCCTGGTTGGTTGCGCTGCTTCTGGTGGCCGAATTGCTGAGGAACACAGGCAGATTCACGATGGCCGACGTGCTGAGCTTCAGGCTCAAGCAGCGTCCGGTGCGCATGGCTGCAGCCCTGTCCACGCTTGCCGTTTCCCTCTTCTATCTTCTTGCTCAGATGGCCGGCGCCGGCGGGCTGGTCGCGCTGCTGCTCAACATCGACGGCAAGGTGGGACAGTCGATCGTGGTCGCGATCGTGGGTGTGCTGATGATCGTGTACGTCTTGGTCGGCGGTATGAAGGGCACCACCTACGTGCAGATGGTCAAGGCGGTTCTGCTGGTTGCCGGAGCCGGAATCATGTTCGTGCTCGTTCTGTGGGCAGTACGCGGCAACTTCTCCCAGTTGCTGGCCAATGCGCAGGACATGGTCAACAGTTCCACCACCAAGGGTGTGCAGGGACGCGACATCCTCGGGCCGGGTGCGAAGTACGGACTCTCCGGCATGACCAAGCTCGACTTCATCTCTCTCGGAATCGCTTTGGTGCTCGGCACCGCCGGCCTGCCACACGTGCTGATGCGCTTCTACACGGTACCCACCGCCAAGGAAGCTCGCCGCTCGGTGACCTGGGCGATCGCGCTGATCGGTGCCTTCTACCTGTTCACGCTGGTTCTCGGCTACGGCGCGGCCAGCATGGTCGGACCGGACAAGATCTTGGCAGCACCAGGTAAGGAGAACGCGGCGGCCCCGCTGCTCGCCTTCGAACTCGGTGGCACCATCTTCCTGGGCATCATCTCGGCGGTGGCGTTCGCGACCATCCTCGCCGTCGTGGCCGGCCTCGCGATCACTGCTTCGGCGTCGTTCGCTCACGACATCTACGCCAGTGTCATCAAGCGCGGCAACGCAACCGAGGAGCAGCAGGTGCGAGTTTCTCGAATCACCGTCGTGGTCATCGGACTCGTCTCCATCGTTCTCGGCATCATGGCGATGGGACAGAACATCGCCTTCCTGGTGGCTCTCGCCTTCGCCGTGGCGGCCTCGGCGAACCTGCCCACCCTGCTGTACTCGCTGTTCTGGAAGAAGTTCAACACCACCGGAGCGCTGTTCAGCATCTACGGCGGATTGATCAGCTGCTTGACGCTGATCGTGTTCTCCCCGGCAGTCTCGGGTAAGCCGTCGTCGATGTTCCCGAACTCCGACTTCGCCTGGTTCCCGCTCTCGAACCCCGGCATCGTCTCGATCCCGCTGGCATTCGTCCTCGGCATCGTCGGTACGTACATCGGACGCAACAAGATCGAAGATCCGGCAAAGCAGGCGGAGATGGAAGTTCGCTCCCTCACCGGCGTCGGCGTCGAAAAGGCTGTCAGCCACTAGTACGGGCAAAGCCCCGTGCGTCTTTCTGGTACCTCCGGTTACGGAAAAGGCGCACGGGGCTTATTGTTCTGCCATGGCAAAGCTCACAGTGAAAATCGATGTTCCGCTTCCTCCCCAAGAAGTGTGGGACAAGGCGTCCGATCTCAGTGGATACGAGAACTGGCTCGTGGTTCACGACGGATGGCGCAGTGAACTTCCCGAGCAGTTGGGTGTGGGCACCGAGATCAGCTCGGTCGTGACCGTGAAGGGCCTGCGCAACCGCGTTCGGTGGACCATCAAGAAGTACGACGTCCCGAAGGCGATCTCGCTCAAGGGAGACGGCAAGGGTGGGGTCAAGCTCGGTCTCGAACTCGACGTGAAGGCAAAGGGCGACGGGTCGGAACTCGCGCTGACAGTCGAGTTGGGCGGCGCTCCGTTGTTCGGCCCGATCGGTTCGAGCGTGGCGCGGGCGCTCAAGGGCGATGTGGAGAAGTCACTGGCCCAGTTTGTCCAGATCTACACCTAGTTTGTCGAGATCTACACATTGAGCTACTTCACCGCTAACATGGGTTAGGATTCTTTTCGGCGGGATAAACCGGGCATCGGTTGGTTATTGGTGCGGGTCCCGCCGGAAAGGATTCGATCAATGTCGTCTCGTCATGGGTACGGCGCACCACCTGCGTCCATGCCTCGATCCGTGCAGGTTCTGATCGGACTCTTGGCGGTAGTTGCAGTCGGTGGAACCGCGGCATTCGCCGTGACGTTCAAAAGCGTCAGCGACAAGGGAGAACTCGGTGCGGGCGCCGCTGCAGCTGCTACGGCAACCAATTGTGACAACCCTGAAACCGTGACCGTGGCGGCCGATCCGTCGATCGCCTCGGGACTCGAAGCTGTCGCCGCTGCCATCCCCGCTACGGAACTCGGGTGCATCTCGCTCAGCGTGACGCCGCAAGATCCCGTGCTCACTGTCGCGGCGATCGCCGACGGTACGGCGCCCGCCCTGTGGATACCTGATTCGGGCGAATGGCTGGACAAGGTTTCCGCAAGCGGGCAGGAGGTTCGCCGGATCAGCAACTCGGTCGCGTCCACCCCGGTTGTCGCCGTCTCGGCGCCAGGCACCGAGGCACCCGGCGCATGGACGGACGTCCTCGGCGCTCCAGCACTGCACATCGGCGATCCCCTGACCAGTGCCGTCTCCAGCGCACCGATCGTGGCAGCCTTTGCCGAGACCCAGTCGCGGGGCGGGGACCTCACGTCCATATCGGCAGCCTTGGTCCCGGTGGCGCAAGCGCAGTACGGAAATCTGAAGGAAACCGGTTCGACCGGACGCATCCAAACCGTGGACGCGGACGGCGGGACCGCGGTGACTACCGAGCAGACCTTCGAGGCCTATCTCGCCGCACATGCGGACAGTCGACTCACCGCGTCGGTACCGTCGTCCGGTTCGGTCTTCATGGACTACCCGATGGCACGTGTGGGTGCAGCCTCGTCAGCGGCGGACGGCGCCGGCAAACTGCTGGCGGCAGCGCTGACATCGGACACCGGGCGCTCGGTACTTGCCGGCCTCGGGTTCCGCGGCGCGGATCAGGCCCCACCGGTCGCCGGTGGAGTGGGAAAGGTCGTGTCACTGGTGCCGTCCGATCCGACTGTGGTCACCAAAGCGCTTGCGCGGTACGAGATTCTGTCCAGGCCTTCCCGTGCGTTGGCAGTTGTCGACGTCTCGGGGTCCATGGACTACATGCAGGACGGGGTCACTCGAATGGCCGCGACGGCGCAGGCCGGTGACATCGCGATCCGAATGTTTCCTGCCAACGCACAATTGGGTCTCTGGGCATTTTCCGTAGATCTCGGTGAGGGGACGGACTACCGCGAACTCGAACCCGTCGCCCGGATGGATGCAACTGAAGGCGACACGGATCATCGGAACAAACTGCTGTCTCGGATCGACGATCTCTCTTCGATCGTCGGCGGCGGAACAGGTTTGTACGACAGCGTTCTCGCCGCGTATCGGTCCATGCAACAGTCCTACGATCCGGCCTCGATCAATTCGGTGATTCTGCTTACCGACGGTGCGAACGACGACCCGTCGGGTATCTCGCTGCAGGAACTTCTCGACACCCTGACTCGCGAGCAGGACCCGGCGCGGCCGGTACCGATCATCACCATCGGTGTCACCGATGACGCCGATACCGATGTGCTCGAGCAGATTTCGGCTCTCACCGGCGGTAACAGTCACTTCGCTCCGGCACCGGCAGACATCCCGAAGGTCTTCGTCGGCGCGATCAGTGGGCGCGCCGGCTGAGCTACTCGAGAACGGGTGCGTCGGCGCTGTCCGTGATCCATTCGGTAGCGAGCTTCTCGAGGGTGCCGTCGGCGTAGAGCGCATCCACGGCGGCAGAGACGCACGCGGTCAGTGGACTGTTCTTCTCCAGCACCAACCCGAAGAATTCGGTGACCGCGTTGGGGCGCGGAAACTGACCCACGATGACCGACCCGGGCAGTTCGTTCTCGGTGATGTGGAATCCGGTCGGAATGTCGACGACCAGTGCGTCGATCTCGCCCGCGGCCAGCGCAGCTTTCGCGTCGTCCGTGGTCGCGAACTCGCGGGGCGCAGTGGTCGGAACAATCGTGTCGGTGATTGCCGCGAGGCTGGTGGAACCGGTTTGAGCGCCCAAGCGGTAGCCGGCGAGATCCGCAAGATTCTTTGCACCGGCTGCTTTGCTTCCGTCAGAGGCGATCACCGACTGCGCGACTGCGTAATACGGCGAGCTGAAGTCGACGTTCGCGCGGCGATCTTCGGAAATCGTGAATTGATTGACGTCGAAGTCGAAATCCTTGGGGCCAGGTTTCAGTGCGTCGTTGAAGGCGACCGTGGTGAAGCGAACCTGGTCGGTGTTGTATCCGAGCTTGTCGACGACGGCCCGGGCCACCGCACCTTCGAAGCCCTTGCCATTCGACGGAGTGTTGTCGACGAACCACGGCGCGTATGCCGGTGAATCGGTGGCGATGGTCAAGAAACCGTCCTCGAGGGTGGTCCCGCTCTGGGGTCCGCACTTGTCCACGGCGGTGGTCGAGGGCAGTTTGGTGAACGCCTCGGGAACCGTGGTGGTGGTGTCTGCTGCCGCAGGGGCCTCCGGCTGCGGCGAACATGAGCCCAACAAGATCGAGGAAGCGAAGATCGCGGTCACGGCAACTGCGCGTCGTGTCATAGGCACAAGGCCATCTTGCCTGTTTGTCCGGTATCGACGTGACGGGGGTCTCGTATGAGCGGAGTTCACGCAGCTGAGCGTCGTAGTGCAAGGCGCTCCGACGGTGTCGTCCCACCCCATACTCCGTGTGGTTCAGCGGTGTCGAGTGCAAAGGTCAGGCAGTCTCGAATGACCGGGCAGCGGAAGCACACCTGCTTCGCCGAACTTTCCCGTGCAGCCCGATTGCGTCCGCGTTCTTCACCCGGCGAATAGAACACCGCCGGGTCCACTGTTTTACAGGTGGCGAACATCCGCCAATTGTTGTCGACCAACGGCTCCACGGAACTGCGAACTGTCATCGTGGTCTCCTCTCCCATCGAGAAACCAGTCTTGCCCGTGGCCTGGTGCAGCGGCAGGTTTCCGATCCGTCAGATTTCTACTGCCAGACACAGCGCTATCCAGCACAATGAGAAAATGGCAACGACGGATCGGGGTCAGATCACACTCGACGGCACAACCGTGTCCGTGACCAATCTGGGCAAGATCCTTTACCCCGAGAGCGGCACCACGAAGGCCGAAGTCATCGACTACTACACCCGTATCGCCGCAGTCATGCTTCCGCATGTCGTCGGTAGGCCGGGCACTCGTAAGCGTTGGCCCAACGGTGTGGACGGTCAGTCCTTCTTCGAGAAGAACCTTGCGTCGTCAGCCCCGCAGTGGCTCACGCGTGCGTCGCTGCAACATTCTGATCGTGTCGTCACTTACCCGATCTTCGATTCCGTTGCATCCCTGGCGTGGCTGGGTCAGCAGGCCGCACTCGAATTGCACGTTCCCCAATGGCGATTCGACGGTTCCGAGCGTGGTCCGGCGACACGACTGGTATTCGACCTCGACCCGGGCGAAGGCGTCGGGTTGACCCAGTGCGCCGAGGTGGCCAGGTCGATTCGCGATCTGGTCGCAACTCTGGGGTGGACTGCCTATCCGGTAACCAGTGGTAGCAAGGGAATTCACCTCTACGTTCCACTGGATCGAGCCTTGGACGGCAGTGGTGCGTCGACTGTCGCCAAGCAGATCGCCACCGGGCTCGAGAAGCTTCACCCGGATCTCGTCACCGCGACGATGGCTCGAAATGTCCGGGCAGGCAAGATTTTCGTGGACTGGAGTCAGAACAACGCAGCCAAGACAACCATTGCGCCGTATTCGATGCGCGGTCGCGATCAACCCTATGTTGCCGCGCCGCGTAGTTGGGATGAACTCGACGATCCGAAACTACGGCATCTGTTGTTCGACGAGGTTCTGGAGCGCGTCGAATCCGACGGTGATCTGCTGAGCGATCTGGATCCGCCGGTCTCGGCGGCTGTAGCCGACACGTTGACGCACTATCGCAACAAGCGGTCGGCCGACCGGACACCGGAGCCGATCCCTGCTGCGGTGACCAAGGAGAGCGCGGGCAATACCTTTGTGATCCAGGAACATCACGCCAGACGATTGCATTACGACGTTCGCCTCGAGCGGGACGGTGTGCTCGTGTCCTGGGCTGTTCCGAAGGGCGTGCCGACCAGTGCCGGAGAGAATCGGTTGGCCGTGCACACCGAGGATCACCCGCTCGAATACGCCACGTTCTCGGGCACGATTCCGAAGGGGGAGTACGGCGGCGGTTCGATGACGATCTGGGATTCCGGGACGTACGAGACCGAGAAGTGGCGTGAAGACGAAGTGATTGTGCGCCTCAGCGGCGAACGGGTGCAGGGACGATTCGCGCTGATCCGGACAAAGGGTGACCAGTGGCTGATGCATCTGATGAAGGATCAGAACGCGAGTTTCGGAACTGAGTTTCCCAAGAATCTCGAGCCGATGCTTGCCACCGCTGGAACGCTCGAAGGTCTCGACCCGCAGGAGTGGGCCTTCGAAGGCAAGTGGGACGGGATTCGAGTGATCCTCGAATATCATTCGGGCACAATGTCGCTTCGCAGTCGCGCGGGTAACGACAAGACCGGGGACTATCCAGCCCTTGCCGGGTTGGCCGAGGTGCTGGACGGTCATGACGTGGTTCTCGACGGTGAAGTGGTGGCGTACAACGACGCGGGAGGTACAGATTTCGGCCTCCTCCAGCGAGGTGGGGAACCGGTATTCCTGGCCTTCGATCTTCTGTACCTCGACGGAGTGTCTTTGCTGCGGAAATCCTATTCGGATCGCCGCACCGTGTTGAATGCGTTGGCGGGCAAGGTCGGTGAGCTCGAGGTGCCCCCACAGATCGAGGGTACGGCGGAGAACGCGTTGGAGGTGAGTGCCGATGCGGGGTGGGAAGGGATCGTCGCCAAACGTCGTGCATCGGTCTACCTTCCGGGACGGCGTGGGTCGAGTTGGATCAAGGTGAAGAACTGGCGCACTCAAGAGGTGGTGATCGGTGGGTGGCGCACCGGACAGGGCAATCGAGCGCAGGGGATCGGGGCGCTGCTCATGGGAATTCCGGGTGAGGACGGGTTGACCTACGTGGGCCGCGTCGGTACCGGATTCAGTGATCGTGATTTGGAGTCACTGCTTGCGGTGCTGGAACCGTTGCGTCAGAAGGAAAGTCCGTTCGAGGAGGAACTTCCAGCAGATGACCGAAAGGGGGCGGTCTGGGTGAGGCCTGAACTCGTCGGTGAGGTGCGGTTCATGGATTGGACGGCAACCGGACGCCTTCGCCATCCGAGTTGGCGGGGTCTGCGGGAGGACAAGAAGCCAGGCGACGTCACAGGGCGGGAATAGGATGCGTCGACGATTGCTCGGCTAGGTCTGATCCAGCATCGTGAGATAGGCATCGAGTTGAGCCGCGCCGGCGAGAAGGTTGCGGCTGCGTGTGGTCAGCCGGTCTTGCCAGGAGTCGAGGAACGCTGCCAACGCGTCCGCTCCGCCTGCCTCGCGCAGCGAGTCGAGAAACTGGGCGACTTGCGACAGTCGGTAGCCGCCGCGCCGCAGTTGCCGTGCGATCTCGGCGTCGCGCACACACTCGGGACCGTATTCGCGATAACCCGTTGCCTGTTCGCGTTCGGGACGCAGGATGCCGTGCTCTTCCCATGTGCGCAGTGTCGCCGGATGAACGCCGAGACGGCGCGCGAGCTCACCCACCGTCAGCGCTGGACCGTGTACCTGTGCCGGTGCTGTGGTGGACAGAGTCCCCAGCGCAGTGGCTACCTCGGTGCGAGTTCCTCGCTCGGCGAGCAGCGTTACGTGCGCACTGTCGATCAGGCGGTAGGCGGACTCGGTGTCGCCCTGGTTGGTCGCACGCATGATTTCCGTGGCCCGCCGGTGCCCGTGGCCGCCGCGCAATGCGAGGAAAGTACGCAGGGCTTGTGCGTGAACTGGGTTGTATCGCCGGTAGCCGTGGTTGCTGCGCTCGGATAGAGGAAGGACGCCGGCATCGTCGTAGTTGCGGATCGCCTGTGCGGACAACCCGTGTTCACGCGCAAGGTCGATGGGCCGCACTGATCACCTCCGATTGAGGCTTTTCACGGTATACCCCAGGTAATTATCGTCAAAGTTTCACCCGAACCTTCAACGATACTGTCGAAGGCAGTCCACCTTCGAAAGGGATGATCATGTCCACTGCCCCAGCGCTGAGTGAGTTCGGCCGCCAACTCGAAGACGCGGCAGGTCTTGGTCGTGCCGTCGACGAACTGCTCGCAACGCGAACCACGGGGCCGGCTCTACTCGCCCTCGGAGAGCCGACCCACGGAATCAAGGCATTTCCGTTGCTGCGCAACGAACTTCTCGGCCAACTCGTCGAACGAGGATATCGGTCGATCGTGCTCGAAACAGATGCCTTAGCGGTGTTGCTCGTCGACGACTACGTGAACGGGGGAGAGGTGGACATCGAGAAGGTGCTCGCCACCGGCTTCAGTCACGGATTCGGGGCGGTACCGGGTAACCGCGAACTCGTCGAATGGCTACGCGATTACAACGACGGTCGCGCTCCGGCTGACCGAGTTCGCTTCTACGGCTTCGACGCTCCGGTGGAGTATTCCGGCGCGCCGAGCCCACGTGGCGCGCTGTCTGCGGCAGGTGACTTCCTGCCCGCTGCGATGCGACCGCACTCTTTCGACGACATCGACCTTCTGCTCGGGCAGGACACCGACTGGAGCAACCCGGCGGCGATGTTCGATCCGGCTGCGTCTATCGGCAACTCCGATCATGCTCGCGCCCTGCGCATCATTGCGGACGACCTCGGCAGCGTCCTGCGGCGCGCCGCACCGGTGCTGCGGTCCGCCGACCCGACCGGGTACGACCTGGCCCTCGCACACGCACGCACCGCTGTAGGTCTTCTGCGATACCACGCCGCGATGGCGAGTTCCGCTCCTGATCGCATCGGCACTCTGCTCAGCCTGCGTGCCGAGATGATGGCCGAGAACCTGCTGGCCGTCGTCGCCCAGGAGCAGCGACGCGGGCCGGGCCTGCTGTTCGCACACAATGCCCATCTCTTGCGAGTGCAGTCCGACATGCCGGTCAACGGCGACGTGGTCAGTTGGGGAAGCGCCGGTTCACTCGTCGGACTTGCCCTCGGAGAGCGTTACGTAGTCGTGGCAACCGACGCCAACCCAGACAGTGATCCGGGCACTCTGCAGGGTGCGTTGGCCGAAGTGACCACTCGGCGTGCCCTGTTCTCGACTCCGGCCCTGCGAGCGGCGCTCGGCACTTTGGTCACTGCGGGCGAACCAATCCTGCCAGGGCACCTGCCGCTGAAACCTTCGGAGTTGAACGGAGCGGACGCGGTCATCTTCGTCGCGGATACTGATGGAAAACGTCATCAGTACTGGTAAGAGCGTCAGGGGCAGAGCGCGTGCGCGAGCATCGCGACGGTGTCCGGTTGGTCCTTCGGCGTCGACGTCAGTGTCACGGTGAACGCACGATCGGGCGTCGCCCCGGACAGCGTGTAGTACCCGTAGATCCCGCCGCTGTGGCCGATATAGGTGACGCCGCAGGGAAGTTCGGTGGCGCCGACGCCCAATCCGTACCCGGATCCCTCGGCTTCGGTGGCGGCGACCTGAGGGGTGGTCATCTCGGCAAGCTGCTCGGCCGGCACCACCTGCCCGTCGAGTAGTGCTCGCCAGAAGACGTTCAGGTCTGTGCCCGTCGAGACCATCGCTCCGGCAGACCACGGGATCGACGGTTCGGTGCGGGAAACATCGGTCAGACCACCGTCGAGATCTTGATAGCCCGTCAGGTGGTCGCCCCTGATGTCGCGCTCGCCGGCCGGCGGGAGGTACGTGTCTTCCAGGTCCAGCGGATCGAGTATTCGAGACTGGAGTTCATCGGCGTAGCTGCGGCCGGTCACGGATTCGACGAGCATTCCGAGAACGATGTAGTTGGTGTTGGTGTAGACGAACGACGTTCCGGGGACGAATTGCGCCGGTTTACCGAGGGCGATGGCGACCGCGGCGGACGGCGTCAGCGTACGGTCCTCGTTTGCGGCAATCCATTCGTCGGCGCCGGGTTCTCCGGCGAATTCGGGAAGGCCGCTGCGATGTTGCAGCAGTTGTCGCACGGTGATTGCGCTGCCGTCGATGCCGCTGCCGTCTATTCCACTGCCGTCGATGCCCCTGCCGTGCAGTAGGCCCGGGAGGTACTGCTCGATCGGTGCGTCGAGGTCGATCTTGCCCTCGGCGACCAACTGCAGAACGAGGGAAGCGGTGAATGTCTTTGTCACACTACCGATCCGGACGCGGTCGTTCTTGCCGATCGAATCGCCGTTGGTCCGGTTGGGCACGCCGCTCGTCATCACAGCCGTTGTGGTGCCGTCGTCGAGTGTTGCGATCGACCCGACGACACCCGACCTGGTGAGTCCGTCGAGATCCGATTGAATCTCCACTGCGCGCTGGAGCGTCGAGCAACCGATCAGCGCCGTGGTGGCTCCGATGATGACCGCGGCGACGAGCAGGTATGAGCGCATGAGTCGAATTTATGGACTTCGTCGCTGGATCGGATCCAGGAAATCCCCCATCATTCCCTGATCTTCTGCCAGGCCGGGACGTAAGGCCTGTTTGTTGAAAACCGACAAATCGGATCAATCATTCCTGTCCGAACACCACGTCCACGCCGTTAACATCCGAACGAAGTGTTTGTTTTCACGTGTCTTACCAGTTCACGGCTATCGAGGTGCGCTGCCGCGCGCCGAAACGACTCCCACGAAGGACGGATGCATGAAGAAGTCGACACTCCGCACGGGAACGGTCGCGGCTCTGCTGACCGGAAGTGTCCTGTTGCTCTCCGCTGCCCCTGCCTCGGCCGATCCGGGAAGTCTCGGCAGTGGCGGCAGTAGCGGGAGCTCCGGCAGCCTGGGAAGCGCGGGCAGCATCAGCAGTGGATCAGCCGCCCTGCCCATCCCGAGTCCGGCAGGCCTGATCGCGCTGGCAGCAGCGAGCACTCAGACCGGAAAGCCCTACCAGTGGGGCGGCGTCGGTCCGAACTCGTGGGACTGCTCCGGGCTGGTGCAGTGGGCGTTTCGGCAGGCCGGAGTGAATCTGCCACGGACCAGTCAGCAGCAGGCCAACGTCGGACAGCCGGTTCCGCGGTGGGCCCTGGCGCCCGGCGACGTCATCACCTTCTACCCCGGTGCGACCCATGTCGGCATCTACGCTGGGTTCGGAATGGTGTTCAACGCCTATGGAGTTGGTGTTCCGACCGGACTGACGCCGCTGGCGGATCTGCCGATCAACAACATCCGCAGGTTCTAGAACCTGCACAGAACCTTCACAAGTCCTCCCAGGTTCATCCACGACGGCCGAATACAGTCAGTTCCATGAGTCAGCGAAGAGTGCTCGTGGTCGACGACGAGGTCAGTATCTGCGAGTCCATCGCGGCGAGGCTGCGTGCCGAGGGCTACGACGTCGAGCTGGCGTTCGACGGTCCCAGCGCGGTGACCCGCTGCGAGGAGATGGACGCCGACCTGGTGGTGCTCGACGTGATGATGCCGGGATTCGACGGACTCGAGGTCTGCCGCCGCATTCAGTCCGTGCGCCCGGTGCCGGTGCTGATGCTGACCGCCCGTGCCGACGAAACCGACATGCTGATCGGTCTCGGTGTCGGGGCCGACGATTATCTGAGCAAGCCGTTCAGCATGCGTGTCCTCGTCGCCCGTGTTCAGGCCTTGCTTCGGCGCGCTGATCGTGCGGAGCACGCTGCTCGCCCGGTGACCGACCTACTCGAGTTCGGCGATGTCGTGATCGACCTGACCGAGCGTCGAGTACGCCGTGATGCCCAAGAAGTCCACCTGACCCGCACCGAGTTCGATCTCATCGCCTACCTGGCGGAGCGGCCGCGAGCTGCGATCCCGCGGGAGTCGCTGCTCGAGGAGATCTGGGGCTGGGGAGAGGGAGCGGGTAGTCGGACCGTCGACAGCCACGTCAAGGCGCTACGACGCAAGCTCGGACCTTCCGTGATCCGGACCGTTCACGGCGTCGGGTACGCCTGGGACGTGCCGCGATGAGCGTCGTCGACCGGCTTTTCGCACGATGGCCGCGGCCGCTGGACCCGATGCGGTCCTTCAAAGTGAAGGTCGGCCTCCTGGTTGTCGCAGCGCTGTTGTTCGCCGCGGGTGGTTTCTGGTTGACCTCGCAACAACCGTTTCGTTTCGCCCTTCTGACGGCGTTGGTTGTCGCACTCGGAGTTACGCAGGTGCTCGCACACGGAATGACGTCACCGCTTCGCGAGATGACGGCCGCAGCGAAGGCGATGGCGCGCGGTGACTACTCACGGCGAGTGCGAGCGACTTCCCGCGACGAGGTAGGCGAGCTCGCCCATGCGTTCAATCGGATGGCCGAGGACCTCGGTGCAGACGACCGGTACCGCCGCGAACTGATCGGCAACGTCTCCCACGAATTACGTACGCCCATCACCGCTTTGCAAGCGATGCTCGAAAACGTCGTCGACGGTGTCGAAGAACCGGATCCGGCGATGATGAAATCGGCGCTGCGGCAGACGGAACGACTGGGCGCGCTGGTGGCCGACCTTCTCGACCTCTCGAAACTCGAGGGTGGCGCGATGCCGTTGAAGCGGCGCCGATTCGAGGTCGAGCCGTTCCTCCGCGAGCTGTCGAGTGTGAGCGCGGGCGACATCGAGATCGACGTGAAGCCTCCGCAATTGTCCGTCGTAGCCGATCCGGATCGCCTCCATCAGGTGGTGACCAACCTGGTGGGCAACGCAGTTCAGCACGGGAACGTCGACACGAAAGTTGTCATCCGAGTGCGTACCGGCAGTGCAGGGGAGTTGGTGCTCGACGTCCACGACGACGGCCCCGGCATCGAACCACAAGCCCGCGAGCGAGTGTTCGACCGCTTCATACGAGGCGGATCGACAGACGGTGGCACCGGGCTCGGCCTCGCGATCGCGAAGTGGGCCGTCGAATTGCATGACGGCAGGATCGCCGTCGTCGACGCCCCGTCGGGCTGCTGCATTCGAGTAGTGCTGCCGCAGAACTGAATCGAAGTCTCTGACGAGATCGAGAGATCTCGCGATGGCGCATGCCTACATCAGGCATTCGTCTGTATTTCCGACCCTGAAATCTGAACCAGAAACATAGGAGATCACATGAGCGCTCCGATAGTCATTCCACCGAAAGCGCCGATGCCGGCCGTGAAACCCAAGCGTCCCAGCCGGTTCTGGCGTCCCGATCGCACGTCGATGGCCACCCGCTCGATGCTCGTCGGCGCGGCCGCAGTAGGGGTGCTTGCGGCTCTGATCCTTGATCCAGGGTTCGTGAGTGTCGCGTACGTGATCGTCGGTGTCGGCGTGGTGACCGTGTTCGGGATTCTGACGCCGCCGCGGATGACCGTGACGCAGTGGGTCGCCGCCATCGGGATGCTCGCACTACTGGGCGTTGCCGCCGTTCGCGGTGCAGAGTGGTTGGTGTTCCTCTGCGTCGTAGCCGCGTGGGTTCTGTTCACGTGGACTCTGATCGGCGGGCGGACGTGGACCGGGATACTCCTGGGAACGGTCGCTCCCTGGCGGGCGCCCCATCGGACGGTCAACTTCGTTCGTCGTCGCAAACTTTCGACCCGCTCTGCTCCGCGGGTGCCGGCCGTGCGAGTTGTCGTCGTCAGCGCAGTATCGGTTGTTCTCCTGCTGATCTTCGGATCTTTGTTCGTGAGCGCGGATCCGGAGTTCGCGAAGATCTTCGGCGGCTTCACTCCTGCCATCTCGGTGTCGAACCCGGGGGCACGGATCTTCGCCGGTGTCGTGATGGCGTTCGGCACGCTGGTTGCGGTGTATCTGCGTCGGAGAACGCCGACGGTGGACGCATTTGCGCCTGCACCGGCGACGCCGTTGCCGATGTGGGAGTGGGCGGTCCCGCTCGGAGTGCTCAACGTGCTGTTTCTCGGTTTTGTTGCAGTGCAGACGAAAACGCTGTTCGGGGGAGACGAGCACGTACAGGTGACCGACGGACTGACCTATGCGGACTACGCGCGTGAGGGTTTCTGGCAGCTCATGGCGGTCACCGTGCTGACGCTGCTCGTCATCGCGGTCGCAGTGCGGTTCATCGACCGCCGCGACGCCGGATCGAGGCGTCTTGCCCGCGGACTGTTGGGTGCACTGTGTCTCTTCAGCCTGGTGATCGTGGCGTCCGCAGTACACCGGATGTGGTTGTACGAGAATCAGTACGGTTTCACGGTGCTCCGGGTCAGCGTCTTCGCCACAGAGTTACTTCTGGGATTCGTGTTCGTATTGTTGCTCGGCGCAGGTATCCGGATGTCCGGGAAGTGGCTGCCCACAGCCGTTCTCGCCACTTCAGCCGTCGCGCTGCTGGCCTTCGCGGTGTTCAACCCTGACGCGTACATCGCGCAAAAGAACGTGGAGCGGTTCGAGGGCGGCAAGAGCATCGACGTTTCCTACTTACACGGGCTCTCCGTCGATGCGGTGCCTGCCTTGGATCGTCTACCGGAACCGCAGCGTTCATGTGCCTTGAGTAGATATCGATTCGGAGTGCCGGGTACCACTGTGCCCTGGGAGTTCAATGCTGCGCGTGAGAAGGCCCGCGACATCCTGGACGCTCGCCCGGTCGGGCCGTGCCTGCAGATGTACACGGTCGGATAGACGCAGGGCCATTGTGCAGCCGCGCGCCGGATATGGCGCGCGGCTGCACAATCGGCGAGCGTCACTTGGTCGATCAGTGCACGGCGAGTGAGATCTTCTCCCTCTCCTGCGCCGACACCACGTCGCGCGTGGAGCGCAAGTCGATGGTCACGCTGTTGAGTTTGCCGCCGTAACGGAAGGTGCCGTGCTCGGCGAACTCCTCCGCCACCGGACTGCCCCGATTGATGCCGACGTCGAGCTGTTCGTTCATGCTGAAGATCGCCCGAGTGGTCTTCTCGATCCGGCCCTCGGCGACCACCTCGCCGTCGACGCTCAGGGTGGCGGTTCCGCCCTTGCCGATTCCGCCGCCGTCGTACTCGAAGTGGACGGACACCTCGCTCGTATCGGGTGTCAGCGGGTTGCGCCCACGCACGAAGGTCCGGCCGCCGCCGCTGAAGTTGTAGCAGTAAACCGGAACGGAATCGAGTATGTACAAAGCGAATCCGCCGAACCGGCCGCCGAGGCTGACCAGCATGCCGTCGGCGACGCTACCCAGACTCGCGGTGAGTGTGTACGAGCGGTTGAAGAACGTCGGCGCAGCCTTCTCGACCAGTCCGTTCATGTGTGGATACAGAGTGAGGGTTGTGCGGCCCATCATCGGATGCGGTGGTCGTGATTCCGCGGTGGCGTGGCGGCCGACCGTTCTGTCGTCCAGTGGCAGTACCTGATACTTGGCGGCCTCGACGAGGAACTTTTCCTTGAGCCGGGCCAGGATCTCGGGATGCTCGTCCGCGAGATCGCGGGCCTGCGACCAGTCGACCGAGGTGTCGTACAACTCCCAACGATCTTCGCTCATCGGTGTGAGCTCGAGGCCGTGAGTGGCCATCAGCCAGGGTGCGCGGTGCGCCGTGACTGCCGTCCAGCCGTGATCGTAGATTCCGCGGTTGCCGAAAATTTCGAAATACTGTGTGGTGTGGCGCTCTTCGGCTTCGGGCTCGGCGAAGGTGTAGTTCATCGCCACGCCCTCCATCGGTTTCTGGGTGACGCCGTCGACGCTGGTCGGCGCCGGAATACCGGCAGCTTCCAGGATTGTCGGCGTGATGTCGACGCAATGATGCCACTGCTCTCTGATGCCTGGCTTGTCGATCCCCTTGGGCCAGTGGGCGATCAGGCCGTTACGGGTGCCGCCGTAATGAGACGCGACCTGCTTGGCCCACTGGTACGGGGTGTCGAGAGCCAGAGCCCACGACGCCGGATAGTGCGGGTAGCTGGTTTCGGTTCCCAATTCGTCGTAGCGCGCCAGCACGTCGGATGTCGCACTCTTGTAACCGTTGAGGCCGGCGAGATAGTTGAACGAGCCCTCCATACCGCCCTCGGCGGAAGCGCCGTTGTCACCCATCATGTAGAGCACCAGCGTGTTGTCGAGGACGCCCATGTCCTGCAACCGGTCGACGAGCCTGCCTACCTCGTCGTCGGTGTGCTCGAGAAATGCCGCGTACAACTCCATCAAACGGGCCGAGACCTTCTTCTGGTCGTCGTCGAGTTCGTCCCAGTGTGGGAGTCCCGGAGCCCACGGGGCCAGCTCGGTATCTGGAGCGACGACGCCCAGTTCCTTCTGCTTTTCGAGGGTGATCTCGCGTTGACGATCCCACCCGTGATCGAATTCGCCGACGTACTTGTCCAGGTAGCGGTCCGGAACCTGTAGTGGGGCATGGCAGGCGCCGAAGGGGAGGTAGCAGAACCACGGCTTGTCCGGGTCCGTCGTGTTGACACCCTCGACCCATTCGATCGCGTGGTCGACCAAATCCTCGGAGAGGTGGTAGCCCTCCCGTGGCGTCTTGGGTAAGTCCACCATCGTGAAGTCCTCGTAGAGAACCGGGGAGAACTGGTCGGACTCGGCACCGAGAAAACCGTAGAACTTGTCGAAGCCCTCACGGACCGGCCATCGATCGAACGGCCCGGCGGCGGTGGTCTCCCACGTCGGGGTCTGGTGCATCTTGCCGAAAGCGCCCGTCGCATAACCGTTTCCCTGCAGGACACGGGCAACAGTCGCCGCGGAAGCTGGACGCGTCCCGTTGTATCCCGGTGCAGCATTCGCCATTTCGGAGATGACACCCATGCCGACGCTGTGGTGGTTGCGTCCGGTCAGAGTGGCAGCACGCGTCGGTGAGCACAGAGCCGTGGTATGGAATCGGCTGTACTTCACACCGGTCTCGGCCAAACGCTCGGCCGTGGGTGTGCGGCACGGGCCACCGAACGCCGAAGGTGCACCGAATCCGACGTCGTCGATCATGATCAGCAGCACGTTCGGTGCCCCGGCAGGCGGCCGAAGCGGTTCCGGGCGGGTGTACGGGGGATTCTGATCGGGGTAGTACACGGCGGCCGCGACGTTCGGCGTCTCGGGAATGATCGGGATGGAATGGCGATTCACCAGCAGGCTCCTTGGCGTGTGCAAAACCGGGTCGATTAAGCAGTCGTCTTAAATTGGAGCGTAACGGTCACGACTTCGCTAGCAGCCTCGGTCTCGCTGACTGGGACAATCACCCCTGTGAGCGGTTAAGGAGTCCCTGCACTCCCTAACCGCGCACAGGGGTGGGTGTTGCAGAATTAAGGCAGTGACTTATATGGTCGGTGCATGCCCGCCTCGTTGGATGCCAAGAACGCCATGGTCGCCGTCGCCGAGCGTATGTTCGCCGAGCACGGTATTCACGAAGTGTCCATGAGGGACGTGGCAACGGCGGCGGGGCAGCGCAACAACTCTGCAGTTCAGTACCACTTCGGTGGGCGAGACGGTCTGGTACTGGCCGTATTCCGGCATCGGATGGATCAGATCAATGCAGCACGACTGACATATCTCGACGACATCGACGCCAGTGGCGGACCGACTTGGTCCGCGCCTTGGTCGAAGCCTTTCTGTACCCGTTGGCCGATTTCATGGCGACAGTCGACGGGTCCAACTACGCGCGTTTCATTGCGAGAATTTCACCGTCTGTGGATACACAGAGTGCTGAGTTTCGTGAGGTCAGTGAAGGAATCAACGAAGTAGTCGGCAGGTTGACGCGGGCCTTGCCGCATCTGCCCCGCCGCGTCGCGGTTGAACGGATCGATCTGACGTTCAACATGAGCGTCTCCGCTATGGCCATCTTCGAGCAGCGCCGCGAAGACGAAAACCCGGTTGTGCAGGCAGATTTCGATACGACGGTGGATCATCTGGTCGATCTCGCGGTAGGAGCACTGACCGCACCTCAAAGCGCACACAAACGCACACGAGCAAAGCGGGTGCACGCGTCGACTGACGTGTGACCCCTTCAGCCCCGACAGGACGGAGTCATCCGATGGCTATCCTTACATCATCACGCACAGTTCAAATCGGCAATCACACAATTGAATTCGGACCACGTGGCATGCGCCGCAATCCGGAAGGCGTTGAATCGATGCCGTACGAGCGGTTCACTCTGACGCCCGTCACACCGTTCATCGGTGCGGAGATCACCGACATCGACTTGCGTGATCCGTCGGCCGAGCAGATCGAGGATCTACGTCGGGCCCTCCTCGAATGGAAGGTCGTGTTCTTTCGGGACCAGCCGATTTCGAGCTTGAATCATCGCGACTTCGCGGCCCATTGGGGTGAACTCGAGGTTCATCCACTTCTCCCGCAGGGAGACGTCCCGGCCGTCGTCAGATTCGAACGCGGAGAAGACAGTCCAGGAACCGAAAACATCTGGCACGTCGACGTCACGTGGACCAAGACACCGCCCCTCGGTTCGGTCCTTCGGGCGATCGACGTACCGCCCGCCGGTGGTGACACCCTCTGGGCCGATATGGGTAACGCCTTCGACTGCCTCCCCGACGAGATCAAGGACTTTATCGACGGCAAGGACGCCATCCACGATTTTGTGCCGTCCTTCGGACGCGGCATGAGCCCGGAGAAGTTGGAACAGATGAAGGAGCAGTACCCGCCGGTCCTGCATCCGATGGTGCGTAAGCATCCGGAAACCGGGCGAAAGACGCTGTTCGTCAACAGCCTCTTCACCACCCACATTCCGGACATGGATCCTGCCGAAGGCAACGATCTGCTCAACCTGTTGTTCGCACAGGTCAAGGTCCCGGACTTCCAGTGCCGCTTCAAGTGGGCGCCGAATTCCATTGCCTTCTGGGACAACCGGGCCACCCAGCACTACGCGGCGAGTGATTACTTCCCCCATCGCCGCGTGATGGAGCGCGTGGCGATCCTCGGAGACGCGCCCTTCTGATTTTGTACTCCACTCGCGCAGGACTGGCGGTGGTCGGCGACGACCCGAGCGAGATCACGTATCTTTGCCATCGAGGAAGTCGGCGACCACCTTCATGAACAATTCCCGCTCTTCGATGTGCGGCATGTGGCTCGAATGTTCGAATCGGACCCACCGTGCTCCGCTGATCTCGCGGACAAAAGGTTCGACAGTGCGATCGGTTGCTTCGTCGTACGCACCGTTGATTACCAGCGTTCGAGTCTGAATCCGGGAAAGACGTTCTTTCACAGACCAATTGCGTAGGGATCCGATGACGTGAAACTCGCTTGGACCGTTCATCGTGTGATAGACAGTCGGATCGGTGTCGATCCACTTGAATGTCGCCGCCACTTCCGGTGGGGTCGGAATCGAGCGACATACATGTCGATCGTAGAACTCCGACATTGCCGCCCGATACTCCTGTGAGTCCGTCGTACCTGCATGTTCGTTGCGCAGCAACGCTTCTTGGACGTCAAGTGGCAAGGCGCTCCGCAGTTCGGCTGCTGCGTCCACCCAATCCTGCATCGATGCCGGTGAATTCGCGATCACCAGATTCCGAAGCCCTGGTGGTCGGCGTAGCGCATGCTCAGCCGCCAGCATGCCACCCCATGATTGACCCAAGAGGTCGTACTCGCCGATTCCGAGCTCCGAGATTAGATTCTCGAGCTCGCGGAGGAACAGGTCGACGGTCCAGAAATCGTAGGGAGCTTCGGACATATGCGTCGAGCGTCCATTTCCCAATTGGTCGTAGTGTATGACGGATCGGTTGCCGTTGACCAAATCGCTCAGGCTGACCAGATAGTCGTGGGTGCAACCAGGCCCACCGTGTAGCACCAACAGCGGACGACCACGTTCTCGAGGCCCTTCGCTTTCAGCTGTCCAGCGGTAGTAGGTACTCCATTGTTCGAATCCGACTACCGATTCTTCGACAGTATGCACAGCCGTATCTCCTTGCAGCTTGTGGGCGATGCTCTGATCCTCGGCTCCAGCAACGGCGTTGCCAACCTGTTCTGTGTCTGAACAAAACTCGCGTGAGCGCCCTCCGCGGACAAAACTATGACCTGCATCTCAAGGTTGCTTTCGATGAATTCTTTTTGTGTAACAGCTGGATTAACTGACGCGTGTCGGATGGGAAGGTCACTCGTTGCTGCTCAGAGGTGGGGCCGCAATCGACATACTAGTGATCTTCGGCTTATCTGGGTTGCACTTTTTGTTCAGTAACAAATGCTATTGCACCTGAACTATCGCACCCTGCATGCTCGGCTGACCAACCAATAACATGCAAGGAGGTGAGTTCGAGTTGACTTTCTCAGTCGGCCCGGGGTTTCCCAGGCCGGATGCTCAGTTGATGGAGAGATTTACCCGAGTTACCGCAGCAACACTTGGCCACACAACAGATTTCGGGTTTCCTCGCGGATTGAAGCCAGTTGGTCCTTCGGGCCGATTCGCGGGTCCGGCCCTGACAGTCAAGATCCCCCATCTCGATTCGACCGCTGTTCATCGTGCGATGAGTTTGGTTCAACCGGGGGATGTTGTTGTGATCGATCAGTCCGGCGACGATTACCGTTCCAGTTTTGGTGGCACGCTTGCCGCAATCGCTGCGGATGCGGGAGCAGTCGCAGCGGTGTCGAACGGTTCGACTAATGATGCGACCGAAATTCGTGAACTGGGGTTCCCAGTGTTCTCTCGCGGTCTTACGGCTTTGACGACACGAATCTTGATGTTGGAAGGGCAGATCAACGTCCCAGTCAGCGTCGGTGGCGTTGTCGTGATGCCTGGTGACATCGTATTCGGCGATGACGACGGTATCGCCGTCGTGCCGGCCGCGCAGGCTCAAGAGGTAGCAGATCGATTGTCGCTCATTGAGATCGACTTCGAGCGTTCGGACCTTCGTGGCACTGTGGCCAGGGGTACTGACCTAGCCGAGTTGACCGGTGCGTCCGGTCAAGGTCCGCGATGACTACGGGCGGCAGCCTCGCAATCAGATTGGCTCAAGTGTCTTCGGTGCGTGATGTATCGACGAACGCGGAGCTGTGCCAGTCGTTGGTAGACCATGCGGTGCGGGAAGGAATCGACCTCCTGGTGTTTCCCGAATCGGCGTCGAGTCGGACCGATGCCGTCGACGAATCTCCCCAGGATGAACGGCTCGATGGATTCTTTGTTCGTAGGTTAGCCGAATCCACGCGCGGAACTGAGCTGACCGTCATCGTAGGAGTCACCGAGACCGCCGATACGGGAAGGCCTTTCAACACCATCGTGGCGCTTCGCGACGGCGAGATCATATCCACGTACCGGAAGATACACCTGTACGACGCCTTTGCCTTCCGCGAATCAGACTCCGTTACTGCAGGAGACGGAACTCTCAGTACCTTTGTGGTCAAGGGGTTCTCGATCGGAATGCTTACCTGTTACGACATACGATTCCCGGAGGTTGCCAGACTGTTGGCGGACAAAGGCGTCGATGTTCTGGTGCTTCCGACATCATGGGTTTCCGGACCGCTCAAGGAAGAGCACTGGGAAACCCTGTGCAAAGCCCGCGCCTTGGAGAACACATGTTTCCTCGCTGCCGCCGGTCAAACAGGAGGCAACCGAATCGGGCGCAGCATGATCGTCGGTCCGGACGGTGTGGTGCGAGCGATGGCTGGAATAGAGGAAGGCACTGTGTCCGTCAGCCTTTCGATGAACCTCCTTCACTCTGCCCGGCACGTGATGCCGGTCCTGAAGCAACGGCGCTTCTTCGTCGATCCAAGAGCAACAGATGTCGTATCGGCATCCGATTGCCAGTACAGCAGGAGCTGACAATGACTACATTCATACGACGTCGACACACGATCGCGGCAGTGCTGTGCGCAGGTTCGGTCCTTGCAGGATCGGCCTGTAGTAGCGGCGCTACCGCCGACAGTTCAAGTGCCGCGCAACCCTCGGTGCAGATGGACTCGGCACTTCACGACGCTCTTCCACAGAGGATTCGTGACGCAGGCAAGCTCGTGATCGTCATGCCGGGTGTGAACCCGCCGTGGTGGCAGAAGGCAGGTGACTCCTATAGTGGTGCGGCTGCTGAACTTACCGGCCAACTTGGCGAAGTGCTGGGCATAAACGTCGAGTACGTACCGATGAACGATCTGGCTGGGGCGTTCGCTGCAGTTTCGTCCGGTCGATACGACGCTGGGTTCAATCCCTACGGAGACACCGGCAAATCGGAGAATGTTCAGTTGGTGGACGTGGTGCGTGAGATCGTTCCATTTCTCGTTCCCAAGGGAAATCCAAAGGGTGTGAACGGCCTCGACGACGTTTGCGGGATCTCGGTCTCCGCGCTGGGCCCCGCCGGTACCGGGTCTGCCTACAAAATTCTAACCGATCGTTCCGATCGTTGTGTGGCCGAGGGTAAGTCGGCGATCAATGTGGTGGGTCTCAAGTCGGTTCCTGATGGGGTTTTGTCTGTCAAGTCGGGGCGCGCTGATGCATTCTTCGCCTCCGGCGCACCACTTTCCTACTATGCAAAGACTTCGGACGGTGCGCTGGAGATCACCGGAAACGATGCCGACAACGGATTTTCGAATCTTTACCAGGGCATGATTCTTCCGTTGAGCTCTCCGTTGACGCCGACAATTCTGGCGGGATTTCAGAAGGTGTTCGACAGCGGCACCTACGACGAGATCATGAACCGTTACGAACTCCAGGCTCAAATGCTCGACGCTCCTGGTGTCGACCTCGCCAGGGCGAAGTGACATGACCGCCAGCGACATGCGTGATCTCGGGACTGCCCGCGTGACCCCTGACGGTGACGATATGATCGATGTGTCGATCGCAAAGCGTCCGCCGAGGCCGTGGACGTGGTTCACGGCAGTTGTCGTCGGAGTTCTTCTCGCTCAACTCGTCAACATGATGGTCCGAAACCCCAACTTCGAATGGGATGTCGTCGCCGAATATCTGAGCAGTGAACAAATATTGAAGGGTCTGGTGGTGACGTGCTACTTGACGATTCTGGCGATGTTCATCGGAGTCGTGTTCGGTGGAGTACTCGCCGCGTTCCGAATCGCGGACAACCCGGTGCTTCGCGCGATCGCATCGGGATACATCTGGGTCTTTCGTGGAACTCCGCAGCTTGTTCAGTTGATCTTCTGGTTCAATATCGCACTGTTGATTCCGGTTCTCGGGATCGGAATTCCCTTCGGACCGACATTCATTCAATCCGAGGCGAATTCGGTGATAACCCCCTTTCTTGCTGCGGTGGTAGGTCTCGGTCTTCACGAGGCGGCATATCAGGCCGAGATCTATCGGGCGGGTCTTCTATCCGTCGACGAGGGACAGATAGACGCTGCCAAGTCGGTCGGCATGAAGCCGATGTCGATCTTCCTGAGAATTCAACTGCCGCAAGCGATGCGGTTCATTGTCCCGCCGACATTCAGTCAGATCATCGGCATGACGAAGGCTACGTCCATCGTGAGCGTCATCGGCGGCGCGGAACTGTTGTTCTCGGCTCAGGAAATCTACAGTGACACATTCCAAACGATTCCATTGTTGATCGTGGCCTGTATCTGGTATCTCGTTCTGACCACCGTACTCAACTTCTTCCAGTATTTCATCGAGGCGCACTACGCCAAGGGTGCCACCCGAAGCGCGTCGACCAATGCCGGCACCTGGTTTGCGCAGTGGGTGTCGAAGGGTTTGCGCAAGAATCGAATGAGGACGTCATGACGGATCGAACCAGAAGTACGGGACAACCGCTGCTCTCTATTCGCAATTTGCGAAAAAGATACGGAGACAATGAAGTATTGCGCGGAGTCAGCCTGGACGTACACCGCGGCGAAACCGTGGCGATTCTCGGAGCATCCGGTTCGGGCAAATCGACGATGTTGCGTTGCGTCAACTATCTGGAACGGCCAGACGGTGGCTCAATCACTCTCGGTGGTGAGTTGCTCGGGTGTGAACTGAGTCCGCGCGGTCTCCGGATGCTCGGTGAGGGAAAGATCTCCAGACAGCGCCAGAAGACAGGGATGGTCTTTCAGAGCTTCAATCTGTTTCCCCATTGGACCGTGCTCCGGAACGTGATCGACGCGCCGATCCACGTTCGAGGCCTAGACAAGGGTAAGGCTCGCGAACTCGGTCTGAGATTACTGTCGAGGGTGGGATTGGAAGATCGTGCGGACTCGTACCCGAAGCACCTTTCCGGGGGACAACAGCAGCGTGTATCGATTGCGCGCGCATTGGCGATGGAGCCGGAGTTGTTGCTCTTCGACGAGCCGACCTCGGCCTTGGATCCGGCTAACGTCGGGGAGGTGACCTCGGTGATGAAGCAGCTGGCCGACGAAGGATCGACCATGATGGTTGTCACTCACGAGATCGGCTTTGCACGCGCCGCGGCATCCCGGGTCGTTGTGGTGGCGAACGGTTCGATCGTCGAGGACGGTCATACCGAGCAAGTGCTGCAGGCGCCGCGGAGTCCGATCACCGAGTCCTTCCTGGAGAACACCCTGCACCGATGATTCGATTCAGGAGCGGACGATGCAGACGCGAGGGACTTGAAGGACGGAGAACGCTGTGGGTCGGGTGACCAAGTTCGATGCGGCCCTGTTGGGTAGAAGAATCGAGGACCCATCCTCCCGGGGTATCGCCTCATACGTAGCTGAACTGATCAGGACAGGTGAACTGACGCCGGGGGACGCACTGCCCCACGTGCGTTCGTTGGCCGAGGTTCTCCGGGTCAGTCCGGCGACGGTCTCCTCGGCGTGGAGTCTGCTCAAGAAACGAGGGCTGATCATGGGCAGCGGTAAGTCGGGAACCCGAGTCAGCAGCCCGGCGGGATTGGTGACGCGAATCGAACCGGCATCCATCATCCCGGCCCGGTTCGACATGCGGTTGCTTTATCCCGACCCTGACCTGTTGCCCTCGCTGAAACCGGCGTTGGTCAGTGCATCGGAGATGCCGGGACTCGACCAGTACTACGATTCGCCCATCCTTCCCGCGCTCAGAGATGTCGTGGAGCCCGAGTGGCCGTACCCCGCTGAGGCATTCGCAGTGGCGAACGGCGCATCTGATGCTATATGGACTGTCTTACAGTCACTTTCGGTTCCCGGCGATCGAATTGTGGTTGAATCCCCGACGCAACCACAGTTGCTCAACCTCATGTCGGATCTGGGTCTGACCGTGGTGCCCGTGCCGTACGTCGAGGGCGGGTTGTCACTGATGCATCTCGAGGAAGCAATGAAGACGCGTCCTGTTGTGGTCTTCTATCAGCCGAGAGCTCAGGTGCCGACGGGTAATGCAACAGCTACGGACCGCGCATGGCGGATCGCGGAAGTACTGAAGCGCAATACTTCCGCGATGATCGTGGAGTACGACGATCTGAATGCTCTATCGTTGGTGGATATCAACAGTGTGGGCGAGTATCTCCCCAAACGGACGATCCACATCAAGTCCTATGAGAAGTCGTACGGGCCTGATCTGCGGCTGGCAGTCATCGGAACGACTGTTGCTCGGATGGCCACTGTCCATGCGCAGATCCGATTGACAAGACAGTGGACATCACGAATCTTGCAGAGTGCCTTGGCGTGGTTGCTGCAGGACGAAGTGACGGCTGAGGGCGTCGCTCGCGCCCGAGGCATTTACGCAGAAAGGCTCTTCGCATTGACGTCGATGTTGCACGCCAACGGCATTGATGTGCCCGCCAGGGACGGGTTCTGCGTCTGGATTCCCGTGACCGACGAGGCGAAGGCGATCGAGCATCTCACAGCGCACGGGATCCTGGCCCTTGCCGGCGAGACGTCGTATTCGACGGGGGCGTTGCCGCATATCCGTGTTGCCACGTCGAGAATGGAGCCGGGGATAAGCAGTCAATTGGCGGAGATTCTCCGTCAGTCCGCGCTCGCACTGTAAACGAGAACTGTTGAATGGAGTTGGACGTGAAATACCCACGTAGCGGACGGATTCCGGGGACGGCGTGTTCGAAGGACCAGCGGTTCAGTCACTTCAGTTTCATCCCTTCTCATCCCAGTGGTCGTGTTGCTGTGCTCGTACACGGGAGCGACCGGGCCGCCGAGTCCCTGCGCGAGTTATTTCTGGACTGGGCGGAAACGACGGGAACCACATTGCTTGCGCCACTATTCCCCGCCGGGATCGGCAATCCGGCCGACGGTGACAATTACAAATCCCTCGAGTACGAAGGAATTCGGTTCGACCGCGTTTTGATCGACATGCTCGACGATCTTGCCGGCTGGGTGGAACTGGAGTTCGACCCCGAAGTATTACTGTTCGGATTCTCCGGGGGCGCTCAGTTCGCTCATCGGTTCTTCCTTGTTCATCCGCAACGAGTTCTTGCGGTCTCGATCGGTGCGCCCGGCAATGTGACGTTGTTGGATCGCGCGCGCGATTGGTGGGTGGGCATCGGAAACGCCTCGACTGTGTTCGGGCACGACATCGACCTCGAAAGTCTTGCCGCGGTATCGGTTCAGACTGTCATCGGTGGAAACGATGACGGGCGAGACGTCATCGCGGTCACACCAGAGCAGTCCAGATGGATGCCAGGAGCGAACGACGCCGGCGCGACCCGGGGTGATCGAATTGCGTCATTGCAGAACAACTATCGCCGGGCAGGAATGGACGTAAAAGAAGTGGTGATCGACTCGGTGTCACATCAGCTCGCGCCGATGGTCACTCACGTTCAGGGATTCTTTGATTCTGTGCTCCAGCGGACTACCTGACGCGTCCTTCTACTGCGGAATGCGGATGATGCACCGGAAGCCGACGTGGCAGGTCGAGGACTCCTCGGATTCGGCCTGCCGCGCGGCAGGGCGGTAGCGCAAGCAGTAGTTCGGTGCGCACAGATGTGAGCCGCCCTTGATCACCCGTCGTGCGTAGGGTTCGCCCGCCAAGGCCTCCGTGGCGAACTCCGCTCGGGGATTACGAGGAATGCAGCACGACGAGGTCGGCGCGACGTTCTTGGAACTGTGGGCGTGGTCGGACGTGTAGTGATCGGCTGTCCACTCCCACACGTTCCCGGCCATGTCGAGCAGCCCGTAGCCGTTGGGCCGGAACTTTCCGACCGGCGCTGTGCGCTCGTACCCGTCCTCGAGCAGGTTCTCCCAGGGGAACTGTCCCTGCCACACATTGCCACCAGGCCGCCCGCCCGGAGAGTCGTGATCGCCCCACACATAGGCCTGGCGATCGAGTCCACCGCGGGCGGCGAACTCCCACTCGGCCTCGGTCGGGAGTTCCTTGCCGGCCCACGCGGCGTAGGCCTGAGCGTCGAAATACGACACGTGGGTGACCGGGTGCCGTTCACGTCCCCCGATGTTGCTGTCGACTCCCTCGGGGTGGCGCCAGTCGGCGCCGGGAGTGAACGACCACCACTGGGTGTAGTCGTCGAGTGAGACCGGACCGGATGGTGATGTGAAGACCAACGAGCCCGGAACGAGGAGGGCAGGATCGGCGTCGGGATAGTCGGCGGCATCCGGGGCGATTTCCGCAGTGGTGACGTGGCCGGTTGCCTTCACGAAGCGTCGGAACTCGGCGACCGTCACCGCCGTCGTGTCCATCCAGAATCCGTCGACTGTGACCTGATGAACTGGGCGTTCTTCCGGATAGAAGTCTTCGGAGCCCATCCAGTACGTCCCACCCGGGATCAAAGACATGTTCTTCGGGGGAGTAGCCGTGGAGTGAGGCGTCGTCATGAATTCAAGAATGGCACGTCGGTCGCGCCGATGTGGGGGAGAGTCCCACCTGGTGCCCTCGGCAGGATTCGAACCTGCGACCCTTCCTTTAGGAGAGGAATGCTCTATCCCCTGAGCTACGAGGGCGGGGAGCGTTACCGACAAGCGCTGAAAACCCTGTGCTGCCGGGGTTTTCGCTTCTCGGTGCTGCTGTTGCATCCGCTCGGCCTGTCGGCACGAAGCCTCAGGCGTCACAGCTGCGCTAGTCAGTGTAGCGGCCCGCCGACGAGGTCGCGAAGTCGACGGTGTTATCGCGTGCAAGCTGCCGGCCGAACCGATCGCACTGATCGCAATGGTGGTCACCGCGGAGCAGGCGCGGCATGGTGCGGGAATGACCCGCAGAATCCGCTTCAACGCCTTTGCCATGAACTGCGTCGCCCACCAATCGCCTGGTCTGTGGCGCCACCCGGAAGACCAGTCGTCCAGGTACACGGATCTGAGGTACTGGACGGAATTGGCGAAGCTCCTCGAGCGTGGACGATTCGACGGGCTGTTTCTGGCCGATGTGTTGGGAACATACGACGTGTACGGCGGCAATCACGACGCAGCGCTGCGGCAGGGCGCGCAGGTTCCGGTCTCGGACCCGCTGCTGCTGGCATCGGCTATGGCTGCCGTGACCGAGCACCTGGGCTTCGGTATCACCGCAGGTACAGCCTTCGAGCATCCGTACCCGTTCGCTCGGCGCTTGAGCACCCTCGATCATCTGACGAACGGGCGAATCGGGTGGAACGTGGTAACCGGATACCTCCCGTCGGCCGCACGGAACATGGGCGAGGACGACCAACTCCAGCACGACGATCGCTACGACCACGCGGACGAGTACCTCGAAGTTCTCTACAAGTTGTGGGAAACGTCGTGGGAAGACGACGCGGTGGTGCGTGACAGAAGCACCGGGGTCTACACGGACCCCGCCAAAGTTCATCCGATCGAGCACGAGGGCAAGCACTTCACGGTTCCGGGCATCCACATCTCCGAACCTTCTCCGCAGCGGACGCCGGTCATCTTCCAGGCGGGCGCGTCGCCTCGCGGGGTTCGGTTCGCCGCCGAGAATGCCGAGGCGATCTTTGTCGGTGCACCGACAAAAGCGATTCTCAAAGACACCGTTGCGCGCATCCGGAACGAGCTGACCAAGGTCGGACGAGATCCGTACGCGGCCCGCATCTACACACTGTTGACGATCATCACCGACCGAACCCCCGAGTTGGCGCAGGCGAAGCTCGAGGACTACCGCAGTTACGCCAGTAGTGAAGGCGCGCTCGTTTTCACCTCGGGGTGGATGGGAATCGACCTTTCCGGATACCGAGCGGACGAGCCGATCGGGAACGTCGAGAGCAACGCCATTCAATCCGCGGTCGCATCGTTTCGTCAGGCCGACGAGAAGGGTGGCGAGTGGACGGTGGGAGACATCGCGGAGTGGGCGGGCATCGGAGGGCTGGGCCCGATCGTCGTCGGTTCGGGCGCGGAGGTCGCCGACGAGTTGCAGGAGTGGGTTGCCGAGACCGACGTCGACGGTTTCAATCTGGCGTACGCGGTGACTCCGGGAACCTTCGAAGACATTGTGGAGCATGTGATTCCGGAGCTGATCAAACGGGGCGCTTACCAGAGCGACTACGAAGCAGGGACGCTGCGCAACAAATTGTTCGGGCGAGGGGACCGGCTGCCGCTCGAACACCGAGGTCGGAGCTTCGACCGGATCCGCACGACCGGCTGAGCGGGGACCTCAGGACCAGCCGGACCCCGGTACGTGAACCGAGGTGGTGAGGTCGATCGCCTCAATGTCCGAAGACCTCAATTCTTCACCACACACACTGCAACCCAAGCGTGCTTCGAATCGCTTACCGCAGGTCTTGTGATGGAGAACGATGTCGGGGCCGTCCGCGGATCTGAACCAACGCTGACCCCAGGAGATCATGCACATCACGACGGGGAAGTACGCCGTGCCCTTGGGGGTGAGTCGATACTCCGACCACTGTGGGCGATCCGGAAGCGGACGCGTTTCCATCACACCGATCTCGGTGAGGTGCTTCAAGCGATCCGCGACTATCGCCGGTGGTGCCCCGGTGATCTCGGCGAACTCTCCGTAGCGGCGAGCGCCTCGGAAAGCTGCACCGATGATCGCCGCTGACCAGCGATTGCCGACGAGCTCCATCGTGTGAGCCAGAATTTCCGGACGGCGTTCGGACTTGGTGGAGCGTCGTCGCGATGTTGCTTCCGGGACACTGCGTGAGAAGTCGCCACTCGGGCCCATTTCGGAGTCCAGGGACCGTACGTCCACGTCCTCGCCGCACTCCTTGCAGCGCAGGATCGGGGTGAAGTCGTGTCCGCAGGTGCTGTGCCGCAGTGGTGGAAGCGGCTGGGTTTCGTTGGGCGCCCACTGCTTCTCCCACGACCACATGGTGATGAGGACGGGCCAGATCGACTGCCCTTTGCGGGTGACCGAGTATTCGTGCCTGGGCGGGTTCTGCTGATACTCACGACGCTCGAGCATTCCGCCGGCCGTCAGGACCGCCAACCGTGAGGACAATACGGAGTTGGAGATTCCCCCGAGCGCCAGCCAGTCGTTGTATCGTCGCGACCCCAACAGGGCGAATCGCAGAATCCAGAGGTTCCACTCGTCCCCCAACAGTCCGAGCGTGACGGCCAGTGCGTTGGGACCACCGGCAGGCAACTCGGTGACGCCCGTCGACGCGGTGGGTGTCGAAGATCCGGCTGCATTCACTCGTACCACCCCGAAATCATAGGCCGCGCATCCGGGGGCACCGCGAGACCGTACCGAGTGGTCTGCAGAAAGAGTCGGGAATCACTCGACACGGGCAATGAGTAACGCTTCCTGAGTGATCTGGCAGATCTGGAGTCCGGATCGATCGAAGACCGCGGCATTCACGACTGCTCTGCCGGCGTGAGCTGTGGGTGTCGAGTGCTCGAAGAGCAGCCACTCGTCCGCTCGTACCGGACGCTGAAACCACATCGTGTGATCGAGGGACACACCCGTCCAGTCCGTGTCGAGCGAGTGCTCCTGCCCGATGTCGTAGCCGTGCGGAGTCAGCGCGGTTGCCATCAGCATCAGATCGCTGGCATAGGCGAGAGCAGCGACGTGAATCAGCGGATCGTCGCTCAGGGGCTGCGCCGACCGCATCCAGATGTTGCGCGGAGGCGCCGCCGAATGCGTCGTAGGGGACTGCAGATCGAGTGGCGACACACGAATTTCGATGGCGGAGAACTCTTCCCACACTTCGCCCAGTCCGCCGTCAGCCTCGGCCAACTCTTGCAGGGTCACGCACTCTTCGGGTGGGAGCGCTGCGGGAGTTGCCCGACTGTGAGTGATGCCCTCGTCGATCGAGGAGGCCGAGACCGTCGAGCGGCAGACGAGTCGTCCGTCCTGGTGGACGTCGACGCCTCTGGTGGACAGGCGTTTTCCGTCGCGAAGTCGATCTACCGAGAACTCTGTCGCGTGATTCGGCGAACCCGGGCGAAGGAAGTGCGTGTGGACGGAACTGATCGCTTTTCCGTCGGTGACCGTGTGCCCGGCCGCGAGAATCGACTGGGCGACCAGTTGGCCGCCGAACAACTGAGGTAGCCGAACACCGTCATTCGACCCTTGCCACCGGTCCGGGCCGGTCGATTCCAGGTCGAAGACGTCGGCGAGACCACTCGTGGGGGCGCTCATGACGCGTGGTTTCGTGCCGGGCGTGGCGGGCGGGGAAAGAATCCGCTGGTCCGGGCCACGTAGTCGTCGTAGGCCTGCCCCTTGCTCTTACGCATGCCGCGTTCGAGCAGGGCTTTACCGCTGTAGCTCACCAGCAGTTTGATCATGACGATCGGCGAGACGATCGTGATCAGTGCCAATGGATCACCTAATGCGAGGATGAAGAGTCCGACCCAGACGCATGCGTCACCGAAGTAGTTGGGATGGCGGGTCCAGGCCCAGAGCCCACGATCCATTACCCTGCCGGCATTGGCCGGGTCAGCCTTGAAGCGGGAAAGTTGGTAGTCGCCAACCGATTCGAAGACGAAGCCGATTGTCCAGACTGCGATGCCGATCGCGCCCAGGATTCCGAGAGTCCGAAACTCGTACATCGCGAACTGAACGGGCAGCGAGACCACGAGAATGAGGACGCCCTGGAGTCCGTAGATCTTACGGATCAGGAACGGAACCAGCGGGCCCTGTTGGTGTTTGAGCAGGGCAGTGTAGCGCTTGTCCTGCCCGTGCCCACGGTTACGGAAACCGATGTAGAGGCCCAGTCGCATTCCCCACACCACGGTCAGCGCCAGGACCACGAGGCGACGCAGATCGTTGCCGTCCGATCCGATGGACGTCACGTACGAGACGACGGCGACGACGGCGAATCCAGGCCCCCAACAGATGTCGATGATCGAGTGATTGTTCATCCGGATGGCGACGGCCATCACGACTGCGATGAAGACGAGCACGGCGAGTGCGCTCACACCGAAGTTCAGTGCAAGATCGCCCAGTGGGATGTCGGTCATGCGCGCGCTTTCTGATTGTGGTGGTCGAGCAGTTCGGAAGCAAAGTCCGCGAAGGCTTCCTGAGCGCTCGGATAGGTGTGGGAAGTGCCGAGCCGGCTGGTCACGAGTAGTGCGTCGAGTGCTTTGGCATCGAGTTCTGTGGTGGTGGGCAGGAAGGCGGTCGAGCCTTCGACGGCGTCGGCCGAACGCACCCCGTTGCCTGCCGTGACGATCACCTGCCCGTTGGTCGTGGACTCGGGATCGACGAGGGCAGCGACCACCGGAGCTACCAGGTCGGCACCCATGATGTCGATGAATCGCGGGTCCATTCCGGACTCGGTCATCTGCGTAGTGGCGTAGGGCAGAACGACATTGGTGAAGACGTTGTGGCTCGCACCTTCGGCCGCTGCGGTGCGCCCCAGGGCGATCACGGCTCCCTTGCTGGCGGCATAGGCGGATACGGTCGGTTCGCCGTGCAGTCCTGCGGTCGAGGCAATCATCACGATGCGCCCGAATCCGGCTTCGCGCATCACTCGGGAGGCTTCGGCGGCAACCAGTGCGGTCCCGACGACGTTTGTCGTGATGACGGTACTGAGGTTTTCGGCGGTGGTGCGATGGAGCATCTGTGGACCGCTGACCGCGGCGCTGGTGATGCAGAAGTCGAGTCGTCCGAAGCGAGTGAGAGCCTCGTCCACCAACTTTCGGCCGACCTCGGGGTCGGTGACGTCGTCGTGGTTGGCGACGGCGTGGCCACCGGCTTCGAGGATCTCGTCGGCAACCTGATCTGCGGGGCCACGGCCGCGCGCGTCGAGTGTGCGATTTCGATTGTTGACGATCACCGTGACCCCTCGGCTCGCGAGATGCAGTGCGACGGCACGGCCGAGGCCCTTACCCCCTCCGGTGACGACGGCAACGCGGCCCGAAAGCGAACTGGCGGTCATGAGGCGATCCGTTCGACGAGAACCGCGACTCCGACACCGGCGGCGCCGCTGACCGCGGCCACACCGTAGCGTCCGTCGCTCCGTACCAGTTCGTCGACGCAGGCGCCGACGAGAATTGCTCCGGTAGCGCCGAATGCATGGCCCATCGCCATCGTGCCTCCGTTGGGGTTCATCCGGTCCGGTCCGGCGTCGAGATCGCGACGGAACCGTAGGCAGAGCGCGGAGAACGCCTCGGCGAACTCGAACACGTCGATGTCCTGCGGACGAAGCCCGGCTCGCGCGATGACTGCCTCCACGGCGCTCTGGCCCGCCGTGAGCATGAGAACCGGATTCACCGAAGTCGATGCGGATCCGATGATCCGAGCGCGAGGGGTCAACCCGGCTCTGGCCGCGGCCTTTTCGGATCCGAGGAGGAGGAGTGCTGCGCCGTCGGCCATGGCGGGAGAGGATCCGACGGTGTGCAGGTGTTCGATCTTGCCGACCTCAGGGTAGGCGGCGAGGGCGAGTGCATCCTGACCGGCGGAGCCGAGCCCTTCGAAGGCGGCAGGCAGTGCTGCGAGCCCCTCTGCAGTCGTGTCTGCCCTGACCAGTTCGTCGTGCGCAATTCCAGGTTCACCGTGTCTTCCGGGAACAGGTACAACGGACCGCTCGAATGCGCCGTTACGCCAGGCCTCGGCAGCCTTGTGCTGGGTTTCGACGCCGTAGGCGTCCAGCTCGTCGCGGGAGTACCCCTCGATCGTGGCATTCAAATCGGCGGCAACACCCATATGGATGGAGCCGATCTGCGCAATGGTTGCCGGGTCGGTCCACAGAGGTCCTCGATCGCTGAACATCGGAGTGCGGGAGACGCTTTCGACGCCACCGGCCACGACGAGGGACACGTCGTCGCTGCGAATGCGGGCTGCGCTCTGGCCGACCGCGTCGACGCCGGATGCGCAGAAACGATTGAGAGTCGCGCCGGGAACGGAATCACCCCAACCGGCCAGGAGGGCTGCAGTTCTCGCGATGTTCGCTCCCTGCTCGTCCACCTGCGATGCGCAGCCGAGAACGACGTCGTCGATCTGCTCTGCGGCGAGGTTCGTTCGACCTTGCAGTGCCTTGGCCAGATGGACGACAAGATCCACTGGGCTGTGTTCGTGGAGGGCGCCTCGCGTCGATGCTCGGCCGCGCGGCGTGCGCACGTAGTCGAGGACAAAAGCATCAGTCATTTTCAACCCTTCAATTAGTAGAGTTACTCTGCTAGTTGTAGTACGGTTGCGATGAAATTACAACCGCCGATGCACGGGTATCTCGGTGACGTCACCGAGGCCGGATCGGCAAGGGGAGAGGTCATGACTGTTTCGAACATTTGGATTCTCGGCGGGTACCAATCCGACTTCGCACGAAACTTCACCCGTGAGGAACTCGATTTCGCGAACCTTGCCGAAGAGGTGGTGAACCACACTCTGGCCGCGGCGAAGGTTCCTGCCACCGACATCGAGGTGATCCACGTCGGTAATGCCTTCGGTCAATTGTTTGCCGGCCAAGGTCAGCTGGGTGCGATGCCCGCCACCGTGCATCCAGAACTCTGGGGTGTGCCCTCGTCCAGGCACGAGGCAGCGTGCGCATCGGGCAGTATCGCTGTACTTGCAGCGATGGCAGACCTGCGCGCCGGTAACTACGACGCGGCTCTGGTGATGGGTATCGAACTGGAGAAGACTGTTCCGGGTGATGACGCGGCCGGCCATCTGGGCGCTGCAGCCTGGGTCGGACACGAAGGTCAGGAAGCAAAATTCATGTGGCCGTACATGTTCGATCGTGTGTCGAAGGAATACGGGCGGCGTTACGGGATCGACGAATCTCACCTTCGCGCGATCTCGCAGATCAACTTCGCGAACGCGAAGAACAACCCCAATGCGCAGACACGCGGTTGGGCGGTGCCCGATCTACTCGGAAATGCGGGTGGTGACGACACCACCAATCCTGTTGTGGAAGGTGGTGTTCGACGATTCGATTGCAGCCAGGTGACCGACGGTGGCGCCGGGGTGGTGCTGGTGACGGACAAGTACCTCCGTGACCACCCTGGTGCCGCGGCGACTCCACTGGCCCAGATCGCAGGCTGGGGTCACCGCACCGTCGGTTTGGGTCTCGAACAGAAACTGACGCGTGACGCGGAGAATCCCTACGTGATGCCACACGTTCGGGATGCGGTGATGGGCGCCTTCTCCCGGGCGGGAGTCGACCTGGCCGGGATAGACGGGATCGAAACACATGATTGTTTCACGGCGAGTGAGTATCTCGCGATCGACCACATCGGTCTGACCGCGCCCGGCGAGTCGTGGAAAGCCATCGAGAGTGGTGACATCGCCATGGGCGGCAAGCTACCGATCAACCCCAGCGGCGGTCTGATCGGCGGTGGTCATCCGGTGGGTGCCAGTGGTGTTCGAATGCTTCTCGACGCGGCCCATCAGGTGACGGGAACGGCCGGCGGTTTCCAAGTCGAGGGTGCGAGCCGCTTTGCGACGCTCAACTTCGGTGGAAGTACGGCCACCACCGTCAGTTTTGTCGTCGACGCAGTTTCCTGAAAGTGCAGCCCAGCCTTTCCCCATCAGTCGAAAAGAGAATTCCATGGACGTCGAAATCGTAGGCAAGTTGTTGTCCACCCTTCCCGCCGATGACGATCACCCGTATCGCACCGGCCCGTGGCAACCCCAGACCACCGAGTTCAAAGCGGACAACCTCGAGGTCGTATTCGGTGAGGTTCCGAAAGACCTCGACGGTGTCTACCTGCGCAACACCGAGAATCCGCTCCATCCCTCGATGAAGGCTTATCATCCCTTCGACGGCGACGGAATGATTCACATCGTGGGCTTTCGTGACGGAGAGTCGTTCTACCGCAATCGATTCGTACGGACTGACGGGTTGGCGGCCGAGCAGGATGCCGGCGCCGCCTTGTGGGCCGGGCTCGCAGAGTCTCCCAAACTCAGTCGCCCCGAGGGCGGCAAGGGTGCGCGCACCCGGATGAAGGACGCGTCCAGCACCGACGTCGTCGTTCACCGGGGGACGGCTCTCACCAGCTTCTACCAGTGCGGAGATCTGTATCGGCTCGATCCGATGTCGGCGGAGACACTGGGAAAGGAAAGCTGGAACGGCAAGTTCCCCTTCGAATGGGGTGTATCCGCGCATCCGAAGGTGGACGACAAGACCGGAGAAATGCTGTTCTTCAACTACAGCAAGGAAGCACCGTACATGCACTACGGCGTCGTGGACTCGGCCAACGAGTTGGTCCACTACGTCGACGTGCCACTTCCCGGTCCGCGGTTGCCACACGACATGGCCTTCACCGAGAACTACGCGATCCTCAACGACTGCCCCTTGTTCTGGGATCCGGTTCTGCTCCAGAAGGGCGCGCACGTCGCGAATTTCCATCCCGATATCCCGCTACGTCTCGGAGTCATCCCACGCCGCGGAAACACCGCCGACATCAAGTGGTTCGAGGCGGATCCGACCTATGTCCTGCATTTCGTGAACGCCTACGAAGAGGGGGACGAAATCGTTCTGGACGGTTTCTACCAGGGCGATCCGGAGCCGTCGGACAACGGGATGGGCAATCAGTGGGAACGCGCCTTCCGCTTCCTCGCTCTCGATCGCATGCAGACCCGACTGCACCGCTGGCGTCTGAACCTGGTCACCGGAGCCACGCGTGAAGAGCAGCTCAGTGACTCGATCACCGAATTCGGCATGATGAACGGGAATTTCGCGGGGGAGAAGTACCGATACGCATATGCGGCTTCGGGTAAACCGTCGTGGTTCCTGTTCGACGGCTTGGTCAAACATGACCTGCTGACGGGGAACGAGGAGCGATTCTCCTTCGGTGACGGTGTGTACGGTAGCGAGACGTCGATGGCGCCACGTGTGGGCGGTACCGCGGAAGACGACGGTTATCTCATCACGTTGACCACTGACATGAACGAGGATGCGTCCTTCTGTCTGATCTTCGACGCCGCCCGCGTCGGAGACGGTCCGCTGTGCAAACTTCGCCTCCCCGAACGGATTTCGAGTGGTACCCATTCGACATGGGCTCCGGGGGCCGAGCTTCGTCGCTGGCAGACCGCCGACACCGCCGCCGAAGCGGTCGGACTGTGACGGACGCGCCCGGCACGGGCACGTGGGAGATCTTGCGGCAAGTGGTGATCGGTGCACGAGATCTGGACAAGACCGGCCGGCAATTACGTGAAGCGTTGAATCTGGCACCAGGATTCGCGGATCCACTGCTCGAAGACATCGGTTTGGCCGACGAGACCCTGGCCGTCGGGCCGCAAGCCTTTCTGGAGATCGTCGCACCGCTCGACGAGACTGTCTCGTTGGCGAGATGGATCCGAAAGGGCGGAGGGGAGGGCGGTTATGCACTCTCGATCCAGGTATCGAAGATCGCGCCCTATCTGGAACGTGCAGCAGCAGTTGGTGTTCGGACGGTGGCTGATCTCGAGGCCTACGGTCACCGGATCGTCCAGCTCCATCCCGGTGATCTCGGACTGCTCGTAGAACTCGACGAGATTCCCGACGCCGACGAGTGGTTCTGGGACGAGACGGAGAAGGAGGTTTCGGTCGATCCATGGGTCGACGACATCCTCGGGGTCGACGTGTCCTCTCCCGATCCGGCCAAGACGGCGACGCTCTGGGCCGAAGTGTTCGGCAAGAAACCGGATTCGGCGCAAACACTCTCGATCAGGCTGGGATCGCGCGTCGTGTCGTTTGTTCCGGGAGAGCGGTCGATGCTCAGCGCAATCGATCTGGCCGCGGCGAGCGGCGCGTCTGCCGTCGAGCCCGGTCCGAGTCTCGGCGGCATCGAGTTTCGGATTCACCCACACTGAGCCTGCCTGACGTCGAATGACAGAAATCGGGGCCGATCGCTCGTAGCGATCGGCCCCGATTTCCTGTCATGGACTCAGGTGAAGTCCTGTCGCAAGCGAGTCTTGAGAAGCTTTCCACTCGCGTTACGTGGCAGCTCCTCGACGAACCGAACTGCACTGGGGCACTTGAAGTGAGCCAGCCGCTCGCGTGACCACTCGATGATCTCAGCTTCTGTGACGGCCGAATCGCCCGAACGAACGACCACCGCAATGGGAGTCTCACCCCAACGATCGGAGTGAACGCCGACTACGGCGACCTCCCGGATTCCGGGGTGGCCGGAGAGAACGCTCTCCACCTCGGCGGGATAGACGTTCTCACCGCCGGAGACGATCATGTCCTTGAGGCGGTCGTGGAGATAGAGATACCCGTCCTCGTCGAACGATCCGCCGTCTCCGGTGCGAAGCCAGCCCCCGTCCAACATGGTGGCGGCAGTAGCCGCCTCGTTGCGCCAGTAGCGCTTCATAACGTGGGCGCCGCCGATGACGACCTCGCCGCGGGCTCCGACCGGGACGTCTTCGAGGGTCACGGGATCGATGATGCGGATGGGTACGCCGAACATCGGCTGCCCGACCGACTTCAACCGATGCGCGGTCGACTCGTCGGTCGCCCGATGATCTTCCGGGGTCAGCATCGTGACACCGCCGGTCGATTCGGTGAGTCCGTAAGCCTGCAGGAAACTGCATCCGAAGACCTTGGTGGCGTCCTGCAACAGCGGCAGTGGCATCGGAGCGGCTCCGTAGACCAGGAACTGCAGGGCGCTCCAATCCGCCTCGCGTACAGCAGGAAGGGAGGTGAGGACGCTGATCACCGCGGGAACAGCGACCGCATGAGTCACCCGGTACTCCTGCATCAGCGCCACCAGCTCCAGCGGACCGGCGATGGTCTTGAGAAGTAGAGCGCCACCGCCGAGCGTCGTGACAAGAGCGAGACCCAGCCCCGCCACATGGAAGAACGGGACCGGGCACATGGCCACGGAATCGGTGTCGAGATCGAGCAGGTGATACATGGTCGCGAGGGCGCGGCCGAGGTTCGCGCCGGTGAGTTCGATTCCCTTGGGGTGGCCGGTGGTTCCCGACGAGTAGAAGATCAGCGCGGTATCGTCGGGAAGGCGTGACACTCCTGGGTCGTCGTCCCCTGCACCGGAGAGCCAGTCGCTCCACGAGACCGAGTTTGCGGAACCGTCCACCGTGACGACGGTCCGGACGCTACCGACCGCCGCGGCGACGTCGGAGAGGCCCTCATCGCCTGCTCCGAGTACGACGACGGTCGGCTCGCTGTTGCTCAGGATGTAGTCGACCTCGCCCGGTGCCAGCCGATTGTTGACGGCCGTCAGAATCGAGCCCATCTTCGAAGATCCGTACAGGACGGAGAGGAAAGACGGTGCATTGGCGCCGATGTACGCCACCCGGTCACCTGTTCGAACACCATCGCGGAGAAGTGCATTCGCGACACGATTTGCTTCGATGTCCAGCTCGCGGAAACTGGTACGGCCGTCATCGGAGATGACGGCGGTGCTCTCCGGACTGGCAATCGCCCGGCTGCGCAGCAAGTCTTCGAGATTCTGCACGGGGCGACCATCGGGTAGGAGCGCGTTCACAGAAGGTTCGCGGGTGGCGGGTTCACGGGTGGCAGTCGAACCTACGGCCGTCGGCTGAGTGGTCATGCTGAATGCTCCAATCTGAAGGGGGCAAAGACAGGGGGTTCGAAAATGCCTGTGGGAGCAGCGAGTACATGCTCGACGGCGCGCAGTGCCGGGCCCGCAGTGATGAACTGACCGGCGGTTGTCCGGCTGTTCGGATCTTGTGGTTCGACGAGATTGACGGTCATCACGATCTCGGGTTTGCCGTACAGGTGGACCTCCCATTGATCGCGCCCCACGTATTCCTCGCGATCGGGTTCCATGGTCCAGATGATGGCCAGAGTGAGGAACTGCTTTCCGTCGACGATTGCGTGCCAGCGCCATTCGGTGGTTCCGACGGTTCCCGCGGCGATGCGTCCGGCGGCGACGTCGAGATCCGTTCGCGCCGCGACGACCCTGTGATCGGACACGACTTCGTCGTAGGTGATGCCCAGTCGTTCGCACATGAACGCGATGGTTTCCAGATACAGCGACGCGTACAGCGAGGGTAACGGCCCGGTGCCGTCCAGTTCTTCCGGGGGCGAGCCCATTCCCATGACGGTGAACGCGAAGTCGGGGTCAGGCATTCCGCGAGCGTCGAGCACCTCGTCGATCGTGATGCGGTCGAGTTCGATCGATGTTCCCGTCAGCGCCAACGCCAATCGCTCACCGATGACACCCGGGCTCACCCCGACGCCGAAGAGCGTCGAATCACCTTCCTTGCATGCTTGGGCGAACATGTGCTCGCGCTCGGTGCCGTGTGCGCGGGGGAAGTGCTGCCCGGCCGTCGTGATCACGTTGATCCCGGCGCGAAGCAGACGGCACAGATCGTCGTCGTGGCGTTCGTACGGAATCTGCAAACGTGGACTGTGGATGAGAACCTGTGGGCGCGAGCGGATGATCTCGTCCACGCTGCGTGTGGCGATCACGCCCGTCGGCGCGCGTCTGGCTATGTCGCCGGCATCGCGACCGGCCTTGGCGTCGCTGTACACGTACAGGCCGACCAACTCGAGGTCGGGGCGATCGATGATTCCGCGTAGCGCGGTCTTGCCGATGGCTCCGGTCGCCCTCTGGGCAACACGAATCGGATCGGTCATGATCGGGTGGTCAGTTCGCCGGCGAAGAGGAGCTTGCCCAGGCCACGTTCGTACCGAATCGGGTCGCGAGCCAGGCGCGCACGGGCATCGATTGCCATGAAATCGGTGTCGCACGTCCACTCGCCGCGTTGCATCGCGGCGAGTCCGGTCGCGGCGATGTCGAGAGGATTCTCCTTGTGGCCCTGCACGTGTGACGCCATGCGGGTGTCGACGCTGCCGACGATCAACGAGGTGACGGTGATGCCGTGCGGTTCGAGTTCGGCGCGAGCGATGCCGCCGAGTGACAGAGTAGCCGCCTTGGCTGGTGAATAGCCGCCCATGAAGGCGGTGGGTGCGATTGCGGCGACTGACAACACGTTGACTATCGATCCTCCACCGCGGGCTGCGAGCACCGGCGCGAAGGCTCGAATCATCGTCAAAGGCCCGAAGTAGTTGACCTCCATCTCGGCCCGAGCGCCCTCTCGGTCGTCGGCCTCGATCAAGCGATTCCCGGTGAACAGTCCGGCGTTGTTGACGACGACCGTGGTGTCACCGCACACCCCGGCGGCCGCGTCGACGAGTCCTGGATCGGTGACGTCGAGTTCGACGATGTGTGCACCGGCGGCTCGGAGCTCTGCCGGCACCTCGTCGGGATTTCGCACCCCTGCATAGATTTTGGCTGCGCCCATCAACTTCGCCTGTTGGACGAAAGCCAGGCCGAGGCCTCGATTGGCTCCGGTGACGAGGACGGTCGCGCCCTCGACCGGAGTTCCGCGAAACGTTGTCATGAGTTCTCCTGTGTCTGCCGGGTGTAGATGAGGTCGTCGGGGAATTTCTTGCTCTTCTTCAATGACGTTTCAGGCGCGAGCATCCCGAAGATCCAGCCTTCGGCTGTGGCCATGTCGTGGTTCCAGTCCCACCGCAGTGCGCGGTGGCGGATTCCCCACCGGCCGTCCTCGTACCCGAAGCGGTCGATCAGGCGCGCTGAGGTGAGTGTGTCGGCTATGCCGGACGAGTGCTTGATTCGCGCGAATGCGAGCACGTAAGACTCGACGTCTGCGGCATTCCCGTCGAGTTCGATCAAGACGTTGGTCATTGCGTGGGTGGTCAGCGACCGTGGGTGGGTGATGGCCCCGGCGATGTGGTCGATGTAGTCGTCGGCGGTGCCGGTGAAGACACCCCCGTGGTCTTCGGTTGCGCCGGGCAGATAACACCGCCTGGCGTCCTCGACGTCGCCGCGGTCTGCGGCTCGGAGGAAACGAGCCAGAACTTCGTAGATTTCCTGCTTGGCGACGAGAGCGTCGACCGGGCTGTAGTCCCTGACGTCTGGGCCCCCGCCGCTGTCGACTGCGTGAATGTTGTTGGACCTCACGATGATGTCCCTTCTCGGCTCCGGATCGGGGGCCGCACGTTGACGGAGTGCCTCTGCTTACTGTAGTAATCTCTATCACACTGTTAATTGAAGTGTCACGAGGAGGTGAAACCAATGCTTGGAAACACACCACCCGCACAACCTGGGAATGCACCGGTCGTACTCACGCTTTCCGACGTGTCGATCGAGTTCGGCGGAGTCACGGCTCTCGACGACGTCGGCTTCGACGTCCGCGCGGGTCAGATCTGCGGACTCATCGGACCCAACGGCGCTGGTAAGACCACGCTGTTCAACTGCATCACAAGGATTTACGAACCGAGTCGCGGTGTCATCACCTGGCAAGGAACCGACCTCTTGGGATTGCGCCCCTATGCGTTGGCATCTGCCGGGATCGCCCGAACTTTTCAGAATCTCGCTCTGTTCGGCGGCATGAGCGTCTTCGACAACACGATGGTCGGGGGATCGTCGCGAGGCCGCTTCGGGCTCGCGAGTGGGCTTCTCGGTTGGCCTCCGGCGCGCGCCCGAGTCCGAGAACTACGAGAGAAGGCCTGGTACCTGCTCGAACGTCTCGAACTCGTCGACGTCGCCAACGCACCCGCGTCCGGTCTACCGTTCGGAACTCTCAAGCGTGTCGAACTGGCACGAGCATTGATGTCCGAGCCTTCGCTGCTTCTGCTCGACGAACCCGCCGGTGGGCTCACACACAGCGAAGTCAAGGAGTTGGGAGAACTGATCGTCTCGCTCCGCGACGACTTCGGCTTTGGCGCGCTTCTGGTCGAACACCACATGGGATTGGTGCTGGGTATCTCCGATCATGTTGTCGCACTGAACTTCGGCCACAAGATCGCTGAGGGTACTCCGGCGGAGATCCAGCAGAACGACGCCGTGATCAATGCTTATCTGGGGCGTGCGGCATGACCCTGCTCAGCGTCGACGATCTGCATGCCGGTTACGGGCGAGGCAACGTACTGCACGGGATTTCGCTCGACGTGGAACCCGGCGGGGTAGCTGTCGTTCTCGGCGCGAACGGTGCCGGCAAGACCACCATGATGCGTGCTCTGGCCGGATTGATTCCGCATCAGGGAACGATCACCTTCAACGGTTCGCCGTTGGGATCCAAACCTGAACGCGCCGTCGCCGCCGGCGTCAGCCTTGTCCCACAGGGCCGTGGAACTCTCGGACAACTGTCGGTACGTGACAACCTTCTCGTCGGCGCTGCGCTTCGTAAGGACAAGGCGGAGATCGAGGCCGACATCGAGCGGTGGTGTGAGACTTTCCCGGTGCTCGCGAGGAGGTCCACACAGTTGGCCGGTTCGCTGTCCGGCGGTGAACAGCAGATGCTCGCAGTCGCAAGGGCGTTGATGAGCCGTCCCACCTTACTGTTGTGCGACGAGCCCAGTCTGGGACTTGCCCCCATCGTCATCGCCGAATTATTCGACACGCTCGGTGCGATCAACCGGAGCGATGGAACTGCATTGCTGATCGTGGAACAGAACGCCGATCTCGCGATGAAACTCGCGACGAAGGTATTCCTGCTCGACGTAGGCATCATCGTCGCTGCCGGAACGCCCGAGGAATTTCGTTCCGACGACGTCGTGCGCAGCGCTTACCTCGGGTACCAGGAGTAAACGGTGACACTCTTTCTCGAACGACTCATCTCGGGATTGACCAACGGGTCGATCTACGCAATTCTCGCGCTGGCACTCGTGGTGGTGTTTCGTGCCACCGGCACGATCAACTTCGCTCAGGGCGAGTTGGCGCTGTTCACAACTTTTGTCGCTTGGTGGCTGACGACGATGTCGTGGCCGATCTGGTCGGCGATCGGAGCGGCCCTTGCATTGGGGTTCCTGCTCGGAGCGTTGATGGAGCGTCTGCTGATCCGGCCGGTACAGCGTCGAAGCGACATGGCGGTGCTGATCGTGGCACTGGGATTGTTCACCGGGCTCAACTCACTCGCCGGGATGCTGTGGGGGAGCGATACGAAGATCATGCCAAGCCCGTTCCCGAACGGTCCCACCGACTACATCTCGGTGGGCGGTGCGCGCGTGTACGGCGACGCACTCGGCGTACTTGTGGCGCTCGTTGTCCTACTTGTGTTGATGTCCTTGCTCTTTCGCAAGACGAGAGTCGGTTTGCACATGCGTGCAGTCGCGGACAATGCCGAATCTGCCAATCTCGCGGGGGTTTCGACCAGCCGGATCCTGGCGATCGGTTGGGGTGTTGCGGCCGCGATCGGTGCCCTGGCCGGTGTCCTGGTCACTCCGCTCTCGCCGCAACAACTCGGTCTCACGACCATGTTCCCGATCTTCATCGCAGCATCCGCCGCAGCGCTGTTCGGCGGTCTGGACAGTCTCGTCGGCGCCGTGGTCGGCGGGTTGACGATCGGTGTCCTGGAATCGATGCTCAGCGGCTACATTTCGGTGATCGGCGGCTCGCTGCAGCAGACGTCCGCCCTGTTGATCATCGTGGTGATCCTCTTCGTCCGACCCAATGGACTGTTCGGTACCAAGAAACTGGAGCGGGTATGACGACGCTTGCCGAGAGAAATGAACCTGCGGTCGCCGAGAAGGCGGTCGGGCGACCGCGTGTAGTGGTCGCCGGATCGACCTCGTACCGGGTACTCCAGTTGGTTCTGCTTGTGGCCGCCGTGTGTGCGTTGCTTCTCGCGTCACAGAGCGCGCCGTTTCGCGTGGGGCAGTTCACGAGCGTCTTCATCATTGCGATTGCCATTGCCGGACTGAATATCGTCAGCGGATACACCGGGCTTCTGTCGATCGGCCATTCTGCTTTCTTCGGCCTAGGCGCGTACACGACCGGCGTTCTGATCGTCGATCGCGGATACTCACCCTTGACCACGATTCCGATGGCAGTCGTATTGTGTTTTGCACTAGGGCTTCTCGTCGGTCTTCCCTCGTTGCGGATCAAGGGGCTGTATCTGGCTCTCGTTACGCTCGCCGTTGCTGTGGCATTTCCCGAAGTGATCCGCAAGACGGGCGATCTGACCGGTGGCGCCGCCGGCATGGTCGTTCGTGCAAATCTTCTGGTCCCGCCGAAATGGACCGGTCTGACCCGAGCCGACACCTACCTCTGGATCTTCTGGGTGTCGGTGGTGACGCTGGCAGTTGTCATGCTCCTGATCCGCAATCTCGTCAAGAGTCGATTCGGTCTGGCTATGGTCGCGGTGCGCGACAACGAGATCGCGGCGACCGCAAACGGCATCAATGTCGCGAAGGTCAAGATTCTCGCCTTCGGGCTTTCCGGCGCGATCACGGGCCTGGCAGGTTCGCTGTTCACGATGTACATCGGCGCGCTCTCGCCCGAGTCCTTCTCGCTGATGAAGTCGATCGAGTTCATCACCGGACTGGTATTGGGCGGAATCGCAACCCAATTCGGCCCGATCGTCGGGGCAACGGCAGTGGTGTTCCTGCCGTACTACACCGGCAGCGTCACCGACGGCCCCGTGTCGGGAGTGGTGTTCGGCGCGGTACTGATCGCGATCGTGTTCTTGATGCCTGACGGAATCGTCGGCCGAATCAACAGCGTTCTCCGACGGTTCGTCCTCGTGGTTCCCGCAGATCATCCCAAATATCGCGAGGGTGAGCCTCGCACCTGAGCACCATCTCCCTCGCCCGCAATCGTTTCTCTCCACTCACAGCAAGGAATTGGACGACATGAAAAGGCAGACCACGATTCCCGCAGTCATCGCCGCTGCAGCACTACTCCTTTCGGCCTGCGGAGGCAGCTCCGACGCAGAGAGCGACACGTCGATATCGGCCGGCGCAGTATCGGTCGACGACTGCAGCGACCCCAGTGGTGCTGCAGCGCCGATCACCGACAAACTCACGGTGGGCTGGAGTGGGCCGACGTCCGGCCCGCTCGCCGACGCAGTCGGCAACGTGATCGAAGGAATGCGAGCACGGTTCGAGGTGGCGAACGCGGCCGGTGGTGTCGGCGGTGTCAAGCTCGACGTCGTGGTCAAGGACGATGCATTCTCCCCGGAGCGCGCCAAAGCCAATGTCGGAGAGTTCATTCAGAAGGACAAGGTCGACGTTCTGGGCACCTTCGGAGCCGGGCAGTTGAACGCGATCGCGGACGATCAGACCACCGCGTGCGTGCCGCTCCTCTTTGCGCAGGCAGGCATGCCCGAGTTCCGGGTCATCGAAGACTTTCCGTGGACCACGGAGTATCTACCGGACCCGGGCGTCGAGATGGAGGTCGTGGTCGAAAGCTTGAAGAAGAAGTACCCGAACGGCGCCAAAGTTGCACTGGCCACGAACCAGACGGAGTCCGGACAAGGGATCGCCAACGGCTTCAAATCCGCGATCGAAGGAACCAACTTCGAGATTGCGGCCGAGGAAGCCTTGACCGACCCCAAGACGGCGGCGTCGACTCTCAAGGCCAGCGGCGCCGAGGTTTTGGTGGTTGCCGGTGTCACCACCGACTGCCTCGCGATCACTCAGGCGATCGGACGCGTCGGATGGAAGCCCGACACCGTGATACAGCCGTCGAACTGCGTCGACGGTGCGACCCTGTACGCACCCGCCGGTGATGCTGCCGACGGGCAGCAGGTGATGGTGTGGCTCAAGGATCCCAACAACGCTCTCTACAAGGACGACGCGGCGGTGCGTGACTACCTGGCCGGTGCAGCTGCTCACGGTGCCGATTCCCCGACCAACAGTTACACCGTGAACGGCTGGGCCATCGGTGACCTGTTGGTGGACAACTTCACTCGGGCCTCTCAGTCGTCCGACGGACTCTCACGCGCCACGATCATGAGTGCCGCGCGCACGCAGGACTACCACCCGCCGATGTTCATCGACGGAATCAAGTTCACGATGACCGCCGATCATGCATTGGGAATCCTGGCATTCCAGCCGTTCGAGTGGAACGCCGCCACCCAGGCGTTCGAGAAGCAGGGCGACGTGATCGACATTTCCGGCCGTTACGAGAACTGAAACGAGACGCGAATGAACAAGACACACAGGGGATTGCACCCTCGCAGCAAGGTGGACGAATACACCTCGAAGGGGTGGTGGTCCGAAGAGACGATCGATCAGGTGTTCCGGACGCAAGTGCGGGTGCGCGGCGACGAACTCGCGGTGGTTGATCCGGCGAACCGGAGCGAGTTGTCCGGCGGAGATCCACGACGCCTCAGCTGGAACCAACTGGACAGTGAAGTCATCTCGCTCGCTGCTCGATTCAGTGAGGTGGGCTTGCGCCGGGGAGATGTTCTGGGCGTGCAGATGCCCAACACGGTCGAACTGGTCGAGGTCTACCTTGCCGCGTGGTCGCTGGGGATCGTGGTCTCACCCTTGCCCATGCAGTACCGCGAACGTGAAGTGGAAGGAATGGCCAACCAGGCAGCGTTTGCAGCGTTTGTCACCGTACCCAGCTTCGGTGACAGACTCCCCGCTACGGAGATCGCAGCAATCAGATCCAGGATCCCCTCCCTGAGATCGGTATTCGCGTACGCTCCCGCGTCCGAGCTTCCGGCCGAGTTGCCGGCAGGCGTCGATGGGCTGAGTCCTCAGGCGGCCACCGAAACGCAGCGCAGTGCTCTGGACAGGCGGAACACCGAAGATCCGAACGACCCCAACGACGCGATGACGATCTGTTGGACCTCCGGAACCGAAAGCGAGCCGAAGGGGGTCCCACGTTCACACTACGAATGGCTGGCCATCTGCTGGGCCACGATCGATGCTCCCGACATCGTCGTCGACGACGTCTTGTTGAACCCCTTCCCGATGGTCAACATGGCCGGAATCAACGGAATGTTCCTGCCCTGGCTTCGCACGGGATGTGTACTGGTACAGCACCACCCGTTCGACCTTCGAGTGTTCCTCGGGCAGATCGAGGCCGAGCGAGCGACGTACACGGTAGCGCCACCTGCGTTGTTGTGGATGCTGCTCGCCGACGAGTCGATGCTCGCGGCAGTCGACCTGTCGAGCCTGACACGGATAGGTTCGGGTTCGGTGCCGCTGCAACCTCCGATGGTGCGGGGATGGCAGGAGCGGTACGGGATCGGAGTCATCAACTTCTTCGGTTCCAACGAAGGAATCAGTCTGCTCTCTTCGCCCGCGGACATGCCGGATCCGGACGACCGCGCACGGTACTTCCCTCGCTTCGGTGTCGAGAACTTTCACTGGAGCACCAGGATCTCGGACTGGATGGACGTGCGCTTGGTCGACGTGGTCACCGGCAAGGACATCACCGAAGCCGGGCAACCGGGTGAGTTGCGCATCAGCGGACCGACAGTCTTTGCCGGATATCTCGGCGATCGTCCGTCACCGTTCGACGAACGCGGATTCCTCTGCACCGGAGACATCTTCGAAATCGCCGGTGACCATGGACAGTTCCTCCGCTACCTGGATCGAGGCAAAGACCTTGTGATCCGCGGTGGAATGAACATAGCTCCAGCCGAATTGGAGGGATTGATCGCCGAGCATCCGGCAGTTGCGGACGTGGCCGTCATCGGCGACCCCGACGAAGTACTCGGTGAGCGCGTCGCAGCAGTGGTGACACTGCGACCCGAGGCGGAACTCGAGCTGGATGCTCTGGTTGCGTTCCTGAAAGACAAGCGCATTGCCTCGTACAAGCTTCCCGAGCGGCTGGAGGTTCGGAAAGAGTTGCCGCGCAATTCGACCGGAAAGATTCTCAAGCGTGAACTTCGACAGAAGAGTGTGGCATGAGTGTGATGAACGACAGTGACAAACTCGCGCTGGCACGTGAGATGTTCCAGGCCTGGGACGTCATGGACTGGACACGCGTCGTCGACTTGTTCGCCGAGGACGGTGTGCTCCACAGCGTCATGCAGGAACCTCTTGTCGGCAAGGAGGCCGTTGCGGGCCGAATTGAGTTACTGGCAAGCAAGTGTGAACGGATCACCCTGAAGATCGAGTCTCTCGGCGTGATCGACGGAAGGGTATTTGTGCAGCGAGTGGACGACTTCCACTTCGACGGTACCCATGGCGTCGTTCCTGTTGTCGGAATCCTCAGCATGGCAGATGGACGGATCACCGAGTGGCTCGAGTACTACGACCGTCCGACACTGTTGAAGGGAATGGGTCTTGTCTCCGACTTCGAGTAGAGGTTTGCCGACCACCGACATCTCCCTGGGGTTGTGGCAGGACCGTCCGCCGCAGGAGGTGACCACTACCGCGCGCCTCGCCGACAAACTGGGGTTCGGCCGAGTGTGGGTGGGGGAGATGGCGACGTACGACGCCTTTGCGCTGGCGACGTCGGTCGGCGTCGGCTTCGAGCACTCCGAACTGGTGGTCGGCCCGCTCGCGGTGACGGTTCGTGATCCGGCGATGATCGCGATCGGGGCGGCGTCGGTGGCCGATCTCACCGGGCGCTACGTGTCGATCGCCTTGGGTACGTCCAGCACTGTCGTGGTCGAAAAATGGCATGGACGAAGCAGGTCCGGGGCAGCTCGGGCGCTCGCGGAGTCCGCCCGCGGTGTGCGAGCGCTCATGAACGGCGAGCGGGGCGAAGTCGCCGGCACGGTGATGCGGACCAGTGGATACCGGCTGCGACTTCAACCGCCGGGCGGCCGGCTGATCGTTGCGGCATTCGGGGACAAGGCGCTTCGAGCCGCGGTGGAGTTGGGTGACGAACTGGTGCTCAATCTGGTCAGCCCGGAGCAAGCGGGGCGCCTGATCACACGGTGCAAGGAAATCGCTGCCGAGTTGGAAACCGGCATGCCTTTCGTGTCGGTGTGGGCACCAGCTGCCGTCGCCGAGAATGGACCGTCACAGGTGTCGATCGATCAACTTCGACGCGGGCTCGTACCGTATCTGGCTGCTCCGGGGTACTCGGACATGTTCGTCCGCGCGGGCTTCGCTGATGTGATCGAGTCAGCCAGGGCCGGGGCCGCGCCGCGCGAGCTCTTGAGCCAGATCTCGGACGCGATGGTGGCAACGGTGGGAATCGTCGGCACTCCGGCCGATGCCCGCGAGCAACTCGAGGCGTACCGAGCGGCGGGAGTGGACTCCGTCGTGGCCGTGCCTTCATCCACTGATCCGGATCCGGCCGGGAAAGTGACCATGGAACTTCTTGCGGAGATGGCATGACGAACCCCCGACGAACTTACTCTCAGGTAAGTTCGTCGGGGGTATGTCTAACCGAAGGAGTAGCCGTGAGTGATCGCGTTCGTGTCGAGGTAGTGCAGTCGGTGGCGTACGTGACGCTCAGCCGACCGGAGAAACTCAACGGTCTCGATCTGGACATGCTCGACGCCCTGGTGGACGCCGCTCGAACTATCGAAGCTGATCGTTCGATCCGGGGCGTGATTCTTCAAGGCGCGGGTGACGCGTTCTCGGCCGGGTTGGACTTCGCCTCTGCGGGTAAGCAACCGAGGCGCATGGCGAAGGCCTTCGCGAAATTTCCCGGTCAGAAGACCAACCTCTTTCAACGCGCGTGCTGGGTGTGGCGCGAATTGCCCGTGCCGGTCATCGCGGTCGTTCACGGGCACTGCTTCGGTGGTGGACTGCAATTGGCGCTCGCCGCAGACTTTCGATTCTCCACGCCCGAGTGCACGTTCTCGGTGATGGAAGCGAAGTGGGGATTGATCCCCGATATGACCGGAACGGTCACGATGCGCGAACTCGCGACGATGGACGTCGTGAAGCGCCTTGCCATGACTGCTGAACTGTTCGACGGAGATCAGGCTCTCGAATGGGGATTCGTGAGCGGAGTCAGCGACGATCCGATCAAACCGGCACAGGAACTGTTGTCGCAGATCACGACTCGCTCGCCGGACGCCGTCGCAGCGACGAAGACCTTGCTGCACAAGACCTGGAACCGCTCGCCTCGCGGTGCGTTCTGGATCGAGTCGCGGATTCAGTTGGCACTGATGAGAGGCAAGAACCACAAGATCGTACGCACCGCCAATGCCGCGAAGAAGTTGCCGGAGTTCGCCTTTCGAAAGTTCGGCTGACGAACTCCGGCGTCGCGACGCCGCGGGGCGTCCACATCGAGGTCGATCACACCATCAGGTCGCGGCCAGATCGGTCCTTGATGAGCATCGTCGCGACAAACGACACTGCGGCCAACAGGGCGAGATAGATCGAGATGGCGAGAGTTCCACCGGTCTTGCCGAGGAGCCACTGCGCGACGGTGGGAGCAAAAGCGCCACCGAAAATGGTGCCGACGGCGTAGGAGATCGACGCGCCGCTGTAGCGGATCGACGCCGGGAACAGTTCGGCGAACAATGCCGGTTGAGGTCCGTACGACAGCCCGAGTCCGACCGAGAACAGAATCATTGCCACGTAGATCCAGCCGAGATTGCCGGTGTCGATGAGGAGGAAGAACGGCACCGCGAACAGGACCATCGCGAGGTTGCCCACGTTCATCACCGTGGTGCGCCCACGGCGATCCGACCAGTAGGCTCCGATCATGGTGAAAACGCCCCACGTGACGGCACTTGCGAGCGTGGCAATCAGTAGTTCGGTCTTACCCAGGCCGTAGGTCTTGGTTGCGTACGCGACGATGAATCCTCCGATCACCATGTAGCCGTTGCCGTTTGTACCGATGAAGGACAGGGCCGCGAGTACGACCTGCTTCGGGTGCTTCTTGAACAGAGTGCGGATAGGAGTAGTGCTCTCGGTGCGGCGTTCCTTGAGTTCGGCGAACACAGGTGACTCGCTGACCTTGCTTCGGATGTAGAAACCGACGCCGATCAAGCCGACGCTGAGCAGGAACGGCACTCGCCATCCCCAGGTGGTGAACTGTTCTTCCGTGAGGGTGAACGTGCACAGTGCCAAAACGCCGGTGGCGAGCAACATCCCGAGCGGTACACCCATCTGGACGAACGCTCCGAAGAACCCTCGACGTTTGGTCGGTGCGTGTTCGACGGCAAGCAGAGCAGCCCCACCCCATTCGCCGCCCGTCGAAAATCCCTGGACGACACGAAGCAGGATCAACAGGATCGGCGCCCAGATGCCGATCGAGGCATACGTCGGCAGCACGCCGATCAGAACCGTCGCGGCACCCATCATCGCCAACGTCGCGACCAGGACACGTTTGCGGCCGAGCCTGTCGCCGAGATAGCCGGCAACGATGGCGCCGAGAGGACGGAAGACGAAGCTGATGCCGACCGTGACGTAAGAGACGATCTGGCCCGCCGAGCCCATCGGCTTGAAGAAGAGGTCCGCGAAGATCAATGCTGCAGCTTGGGCGTAGATGAAGAAGTCGTACCACTCGACGGTGGTGCCGACCATCGACGCCATCGCGGCGCGGTCGTACTCCTTGGCGGCGGGCTTGGTGCCAGTTCTGGTTGTGGTCATCGAGCTACTTTCTGCCAGTCACGTGGTTCACCGATGCGGTGAACTGCGAAGTCGGAACAGGGGAGAAACGCTGTTCGATCTGTGACGTTGCCGGTGTGCTCGGTTCATGCTTTTGGCTGACTCGGAGCTTTCCTGCGCGATCGCATTGTCGAAATTGGCAACCGAATGATCGGTAGGTAAAGGATTATGCAGAAGTGTGAGCGTCAACACAAGAGGTGCCGGAAAGGTCTGATTCTCAGATGCGGAGCCAGCGAGAGAGCGGGTGGTCAGTTCTGGGGCGATGCGGCGATGCGCAGGTCGATTTCCCGGGCGCTGAGGAGGTGGTCGAGGACGAGGACCGCGCAGCCGAGAATGCCGGATTGTGCACCGTGGCTGACCGAGGCGATCTGCAGCTTTCGGGTGGCAAGTGCTGTTGCGTTGCCGTACACGGACTCTCGAAGCCCGGCCAGGAAGAGTTCGTCCGCCTCGGCCATGTCGCCGCCGATGATCAGGACCTCGGGATTGAGGAGGTTGACCGCGCCGGAGATCACGTCGCCGATCAGTCGCCCGCTGCTTCTGATGAGCCGGCGTGCTTCGCTGTCGCCGTCCAGGGCGAGGCGGACGACGTCCCGAACGTGCCCGACACTTCGGCCCTGATCGCGGAGTGCGTGCACGAGAGCCCAACCGCTGGCAACGGTCTCGACGCAGCCCACGTCGCCGCAGCGACATTTCATGCCCCGTGCCGCAGCGGTTTTAGTATGTCCGATCTCGCCGGACGCTCCGAGTGAACCGCGTTGGAGGATTCCGCCCATGACGATTCCTGCGCCGAGGCCGGTTGACGCCTTGATCATCAGGAGGTTGGGCGCGCTCTCGCGTCGTTCGCTCAATTCGGCCAGGGCCATCACGTTGGCATCGTTGTCGGCAAACAGCGGCGCCGTGGTCACCGATGCCAGATAGGGGGCAAGAGCAACTCCGTCCCATCCCGCCATCATCGGAGAGTCGAGGCTCGCTCCCGCGGCGACGTCGACGGTGCCGGGAATGCTCAGCCCGATTCCGATGACTTCGGACGACGAACGCTGGACCTGAGCCAGTAGTGACGAAAGATGCTCGGCGATTTCGGGCATCAGTTCGTCCGGACCTACTCCGACCGACTTGTCGATGTCTTCCGCAGCGAGAATCGTGCCCGCCAGGTCGGTGACGGCAAGTTGTGCCCGCGATCGACCGATTGCGACGACCAGAACCACGCCGGACGAGTTCGCGAACGTCAGTGTGGACGGCGGCCGACCGCCCGTCGACGGGCCCTCGTCGTCATCGGCGATCAAACCGAGCGATTGAAGTGCGGCAACCCTGGCCGAAACCGCCGTCCTGGACAGGCCGGTGAGCTTCCCGATCTCGCTGCGCGTGGTCGCGGAACCGCTGCGTATCAGCGTGAATACCTCTCCTGCGGTAGCCGGAGTCGTGGACGGTCGGGTCATTGTCCTATTCAAGCATCCCTCGTCGGTAACTTCAGCGTGCGAAAGTTGCCGTACTTTGTCCACAAAAAGACGTAAGTAGGTCTTGTGAAAAAGCAGAAGTAGGCATAGTCTGTGTCTTGACTCACTGCCACGGGCGTCCGAGGAGACGAGTCGCAGTTTCTGTGAAGCAGGGCGCACAAACAGGGGAGAACCTGATGAGCCGCACCGATACACAAGAGATCGTCGAATTCGCACGTAAGTGGCAGCAGTTCGACGGTGGACCTGACGAAGAGATCTTTGTGACCTTCGGCCTCGCCCCGGACGAGTATTTCCGCAGGCTGCAGGCGATTCTCGACGACGGCGCCGCAGCGCTGACTCCGCCGGTCGCCGGCGAACTCGCTTCGGTCTGCGCACATCGACTCCGCCGATCGACGAAACGGTCAGGCGTCGACGAGTCCGCCGCAGCGTAACTCCCGAGTCACCCGAATGCGTTTCACCCGAGTAAGGAATTGAGGTCGCCATCATGCACAAGCACCTTCCGATGCCGTACCCGACCGCCGAAGTGTGGGACTGGCAGCTGCAGGGAGCGTGCCGTGGGCACGATTCCGCGGTGTACTTCCACCCGGACGGCGAGCGTGGACATGCTCGCGAAAACCGTGAACGCAACGCCAAGAAGGTCTGCGCGACGTGCCCTGTACTCCAGCGGTGTCGCGAACACGCACTGTCCGTCCACGAGCCTTACGGCATCTGGGGTGGAATGACGGAGACCGAGCGCGCAGAATATGTGCGATCGCTGCGTAAGCGCAGCAACCGGATGCCCGCGGTCGCCAACGCGAGCTGACGGTCCTTCGGAAAGGACGCCAGTGTGACCCTCGTTGCCGGTATCGATTCGTCTACCCAGTCGTGCAAAGTCATTGTCCGTGATGCGGATTCGGGCGAGCTGGTACGAGAAGGACGGGCGGCCCATCCCGTCGGTACCGAGATAGATCCGGCATGCTGGCTCGAGGCGATGGACAGTGCAATCGCCGCGGCGGGTGGGCTCGGCGACGTCGCAGCCGTATCGGTCGGAGCTCAACAGCACGGAATGGTGTGTCTGGACGACGGCGGCGAGGTGGTCAGGCCGGCGTTGCTGTGGAACGACACTCGTTCGGCGAAGGCCGCGGCCGATCTGGTCGAAGAACTCGGCGGACCCAAGGCGTGGGCCGACGCAGTTGGCGTAGTTCCAGTCGCCGCAGTCACGGCAAGCAAGCTTCGATGGCTGGCAGATCATGAGCCCGGCAACGCTGATCGCACTGCCGCGGTGTGTCTTCCGCACGACTGGCTGTCCTGGAAGCTCAGCGGGTCCGGTTCGATCGAGGAGCTTGCCACCGATGCGGGCGACGCAAGCGGAACCGGCTATTACGCTGCCTCGACGCGCGAATACCGTACCGACCTGCTGGCGTTGGCATTTCGCGGCCGAACCCCGCATGTTCCCCGAGTCGCATCTCCGAACGACAAGATCGGAAGCACACGTTCGGGAGGGATTGTCGGACCTGGCACCGGTGACAATGCCGCAGCCGCACTGGGTTTGGGGGCAGTTCCCGGTGACGTGATCATCTCGATCGGAACATCCGGCGTCGTGTCGGCTGTATCGACCACTCCCACACACGATCCCAGTGGAAACGTGGCGGGATTCGCGGACGCAACCGGACTGCACCTGCCGCTCGTGTGCACTCTCAACGGGGCACGCATCCTTGACGCGACGGCGTCCATTCTCGGCGTCGATCACGCCGAACTGTCCCGGTTGGCGTTGACCGCGCCTCTCGGAAACGACGGACTGGTCATGATTCCGTACTTCGAGGGTGAGCGGACGCCCAACCGCCCCGACGCCACGGGAGCAATGCACGGTTTCCGCTTGCAGAACTCGACGCCGGCGCACTTTGCGCGTGCTGCAGTCGAAGGGCTCCTGTGCGGCTTGGCCGACGGTGTCGACGATCTGATTCGCCAGGGCGTCGAGGTGAAGCGAGTTCTCCTCGTAGGAGGCGGAGCGAAGTCTCGTGCTCTCTGTGAGATCGCGCCGGCAATTCTCGGAGTCCCGGTCGTGATCCCTGCTCCGGGTGAGTACGTCGCAGAAGGGGCATGCAGGCAAGCAGCATGGGTACTGTCCGGGGACACGCAGCCACCGGTGTGGCCGAAACCGGACGAGCGGCGATTCGACGCCGAACCAGCTCCCCATGTGCGTGAGCGCTACGCGTCGCTGCGTGAACTCACCGAAGGCGTGTAACCACAGAGCCTGACACCGTTCGCTCGGTTAGGGTGACTCCGTGGACTTGTTGGTAGGTATAGACATGGGTACGGGTAGCAGCAAAGGGGTTCTGGTGACCCCTGACGGTGTGGTCCTGGCGACCGAGCAGATCGATCACCAGATCTCGATGCCCCGGCCCGGGTGGGCCGAGGTGGACGCCGAGAAGATGTGGTGGTCCGAGGTGTGCGAGATCTCGAAACGTCTTGTGGCACAGGTTCCTACGATTGCCAAGGTGGCCGGCGTATGCGTCAGTGGCGTCGGTCCGGCACTAGTGTTGTGCGACAGTGAACTTCGTCCTGTTCGTCCGGCGATCCTCTACGGAATCGACAGTCGAGCCTCGGCAGAAGTGGCCTCGCTGACCGAATTGTTCAGCGAGGAGGCAATACTCGATTGTGGTGGCAAACTCCTGTCGAGTCAGGCCGTCGGACCGAAGATCGAGTGGGTGCGCATCCATGAACCGGAAACTTTTGCCGCGGCGACTCGGTGGTACGGCTCGAATTCGTACATCGCCGCAAAACTGACCGGCGAGTACGTTCAGGATCATCACACGGCCAGTCAGTGTGATCCGCTCTATTCGGTCCGGGACTTCAGCTGGAAATCCGATTGGCTGGATCGCATTCTGGGGCATCTGGAATCGCCTCGTTTGGTGTGGCCGAGTGATGTTGTCGGACTGGTACACGCCGATGCAGCCGAGCAGACCGGACTACCTGCCGGGACGCCCGTTGTCGCGGGTACTGTCGACGCCTTTTCCGAGGGGTTCAGTGTGGGGGCCCGTCATCCCGGGGATCTCATGCTCATGTACGGGTCGACGATGTTCCTGGTGCAGGTGATCGACAAGTTCCACAGCAATCCGGCATTGTGGACCACCGCAGGGGTTCAGGAGAATACTCTGGCACTTGCGGCCGGCACTTCCACTGCCGGAAGCTTGACCGGATGGCTCCAAAAGCTCACCGGAGACGCACCATTCGAACAGTTGCTCGCCGAGGCCGAGGCCGTGCCGGCCGGCGCCGAAGGGCTGCTGATCCTGCCGTACTTCGCCGGCGAGCGTACACCCGTGTTCGACCCCAAAGCCAGAGGCGTCGTCGCAGGACTGTCGTTGCGCCACGGCCGGGGGCATCTGTTTCGGGCCGCGTATGAGGGTATCGCCTTCGGAATCCGCCAGATACTCGAAATGTTCGGTGACACAGATGAACCTGTTCGCCGCACGATTGCGGTGGGAGGCGGGGTCAAGAGCCGGGTCTGGACACAGGCGATCAGCGACATCACCGGACACACGCAGTTGGTTCCGGCTCAGACCATCGGCGCCAGCTACGGCGACGCGCTGTTGGCTGCGATCGGGACCGGACTTGTTGCCCCGGATACGGATTGGACGACTCTGTCACACGAAGTCGTGCCGAACGCAGCCAACAGCGCGATGTACGAGGATTTGTATCAAACGTGGTTGACGCTGTACCCGTCGACGAAAGAACAGATCCACGCCCTCGCCGAATTCGGCTGAACGGCCTGATGGCTGCGGCCGCTCAGCTTACGAGGTAGCCGCCATCGATGGGAAGGTCGGTTCCGTTCACCATGGCGGCGGCGTCCGACGCCAGCCAGACGACGGCCTCGGACACCTCGTCCGGTATGGCAAAGCGGCCGCTCGGGATACGATTCAACATAGGGGCAGCCTTGTCGTGCTCACCCCATACCGTCTGGCCCATCTCGGTGAGTACTACCGTCGGGCAGACCGAGTTTGCCCTGACTCCGCGGCTACCTAGCTCCAAGGCAAGCACTTTGGTGGCCATCACCAAACCAGCCTTTGCGATGCAGTACGAATAGTGCTCGGGCAGCGCGCGCAAGGCTGCTGCTGAAGCAACCGTCACGATGGATCCACCACCCGCATCGGCCATCGCTGAGCCGATCTTCGCGGCGAGCAAGGCCGGGGCACGGAGGTTGACGTTCAGAACCGCGTCGAAATTGGGTTCGGTTATGTCGGTGACAAATTCGGGATACGAGATTCCAGCATTGTTGACCAGCACATCGAGTCCACCGAATACGGCGAGAGACTCTTGTGCGACCTGGGTCGGTGCGTCGGCGGATGCGAGATCCGCAACGAGAATCTCGGCGCGCACGGCAAAACTGTCGCGGAGTCGGTCGGCCAGTGTTGTCAGTTCGCGGCGGCTACGACCGGAGACGATGACGTCCGCGCCGGCTTGGGCAAAGGCGAGTGCGATGTGCGCTCCGATGCCTTTCGACGCTCCGGTGACCAGAGCGCGTTTTCCGTCGAGCGGGCGAGCTGACGCAGTAGGCATGGCATAGCCTTTCGAAGTTACTCGACCGCAAGTATCTGTTGTGCGGTGGTTGGGTCGGTGACAAGTTGATTGAAGTACCGGCTGCGCGCACCGGCGATGATGGGAGCGACTTTCTCGGCGCCGACGGCCACGGCGATGCCCACCGGAATATCTTGCAGTGCAGACAGTTCGAGCGCAATGAGGCGATCGCTACCGGGGAAGTCGACGGTGTTGCCGTCGCGATCGTAGAACCGAGAGCAGATGTCGCCCACGGCTTCTCGAAGCGACGACGACGTTATAGGAACGAACTGCGGAATGTCGGCGCGCAGTAGAGGTGGAGCGCCGATGCCCATGAGGATAGCCCGAGCCCGTGGCCACAGGCCGAGAACTCGCTGTATGGCCGGATCCTTGGTGAGGGTCGGATACAGATCGGGCCCTGGGAGCGCCGGCGCAAATAGATAATTCGGACGCCCACCGATCTTGTTCGAGATCAAGCGGGCGATCTCGTTGGTCTGGTACCACTCTTCCGGTTGGTCGTTGCCACCAACAGTGGGAGCGACGAGGACTCCTGGAATGGGTGTCAGATCGTATTGCGCGACTTCGTATACCGTCCGCCCGGAGGACACGAGCAGCACGTCACCTGGCACGAGGCCGGCGCCGGCGAGGGCCTCGGCCGTCGCCGGGGCGAGTACCGAACCCATGACGTCGACCGTGCCTTTCTGTTGCGCCGGAGTGGGTAGAGGTCCAGACAGGTACACGCGATGCAGTCCGAGCTTGACGCGCAACCGCTCGGCCAGACTTCCATGTGCTTCTTCCTGGGGCGGCACAACTTGTATGCGGACTATGCCCTGCCGTCGCGCCTCGGAAAGCATGCGACTGACGGTGGCGCGGCTGGTGCCGAGGGCCTTTGCCACTTCGGCCTGAGTGGCGTCTTCGTCGTAGTAGAGCTTGGCCGCGGTGTAAAGCAACGCGCGCGTGAATGTGCTGTTTGTGCTGGTTGATGTCGAACCGGCAGGCGTCGATGCGGGTAGTGGCATCGCGTCTGAGCTGCTGATCGGCATGACAGAAAGGTACCGCATGAACAGATGCTCACGCACCTAGTTCAGGTGAACAATTGTGCTGGACATATGTGAATTGATCCGATACTGTGACCGCCGACACATGAAACTGTGTTCATGTGCGGCTACTGGACCAGCGCATTGCGCCCATCCAGACCTGATCCCAGAGGAGACAAAGATGTCCGAGACGATGAAGGCGGTCATCTGCCACGGTCCGCGCGACTATCGACTCGAAGAAGTGCCGAAGCCAGTACCGGGCCCTGGTGAAGCGCTGGTCCGGGTCGAAGCAGTCGGTATCTGTGCGAGTGACCTGAAGTGCTACCACGGTGCAGCAAAATTCTGGGGCGACGAAAACCGTCCGGCTTGGGCTGAGACAGAGGTCATTCCGGGGCACGAATTTGTCGGCGAGGTTGTCTCGACCGATGCGGAAGGGTCGAAGCGCTGGGGGATCCAGGTGGGCGACCGTGTGGTCTCCGAACAGATCGTTCCGTGCTGGGAATGCCGTTACTGCAAGCGCGGGCAGTATCACATGTGCCAGCCGCACAACCTTTACGGATTCAAGCGAGTCACCCCTGGCGCGATGGCCGAATTCATGGTCTATCCGGTGGAAGCGTTGGTCCACAAGGTATCCAAGGATCTGCCGGCAGCACATGCTGCGTTTGCCGAGCCGCTGTCGTGCTCACTGCATGCCGTGGAACGAGCTGGAATTACCTTTGACGACGTCGTCGTCATTGCGGGCTGCGGGCCGATCGGGCTGGGGATGGTTGCCGGTGCGCGGGCAAAAAGCCCGGCGCACGTGATCGCTCTCGACATGGCACCGGAAAAGCTCGAGCTTGCCAAACTGTGCGGAGCGGACATCGTCATCAACATCGCCGACGACGATGCAGTGCAGATAGTCAAGGATCTTACCGATGGTTACGGAGCCGATGTCTATCTCGAAGGGACGGGCCATCCGTCTGCAGTTCCCCAGGGCCTCAACATCTTGCGCAAGCTCGGCACCTACGTCGAATACGGAGTGTTCAAAGACGACGTCAGCGTCGACTGGAGCATTATCAGCGACGACAAGGAACTTGACGTCCTCGGGGCACACCTGGGCCCCGACTGCTGGCCGGCCGCAATCCGGATGATCGAGTCAGGCCTGCTGCCGATGGACAAGATCTGCACGCATCAGCTTCCGTTGGAAGACTTCCAGAAGGGACTCGATCTGGTGGCCAGTGGCACCGAGTCCGTGAAGGTTTCACTCATTCCCTGACGGTTCACACACCCGACCTGTGCCGCAGGTCGTTCGAGATCCCACTCATCCATTCAGCGGAGAATCAACATGAGTCGTTTCACACCCCGCACCCCATTCAGCGGTGGTCCACAGCTCTCGCGTCGAGAGATGCTGCGGGCGTTCGGTATCGCGGGGATGGCTGCCGCAAGCGTGCCCATACTTTCCGCCTGTGGCGTCGGTGGTGGTGAGAAGCCGACGAACGGAGCGTCGGAGGTGACCGGCGGATTCAATTGGCGGGCGCTCGAAGGTACGAGCATCAACATCCTGCAGACTCCGCACCCGTATCAGCAGGCGTTGCAGCCGCTGCTCGCTGATTTCACCGAATTGACCGGTATTACAGTCAAAGCTGATCTTGTGCCGGAGGCCGACTATTTCACCAAGCTCAACACCGAACTTGCCGGTGGTACCGGCAAGCACGACGTATTCATGCTCGGTGCGTACTTCATTTGGCAGTACGGGCCGCCGGCCTGGCTCGAGGATCTGCAGCCGTGGCTCGAGAACGCATCGGCCACCAGCGACGAGTACGATTTCGAGGACATCTACGAGGGATTGCGGACCTCCACCCGATGGGATTTCGAGTTGGGGTCTCCACTCGGAACCGGTGGGCAATGGGCACTTCCGCTCGGATTCGAGAACAACGTCGTCACATACAACAAGAGGGTCTTCGACGACAAGGGCATCACGCTTCCCGACACATTCGACGGATTGATCCAACTTGCAACGGATCTCACGGATCGAAGTGAGAACGTCTACGGAATCGCCACACGAGGCTCGAAGTCCTGGGCGACGATTCACCCGGGGTTCATGACACAGTTCACCCGAGAGGGTGCGAAGGACTACGAATTTCGGGGTGGCGAGTTGGTGGCGACGATGGATTCGGACAAGGCCGTCGCCTTCACCGAGAAGTGGATAGACATGATGCACGCTGCCGGACCGACCTCATGGACAACGTACGACTATCCGCAGGCAACAGGCGATCTCGGTGACGGTAAGGCAATGATGGTCTACGACGCGGACAGTGCGACGTACCCGAAGAACAAGCCCGGAGCCAGTCGCGAAGCGGGTAACCTCGCTTGGTACCCGGGTCCGGCGGGCCCGGACGGTAGTTACGCGACCAACCTGTGGACTTGGTCATTGGCCATGAATGCGCGTTCCGAGAAGAAGCATGCGGCATGGCTTTTCCTGCAGTGGGCCACCAGCAAGGGAACTCTCAACGACGCGGTCAAATCAGGCATCTTTGCGAACCCCGTGCGCAAGTCCGTGTTCGACGAAACTTTCAAACAGGAAGTCGGCGACGGAATGCCGGGCTATCTCGAAACATTCGAGACGGTGATCGGCAGTTCCAAGATCCAGTTCACGCCTCAGAAGAAGTTCTTCGACACCACCGAGGACTGGGCTGTCGCGCTGCAGGACATCTACGGAGGCAAGGACGCGAAATCGGCGCTGTCCTCGCTCGCCAAGACCAACACATCCAAGGTAAACCTCTGATCCGCGGCGGATCACCGGAGCAAGGGAGTAAGGAAAAGTGACTACCCAATCCACCCGTCCGCCGTCGGAGGCTCACTCCGCGAAACCGGCCGGCGCACCGCCCCGCAACGTCGAACCTCCCGAAGTGCCGATGTGGCGACGCAAGTTGCGCCCCTACATCCTCTCGATTCCGGCTGTGGTGATCGTCGTCGGAATTCTCTATCCGTTTGTGATCGGCGCGTACTACTCGTTCTTGAATTACGCAGCAGTGAACCCGGATCCGCAGTTCGTGTGGTTCAAGAACTTCGCGAGTGTCCTGGGCGACTCGAGCTTCTGGACCAGCGTGCGTGTGACCGGAGTCTTCGCGATTGTCGCCACGGCGGTCGAGACGGTGATCGGTGTCGGCATCGCACTACTGCTCAACCGTTCGAGCTTGATCGGGAAGATCTTCGAGAAGGTTCTGATTCTTCCGTTGATGATCGCACCGGTCATCGCCGGTGTGATCTGGAAGCTGATGTTCAACCCACAGTTCGGAATTCTGAATCACGTTCTGGGGCTCGGTAACACATTCGACTGGTTGAGCAGCCAGAACGCCCTGTGGTCCGTCATTCTGGTGGACCTGTGGATCTTCACTCCCTTCGTGGCGATTCTTGTTCTCGCCGGCATGCGTTCGTTACCGAAGGAACCGTTCGAAGCGTCCGAGGTGGACGGTGCCAGTTGGTTCTACATGTTCCGCAGGCTCATGTTGCCAATGTTGTGGCCCTACATTCTGGTTGCCGTGATCTTCCGATTCATGGACAACCTGAAAGTGTTCGACGCGGTGTACGTCCTGACTGCGGGTGGACCAGGACTGTCCACCCGAACGCTCCAGATCGGTGCATTCGAGGATTCGATCATCAATCTCGACTATTCCCGCGGCAGCACCTACATGTTCTTGCTGTGGATCATCGTGTTCGTCACCGCGCGCTATCTGGTGAGCGTGTTGGGCAAGGCGCAGCGTCGTGCTGCCGGAGCGGAGTCGTAAAGTCATGGCCAGTGAATTGATGCCAGGCCAGAAGAGGTTCACGGTGGGTGCCGTAGCTGCGGACATCGTGTTGGTCGTGTGGTTCGTCTTCTCGCTTTTTCCCATCCTGTGGATGTTTCTGCTGGCGCTGAAGACTCCGGCCGAGCAGACCACCACATACTTCAAGTTCAGTCCCACGTTCGAGAACTTCGGAACCGTGCTGAGTCAGAAGGGCACGGACCTGACGAGTGTCGACTTCAAGTCGGCTCTGCTGACCAGCTTGATCAATTGTGGTGGTGCTGTTCTGGTTTCGTTGGCCATCGGCATTCCGGCTGCATATGCTGCGGGACGTTGGAAGTACAAGGGATCCAACGATTTGATGTTCAACATGCTGTCCTTCCGCTTTGCGCCGGAGCTGATGGTGATCGTCCCGCTGTTCGTCATCTACAACCAGATCGGGTTGTTCGACACCAAACTCGGGATGGTGTGGGTTCTTCAACTGGTGACGATGCCTCTAGTGGTCTGGATCTTGCGCTCGTATTTCGAAGATCTGCCTGAAGACCTCGAACAGGCGGCCCTCCTGGACGGGTACACGCGCAAGCGCGCCTTCGTCATGGTTGCGCTTCCACTTGTTCGTCCGGGAATTGCCGCAGCAGCGCTACTTTCGTTCATCTTCGCGTGGAACAACTACGTTTTCCCTCTCATCCTCGCCGACAGCAACGCCGGAACAGTCACTGTCGCAGTGACCAAGTTCCTCGGTGGTGGCGGACAGGCCTACTACAACCTGACAGCTGCGGCTGCGGTGATCGCTGCTCTACCACCGCTGATTCTGGCGTTGACGATCCAGCGATACCTTGTCCGCGGACTGTCGTTCGGGGCGGTGAAATCCTGATGGTCGCACTTACTGTCAAAGCATTGACCAAACACTACGGAAAGACCGTTGGTATCGACGGCATCGACCTCGACGTGGCAGACGGTGAATTCCTCGTCATTCTGGGACCTTCGGGCGCAGGCAAGACCACGACGCTCAAGTCGATAGCCGGACTCGTCGAAGTCGACGATGGCACGGTCGACATCGGGGGAGTGGACATGACGCTCGTCGAGCCATACCACCGCAACGTCGCCATGGCCTTCGAGAGTTACGCACTGTACCCGCAAAAAACAGTGTCCGAGAATCTGGCGTCACCACTCAAGTCCGGTCGAACCGGAAAATACTCGGAAGACGAGCAGAAGCGCCGTATCGACACCGTCACCAAGACCTTGGGAATCAACCACCTTCTCGAGCGCTTCCCCCGGGAACTCTCGAACGGGCAGCGGCAGCGAGTTGCTCTCGGGCGGGTGTTGGTACGGCCGGCCGACGTGTACCTTCTCGACGAACCGCTCTCGCATCTCGATGCCAAACTACGGGCGGCGATGCGTGCCGAATTGCGCCAACTCGGTCAGATGTCCAACACCACAACGGTATACGTGACACACGACTATCAAGAAGCGCTCGCGTTGGGTGATCGTATCGCGATCCTGCAGGAGGGGCGGCTGGTCCAGATCGACACACCGGCGAAGATCTGGCATGCGCCCGCCAACACCTTCGTGGCGCGCTCGCTCGGCCAACCGGAGATCAACGTGTTCGATGCAGCAGTCGACGGCGCAGCGCTCCGGGTGCTCGGAACCGATCTGGAGATCGGGATACCATCGGACATCACGATATCTACGTCGGCTGGCGCTCGAATCGGTATCCGACCGTGTGACATCGAGATTCGGGCAGATTTCTCGCGGAACCCCGGTTCTGTGGCCGTACGCGGCCGAATCCAACTGGTGGAGCGGCTCGGCCGCAATGTCGAACTCTCGATAGATCTTGGCGGTGGCGTCACGATGATCGGTCTGTCGTCGGGTGGTCCGCTCGCGGTCGAAGGTGCCGAGATCGTCGTGGAAGTGGCTCGCCAGAACATTCACCTGTTCGAGGGAGCCCCCGAGGGAACAGACAGTCGACGACTCGGCAGCGCGATCGCCGGCGCCGGTAGGAACGGCGACGGTGCAACGACCCACGCAGCACAGGAGGACAGGCGATGACCACTACCGCTGATAGCCGTCGCGCCACGAAGGTCGCGCAATCACTCACCCTGGACAACCTGGAGAAGACCTACTCTTCACGCGGGCGGGCAACATTCCATGCGGTCAAGGGAATAGACCTGCACATCGAACCCGGTGAATTGGTTGCACTGCTGGGTCCTTCGGGATGCGGCAAGACGACAACCCTTCGGATGATCGCGGGACTGGAGACGGTCTCGAGTGGGGAGATCTTGATCGGTGATCGGAAGATCAGTCAGTTGGCACCCGGAAAACGAGGCGTCGGTGTTGGATTCGAGAGCTATGCTTTCTATCCGCCGCTCTCGGTGCGAGACAACCTTTCGTATGGCTTGAAAGCCCGAAAAGTAGCGGGCGCAGACGAACTGGTGGCCACCATTGGCCGTCGTCTCGAGATGGAAGATCTACTCGACTTGCGTCCGGCAGGATTGTCGAGCGGACAAAAGCAACGGGTTGCACTCGCCCGGGCGCTCGTACGCAACCCGCCGGTGCTGCTCCTCGACGAACCGCTCTCGCATCTCGACGCATCGGCGCGGCAACGGGTTCGGCGTGAATTGAAGATGCTGCAACGCGAATTCGGCTACACCACAATCGTGGTCACACACGATCAGGTCGAAGCGCTGAGCTTGGCCGATCGGCTTGCGGTGATGGACGGTGGAATCATCCAGCAGTACGGCACTCCTGACGAGGTGTTCGACGATCCGGCCAACATCTTCGTGGCGGAGTTCGTGGGCGAACCGCAGATCAACATGTTCGACGGAATTGTGCGCCTCGAGAACGGATCTGCTGTTGTTTCCGTAGGCTCGGCCGGCAACTTGCCGGTCTCGACACGCAATGTCGTCGAGGGGCAGTCGGTTCGGGTCGGAGTTCGCCCCCAAGACATGACCATGGTGCCGGGGCCTGCCGGGCATCGGCAGATCGCGGTACACGTGAAGCATTTCGAGCACCTGATGGAGTTCGGTTTGGTGCAGGTGAACACAGCGGAAGCCGAGTCGACTGGCTCGGAATCAAAGCTGATGGTTCAGACGCCGGCTCACGAGAGGTTTGCGGCCGGCGACGAGTGCGCTGCGACTGCTCCTCCTGAACGTGTCTACCTATTCGACCCCGAAACCGGAAATCGACTGCGTTAGAGGTATTTGTCATGACTCGGCTATTCAATGATCCTGCGACATTTACGGAAGACATGCTCGAGGGTTTCCTCGACGCCAACGCCGACTATGTTGTCGGCGTGCCAGGCGGTGTGGTACGGGCCCAGGAGACACGACCGGGAAAGGTTGCGGTCGTCGTAGGTGGCGGTTCCGGTCACTATCCCGCGTTCTGCGGTGTTGTCGGGCCGGGGTTCGCCGACGGTGCTGTGGTGGGCAATATCTTCACGTCCCCATCCGCCGTGGAGGCGACCTCAGTAGCTCGCGCTGTCGACAGCGGTGCTGGGGTGCTTCTGACCACCGGAAATTACGCGGGTGACGTGATGAATTTCTCGCTCGCAGTGAAAGCTCTGGCGCACGAGGGAATTGATGCTCGATACCTGCCGGTCACCGACGATATTGCGAGTGCATCGGCGGAGGACGTCACGAAGCGGCGGGGAATCGCCGGTGATTTCACGGTGTTCAAGATCGCGTCGGCTGCTGCTGAAGCGGGATACGTCCTCGACGAGGTGCAGCGAGTAGGTCGCGCGGCGAACGACAACACTCGAACACTCGGTGTTGCTTTCGACGGATGCACCCTGCCGGGCGCGGATCACCCACTGTTCACGGTGGAAACCGGAATGATGGATCTGGGGCTGGGTATTCACGGAGAACCGGGTGTATCCACGCACGAGATGCCAAGTGCCGCAGAACTGGCGCGACTATTGGTTGACGGTGTGCTTGCCGAACGCCCGGACGGCACCGGGACACGCGTCGGTGCGATCCTCAACGGACTCGGGCGTACAAAGTACGAGGAGTTGTTCGTGGTCTGGGGGACGGCGTCGAAGCTGTTGCGGGAGGCTGGATACACGATCGTCTCGCCGGAGGTCGGAGAGTTGGTGACCAGTCTGGACATGGCCGGTTGTTCGCTGACGCTTATGTGGCTGGACGAGGAACTCGAATCGTTCTGGACCGCAGCCGCGGACACTCCGGCATTTCGGCGCGGAACATTCGGTGTGGCAACACGATCGGGGGAGCGTCGTACGGCCGCTCTCGCACACGAGACGTCCGGTGTGAGCGCTGCGGGCGACGACCAGGGACGGTTGTGCGGAGCAACTGTGGCTACGGTGATCGAGGCTATCGCTCGGGTGATGGCGGTCAACGAAGAAGAACTGGGCCGCATCGATGCGGTTGCGGGCGATGGAGACCACGGGCGAGGGATGGTCAGGGGAACCGAATACGCGACGCTGGCAGCGCGGGCCGCAGTTGCACAGGGTGCCGGTCCACAAGGAGTTCTGACTGCAGCGGGTGAAGCCTGGGCAGCAAAGGCAGGCGGGACATCCGGAGTGTTGTGGGGTGCCGCGCTTACAGCAATGGGAACTCGGCTGGGTGACACGGGACAACCAGACGCCCATGACCTGGCTGACGGCGTACGGGCGGGTTATGACGCGATAGTAGCGCTCGGTGGAGCGAAGCTCGGTGACAAGACGATGCTCGACGCTTTATGGCCGTTCGTGGAAACTCTAAGTGCCGCAGTCGGAGCCGGGGTCCTCACGGCGCAGGCGTGGGACGAAGCCGCCGTCGTTGCCCAGACCGCAGCCGGTGCTACGGCGCAATTGCGCCCGCTGGTGGGTCGGGCACGACCGCTGGCAGAACGGAGCGTCGGGACCCCGGATGCCGGCGCTGTATCGATGGCGATGTGTGTCCGTACCGTCGCCGATTTCTTGAACACGAACTCTGAATGCAAGGAGCACGATCATGGCTGAGCGACTTCGTATCGTCGTCGGTTGCGACGACGCCGGCTTGGAGTACAAGCGGGCACTCAAGGCCGACCTCGAAGTCGACGACCGAGTGGAGGTGGTGACCGATGTCGGCGTCGGGAACGACGAACACACTGCGTATCCGCACGTTGCTGTCACCGCCGCGAGGTTGGTGGCCGACGGCAAAGCCGACCGGGCCCTCCTCGTGTGCGGAACAGGATTGGGCGTCGCTATCAGTGCCAACAAGGTGCCGGGGATCCGGGCGGTGACTGCCCACGACAGTTTCTCTGTTGAGAGATCGGTTCTCAGCAACGACGCACAAGTTTTGTGCTTCGGGCAGCGAGTGGTCGGGCTCGAACTCGCCAGACGACTGGCGAAGGAGTGGTTGGGCTACCACTTCGACACTCGGAGCGCCTCTGCCGAGAAGGTCGCTGCGATCGGCGAATACGAGACTGCCGGTAAGCCCCGGGACTGCTGATCGCTAGAGCAGGCCGAACTTTCGAACTGCGTCGAGTAGCGCGTGCGGGCGTTCGGTCGTCGGCAGGGGATCGACGAGGGCGAACTGGCAACCGACGTCTCGGGCAGCGCCGTCGGCGACGTCGCTGTCGCCGATCATCAGGGTCTGTGCTGCATCCACATCCAGCTGCGCCAGGGCGTATTCGAAGATCGCGGGTTCCGGTTTGACTGCACCCACCTCGAATGACAGTACGAACTCGTCGACCCAGACGTCCCAGCCTCGGTCGACGAACGCCGGACGGATGTCGAAGGCGATGTTGCTCAGGACTGCGGTGCGTATGCCCTTCTCCGACAACGACTTCAGGACCTCTCCGGTGTCCGGGTACGGCGACCACTGGTCCGGATCGACCAGAAGCGCGTAGAAAGCCTCGGCGCGAACCGGATCGGGCACTCCGGACTTGCTCAACACGTCGAGGTAAGCCTGACGATGCAACTTCGGATCCCGGTCGCGGTTCTCCCACGCGTAGATCCCGGCTTCGTCCATTTCGACGGTTCGGCCCACCGGCGCGGTCATCCGACGCATGAGCTCGGCTTGAGCGTGCACGTCGAGGGGATCGCCCTGGTGATCGACGAGGTGCTCGGTCCAATCGTCGCTCTCCTCCAGACGGAAGAGGGTTCCGGAGAAATCGAACAGCGTCGCGGCGATATGTCCGTCTTGATGGGCCGTGCTGTCAGTGTTCACCTCGACAGGTTATCGGCGTCGGCTTTCCGATGCTTGATGTGAGCCAGTGCACGCGTACTTTGAGAGGGCACATTTTCCGAGGTTCCCCCGATGGGCACGATTTCGATGCTCCGGATGAACCGAACGACGAGGGGGATCCTCCGTGTCCGACCACGCGAATACACCAGACCTGACGAAGCCGTCCGGCGAAGACCCCCACCTCTCACGTCAGCTGTCCAACCGACATATCCAGCTGATTGCCATCGGTGGGGCCATCGGCACCGGACTGTTCATGGGATCGGGTAAGACGATCTCGCTCGCCGGGCCTTCCGTGATCTTCGTGTACATGATCATCGGCTTCATGCTCTTCTTCGTCATGCGGGCGATGGGGGAGTTGCTGCTCTCGAACATGGCATATAAGTCGTTCTCCGACTTCGCCGCGGATCTGCTGGGCCCCTGGGCAGGGTTCTTCACCGGATGGACCTACTGGTTCTGCTGGATCGTCACCGGCATCGCGGACGTCATCGCGATTTCCGGGTACTTCAAATACTGGTGGCCAGGTCTGGCAGCGTGGATTCCCGCATTGTTGACGATCGCGGCGCTGTTGCTGCTCAACCTCCCGACCGTTCGCGCCTTCGGTGAAACCGAATTCTGGTTCGCGCTGATCAAGATCATCGCCATCGTCAGCTTGATCATCGTCGGCATCGTCATGGTCGTCTCCGGGTTCACGGCGCCGAACGGTGCCACCTCGGGTATCGACAACCTCTGGAACGACGGCGGCATGTTCCCGACCGGATTCATGGGCTTCGTGGCCGGCTTCCAGATCGCCGTGTTCGCCTTCGTGGGAATCGAGCTCGTCGGCACCACCGCGGCCGAGGCGAAGGACCCGGAGAAGAACCTGCCGAAGGCCATCAACTCCATCCCCATTCGCGTGCTGCTGTTCTACGTCGTTGCACTGACCGTGATCATTGCGGTGACTCCGTGGCGCGAAATCAGCGCAGACAAGAGCCCGTTCGTCGCCATGTTCACCCTGGCCGGTCTCGGCATTGCTGCTTCGGTCATCAACTTCGTCGTGCTGACCTCCGCCGCATCTTCCGCCAACTCGGGCATCTACTCCACCTCGCGCATGGTGTTCGGCCTTGCGCAGGAGGGCGACGCACCGAGGGCGCTCGGCAAGCTGAACTCACGCAAGGTCCCCGCGAACGCCCTGATGTTCTCGTGCATCTTCCTGCTGGCGTCGTTGATCCTGCTGTTCTCGGGTGATTCCGTGATCGAGGCTTTCACCGTCGTCACGACCATCTCGGCGCTGCTCTTCATGTTCGTGTGGACGATCATCCTGGCGAGCTACATGGTGTACCGGAAGCGTCGCCCGCACCTGCACGAGGCGTCGAAGTTCAAGATGCCCGGCGGCATCGTGATGTGCTGGGTCGTGCTCGCGTTCTTCGTCTTCATTCTCTGGGCGCTGACAACCAAGGACGACACCTTGCAGGCACTTGTCGTCACACCGATCTGGTTCGTGGTTCTGGGTATCGCCTGGGCGATCATTCGGCGCCGCCCCGCTCACCGGGCACGATACGACGCATTCAAGTCAGAACTGGACGCCAGCCGACAGAACGGCGACAAATAGTTTTGGTCAAGATCGGGTAACGGTGGCGGCCGCCTTGATCAAACTGTTACATTCTTCGGCAGACAGAGGAGCGGGCTTCATCAGAAGGACGCTGCACGCCGACGACTGACGGAGTACACACTGTGGGAAACCACCACCGCACGGGCAATGACGATGTTGTCTTCGAGATCGATCCCGAGGCAGCAAGCGGCCGCCACCGCACCCCGTCGGCTGGCCCTGGTGCCGGTGTCAAGGCTGGTGTCGTAGCTGCGGCTACGGGTGCGCTTCTCGTCGGTGCAGGCCAGATGGGTGCAGGAACCGCTGCTGCAGCGCCGGCAACGCAGACCATCGCCGGCTTCGAGATCCCGCAGGGCCTGCTTCCCGAGGGCGTTGTCGTTCCGGCTGAGCTGGCGGCGCTTCCCGCTCTCGACATTCCCGAGCTTCCCGATTTTGCTGCCGACCTCAACACGCAGGCACAGCAGTTCCTCGCGGGGATCAACCCCGGCACGACCGCTCGCACCGTGCAGCCGGTGTCCGGAACGCTGACCTCCACGTTCGGGTCTCGTTGGGGAGCACACCACGGCGGTCTCGACATCGCAGCCCCGATCGGCACCCCGATCCTCGCTGCAGCCGACGGCCAGGTCATCGACGCCGGCCCGGCGTCAGGTTTCGGCCTCTGGGTTCGCGTCCAGCACGACGACGGCACGGTCACCACGTACGGCCACGTCAACGACTACCAGGTCAACGTCGGCCAGCGCGTCAACGCCGGCCAGCAGATCGCCACCGTCGGTAACCGTGGCCAGTCCACCGGCCCGCACCTGCACTTCGAGGTCGCCGAGAACGGCGCAAAGGTCGATCCGGCAGCATGGCTGCAGGCTCGTGGCGTCGCTGTCACCTGGGTGGACAACTCTTAAGAAAACGTCTTGTAGAACTGCGGTGGCGCCGGGAAATTCTTCCTGGAGCCACCGCAGTTCTCGTTTGTCGGTGACACCGGCCGGATAGCCTTCAGTGACGTTGATCGTCGAAGGGGGAACGTGCGATGGGTGCAGAGGTCACGGCGAGAGAATTCACCAGAGCAGACCGCAGGCTCTTTCGTCAGAAGGTGCGTGCGTGCGTCGACGCCATGAAGCAGATGCTCGACGGTGGCGACTTCCGGGACGCCGTCGACAAGCCTGCTCCACTGCTGGGCATGGAGATCGAGTTCAACCTGGTGAACGGGGACATGGCTCCGGCGATGTCGAATCGTGAAGTACTCGAATCCATTGACGACGCTGCGGTTTTCCAAACCGAGCTCGGACAGTTCAACGTCGAGATGAACGTCGAGCCCGGTCCACTCACCGGCGACGCGACTTTCGAATTGGAGAAGAAACTGCGGGCGTCCCTCGATGTCGCAGACGCGCGAATCCACGCTCACGACGCCGAGATGGTGATGATCGGGATGTTGCCGACACTGCAGCTCGAGCATCTCGATCGAGAGTGGATCACCGCCAACCCGCGCTACGAATTGCTCAACGAGCAGATCTTTGCCGCGCGAGGAGAAGACATCGAACTCGACGTCGAAGGCGTCGCGCTGCCTGGTGGCGACGTGGAAATTCTTCGGGCCGACACCAATTCGGTGGTGCCGGAGGCGGCATGTACGTCCATGCAGTTGCACCTGCGAGTCGCGCCGGAAGAGTTTGCCGCGCACTGGAACGCCGCGCAGTGTCTGGCCGGCGTGCAGGTGGCGTTGGCGGCCAATTCTCCTTTCCTGGCAGGTAAGGCACTCTGGCACGAATCGCGCATCCCGATCTTCGAACAGGCCACGGACACCAGAACTTTCGAGCTCAAGAACCAAGGTGTGCGCCCGCGAGTGTGGTTCGGTGAGCGATGGATCCACTCGGTACTCGACTTGTTCGAAGAGAACTCACGGTACTTTCCAGCCCTGCTCCCCGATGTGTCGGACACCGATCCGCTGGAGGTGCTCGCTGCGGGTGGGGTTCCGGAGTTGAGCGAGCTCCAGATGCACAACGGTACGGTCTATCGCTGGAATCGGCCGGTGTACGACTGCTCGGATGGCAAGCCGCACTTGCGTATCGAGAATCGGGTGCTGCCGGCGGGGCCGACCGTCGTCGACATCATGGCAAATGCGGCCTTCTACTACGGAACCGTTCGCGCACTGGTGAACGCGGATCGGCCGCTGTGGTCTCACATGTCTTTCCACGCGGCGGAAGAGAACCTGCACATCGGTGCCAAGTACGGACTCGACGCCACCCTGTACTGGCCGGAGATCGGGTGGGTCGGCGCCGACGAGTTGGTCCTGCGAAGGCTGTTGCCGTTGGCGGACGAGGGTTTGGCGGACTTCGGATTGTCCGCCGCTGCCCGCGATCGCTACCTCGGTGTCATCGAGGGGCGGTGCATGAATCGGCAGACGGGTGCCGCCTGGCAACGAGAGCACGTGGCGCGGGAGGAGGCCTCGGGCGCGGACCGCTCGACGGCGCTCACCGGAATGCTCCGGGGTTACGTGGAGAACATGCGCACGGGAGATCCTGTTCACACCTGGTCCTGAGTGCTCTGCTAATTCTCCTATCCGTCAACAGTTTCGGGGACTTAAGTCCCGGAAATGAGGAGGGGGCGACCCCAAAAAAGCCGGACAAGTGGGATGGTTAGAGTGAAAGTGGCTCGGTTACTTCTTCAGGAAGGTGGGCACATGAGTTCACGCGAACATAACAGTGTTGTTGTCGGAGTCGAGGGTTCGGACACGGCGTCCACTGCGCTCCGCGAGGCCGCGAAAATCGCCGCCCAGCGCGAATTGCGACTCGACATCATCCACGCTCTCGACTTCGCGCCGTACGGTTTCGGTGGACCGTACGTCGACGCGGGTGGGGTGTACGAATGGGTCGAGGAGGCAGGAAAAGCGATCTTGGCGGAGGCGGAACAGTTCGCCCGTGAGATCGACCCGAAACTCGAAGTTCACACCGAAATCGCCATCGGCAGCGCAACTCAGTGGCTGATCGAGAGTTCTGCACAAGCCAGGCGGGTAGTTGTCGGAGCGTCCGCTTCGGGCAAAGCCGCGACGGCCGTCCTCGGCAACACCGCGGTCGGGGTGGCCAGTCACGGCAAGTGTCCGGTCATCGTCGTACGGGACCGTGACGGTGCAGTGCCCTCGGAGGGACCGGTAGTGGTCGGTGTCGACGGCAGCGCATTGAGCGCCCAGGCCGTGGGTGCGGCCTTCGAGGAAGCGTCGTTCCGCGGAGTCGAGTTGGTGGCTCTACACGTGTGGAGTGACCTCGGCAGCGCGGCATTCGAAGACCCGAGGGCAGCAGCACTGGCACCGCAGTCCCTCGAAGAGGAAGAACACGCCGTACTGAGTGAGAGCTTGGCAGGCTGGTCCGAGCAGTACCCGGACGTCAAGGTCCGGCGCGAGGTCTATCTCGACAACCCACGCGGACGGTTGTTGGACTGGTCGGCAAAAGCGCAGCTCGTCGTGGTCGGCAGCCGTGGCCGTGGCGGATTCCGCGGCATGTTGCTCGGCTCGACCAGCAACACTCTGATTGCTTCCGCCAAGTGCCCCGTCATGGTGGTTCGCCCCGAAGAATCCTGACTTTCTCCAGGTTCTCCCGCTACCCCGTTCATTTCGGTCATCGAATTTGAACGGGGTAGTCACATGAATGCGGACTCAGGTTCCGTAGTGTTCGATGTGAGTAAGTGTTCGATGGGAGTACCACTGCTCGTGTGCGCGTCGCACACGGCAGCAATCGTCAGGATTGGGGTTACAACGTGCGTATCGGTATGGGTTTGAACTACAGCGGCGGGTTCGCCGAAACCGTCGAAGAGGTCGGTGACCTGGAGAAGGCGGGCCTCGACATCGCCTTCGTCCCGGAGGCGTATTCCTTCGACGCCGTCAGCCAGCTCGGCTACCTGGCGGCCAAGACGTCGACCATCGAACTCGCTTCGGGAATCTTCCAGATCTACACCCGTACCCCTTCGTTGACCGCGATGACGGCAGCGGGCCTGGACTTCGTCTCCAACGGTCGCTTCGTGATGGGCCTGGGTGCTTCCGGACCACAGGTGATCGAGGGATTCCACGGCGTCAAGTACGACGCCCCGCTGGGACGCACCCGCGAGGTCGTCGAAATCTGTCGCAAGGTGTGGCGCCGCGAGAAGGTCGAATATCAGGGCAAGTACTACCAGGTTCCGCTCCCCGCCGAGAAGGGCACCGGGCTGGGCAAGCCGCTCAAGCTGATCAATCATCCTGTGCGTGAGCGCATCCCGATCCTGATCGCTTCGCTCGGACCCAAGAACGTCGAGCTGACGGCAGAGATCGCCGAAGGCTGGGAGCCCATCTTCTTCCATCCGGAGAAGGCGGCCAGCGTGTGGGGCGAGCCGATCGCCAAGGGCAAGGCCAAGCGTGATCCGAGCCTCGGCGAGCTTCAGGTGTACGCGTCGCCGGCCCTCGCCATCGGAGACGACGTCGACCACATGCTCGACTGGGTACGCCCGAGCCTCGCGCTGTACATCGGCGGTATGGGCGCCAAGGGCAAGAACTTCTACAACGATCTCGCGGTGCGCTACGGCTACGAAGAAGCTGCCGAGAAGATTCAGGACCTGTACCTCGCGGGCAAGAAGGACGAGGCCGCAGCAGCCGTCCCCGACGATCTTGTTCGCGCCGTGTCGTTGATCGGTCCCGAGAGCTACGTCAAGGAACGCGTCGCGGCCTTCGCCGAAGCCGGTGTCACGACGCTCAACGTCACGCCGTTGGCAGCTGACCGTAACGGCCGAGTGCAGCTGATCGAGAAGTTCCGCAAGATTTGTGACTGACCCTGCCGTGCGCCTTTATTAACCGCCGGCGGTTAATAAAGGCGCACAGCGGGTGATTCGGGATCTCCTGCGCACGAAACCCGAATTTAGGCGCTTGTTGACAGGACTTTTTTCACTTCTGACCGGTCGGGTTCTTCGCATAACGTGGATCGAGTAGCCAGGGTTTGCGTGCGAATCCGGCACCGGTGGCCTCGTTGACGCCCGAAAGGGATGTTGGCGGGGCCGTTGCCGCAGTCCACTCGAACACCGAATGTCCGATTCGGGACTCGCGTCGGCTGATGAATCCTTTTTGCCGTCATTGGGCAATAGTGTGGGGGCGAAGAGATTCTGTGGTCGATTGTGGAGGGACGAACATGAGTGCAACCAAACCCGTCGTCGTAGCGGTAGACGGTTCGGAATCGGCGTCGTCGGCTGTCGTCTGGGCTGCGAGGACGGCAGTGGCGCTCGGTCGACCGCTCCACATCGCGACGGTGGTGCACATCCCTGCCTTCTACTACTCCGAGCCGTACCTCGCCGAGAGTTTCAAGGACGAACTGCGACGCACTGCCACCGCTCGTCTGGACAGTGCGCAGATCCTTGCGCGGCAAAGCATCGACGACGACCTCGAGATCGTCACCGAACTTCTCGACGGCAGTGTCTCCGATCGGCTGATCGAATTGTCCAAGAGCGCGTACATCATTGCGCTCGGACCCCGTGGACACGGCGAATTCACCGGATTGGTCGTCGGTTCCGCGACGGTCTCGGTCGTCTCGCACGGCGAATCTCCGGTGGCAGTTGTCCGAGGACGGACGCTCGACGGTCGACCGCCGACCGAAGGCCCCGTCGTGGTCGGTGTCGATGGATCCGAAAGCAGCATCGAGGCAATCGAGCACGCTTTCGAGCAGGCATCCGCGAGGGGCGCCACCTTGATTGCCGTCAACGTGTGGAGCGACGTGAGTGTGCAGCCCTCGCTGGGCGCCACCCCCGACGACCCGCTGTGGAGCAGCATCCAGACGGGTGAGGAAGTTGTCCTCGCCGAGCAATTGGCCGGATTCACCGAGCGTTACCCGGACGTCGTCGTCGAGAGAGTCGTCGCGCGTGACCGTCCGGTCCGAGTTCTGAGCGAGTACGCGGAGACGGCGCAGTTGATAGTCGTCGGCAGTCGCGGGCGCGGCGGATTCGCGGGAATGCTCCTCGGATCGACCAGTCGGGCGCTCCTGCACACTGCGGATTGCCCGGTTCTCATAGTCCGTCACGTCAACAAGTGAAGAGAATGTATTCCATGAGTTCTGAGTCCACCATCTCCGGTACCGTTCGACGTGAGATGTCTTTTGGAGGGGTTCGATGACAACGCGGATATTCCTGGTCGACGATCACGAGATCGTCAGACGCGGATTGTTCGATCTGCTCGGCGGGGTCGAGGACTTCGTGGTGGTGGGCGAGGCTGCGTCGGTGGGGGAAGCGCTGGCGGCGGTACCGCAGAGCAACGCCGACGTCGCTGTTCTGGACGTGCGGCTGCCTGACGGCAACGGCGTCGAGCTGTGCCGCGAACTCCGCTCGATGCTGCCCAACCTGCGCTGCCTGATGCTCACCTCGTACGCGGACGACGAGGCACTACTCGACGCGATCATGGCGGGCGCTTCGGGATTCGTCCTCAAACAGATCCTCGGAACCGATCTGGTTGCTGCTGTCCGCACAGTCGGGCGCGGCGGTTCACTGCTCGACAGTCGGGCAACCGAGGCGCTGATGCAGCGGATCCGTAGCGACCGTACAGCTGATCCGCTGGCCGAACTTTCCGATCAGGAACGAGCAGTCTTCGACCTCATCGGAGAGGGACTCACCAACCGGGAGATCGGCGCGCGATTGTTCCTCGCGGAGAAGACAGTCAAGAACTACGTGACGCGTCTGCTCTCGAAGCTGGGCATGCAGCGTCGTACTCAGGCTGCGGTGCTGGCCACCGAAATCCGCAGCGGCAGTCGATAGGTCTACCGACTGGACTTCGGTCGATTCGAGTTGGTGCGGCCGAGCGGTACTCGCCAGAGCAGACGTGCACCGCTCGGATCGTGGTTGACGATCGTGCACGTACCGCCGCAATGTTCGGCACGGCGCTCGAGATTGTGAAGTCCACTCTTGTGGAAGTCGGAGGGGAGTCCGACGCCGTCGTCCTCGATCGTGATGGCGAATTCGACATCCGCGGTCACTGCGATGGTGATGTGGTGTGCGTGTGCGTGCCGAAGGACGTTGCTCAGTCCCTCTCGCAGTACAGCCTCGGCGTGCTGGTGGATCCCGGGATTCACCAGAGTGTCGATGGCGCCGGAGAATTGGACGCTGGGGGTCACGGAGGACTGGGCGGTGGCATCGCCGATGACATCGAGGAGGCGTCGTCGCAGGCTCGACGTCCCGGCAGCAGTGGGAGTCTGCAGATCGAAGATCGTTGTCCGGATCTCGCGGACGGTCTTGTCGAGTTGTTCGAGAGATCGTTTGACAATCGCGCGCGCCGACTCGGGGAGGGTCTCGTCCGGAAGCGTGCTCTGCAAGCTCATTCCGCTCGCGAACAGTCTCTGAATGACGTTGTCGTGCAGGTCTCGTGCGATGCGATCGCGGTCGGCGAGGACCGACAGCAGGCGTTGGGCCTTCTGCTTCTCGTCGAACTCGATTGCAACGGAGCCGAGTTCGGCCATCGACTCGATCCGGGTCAGTTCGTCGTGATCCCAGTGTGTGTTGGTGGAATTCGACGCCACGATGACCGCGCCGACTACGCCCGAGGCGACGCACATCGGTGCCACGACCGCACTCCCGGCCGACGGCACGAGTTCCGTGAGCGCGCCTAAAGTGGTGAGTACCTGTAGCTTTCGGGTGCTTCGGACAACGTCGAACGGATAGGTCGTTGCTGGAATTCTGACCCCGCGTGACGTGGTACGGGCGCTGGCCGCGGCGTGGACCTGGGCGTAACCGTTTTCGCAGATCACCACGATCACGTCGTCGACGCCGGTCAGATCCCGAACGCGGCTCGCGAGAAGTTGTAGGCCGTCCTCGAGCGAGTCACCGGCCAGCAACCGCGAGCGGATGGCAGATGTTGCGGTGAGCCATCTTTCACGAGTTCGAGACTGCTCGAACAGTCGTGCGTTTTCCACAGCTATGCCGGCTGCAATGGCGAGGGCTTCGAGAATGACCTCGTCCTCTTGCGTGAACTCGGCTTTTCCTCGTTTCTCGGTCAGGTAGATGCTTCCGAACACCTTTCCTCGCATCATGATCGGCGCTCCGAGAAAACTCTCCATCGGTGGATGATTCGCGGGGAAACCGACGGACTCGGGATGATCGCCGAGATGCGCCACACGCAACGTCTGCGGATGATTCATCAGAACACCCAGAACGCCATGACCTTCGGGGAAATGTCCCATGGTCGCGCGTTGGGACCCGGAGATTCCCTCGTAGACGAATTCCGAGAGCCCACCCCCCGGCGCCGCGACTCCCAGGGCGCCGTAGCGGCAATCCAGAACCGTTGTCGCAGAGGTGATGATCCGTTGGAGCGTCAGGTCGAGGTCCAGGCCGGAGCCGACGACCAGGACCGCCTCGAGCAGACGGTGGAGTGTCGGGATGTCGGCGTTGGAATCGCCCAGGCGGTCGAGCAACTCGCCGAACGTGCGTGCCGGACTGTGACCCGATGCTTCGACCATGGTCGAAGCATATCGCCTCACCGCACGTCAGCCACCCTGACGGCGGCCTTCCCACCATGAAGTCCAGTGATGCTTGATCTCGTCGAACTCGTCATCGCTCAGGTCGTAGGTGGTCAGCAGGATCGACATGCCTCCGTCGGGCCGCTGCGGAGTCACCGACTGGGTCGCGACGGAGAGTAGACCAGGGCCGAGATCTTCGACTGTCAAGCCGAATTGGTGATCGGTGACGTAGTCGACGACGCCTTCGAAATAGTCGCCGGGAGCGATTGTCGCCGCGTACCGACTTCCCGCTGCCAATTCGATTTCGGTGAGCCCGAGGACGGTTGCCACGTTCTCGCCGGGGAGCAGTAGGCCGTCGAGATAAATGGTTCTTCGCTCAGCGAGTCCGTGGTGCTCCACTGCGAATCTGAGCAACTGGAGGAACGTCGTCCATCCCTCGGTGATGTCGTCGTACCAGTCGTCGTCGGCGGACTTGGCCGGACGATCGATGCGGACGACCGTCTTGCCGTCCTGTTCGAGAAGTGAGAAACGGTCGCCGTTTCCGAGTTTCAGCGTCAACGCTTCGGGGTCGGCATCAGCGGTGGAGTAGATCTGGGTGATTTCGTCGTCGAGTCCGTCGTACTCCCAGCCGAACCAACGACGAATCAGCGACGGGTCGCGCAGCGCGGGCCAAAGTACGGACGGGGCTGCGACGATGGACACTTCGATCACGGTTTCGCTCACGCGGAAGACGCTACCGACTTCAGCCCTTCATCGCGACGGTCAGTAGAAATGCAACGTCTTCGAGCGCTTCGACACTGTGCCGGTCGGCTGGAACGGTGAGGAAATCGCCGGTGGATCCTTTCCACTGGTCGCTCCCACACACAAGATTCAGCTTCCCGCTCAGGACCAACAGGGTGGCTTCGCCCGGGCTGTCGTGTTCGGCGAGGCTCTTGCCGGCGCTCAGCGCGATAACCGTCTGTCGCAGGCTGCGCTGGTGGCCGCCGTAGACGGTTTGTGAACTGCGACCGCTGGTCGCCGAGCCCGCCAGTTTCAGCTGTTGGCGAGCGAGAGCGGTCAGTGATTTCTTGTCCATCGAAGACCTCTCGAAAGCGGTGAATGTCGTTCTAGGAGTATGACCGACTCACTCGCGAGGTGCCTCGTTATCGGCGGAAGTCGGTCAGCGAGTGTATTCCAGCCAGCGGAAGCGCAGCCCACTCTTCTCCGAGGTCTGCCACGGCTCGTCGGACTTCAGGTTCCATTCGGGGCCGATCTCGGGAGCGAAGGCATCACCGGCGATGTCGAGGTCGATCTCGGTCACCAGGAGATGAGTCGCGAATGGCAGTGCAGCCGAATAAATTTGCCCGCCACCGACGACGAAGACGTCGCCGTCCGGCAACGCCAGGGCGTCGTGAAGACTGTGGACCACCTCGGCGCCTTCGGCGTTCCATTGCAGATCGCGCGTGACAACGATATTCCGACGCCCGCTGAACGGCCGGAACTTCAGTGGAATGGAGTCCCAGGTGCGCCGCCCCATGATCACCGGATGTCCCATGGTGACGCGTTTGAAGTAAGCCATGTCCTCGGACACGCGCCACGGGATCGTGTTGTCGGCGCCGATGACGCCGTCATGGGCCTGCGCCCAGACAAGGGTGACTGTGCGATCGGTCATCGTCAGACCGCTACCGGCGCTTTGATCGCGGGGTGGTGCTGATAGTCGACGATCTCCACGTCCTCGAAGGTGTAGTCGAAGATGGAGTCGCGCTTGTTCAATTTCAGGGTCGGCAACGGGAGGGGCTCGCGACCGAGCTGCTCGGTGACCTGGTCGACGTGATTGTCGTAGATGTGGCAGTCACCGCCGGTCCAGACGAACTCGCCGACGTCGAGTCCGGCCTGCTGGGCCATCATGTGGGTGAGCAGTGCGTAGCTGGCGATGTTGAACGGAACGCCGAGGAACATGTCGGCGCTGCGCTGGTACAGCTGGCACGAGAGTTTGCCGTCGGCAACGTAGAACTGGAAGAAAGCGTGGCACGGAGCCAGCGCCATCTGCGGAATGTCTGCGACGTTCCACGCCGAGACGATGATCCGCCGCGAATCGGGATTCGAGCGCAGGGTCTCGACGGTCTGCGTGATCTGGTCGATGTGCTCTCCGGACGGAGTGGGCCAGCTGCGCCACTGGACGCCGTAGACGGGACCGAGTTCGCCGTTCTCGTCGGCCCACTCGTCCCAGATGGAGACGCCGTTCTCGTGCAGCCACGCCACGTTGGAGTCGCCGCGCAGGAACCACAGGAGCTCGTTGACGATCGACTTGAGGTGGACCTTCTTGGTGGTGACGAGCGGAAAGCCGTCGGCAAGATCGAAGCGCATCTGGTGACCGAAGATGCTGCGGGTGCCGGTTCCGGTTCGATCGGATTTGGCGGTACCCGTCTCCATGACGAGCCGGAGGAGGTCTTCGTAAGCAGTGGAGACAGTCACGGGATTCAGTCTAGGGCCTAGCCTGCTGTGCGCCTTTATTAACCTCCGGCGGTTAATAAAGGCGCACAGCAATATAGCCTCGGCACATGCGCGAACTCTTGGTGATCGGTATCGGTGCTGGTGATCCGGACCAGGTGACTGTCCAGGCGATCAAGGCCATGAACAGGGCCGATACCTTCTTCATCATCGGAAAGGGTGACGAGAAGCAGGCGCTGGTCGACCTGCGAACCGGAATCCTCGACGAACACGTTCACCTCGACTACAAGGTGGTCGAGATCACGGACCCACCGCGGGATCGAACCCCGACCGATTACGAAGGTGTCGTCGAGGACTGGCACGAGCGCAGGGCAGCGAAATTCGAAGCGGAATTCGCGGCCGAACCTGGAGTCGGCGCCATTCTCGTCTGGGGTGACCCGTCCCTCTACGACAGCACTCTGCGGATCGTCGAGCGCGTGCTCGCTCGCGGGAAAGTGTCGTTCGACTACTCCGTCATCCCGGGAATCACGAGTGTGCAGTCGTTGGCTGCACAACACCGAATCGTCCTGAACCGAATCGGCGAACCGATCCACATCACGACCGGCCGCAAACTGGCCGAGGGCTTGCCCGCCGGAGTGGACAACGCCGTCGTCATGCTCGACGCGCATTGCACGTTTACTCAGGTGAGCGAAGACGAAGCCGAAATCTGGTGGGGCGCGTACCTCGGAACCTCGGACGAGGAGCTGATTTCCGGCAACCTGCGTGAGGTCGAAGATCGGATCGTCGCGCGCCGGGCGGAGTTGCGTGAGAAGCACGGCTGGATCATGGATACGTACCTCCTTCGGCGCTGACAACCGGCCGCGGATTGCACATTCGATCCTGCGCTCTTGAGCCCCGACGACGGTCTGCACACCTATGATCTGCGCATGACATCGTTCGGGCCGGACCGACTGCAGTCGATTCTGCCCGCGCCTCGTGGCCGTGAAAAGTCAGCTGTGAAGTCGGCCTTCGGCCTTCTCGTCCAGTGGTATCGGCGTCCTGATCAATTCGACAGTTTCAATCGATACCTCGCCACGAAGGGCCTCGAGCTAGCTGTTCGGTTGCTGGTAATCGGCTCCCTGACGACGGTCATCATCGCGATGACCATGTTGCGCTTCAGCGACGCAGGCGTTCACAGCCATGTCACCAGCGTCGTCAACGCCGTGATCATCGCCGCCACGGGCGCGGTGATCGTGCTCTTCTGCCTTCTGCCCGAAATCACACGACGGTGGTCGTATTTTTTCGTCGCTTACTGCGAGGTCGGCGTATTCGTCGGCGTGTTCCTCAACAGCGATCCGTTCATCGGCTTGATCCAGTGTGTGCTCTTCGTGTTGATCGGCGGTTATATCGCCTACTTCCACAACGCCCGACTCCAGGCGTTCCACATGGCGTTCTCCATCGTGGTGCTGGCATTGATCGGCCGAAAGGTCGCGATCTACGCGGATCCTGCGCTGGCCACGGCGCTCTGTCTGATCATCGCAACCGGGATCGTGGTCATTCCGTTCGCCTGCCAGTTCGTCCTCTCTCTTCTCGGATCCGACGCCGACAGTTCGGATGTCGATCCGTTGACCGGCCTGCTGAATCGTCGTGGGCTGCAGCGAGCTGTTGTCGAAATGGGAGCGACTGGACGTGCGTCGAGCAAATCTTCGTATGTCGTCGCAATCGTCGATGTCGATTCGTTCAAGACCGTCAACGACTCGCACGGGCACGAAGAAGGCGATCTCGTCCTCCGTCAGATTGCTGATCGACTGCGATGGTGCGGCAGCGAGAACGCGCTCTTCGCCAGGTTCGGTGGGGACGAGTTCGTCTTGGTGGACACGATCGACGTCGGGGCAGCGCCTGCTTTCGAGGACAATCTGCGAAGAAACTTGCGAATCGACGACCGTGATCCGGCGGTGACAACCAGCGTCGGAGTCGCGATCACCTCCGCCGAATGGTCTTCGATTATTTCCGACGAGGAGTTGACGGACCTGTTTCGAGTAGCAGACGCCTCGATGTATCGCGCGAAGGCCGCCGGCGGCGATCAGGTTGTGATGTGGGACGGCAAACAGTGAGAATTGTCTGATTGCGGGGAGTTGACTGGATTACCCTGACCTTATGGAATCTGCCGAGAGTGTGGAGCGAACGGACGCCGTCGCGTCACACCGACCGCTCTCGGCCTCTGCGTTCCGCCTGATCTCGTCTCAACTGGCTGATTGGTATCGGCGGCCGGACCAATTCGACACCTTCAATCGTTATCTCGCGGACAAAGGGTTGACCGTCGCTTCGCGTTTTCTTGTCGTCTGCTCGTTGGTGCTGGTCACCGTCATCATGTTCCTGACTCGCTTCAGTCCACAGGGACCGACCAGTGCCCATGCACGCACCGCGAATACCGTCATCATCGTCGTCACTGTGATCATGGCCGTCGCCCTCTCGACGAGGCGTAATCTCTCCCGTTCCTGGTCGTACGCGTTCGTGCTCTATTCGGAAGTGGGAATAGCGGCCGCAATGCTGTTGTACTCCAACCCACTTGCGGCACTGGCACATGCCGTGATGTTCTCGGTGATCGGCGGCTACATCGCGTTCTTCCACAATGCTCGGATGCAGACCCTGCACATGGTGTGGGTATTCGTCGTTGTCATCGGAATCGTGACACGTACTGCCGTGGTCGAGAACGATGTGGATGTTCCGGTTCTGGTTGCGTTGGTAGTACTGGTCGGCGCGGCGATCTACGTGATTCCCTTTGCCTGTCAGTTCGTTTTCTCCATCCTCGGCACCGACGCGCTGAATTCGCAATTGGACCCGCTGACCGGACTGCTCAACAGGAGGGGACTGGCCGACGAGGTGCGGTTGTTGCTGGAGCGGTCGTACACGCACCCGGCACTCTTGGTTGTCGCTGCGGTCGACATCAATCGATTCAAGGCCATCAACGACGAGTACGGACACACCGTCGGCGACGCTGTGATCGAGAAAGTCGGCGCGAGACTGGTCGAATGTGCCGGCCCGACAGCGTTGATCGCACGGATCGGCGGCGACGAGTTCGTCATCGTCGATTCGGTCGATCAACGCTCGATCGATCGAATCGAGCACGAACTTCGACTCTCGACGATCACGTCGTCCGATCATCCCGCAGTAGCCATGAGCATCGGAATCGCGAAGATCGCAGGGCCTTTCGAGTCATCGGATGATGCGCTGGTCGCCTACCCGACTCTGCTGCGGCGAGCGGATCGGGCGATGTACTCCGCGAAGGCACGCGGTGGGCACTCGGTGGTTCTGCATACCGAAACGGACTGAGCGCACTGTGTGTGTCCGTGGTCGGCGTTAGTCTGTTGCCATGCCTGAACTACCCGAGGTGGAAGCGCTGGCAGGGTTCCTTCGTCAGCACGCGGTAGGCGCGGTGGTGGGACGCGTCGACATCGCTGCACTGAGTGTGCTCAAGACCTTCGATCCGCCGATCACTGCTCTGCAGGGGCGCGATGTGACGGGCGCTGCCCGCTTCGGAAAGCATCTGGCCCTCGATTGCGACGGATTGTGGTTGGTCACGCATCTCTCCAGAGCAGGGTGGATGCGCTGGCTCGACAATCCGTCGGCAACACCGCCGAAGCCCGGCAAGGGGCCGTTGGCGCTGCGCGTTCATTTCTTCACACCTGAAGGGTTGACGCCGGCATTCGATCTCACCGAGGCAGGTACCAAGAAGCGCCTCGCCGTCTGGGTGGTGAACGATCCGCAGGAGGTTCCGGGCATCGCCAAACTGGGGCCGGACGCGATGGCTGTGACCGAAGCGGAGTTCGCAGAGATTCTGGGCGGAACCTCGGCGCGGATCAAGAACTCGATAGTCGATCAGTCGCTGATCGCAGGCATCGGGAACGCCTACTCGGACGAGATTCTCCACACCGCGAAACTTTCGCCCTTCGCGACCTCGTCGCGGCTGACGCCGGAACAGATTTCGGCGCTGTATGCCGTGATGCGATCAACACTTGCCGACGCGATCGAGCGTTCGGAAGGCCAGGACGCGGCCAGGCTCAAAGGTGAGAAACGCTCGGGGATGCGAGTACATGCTCGCACCGGACTTCCCTGCCCGGTGTGCGGTGACGTCGTACGCGAAGTCTCGTTCGCGGAGCGTTCTTTTCAGTACTGCGCGACGTGTCAGACTGGCGGTAAGCCGTTGGCGGACAGGCGAATGTCGAAATTACTCAAGTAGTGAACTGCGCGGCGAGCAGTTCGACGAATTCGCGAGCGAGTGCCGACGAATGGGCTGGTTCGGTGATGGCGTGGACGATCCGATGCGGTGCGTCGGTGATGGGAATACAGACCAGTTCGGGATGTGGGGCGCTCATGGACTGGGGGAGCAAGCCGACGCCCAGGCCGTTGGCGGTCAGTGAACAGATCAGGTCGACGGAGTTGGCTTCGAGCGTTTTTCCGCGAGGGACTTGTGATTCGGCGAATGCCTGATCGGTCTGGACGCGAGCCTCGCTGCCGGAGGCGAAGTCCACGAGAGTGTGATCTCGTAGGTCTTCAAGCCTGATCGACGAGGCCTCAGCAAAGGGATGGTCGGGAGCAACAAACGCCGCGGTGGGTTCACTCCACAACGGGGCGGCGGCAAAGCTCTTGGGTAGGCGACCTGCGGCCAATCCGACGATGCCGACGTCGATTGCGCCGGACCGGACTCCTTCGATAACTACTTCACTGCCGTACGGCCGCACGGTGACGTTGATGGCGGGATGCCGACGCGTCAGATCTGCCAGGGCGCGGCCGACGTCGACGCGCCCGGCCGAGGTGATGGTGCCCACCGTCAGTCGCACTTGCTCGTTGCTCTGCGCCGAGACGTCGCTGACCAGTCTCGACATGGCGCCGAGTACCTCACGAGAGCGGGCAACAAAAACCTCGCCGGCGGCGGTCAGTCCGACGTTTCGACTGTTCCGGTTGAACAGTTCTACTCCCAGTTCCTTCTCGAGGTCTCGGATCTGGGCACTCAGGGCGGACTGGGAAACGTGCAACCGCGCGGCCGCTCGGCTGAAATGTCTGTCTTCCGCAACGGCGAGGGCGTAGCGGATGTGACGTAGTTCCATTGGACCAATCTATCGTTTCTGGAGATGGATCATGCATATCTATCTATTGGACGCGCGTCGGTGTGGGCGGTCATGCTTGACGACATGATTTCAAGCGACGCGCGTCCGAGGCTCGGACTACCCATAGTGCTGCTGATGGCTGCCGCGACGGGCCTGTGCGCAGGCGGTAACTATTTCAATCAGCCACTCCTCGATTCCATCGCGGATCACCTGAATGTGTCGGCCTCCGCAGCGGCCGCGACGGTGACCATCGCACAGGTCGCGTATGCACTCGGATTGATACTTCTGGTTCCGGTAGGCGACATGGTGGACCGACGCAAGCTGACGGTAGGGCTCATGCTGTTGGCGGCGACCGGTCAAGCGGTCAGCGGATTTGCACCCAACTTTGCCACGCTGGCAGTGGGAATCGCAGTCGCTGGAGTCTTTTCGGTCGCTGCCCAGGTGCTGATTCCGTTCGCCGCCTCACTGGCCGAACCTGAGAGGTCCGGTCAGGTGGTCGGCACGATCATGAGCGGGCTGCTGATCGGAATCCTGTTGGCGCGCAGCGTTGCCGGCGTGCTCTCCGGACTGGGAGGTTGGTCGACGGTCTACAAGGTGGCGGCGGTGTTGATGGTGGTGATGGCCGTCGCATTGTGGCGATCTCTGCCCTCCGATTCCGCAGATCGACCGAAAGCCGGTTATGGCGCCACGCTTGCTTCGGTAGGGAAGTTGGCTGCGACCTTGCCACGCCTGAGAACCCGATCGGCCATGGGCGGGTTGGCTTTTGCTGCCGTCAGCACCGTCTTCACGACGATGGCCTTTCTTCTCTCCGGCGAATTCGGCTACAGCGACACTCAAATCGGCTTGGTCGGACTACTCGGCGTGGCGGGAGCATTGATGGCGACGGTGGCGGGCAGACTGGCCGATCGGGGATTGGGTCAGGTGGCGACCGGCGGCGCTATTGCGATTCTCTTGGTGTCGTGGCTTCCCTTTGTCGCCGGTGCCACGCACGTGGTGTGGTTTCTCGTCGCCATCGTTCTAGCCGATCTCGCACTGCAGGGAGTGCACGTCAGCAACCAGAACGTCATCTATGCCCTTGTCCCCGACGCGCGTTCGCGTGTGAACTCGGTGTACATGACCACCTACTTCGTCGGTGCTGCGGTGGGCTCGGCAGTGGGGTCGGTGGTGTGGAAGTCGTACGGATGGACTGGAGTCTGCATCGCCGGATTGGTCTTCTCCGTCGCAACGGCGTTGGTGTGGATGCACGATCGCCGGTTGGAGACGGCCGAACTACTGGTCCCGGAATCCCCTGTCGCGGTGGGATAGGCACCCACGCCTTCTCGGCTCCCGCCTCTCAGATTTCGGCACCGTCCACCAGGATCTTGCCGACGCGTTCGGGATAGAACGACACGTGGTCGTCGATCCCGGACGCTTCGTCGGTAGTGAACGGATAGAACCACGCCAGATCCTCGATCGGAGCGAGTTCGCTTGTGCCGGTGAACGACAGATACGATGCAGTGCCCTTGTAGGGGCAGGCCGTGGTGGTCGGGGACGGCGCAAAGTACTCGCTGCGAACGTCGATTCTCGGAATGTAGTACCGCGTGGGCAGGCCGGTTTCGAAGAGCAGTCTGGGTCGTGTCGTCTCGGCGACCAAGACGTCGCCGACGAAAACCTCGACGTGGCGGGACGAGGGGAGTGCGTCGATACGTACGTATGGATCGCGGGCGTGGACGAAGACCTGTTGATCCTCCTCGTACCAGGCGTCCATGCGATCCCAGTAGAACGCGACGTACTCACTCAGGTCCAAGGAACCGTCGAACTGTTCGGGATATGACCACACGGCGTCCTCGGCGCGGTGATCCCCGATTTCGATATTCCAGTACGTTGCGTCACCCTTCCACGGGCAATGAGTGGTCGTCGACGTCGGAACGAGAAATTCGGTGCGAACATCGGCGAGGGGGATGTAGTACACCGGCAGGCGGCCGCGCTCGAACAGATACACCGAACCAGTGGTGTCTGCGATGGCGTGACCAGCGAAGAACGCTCGAATTCGGCGAGGGTTGGGTTCCAGTGCGATCCGCCCGTTGGAGGCTTTGGTCTGTGCGTCTACTGCGTGAGTCAGTGCTGTGGACATGCGCGAATGCTCCTGAGATCGGCAGGGTGGTCCTTCCCATCCTGCGCCCGGCAGCAGCTATTTGACAGGTTGGAGTCGAAATACGCGGATCTGGCGCCCGAACGCTCGATCGGCGTAGGTTTCGTACGGCGGCCACGTGGTGGTCGCGAGTTCCCACAGCTTCTTACGCGTGGCGCCCTCCGCCAGACTCGCACCGACCGGTATTTCAACCCCCTTCACCGTCACGATCGCGGCGGGGTTTGCCATCAAGTTGAGTGTCCACGCTGGATGCGTATCCTGCCCCCAGTTGGATCCGACGACGACAAAGGCATCGCCGTCCGGTGCGTACAGAAGGGGCGTGGTGCGAGAACGGCCCGTCTTACGGCCCGTCGTGGTGAGCAGTAGCTGAGTCACGGTGTTCTCTCCGACAAGTGAGAGTTTGCCACCCGACACCTTCTGTACCGCCCGATCGAGCGGAACCAGATCCTTCCCGAGATCCGAGAACCATTGTGTATGGCCGACATTGCGCATCAATGAACGGTAGATATTGCGCATCGGACCTCTCGCTTTCTCGGCACTGTTTCGGGATCGGGCCTGCCGACCTCGAAACAGTGTGCCACGCCGAGTCACAGATATCTGAGTCCCAAAGTCCCAAAAGGAAGGAAGCGGTCAAGCGAATTCGGTTTCAGTGAAGCGGAATTGGGGCAAAACTCCGAAACCGTTCGTCTGTGCCCATTGGATGCCGAGTGGATGGTCAGGGATCTGACGTCAAGACGTCAGGCTCGAGCCACTCGACGCCGAGCAATTCGGACAGTGAACGCAGTCCGGATCGATCGCCGCCCTTCAGACCGGTCACGGAATTGAGATTGCGCAGCATGACGGTGGCGACGTCCTCTTCCTTGGTGCCCACGCCGAAGGGTATGACCCACGGACACGTCTGGTAGTCGCGATGTGACCGACCGAATGTCTGTTCTGCCGCGATTCCCGAGTATCGAGGCTGATGAAAGATCCCCGTCCGTGGCAGCGAGGACGCGTGAGTGCCGTCGGGGAGCGCTTCGTTGGCATGCAGCGAAATCGAGGTCGTGACATTGAAGACGATGACCGGTGCGTCCCCGCGTTGAAACCGCAGACGCTGACCCTCCTTGTCCGGCACTGCGCCGAACAGTTTTGCCACAGAGATCCCGGAGTCTTCGATCATCTCGACCAGTGGATCGCCTGCCGTGGAGACGAATTCGACAGCAACCAACACCTGCTTGCCCGCTTTGACCTGGGCCTGCGCCCACTGTGCCGTCGACTCGGCGCGAATCATTCCCGCTTTCTGTCGATAGCGGAGAACCAGCGCACGGCCCCGCGCAACGTTGCGGCTCTTACGAGCCAATCCCATTTCGTAGGCGTACTCCGCCCATTCGGTCTCGTACTCGGCGCGCTGGGCATGGGTGAGGTCGATGGGCATACCGTCGAGCGGAACCGGCCCCCACGGAGTCGGCCGATGAATCATCAAGGGCGGTGTACTGTTCGACATCCACCCGCGCACGGTCTCGAGTGCCTGAGATTGCAGTGCCGGTGATTCCTTCGCCTCTGCGCTCCACGTCCACTTCCCGTAGGACTTGTCCAGTGGCAGGCCGGACTCGACAAGCCTGGCACCCAGGTCGGACCAGTACTCCGAAGGTTCTGAATGCAGCTGCGCAAAAAGTGGTGCCAGGTAACGCTGGTCTGCCGGCGTATGTCCCGGAGTTGCCGTCACGGACAGGACGAACGGAGCCTGCTCGTGCGCATTAGAAAAGCGTGCGACCTTCTCGAATGCAGCCGTGCGCTGTGTGTCGTTGCTGTACAGCTGGGCTTCGTCCGCAATCACCACGCCGAACGTGTACTTGGGACGGCCGTTTCGTGCAATCAGCTTCTTCAATTGGTCCGGCGACATGATCAGCCAACGGAATCCGCCGTCGCCCACCGAGGCGATGGAATAGCGCCAATGCGGAATGGTGATCTGTGCTGGCCGATCGACAAGGACGAGGATGTTGGTTTCGCCGCGCTCTTCGGCAATCGTCTTGGCCGACATCACCGCGATCAGCGTTTTTCCCAGACCGGCATTGTCCGCCAACAGAAATCCGCGTTTGCCGGATCGTGCAGCGTCGACAACAGCCGCCGCGCCCGAAACCTGCTCGGGCCGAGGAGTTTTGGAGGCGGCAACCGGACGCTCCCCGATGCTGTCATTGATGTCGTCCTCGACCCACTGCTGATACGAGAACGGGAGTGCCTTGAACGGTGCGAGTTCTGCGGGCAGATCAGCACCCACCCACGCGTAGCTCTTCCACTTCTTGACGAACTGCGCACCAGGGGCCGGCGTTCGGAAGGGAACGTCGAGGAGCCAGACTCGTTCACCAGGACCGGCTGTCGGAACCTCCGGCATCGCCGCGCGTGACCTTTTCTTCGCGACAGTCTTGGTGGCGGTCTTCTTGGCCGAGCTCTTTTTCGGTGCTGCTTTTTTCGGTGCTGCTTTTTTCGGGGTGGCCTTCTTGGGTGAAGCCTTCTTTGCGGCAGCCTTGCGTGCCGTGGTTGCTTTGCGTGGCGGCATCAGGCGATATCGAGCTGCGCCGTGAGGAATTCACGCAATGTGAGCGGCGGTCTGCCGACAAGGTCCTCCACTGTGGTCGTGATCAGAGCCAACTCGCCCTGCGCGATCGCGGTGTACGTCGACACCCAAGCGTCGAGCTCCCAAGCGGGCGCGTTGTACGACGCCCGCGACTCGTAGGCTTCCTCGAGCGTTTCCTCGACATACGTGGTCCGCTTGCCGGTGACTTCGGTGATGATGCTCGCGGCCTCGGAGAGCGTCAGTGCCTCCCGTCCGGTCAGGTTGTACGTCTGTCCGACATGAGAATCCAGATCCTGCAGAACCGACACAGCGACTGCAGCAATGTCGGACCGCGCTACCGCGCCGACGAGACCATCCCCTGCGGGTCCGCGGATCACACCGTCTTCACCGGCGAGAGCGGGTAGGAAATCGAGGTAGAAGCTGTCGCGCAGGAAGGTGAATGCGAGTCCGGAAGCGCGGATATGTTCTTCGGTGACCCAGTGATCGCGAGCGAGGGTGAACGTCGCGTCCGGGGCGGCGCCGAGGAAAGACGTGTAGACGATGTGCCTGACCCCGGCTGCCGCTGCAGCGTCGATGAAGGTGCGGTGCTGATCCAGGCGATCTGCGCTTTCGGCTGCCGAGACCATGAAGAGGGTGTCGATTCCGGCCAGAGCCGCGAGAGCGCGCTCCTGATCCCCGTACGTGGTCTCGGCCGAATCGGCACCGGCGAGCTGCGGTAATCGGTTGACCGACCGTGCGATCAGCCGCTGCGGGACACCGGCGTCCGCCAACGACTGGGCCACCAGTCCGCCGATATGACCGGTAGCGCCGGTGACGGCGATCCTCGCAGACCGTGAATCTACGGACATGGTGCCCCTCCTTCGGTCGGTGTGCATCCCATCTTGCCGGAACCCACTCCCACCTCAGGTCACGACGCGACGATTACACCGCGAGCCACCGACAGAGAGTCGGACAAAGCTGTCCTCGTGCCGTCGTCGAGTGGAAGGAGAGGCCGACGGGGAAGGCCGGCGTCGACGCCGAGAAATTCCAACCCGGCTTTGACCGTCGACGGCAGTCCGCGACTGACGAGGACCTTCAGGAGTGGCTCGATCTGTTCGAACACGGCGCCGGCGCCCGACCGATCACCGGACTCGAGGAGCCGCCAGAAGTGCACCACCTGTTCGGGTGCCAGGCACGGCGCTGCCGTGCACCATCCGCTTGCGCCGGCAGAGAAAGATTGCAGTGCAAGAGGATTGCTGCCGTTGAAGAAGGGGATCGTGCCACCGCCCAGTTCGTTGATGCGGTTCATCCTGGTGATGTCGCCGGTGGATTCCTTGATCATCGTGATGCCGTCGACGGTGGAGACGAGATCGACGAGAAACTCCGGCGACATGTCGATGCCGGTGGTTGCCGGATTGTTGTAGATCATCGTCGGAATGTCGACGGAATCGGCGACCGCAGTGACGTGTTCACGAATCTCCTGCTCACCCAGATGCCAGTACGACGTGGGGAGGATCATCATTGCGTCGGCGCCTGCGTCTGCCGCGATCGATGCTCGGCGGAGTGCTCCCGCCGTCGTCAGATCCGACACTCCGACGACGGTGGGGACTCGGCGGTCGACGTAGTCGACAGTTTCCCGAGCGACCGTCTCCCACTCTGCATCGTCGAGATAGGCGCTCTCGCCGGTACTGCCGAGAGGGGCTATCGCGTCGACACCATTGCTGATCATGCTGTCGAGGAGCGTGTGTAGCGGCTTGGGATCGAAGGCTCCGGTGCCCCGGTCGAACGGGGTGATGGGATAGGCGACGATTCCCTTGATGGTGCTGCTCATGAGGTTCTCTGTTCTGTTGGGGAGAAACGAAATTCAGTTGGTCAGCGTGTCTGGATGATTGCGGAGAGCACGGCGGGCGTAGTACGCGAAGTTCGCCTCGCTGCGCCGAGGAGTCAGCGTCCAATCGTGTGCCTCTTTCGCCAGGCGAGGCGGTAGCGGCTTGATGTCACCGGCAGCCATCGCCAGCAACTGCAGCCGCGCGGCCCGTTCGATCAGATGCCCGAGGGAACATGCCTCTTCGACGGTATTGCCGACGACGAGTTGGCCGTGGTGGGCGAGCAGAATTGCTCGCTTGTCTCCGAGTGCAGCCGAAATGATCTCGCCCTCCTCGTTTCCCACGGGAACTCCGGGCCAGTCGGCGAGAAATGCGCAGTCGTCGTAGAGGGGAGCAATGTCCATCTGTGATACGACGAGGGGAATCTCGAGCATCGACAAGGCCGTCGCGTGCAGTGGGTGCGTGTGGACGATGCAGTTCACGTCGGGCCGCGCGCGGTAGATCCAGCTGTGGAATCTGTTGGCTGGATTCGGCATTCCCTGGCCGTCGAGGACCTCGAGATCCTCGTTGACGAGCAGGAGGTTGTCCTCGGTGATTTCGTCGAACCCGAGGCCGAGTCGCTGGGTGACGAATGTGCCGGGTTGCTCCCCGCGGGCGGAGATCTGGCCGGCGAGGCCGGAATCGTGGCCGGCGTCCGACAGTGCCCTGCAGGTCAGTGCGATCTTCTGTCGAAGGGTCCAGCTACCTGTGGCTACTTCGGTGAGCATCTTCGTTTCGGCGGTGGCCATGAGTTCTTGCTTGCTCGCTTGCATCGTGTGGGTCATGGGGTGTGCCTTTCTCGGGATCCTGGTGCGGATGACATTAAGTCACCTATAAGACACAAAGTGTCATATAGGACGGAATTGCGCAACCCTTGGCTTGTTCGGCACTGATTGCCGCAGGTCAATGTGTTGGTAGGGTGATGACACAAAGTCTCGTGAGAGGATTTCGAATGGCAGCGTTTTTGCGAACACATCGGCGTCGCGCCGGTCTGACGCTCGAGGGGTTGGCCGAGCAGACCGGTCTGACGAAGAGTTACCTCTCGAAGGTCGAGCGGGGCATCAGTACACCGTCGATCGCGGTGGCGCTCAAGATTGCGCGCGTGCTCGATGCCGATGTGGGACAACTGTTCTCGGACAGCATGGAGGGCAATGTCATGACGATCGCGCGCGCCAAGGATCGCGTTATCGACCAGGCTTCCTCGGCCGAGTCCTCGGTCTACGATCCGATCGCTCCCGCTCTGGTCGGAAAGGCCATGCAGCCGTTCGTAGTTCACCCCGCCTCGGTGATGGGCCCGAAGTTCATGGATCACACGGGAGAGGAGTTCGTGTTCGTGCACTCCGGTTCCGTCGAATTCGAAATTCCCGGGCAGACGATTCACCTCGACGCCGGTGACAGTCTCTACTTCGACGCGAATACGCCACACCGGATGCGGTCGGTGTCGGATGGTGGTGCGACGGTGCTTGTCGTCGTCTACGACACGCCTTCGACTGGATCACCCAGCGGTGACTCTCTGGAAGCTCACTGCGGGGTGAGCAGATGATGCTCGGGATCGACACGTCACTGACGCTGCTCGCGGCCGGTCTGATCTTCCTGCTCTCGCTGTGCCTGGGAATCTGGAAGTACCGACAGATGGCCACCTCGGACAATCACCTCGCGCATCCGTATGTCGACATCGCGCACCGTGCGGCTCTGATGTATTCGTTCGCAACACTGTTGATCGCGGTGTTCGTCGAACTCAGTGTGTGGCCGACGTGGATCAATCTGACCAGTGCAGCAGTGGTCGTGTTCTTCTTTCTCGCAGCGATATTCAGCTATATCGCGCACGGTGCGATGAAAGACACCGACAACCAGTTCGAGTCTGCCGGTCCGCCGCTGCATCTCGGAATGATTCTGCTGATTCTCGGTGAGGTCGGCGGATTCGCGGTCCTGCTGGCAGGTTTCGTGAAGGGCCAGTTCTTCTGATCGGACTTCAGCGTCGGTGCTCGTAACCGATCCAGGCTCGTCGACGCTCACCCATCGGGTCGTCCTCCAGCCGGGACGTCTCGTCGAAGATCATCGTTTGCCGCTTCGGCACGGAGTAGGCGGGCCAATCCAGGTCCGGCGCTCCGTGACGGGCGAAATGAATCCAGTGGCGCTGGACGGTGGAGGTCACTGCAGCCAGTCCGCGCCGGCCACCGACCGCGGTCAGGGCCGCGGTGAGTGCGTCCGAACGTCCGAAGACGGCAAGCAATTCGGTGGCATGGGTGGCGTTCATGCCGATGAGTCTGAGCAGTCGCGGCGCAAAATCGTAGCGGTAGCTGTAGGTCGGAGCTACCTGGCAATGGCCCTGTGCGCACAGTATTGCCGGTTCCCAGAACGTGATGTCGCCGCCGAGATCGGCGGCAGCGAAACGATGCGGATATGTCGGGTAGGCCGCAAGCGCGCGCTCTTTTACCTCCGGTGAGGTGTGGGAGAACATCTTCTCGATACGAACCGGGTTGGTAGGCAAGATGTCGAGAACGCGCGGAAAGATCCGCCCCTCATGGAGATTCGAACCGACGAGCAGCGGAACGGGGTGGGCGCGTCCGGCGGCGAATACGTCGAGCGGGTGTTCGGAAAGGACATCGTCACCCACTACAGGGGCGAATGCCCGCGTTCCCGGTTCTTCGTCCGCGCCGCGTCGCGCAAGTTCTTCGCCGGCATCGACCAGTTCCCTCACCGAAGCGGAACGCAGCCACGAGGCCGGATCGGTTGCCGGTGCGTGTGCGATCTCGAGGAACTCGCGCGCCCACCGATGCGCTCGATCTTTTCCGTATGCCGAAGCAGCCGGGGGACTTTGAGCGATTGCCCGGGCGAACAACCCTTCGGCCGCCGGCGTTGCCATCAGAGTTGTCACCGCGTTTGCGCCGGATGATTCACCGAACACGGTGACAGCATCCGGATCACCACCGAACGCAGCGATGTTCCGCTGGACCCACTCCAGTGCGGCAATCTGATCGCGCAATCCAAGATTCGTCTCGAACACTTCTTCGGCAGTGGAGTATTCGCTGAAATCGAGGTAACCCAGTGCGCCCAGCCGGTACTGGACAGAAACGTAGACGATGTCGCCCCGCTCGACCAGAGTCGTTCCGCGATACATGGGCGTTGACGGATTCCCGCCGTTGTACGCGCCGCCGTGAATGAAGACCATGACCGGTCGCAGCGAATCCGAAGGGGACTGCGGGGCCACGACGTTGACGAAGAGCGAGTTCTCGTCGAAGTTGCTCTTACGCTGCGGAGACGGAGAACCGAATGTTTCCGCCGGGCGGACTCCATCCCAGGCCTCTACAGCCTGTGGCGCGCGAAATCTCCAGGGGCCGATCGGGGGAGCAGCGTAGGGGATAGCCCGCCAAGTGCGCAGCCCTCGATCGACGCGACCGCGCACGACTCCGGAATCGAGAGTGATCTCGAGAGAGCTCGTCACGGTAGAGAGATGTCGGTGCCGTGGCTACGGTAACCGCTGTATCCGGCCCAGGCCAAGCGTTGTTCACGCCTCGGGTCGTTCTCGACGCGCACGATCTGATCGAAGATCATGGTCGGGCGCTGCTGTGCGTCGTACCGTGGCCACGATCCGCGCGGAACCCCGTGCTTGGCGAAGTGAAGCCAGTGTCCCTGAACGGATTCGGTGACTGCCCGCAATCCTCGCCGACCGCCGGGAAGAGTGAGACCGCGACCGATCACGGTGTCACCGATACCGAAGACCGCGAACATCTCGAATCCGTGAGTGGCGTCGAGGCCGAGCCAGCGCATCATCGTCGGAGCAAAGTCGAACCGGTAGGCGTACGTCGGCGCCGATTGCGCGTGAGCCTGCATCAACTCCACGGAAGGGTGCCAGAACGTGACGTCGCCGCCGACGTCGATCGCGGACTGCTCGTCCGGGTATCCGGGATAGGTTGCGAGGATGCGTTTTCCGGCCTCGGGATCGGTGAGGGCGAACATGGTGTCGATGCGCGACGGGTTGGTCGGGAGCGCGTCGAGCACCTTCGGGAACAGCGTTCCCTCCCGCCTGTTGGTTCCGATGATCATCGGAACCCGGTGTGCCGATCCTTCTTTGAAGGCATCCAAGGGCGAGCGCGGCAGGAAGTCGCCGTCGACGACCGGACCGAAGGGATGTAGTCCAGGCGTGTTCGCCAGTACCTCGGCGCCGAGTCTGCTGCCCGCTCGGCCCAATTCGACGGCTGTCGCCGAGGTCAAAGCTTTCGCGGGCGGTAGACCGGAATTGAGGATCTCGACGAAACGCGCACCCCAGGCGTGCGATCGCTGCGTGCTCGAGACCAGGTCCGGAGCCGAACTCTCGGCGATCGCACCAGCGAACAGTCCCTTGGCAGCCGGTGTAGCCATCAAGGTGGTGACGGCAGTGGCTCCGGCGGATTCACCGAAGATCGTGACTTTTTCAGGATCCCCACCGAAGGCGGCGATGTTGCGTTGCACCCACTGCAGGGCCGCGACTTGATCGCGCAGTCCGAGGTTGGAATCGAATGCCCGCTCGGCCGTTGAGAAGGGTGTGAAATCGAGGTACCCCAGAGCACCGAGGCGGTAGTTGATCGAGACGTAGACGACGTTGCCGCGTTCGACGAGGGACACGCCGGAGTACAGGCCGGTGGCGGAGGTTCCGATGGTGTTCGCCCCGCCGTGGATGAAAACCATGACGGGGAGCGGCGTACTGCCGGTGTTCGCCGGAGCGAGCACGTTGAGTGTCAGGCAGTCCTCGCTTCTGGGCTGGTACTTCCCTGGCGCGAGCAACAGCCCCTTCTTGTGTTGGACCGAGGCGTCGCCGAACCTGGTCGCGTCGCGTTCTCCGGTCCACGGTGTGACCGGCTGAGGCCGCGTCAGACGCAGCGTTCCGACCGGTGGCCGAGCGTAGGGAATTCCGCGCCAGGCACGAAGTTTTCCCACCCGGCGACCGCGCAGGGTGCCGTCGGCCGTGGTCACAAGTATGTCGGACGCCATGTCGCGACTATACGTACTTCGGGAGCGCGTCAGCGGCGAGCCTCCAGTAGTCGAAGCCAGACCTCACTGACCGTCGGATACGAGGGCACAGCATGCCAGAGAGTTTCCAACGGTACGGCGCCGACAACCGCGATTGTCGCCGCGTGCACCAGCTCCGATACTTCGGGTCCGGCAAAGGTGGCGCCGAGGATCACGTCGGTGGCCTTGTCGATCACCAACTTCGCGCGTCCCGAGTAGTCGTCGCGCAGCAGCGACGATCCCGCGACGGCGAGTTCGATCTCCACGACTTCGACGTCGTAGCCGTCGGCGCGAGCTGTCTTCTCGGTGCGCCCCACCCAGGCGATCTCGGGTGAGGTGAACACCACCTGGGGCACCTGTCCGTTGTCTGCCGAGGCTGTGTATCGAGGTCCCCGCAGTCCGCGACTCTCGGCCCGCGCGGCGATGACATCTCCGCAGACTCTCGCCTGATACTTGCCCATGTGAGTGAGGGGAGAACGACCGTTGATGTCGCCGACGGCGTACAGCCATTCACCTTGGGCACAGAGGTGATCGTCGGTGGTGACGTACTTGCCGTCCTCGAGGCCGATGACGGACAAGCCGAGCTCGGCAGATGTCGGCCCGCGGCCCGCCGCGACGATGACCTCGTCGACCTCGATCACACCGGAAGAGGTCTCGATGCTGACAGGTCCACCGTGGATGTGGCCCTCACCGGTGTCCGTGGCATCGGGTCGCGACACCGAGTTGACGGCGGTGCTCAGTCGAACGTCCACCCCGCGGGCGCCGAGTGCTTCGGCCACCATCGTTCCGGCAAACGGTTCCGCCGATTTCAACAGCGCATCGCCCCTCACGAGCAGTGTCACGTGAGCGCCGAACGACGACAACCACGTTGCGCACTCCGCAGCGACAACTCCGCCGCCGATGACCGCCACGCGCGACGGAACTTCGTGCAGATTGGTCGCATCGCGAGAAGTCCACGGGAGTGCCTCTCGCAACCCCGGCGTCTTCGGGACAGTGGCAGTAGTGCCGGTCGCGAGTACAACGGCCTGGCGGGCGCGGAGTTTGCGGATCCCGTCGACGGTCACGGCCCGCTCACCGTCGATCACCCCGTGGCCTCTGATCACGGTGATCCCGACCGAGGTGGCCCAGTCGACCTGGGACGAATCGTCGTGGTTGTGGGTGAACGAGTCACGCCGTTTCAGGACGGCCTCGACGTCGAGCGGTCCGGCTGGAATTCCCGGTAATGCCTCGGCCGCCTCGAGGACCTGCCCTGGACGCAACAGCGCCTTGCTCGGCATACAAGCCCAATACGAGCATTCACCACCGACCAGCTCGTGTTCCACGATTGCGGCGGTGCGATTGCTTCCGGCGATGGCGTATGCAGCGGCGTTCTCGCCGGCGGGCCCACCGCCGATCACGATGACATCGAATTCGTCGGTCATGGCTCCACGGTATGCCGGATCGGTCCGAGTTCGCTCGGTTACTGCCGGGTACGAGAGCTCGATGGTGGCTACAGTTGCACCCATGACGCGGCAGAAGATTTTGATCACGGGTGCCAGTTCGGGTCTCGGGGAGGAGATGGCCAGGAGATTTGCCGCAGCAGGTCGCGACCTCGCACTGTGTGCCCGGCGGACCGATCGTCTCGACTCGCTGCGTGAGGAGTTGGTCGCGCAGTACCCCTCGATCAGCGTCGCGGTACGCGAACTCGATGTGACCGAACACGATTCCGTCGTCCGAGTTTTCGGCGAGCTGCGCGACGAGTTGGGTGGCCTGGACCGAGTGATCGTGAACGCCGGACTCGGCAAGGGCGCGAAGATCGGCACCGGCAAAGCGCACGCCAATCTCGCAACAGCCCAGACGAATTTTGTCGGTGCGCTTTCGCAGTGTGAAGCGGCACTCGAGATCTTCCGCGCGCAGGACGCCGGACACCTGGTTCTCGTCTCCTCGATCAGCGCGGATCGAGGGCTACCCGGGCCAAAGGCGGCCTACTCGGCGAGCAAAGCCGGGGTTGCGGCTCTCGGTGAGGCGCTCAGTATCGAGTTGTCGCGCACACCTATTCGGGTCACCACCTTGTTGCCGGGGTTCATCAAGACCGACATGTCGGCCGGCGCGGGCGACGACGCGGCACTCATGGCGAGTTTGGACGAAGGCGTCAGCGCCATGGTCGACGCCATCGAGAAGGAAACCACTCGAGCGGCGCTACCCGGCCTCAAGTGGCAGGGAATAGATGCGGCCCTACGATTCCTGCCCAACTCCGTGACAGCGAGGTTCGTCTGATGAGCATCCACATTTCGAACGGTAAGCCCCGGGTAGTGATCGTCGGTGGCGGCTTCGGTGGGTTGTACGCGGCTAGACGACTCAAGAAGGCCGACGTCGAGGTGGTTCTGATCGACCGGGGAACCAGCCATGTCTTCCAGCCACTGCTTTACCAGTGCGCTACGGGTCTGCTCTCCGAAGGACAGATCGCAAGTCCGCTGCGTCATCTGCTCGAGGACAACAAGAACACGAACGTCGTGCTCGGCGAGGCGAAGTCGGTCGACGCGGACGCCGGGGTACTGACTGCCAGTCGTTTCGACGGTTCCACCTTCGAGCTGCCGTACGACTACCTGATCGTGGCGGCCGGAATGCGGCAGTCGTACCACGGCCAGGACGAGTTCATCAAATGGGCGCCCGGCATGAAAACGCTCGACGACGCTTTGGCCATCAGGCGCAGTCTCATTGCCGCGTTCGAGATGGCGGAATCGCTCCCGACGGCGGAGGAGCGTCGACCGTGGCTGACCTTCGCCGTGGCGGGCGGTGGGCCGACCGGAGTCGAATTGGCCGGACAGATCCGTGAATTGGCAATGCACGCTCTGACCAACGAGTTTCGGTCCATCGACCCGGACGAAGCGCGGGTGCTGCTCTTCCACGGGGACGATCGTGTGTTGCCCTCGTTCAGTCGCAAGCTCTCGGCCGCAGCCAAACGCACTCTCGACGGGATCGGCGTCGAGACGCACCTCGGTGTACATGTCACCGACGTGTGCGAGACCAGCATCGAGACGACGGACAAGAAGACAAAAGAGAAGCGGCAGTACGAGACTCGGACGATTCTGTGGACCGCAGGCGTCGAAGCAGTGCCGTTCGCCGAGGCCCTGGCCACAGCGCTGGGGGTGAAGCAGGTCGGTGGTGGCCGCATCGAAGTGGAAGCCGATCTGACCGTCCCCGGCCACCCCAACGTCTACGTGGTGGGCGATCTCATGTCTCGGGACAAACTTGCCGGTGTCGCCGAGGTGGCGATGCAGGGCGGTCGGCACGCCGGGGCCCGGATCGCGGCAACCGTCGAGAACGGTGTACCCAGCCGAAAACCATTCAAGTACCGCGATCTTGGAACTGCGGCCTACATTTCACGTCGCCATGCGTTGCTCCAGGCAGGGCCGGTCCAGTTGTCCGGGTTCATCGGGTGGGTGTCCTGGGGAATCATCCACATCGCGTTCCTCGCCGGGTTCCGCAACCGCGCCAGCACGGTGCTGAACTGGGGCGCGACCCTGGCGTCGAAAACCCGTCGGGAACGGGCAATCACGTACGGCGACCCCGAAACCGCTCGGCAGCCGTACAACTGAGGGCTACTCGGTCTTGAACACGGGGTTCCCGGCGGCGTCGATCATCCACCACAGGCTGCCGACGCTCTGCCCGAGCATGTCGCCGGGAACCTTGTCGTCGAGGTACCGATAAACGGGCTTGCCGTTGACGGTGATCTGGAAGGATCCCTCCGGCCCGTCGACGGTGCTGATGACAGCGTCGATTCCTTCGACGATGGGTGAGTCGGTGACCGAGGTGACCGCAGGCCAGTATCGAAGGCACGCTTCGTCACACGAACCGGCTTGTGAGTTCTCCTCGTCCGGGTTGTAGACGTAGACGGTCATGCCTTCGCCGTCGACGGCGATCGTCCCGAGCGGGGAGTCGGCGGTCTTCAGCAGGGGCGCATCAGCGGCAGCGGGTGGCGACAGCGACGTCGAAATGGCAGTGACGTTGTCTGCGCTGTCCCCGGAATCGAGGGCGTCGGGCGAGCAACCGGTGAGGACGAGGGCGGTACTCGCAACCGTCGCGAACAACCACTGTCTGCGCATGACGTCTCCGTTCTGGGCGGGAGTGCTCGGGGCAAGCAGTCGGGGATACCCGGTGAAGGCGAGCTGAAAACGCTGGTCGATTGTTGCCTCGACAATAGCTCTGTTACAGAGCTATTGTGAGGTGTGGATGAATTCGGAGCAGATCTTGCGGACGACGTCCTGGAAACGCTCGGTCAATTGCGCCGGGGCACCAGGAAGGCGTCGGGGCGGCCGTTTGCAGAACGACCGCTCGGAGGAGCCCAGATCGAACTCGTCAGGCTGCTACGACGCAACCCGGGTCTGTCCGTGGCCGAGGCCGCCGGGCGATTGGGTGTTGCGGCAAACACGGTGTCCACCTTGGTTCGACAGCTGGTCGACGAAGGAGTGATCGAACGCGTTGCCGACGAGTCCGATCGACGCGTCGCGCGATTGGTGCTCTCGGACGAGGCGCGCGCCCGCGTCGAAGTGTGGCGCGATCGCCGGAGCGTGATCGTCGGCCAGGCATTGTCGAGTCTGACCGAGGAAGACAGGGCGAGTATCGAGGCTGCGCTTCCGGCCCTGTCGCGATTGGCGAGCGCTCTGGCAGCAGCCGGATCAGAAGGCGAGGGGCAGTGAGATGCTGACACAGTGGTGGAAGAGCCGAGCGGCAGGTTCACCTGACCCCGGCGCACACGCGGTCGAGATCGACTCGGTGACATACAAGTTCGGTGATCACCGTGCGGTGGACAACCTGAGTCTGGTTGTCAACGCGGGGGAGTGCTTCGGCCTGCTCGGTCCCAACGGTGCAGGAAAGACGACGACGATCAGATTGCTCAACACGTTACTTCCTCTGCAAGACGGTGACATTCGAATTCTCGGTCGCTCCGTTCGTACCGAAGCGATGGCGATTCGGCGCTACCTCGGGTACGTGCCACAACAGCTCTCGATCGAAAGCGCATTGACCGCACGCGAGAACATGACCTGGTTCGCGCGCCTGTACGACGTTCCGCGGTCCGAACGACGCGAGCGCGTCGATCAAGCGCTCGAGATGGTGGATCTGCTCGATGCAGGTGATCGTCTCGCGTCGAGTTTCTCCGGCGGTATGGTGCGAAGGCTCGAACTTGCGCAGGCACTGGTGAACCGACCGTCGCTGCTGGTACTCGACGAACCGACGGTGGGGCTGGATCCCATTGCCCGCGAATCCGTCTGGCAGCGCGTGACGGAGATGCAGAAGCAGTACGGCATGACTGTCCTGCTCACCACGCACTACATGGAAGAAGCCGAGGAGCTCTGTGATCGTGTTGCGTTGATGCATCACGGTGAACTTCGTGCAGTGGGCGAGCCGAGCGCGTTGGCCGCCGAACTGGGGCCGGAGTCCACTCTCGAAGACGTGTTCCGTCATTACACCGGCGACGACCTCACCGGCGACAAGTCAGGAGGTCTCCGCGATGTCCGCACTGCCCGTCGCACAGCGCGCCGCTTGGGCTGATCCCACTACCAACGGCTTTGCCCGATTGCTCTCGAGAATTTACACATTCTGCCTCGTGGAAGTTCAGAAGTTGCGGCACGACCGATCTGAATTGGTCACGCGCGCAATCCAGCCGATCCTCTGGTTGGTGATCTTCGGTCAGACGTTCAGTCATATCCGAGCGATCCCGACTGGCGACGTACCGTATCTCGACTTTCTCGCGCCGGGCATCATTGCGCAGTCCGCTCTTTTTGTTGCAATCTTCTACGGAATCCAGATCATCTGGGAGCGTGACGCAGGAGTCCTCACCAAGTTGATGGTCACACCGACGCCGCGCGCTGCATTGGTGACCGGTAAGGCATTCGCCGCCGGGATCCGCGCGGTAGCCCAGGCCGTGGTCGTAGTCGTCGTGGCGGCACTGTTGGGCGTGAGCATGACGTGGAATCCGATCAAGCTGCTCGGCGTCGTGGCCGTCGTTGTCCTCGGCTCCGCGTTCTTCGCCTGTCTGTCGGTTGCGATCGCGGGGATCGTGCTCAAACGAGATCGATTGATGGGCATCGGGCAGGCAATCACCATGCCACTGTTCTTTGCGTCGAATGCGCTGTACCCGGTCGAACTCATGCCGACGTGGGTTCAGTGGCTCAGCCGCATCAACCCGCTGAGCTACGAGGTGTCGGCACTGCGCGGTCTGCTGATCGGAATGCCGACCAACTACCTCGTCGACTTCGGCGTGCTGATCGGGGCGGCGCTGCTCGGAATCGTCACCGCCTCGGCACTATTGGGCCGGTTGACTCGCTGATAGTCACACTGGATCAGTCACGAGTGAACGGTGGGGTGTACGTGCTGCAATCCGGAGGTACAGCCGGGAGTCCTTCGGACGAGCGAAGTTTCTCCGCAATCGACGAGAGCAAATCCTGCGATTCAGGGGAGAGATCGACCGCTTTTATGGCCAGAGAACGCAATTCGCTGTCGTGGAACTCTTCGACAACCGAACGGTCTTCTTCCGGAATCAGTTCGGGATCCTGCCGAGGCGTCGGACCGAAGAAGTACTCTGCTGCTACGCCGAAGTAATCGGCCAATGCCAAAACGACTTGCTCCGACGGATTGGTGCGCACACCGCTCCGGAGCTGAGAGAGGTACGGTGTCGAAATCTTGCATCCGCGTTGTGAAAGGGCTTCCACAACTTGTGCGTTGGTGAGTCTCGGTGCTGTGGCCGGATACAAGGCGTTCAAGCGGTCCTTGAATGAATCGGTCACAATTCCTCCCTCGAGCGTGACCCAGCGTCACAGCTACTTCGCAGTTTTCACATAGTAGACGACACGGTTATTCTGGACTCCGGTCGAAAGTCCTTTCACCTGCGGATATTTGGCGCCGAGAGATTCCAAAGACTTTGTAAAGTATGTGATTTACGCCGCGTACTGACCGTTCGTTTTGCCAAGGTGTGCAGCGGTAGCGTATAAGCCAAACGGCGGTGGTTACGCCATTGTGCTGCAGGTTCTTTCAGCCGGTCCTATCCATTTCGAGTCGATGCATTCCTGCTTGGTCTGTAACGTGCAGGAGCTGCTGGGGGGCACACGGCGTCACTCTCTGCGGCGGTTGGCGCGCCGCGTGTTCGGAACTCCGTCCCGGTGCTCTGCTCGACTCTCGCGCGTAGTGGCGAAGCGTATTTTTCGCGGTCGAGAGTGAGCGGTCGGGTGCGTCCACCTGTCGAAAGTGACGCGCGTCGAAAGCGGCCGATTGGTATGTCACCGATGTTGGAACACAGTGCTTCTCGTCGTTCGCCACTATCTCGTGCGGTGATATCGGCGCCGCTCGGACGTGTTGCTGCGGCACACCGGGCTCGAGGCGCAGCATCCCCTCCGGACACGTCGAGCGTCGCCTCTGCGTCTTTCTGATCGGAATTGCCTGCTGCACCAGCAGTAGTCGACGTCCGTCGCAGTCGGGTACACGTCAGAGCCATTCGGAGGACTACACGCCTTGCCCACGGAGAGCGACAGTCCGGGCGGCAATTCTGTCGCACAGATCCAGCCGGTGGTGCCGTGCCGCGATGCTCAGCCTGCAGCATGTGGGCCTCGGCCTCGGAAACGCTTTATGGCACGGGGCTTGATGACCGGCGCATACTGGTTACAACGCGGTGTTCGAAGGGCAGGACTGACATGGTCAGTGTCGAGAAGTGGGCGATGTGGGATTCCGCCGTGGAGGTGGATGTCACCGAGGGCGCTGCGCTGCCCACTGCGCACGCGTTGATCGCATCTGCCATCGACGAAACCGAGGCGGTGTGCGACCTTCGCCGGGGCGACGCCGAGATTCACGCCGTCAACCTCGCTCAGGGAACTCCGGTCAAAGTGACTCGGCGCATGTCTGCTCTCTTGCGATCGGCGCTGTGGGCGGCCCGTATGACCGGTGGGGCGGTCAATCCGCTTGCCGACAACTTCTCCGAGGACGAATCCATTCCTCCGGTGCACCCGACCCCGACATTCGAGGACGTACAGCTCGACGGAGACGTGGTGTACGCACCGTGGGGTGCGTCGTTCGACATCACCGGAGTTGCCAAGGCGGACACCGTCGATCGCGCCGCGCAGATCGTCGCCGCCGAATTACAATGTGGCGTTGCCGTGCGGATCGGTGACGTGATCGCCACGGCCGGCCACGCACCGGCCGGTGGCTGGCAGATTCCGGTGCCGGGCAGCGAGGAAGTCGAACTGGTCAACGGAACTGCGATGGCGACGGCGCGGGCGGGAGAGCTGCCCTCCTGGGAGCCGAACCAGGAGCGGCCCTCCACGGAGTGGGCACAGGTCTCGGTGATTGCTGACGACGCGGTGTGGGCGTACGCCGCGAGCGAAGCAGCATTGATCCGGGGGATCAGTGCGATCAAATGGGTTGAACAGCAAGAGCTTCGCGCTCGGCTCGTCGACCGATCCGGACGCGTGTACACAACGGAAAGCTGGTTCGGCCCGGCAGCCGCGTGAAGTCAGGTTCGCCGCGTGACGTCAGGCCCGTCCGCGCTCTGTGCGGTACCAGTGCACCAGTGCGTCGGTTGACGTGTCGCCGAGGTCGCCGGGTGCCTCTTCGGAAGAGAGCGCAGGCCCCAGTTCCAGGGCCTGTGTCTTGCCGAGTTCGACGCCCCACTGATCGAACGGATTGACACCCCACACAGCACCTTCGACGAAGACCTGATGCTCGTAGAGAGCGATCAGCTGACCGACGACCGATGGGGTCAGCTCCTTCGCCAAGATGGTGCTCGAAGGCCGGTTGCCTGGCATGACCTTGTGCGGAACCAACTCCGGTGCCGTGCCCTCTGCCGCGATCTCTTCTGCCGTTTTGCCGAACGCGAGAACCTTTGTCTGAGCGAAGAAGTTACTCATGAGCAGATCGTGCATGGATCCGGTGCCATCCGCCGTCGGCAGGTCGTCGGTGGATTCCGCGAAGCCGATGAAATCGGCGGGCACGAGCCACGTGCCCTGATGCAGGAGCTGATAGAACGCGTGCTGGCCGTTGGTTCCCGGCTCGCCCCAGAAGATTTCACCGGTGGACGTGGTCACCGGTGAACCGTCGGCGCGCACCGACTTGCCGTTGGACTCCATGGTCAGCTGCTGCAGGTAGGCGGGAAAGCGCAACAAGTCGTTGGAGTAGGGCAGCACCGCGCGCGACTGAGCACCGAAGAAGTTCGAGTACCAGAGCCCGATGAGGCCGAGGAGGACCGGCGCGTTCTGCTCGAGCGGTTGGTTTCGGAAGTGCGTGTCGATCTGGTGGAATCCGTCGAGGAACTCCGCAAAACGAACGGGTCCGACGGCGCACATGACCGACAAGCCGATCGCCGAGTCGACGGAGTAGCGCCCGCCGACCCAATCCCAGAACCCGAACATGTTCGCGGTGTCGATGCCGAACTCCGCCACGCGGTCGCCGTGGGTGGAGACTGCGACGAAGTGCTTGGCTACGGCCGAGACGTCCTCGCTGCCCAGACCGGCGAACAGCCAACGCTTTGCCGCCGTCGCGTTGGTGAGCGTCTCGAGGGTGGAGAATGTCTTGGATGCGACGATGAAGAGCGTCGTCTCCGGATCGAGGTCGTCGAGCTGCCCGACCAGGTCGACCGGGTCGATGTTGGAGACGAACCGGACGCTGATTCCGGCATCGGCGTAGTGCCGCAGTGCACGGTAGACCATCACCGGCCCGAGGTCGGAACCGCCGATGCCGATGTTGACGACGGTGCGGATGCGCTTGCCGGTAGCTCCGGTCCACTCGCCACTGCGCACACGATCAGCGAAAGCGCCCATCGCGTCCAGAACTTCGTGAACGTCCGTCACGACGTCTTGACCGTCGACGGTCAGAGCAGAACCCTTGGGCAGACGCAGCGCAGTGTGCAGTACGGCGCGGTCTTCCGAAGTGTTGATGTGATCGCCCGCGAACATCGCGTCGCGTCGTGCCTCGACGCCGGCCTCGCGGGCCAGGTCGACGAGCAGCGTGAGAGTCTCGCGGCTGACGCGATGTTTGCTGTAGTCGATGTGAAGATCACCGGCGTCGATCGTCAACTCTCGCCCGCGGGCGGGATCGTCCTGGAAGAGTTCTCGCAGGTGAACGCCTTCGATGTCGGCGTAATGAGCGCGCAGTTTCTGCCAGGCTGAGGTTCCGGTGATATCAGTGCTCACGATCATCGACTTTAGTGGCACTGGCTGGAAACTTCCTCGCGAGTCTTACTCGCCAGCAGACGTACGCGCCGGCGGCGAGCATCATGGAACCCATGGACACATTCGAATTCATTCGATCAGTTCCCACCCAGTTGTTCGTCGGCGGCCGGTTCGTGCCCGCGGAGAACAACGCGACATTTTCGGTATCGGATCCGGCGACCGGGAAATCGTTGACCGACGTCGCCGATGCGAGCCCGGCGGATGCGTTGCGCGCGCTGGACGAAGCCGTGGCGGTTTCGTCGACGTGGGCGAGCACTCCTGCACGTGAGCGCGGAGAAATCCTGCGAGCCGTCTACGAGAAGATCACCGAGCGCGCCGAGGACGTGGCGCTGCTGATGACTCTCGAGATGGGCAAGGCACTCGCCGAGAGCCGTGCCGAGGTCAAGTACGGCGCCGAGTTCTTCCGGTGGTTCAGCGAGGAGGCCGTTCGTATCGGCGGACGCTACACGCCGGCACCGGCGGGCAACGGCCGGATCCTCGTCACGAAGGCACCGGTCGGACCATGTCTGGCCATCACACCGTGGAACTTCCCGTTGGCGATGGGTACCCGCAAGATCGGACCGGCCTTGGCTGCCGGCTGCACGATCATCGTCAAGCCCGCCTCGGAGACCCCGTTGACGATGCTGCTGCTCGCTCAGCTCATGGCCGAAGCAGGGCTGCCCGACGGAGTCCTCTCGGTGTTGCCGACATCGAAATCCGGTGAAGTGACCGGCCCACTCATCGACGACCCTCGACTGCGCAAGCTCACCTTCACCGGGTCCACCGGTGTCGGCAAGATGCTGGTGGAGAAGTCCGCGAAGCGGTTGCTGCGAACGTCGATGGAATTGGGTGGCAACGCACCCTTCGTCGTGTTCGACGACGCCGACGTCGACAAGGCAGTCGAGGGTGCGGTACTCGCCAAGCTTCGCAACGGTGGCGAAGCATGCACCGCCGCCAACCGGTTCCATGTCGCCAACGCCGTGCGTGAAGAGTTCACGACCAAGCTGACCGAGAAGATGGCGACTTTCACCATGGGACCCGGTACCGACCCGGAGACGAAGCTCGGCCCGCTGATCAATCAGAACCAACTCGACACGGTCGCAGAGTTGGTTGCAGATGCGGTGGATGCCGGGGCGAAGGTGCGGCTCGGCGGCGAAGCGCCAGGTGGTGAGGGGTACTTCTATCCGGCCACGGTGTTGGCCGACGTTCCGGCGAGCGCACGGATCCTGAAAGAAGAGGTCTTCGGGCCCGTCGCCGCGATCACCGGCTTCGACACCGAAGCCGAAGGCATCGCAGCCGCCAACGACACGGAGTTCGGCCTGGCCGCATACATCTTCACGAGGGATCTCGACCGTGCGCTTCGAGTTTCCGACGCACTGGAATCAGGAATGATCGGCGTCAACCGCGGAGTGATCTCGGACGCGGCAGCGCCGTTCGGTGGTGTGAAGGAATCCGGATTCGGCCGTGAGGGCGGGACCGAGGGGATCGAGGAATACCTGAATACGAAGTACATCGCGCTCGAGAGCTGATACATACGCGAACGGCCACATCGGGACTGCCAGAGGCATCCGATGTGGCCGTTCTCGAGTGAACAGGGCGTGCGCTAGTGGCCCAGGCGTCCGCGGCCCAGGCGCAGGAGCAGCATCGCGAGAGTGTGGCCTTCCTGGCCCAGCTCGTTGAACCGTTCGAGGACCTTCATCTCTCGGCTGTGCACCAGACGCGGACCACCCGATGCCATCCGGGTACGGCCGATGATCTGGGAGACCTCGGAGCGGCGTTTGATGGCCGCGAGGATCTCGGCGTCGAGCCGGTCGATTTCTTTCCGGAGTTCGTCGATCTCGGCCTCACTCTGGGGGACCTCGACGTCGGTCGGAACAGTTTTCACAGTATCGACAGTATTTACAGTATTTCCATTGGGGGCTGCAGCCTGGGTGCTCATTGCTATTCGTCTCCTCTTCCTACTGCGTGGATCGTGGTCTCGGCTCGGGTCGTTACCGATCCAGGCACACTGACGAAAATGCCCCGGATCCGATTCGGACCAGGGGCGGGTGAGCTGTTCAGATCACGTGCACCGAGGTCCGGGGCACGTAAAGTAACGCCACAGCGGGCCGACGGGGTCGGCCGTGTTGTCGCGAACGGAAATGCTGAACATAGCGTCCAGTTTGCCATGCTCGACACAGGTAATCCAAGTGCCTCTACCAGCAGGTGGACGCACTGACGACCGTGTCGGTGGACGCCGGTAGCGTGGACAGGCGATGAACACGTACCCAGCACTCGGTGAGCACGACGGACATTCCCAGCACGACGGGGGCGGCGCGCGGGGACACGACGCGGGTTCGGACGCCCTCCTCGACGGTCTCAACCCGCAACAGCGCGAGGCCGTGGTCCATGCCGGTTCGCCGTTGCTGATCGTCGCGGGCGCCGGCTCGGGCAAGACGGCAGTGCTGACGCGTCGCATCGCCTATCTGCTGGCCGAACGGGGTGTCACCCCCGGTCAGATCCTGGCCATCACGTTCACCAACAAGGCTGCGGCCGAGATGCGCGAGCGTGTGGCAGCTCTTGTCGGACCGCGTGCCAACGCTATGTGGGTATCGACGTTCCACTCGAGTTGCGTGCGCATCCTGCGAGCGCAGGCGGCGCTCCTGCCCGGTTTGAACTCGAATTTCTCGATCTACGATTCCGACGATTCGCGTCGACTGCTGACGATGATCTCGAAGGACCTCGAGCTCGACACCAAACGATTCTCCGCGCGGCTACTCGCCACTCACATCTCCAACCTGAAGAACGAACTCGTCGGACCGGAAGAGGCGGTTGTCGCAGCCGATCAGGATTCGGCCGAACTGCCGCGACTGATCGCCAAGGTCTACGGCCACTACCAAGAGCGGCTGCGTGCTGCGAACGCACTCGACTTCGACGATCTCATCGGTGAGACCGTTGCGCTTTTGCAGGCGTTTCCCCAGATCGCCGAGTATTACCGCCGCCGCTTCCGTCACGTGCTCGTCGACGAGTACCAGGACACCAACCATGCGCAGTACATGCTTGTGCGTGAACTGGTCGGCGGAGCCGGAGAGTCCGACCATGCCGTTGCCCCGGCCGAATTGTGCGTCGTCGGTGACGCCGATCAGTCGATCTACGCATTCCGCGGAGCCACGATCCGCAACATCGAAGAGTTCGAACGCGACTACCCGGACGCTCGGACCATCCTCCTCGAACAGAACTACCGTTCGACGCAGAACATTCTGTCTGCGGCCAACTCCGTGATCTCCAAGAACACCGGTCGACGAGAAAAGCGTCTGTGGACCGATTCGGGTGAAGGCGAACTGATCGTCGGTTACGTTGCAGACAACGAGCACGACGAAGCATCGTTCGTCGCCTCGGAGATCGATCGGCTGGTGGACCAGGGCGAGACCAAGTTCGCCGACATCGCGGTGTTCTACCGGACCAACAACTCCTCACGTGCGCTCGAGGAGATCTTCATCCGACTCGGCGTGCCGTACAAGGTGGTCGGCGGCGTTCGCTTCTACGAGCGCAAGGAAGTTCGGGACATCGTCGCGTACCTGCGCGTCCTCGCCAACGAAGACGACACCGTGAGCCTGCGACGCATCCTCAACACGCCGCGACGGGGTATCGGTGATCGAGCCGAAGCCTGCGTCGCCGTGCACTCCGAACATCGCAACATCAGCTTCGCCGCCGCTCTCCGTGACGGCGCGGAAGGCAAAGTGGCGCTGCTCAATACGCGGTCACAGAAGGCCATCGCGTCGTTCCTCGAGATGATGGACGGGCTGCGGGCCCTGCTGCCGACAGCGGCCGCCGACGAGGACGAACCCTTCGAGCTCGGTGACATCGGTGAGGTTGCCGAGGCGGTGCTCGAGCGAACCGGCTACCGCGCCGAGCTTGCGGCGAGCAGCGATCCGCAGGACGGCGCGCGACTCGACAACCTGAACGAGCTCGTCAGTGTGGCAAGGGAATTCAGTTCCGACGCACGAAACGCGGCCGGACTGATCGATCCAGACGACGAGGAAACGGCAGCAATGCGTGAGGGCGAACCCGATCCGGGTTCGCTTGCCGCCTTCCTCGAACGGGTGTCACTTGTCGCCGACGCCGATCAGCTGCCGGACTCCGACGACGGCGTCGTGACCATGATGACGCTTCATACCGCCAAGGGCCTCGAGTTCCCGGTCGTCTTCGTCACCGGTTGGGAGGACGGGCAGTTCCCGCACATGCGCGCCCTCGGGGATCCGGCAGAGCTGTCCGAAGAGCGTCGTCTCGCCTACGTCGGCATCACCCGTGCCAGGCAGCGCCTGTACCTGACGCGCGCGATCATGCGTTCGGCTTGGGGGCAACCGATCCAGAACCCGGCGTCACGATTCATCCAGGAGATCCCGGAGGACCTGATCAACTGGCGCCGTGAGGATCCGGGCACCGGTGGCGGATTCGGAAGCGGCAGGCCCGGTTACGGCAGCGGAAGCCGCTACGGCAGCCAGGGCGGCCAGGGATACGGTGGCGGGCAGAACTACGGGGGAGGGTCCGGCAAGGCCGCGTCGACTCCCAGTTTCGGTGCCGCGCGTGGCCGCAACAACGTTCTGGTCCTCGCCACGGGTGACCGCGTCAGCCACGACAAGTACGGTCTGGGCACCGTGTTGGAAACGAAGGGCACCGGACCCACCGCGACGGTCACCATCGACTTCGGTAGTGCGGGCAAGGTGCGGTTGATGCTCATCGGCGGTGTGCCGATGGTCAAGCTGTAAAAGACAGGCAAAAAACTTCCGGCCCGTACCTGGAAAGGTGCGGGCCGGAAGTTTTTGCTCTGAAGCGTTGGGCGTGCGATCAGTCCTGCTCGACGCCGAGGCTGATGCCGCGTGAGGCAAGCCAAGGGAGGGGATCGATTTTGTTCTCGCCGGCGAGGTGAACCTCGAAGTGAAGGTGCGGGCCGGTGGAGAAGCCGCGGTTGCCGACAGTGGCGATCTGGTCGCCGGCCATGACCTGCTGACCGACGGTGACGGTGGACGTGTCGATGTGGCCGTAGACGGTGATCGTTCCGTCTGCGTGCTGCAGGCGGACCCACATGCCGAATCCGGAAGCCGGACCTGAATCGATGACCTTGCCGTCGGCGACTGCGACGATGGGCGTCCCGATCGGGGCGGCGATGTCGACGCCGGCGTGCAGGGTGCCCCAGCGGGTGCCGAAGTTGGACGTGAACGTGCCGACTGCCGGCAGGACGAACAGCGGGCGTCGGGCAGCGGCTTCGCGTGCTGCGCGCTCGTCACTGAAACGCTGGCCCTTGGCAAGCAGGTTGCTGAACTGGGAGAGGTCGGTCGGTGCTGCGACGTTGAGGACCTGGGGAGCGTCGGCTTCGGTGGTGGCTGCCGTGGAGGTGGCCGGAGCGAACTGAGCGGCCTGCGGTTCTGCGGTGGTGCCGATCGCGGAGGACTCGTTGGCGAGTGCAACTTCCGAGTGGTCGGCGGCGGAAGAGGAACCGTCGTTGACAACTGCCTGGCCCGCAGCGACAACTGCGCCGGCTGCAACTGCCAGAACGGCGGCACGGCCCTTGAGAGCAGAGGGAGGGGTGGGGAGTCGGTGAGCACCGCTGCGGCGAACCGGAGATTCGACATCGACTGTCGGTGCGGAGGAGGCGTAAGTGGGGGTGCTGATCACGTCGGACTCGACGAACTCGTGAGAGTCGGAATCGGACGACGTGGAGGATGAATTTCGAGTGAACATATCGGTAGAGATCTCAGAACTTTTGGTCTCGGTGTAACGCCTGGCCGAGTGCGTTGGATAAGTGGTCGTGACCTCGTCTGGAGCTGAGTTCGAGAACTTACTAGCGGTGAACTGGCTGCGGTTATGCATATGCCGGTTCTCTCCTCGAGTTCGTGATCAGCCCGTGACTTAGACCGACTGACGGTAACGAAATGATTGCGATGGGCGCAAGCCGTAGCGGAAACCTGTCCGATTATGTGACGTGCCTCACAGCTTGACCTGGGAATATGTCGATCCGGGCAAAACGGACGAATCATCTCGTTTCGTGATCACGCGTGTCACAACCGGATCACCGGTCCATTCAGGCACTACCGTCGATGAGTGTCCACAACACCTGGAACTACGTCGCAGGCGCGTATCGACGACCCCCGAGTGACGTCCGGGGCGCCCCTTGCGGCGGTCATCGGATTGCTCGGTGCCGTCGGAGTGGCGGCCAGTCCCGTCGTCGGAGTCGGAAGTGGCCGCGGGGTCGACACGATGGGCGCTGTCACTTCTGCGGCGCTCTTCGCAGCCGTCTGCACCATCGTCGCGCCCCTGGTGGCACTACTCGTTTCGGGCCGCAGACCCGCCATGGCAGGTGGACTCCTGGCCGGGATAGGCGCGGTGTCGCTCGGCGCGGCGATCCTCGACGTTCAGTTGTTCGTCGACGCAATCGATGCAAACCGCTTGGACCTTTTCCGTCCGATTTCGGCGGGTTCGATCGATGCGGGTCCCGGTGCTTATCTCGCGCTTGCGGGCCACGGACTCCTTGTGGTGGCCGGTGTTCTCGGGCTCATGGTCGTCCATCGTGAATCGGAACGAGACGGATACGGCAGTGCTCGCGCCGCAGAATTCGACGGGCGATCGGTTGGCGGGCGGATCGGCGCGTGGCCGACAGCGCTGCTGATTCTGGCTGCTGTGGTGTTCGTGCTCTCCCTGTTCGGGCCGTCCTTCAGTTCGCAGGATCCGATCTTTCTGGTCAAACCGCTCGTCGACTCGGCGTCGGCCACGGCTGTCGGTACAGGACTGGTCGGCGTCGCGGTACTCGTTGCGGTCGCAGCGGCATTGACGTCCATCTCGCTGCCGGTTGGCTGCGGCGCCCTGATCGGTGTCGGTCTGGGCGCACTCGCAGTCAGTGGAACCAGAGTGTTGGCTGGGTTCGCAGCCGGCGATCGGATCGGCGTCGGTTCGGGATCCGTGGTCGGGGCACTGGCTGCAGTGGTCATCGTCGTGATCGGAGTTTCAGCGCCTTACCTCGCATCCAGACGTGAAACAGGTGCGATTCCCGCTGAAAGTGTGGTCCGCGCGCATACGAAGACAACAAAGGGTGCGCTCAAAGCAGCGATGGTGGCGCAGTCCCGGGCGGCGCAGGCGCGGGTCGACAGACTTCACCGCGTTGCCGGCGCCGCCGCAATCATCACGGGGGCTGTTGCGGGCGTCGGCTCGGCTTTGCCTGTCCTGTCGTTGCCGGAGGGAATCCCGGAGCCGTCGATGCTGTCGTCTCGACTGGTCCTGCTCGCCGCTGCCGTATTGCTCCTCGCCGCGTTGGGCCTGTTCGCCCCGGGCCGCGCCGCCGTAGTGCGTCCGGCCGTCGGAGTGTTGTGGACGACGGTCGTGATGGGAGTCGCCGCGGTCATGCAGTCGGCGGTCATCGCGACCGACGTGCCGGGAGTCGGGTTGGGGATCGGTGCCTTCGTACTCTGCGGCGCGGCTTTCCTCGCTGCGGCGACGGGACTGCTCGTCTGGCTCGCGGGAAGCGCCGAGCGCGAGGACGTCGACACGTCGGTGGACGGCGGTTCGAGAGGGCTGGTGCTTCTCGTCGGTGGGATCGGCGCCGTCGCCGTCCTGATCGGAACCGCGCTCCCCCTCTATCAGGGTGACACCTACACAGCGACCTCAGTTCTGGAGTGGCCGTGGGGAATTGACGTCTGGGGTCAATTGCTCGTCGGCGTCACCGTCGTGATCGCCGCCGTGATCGCAGCGTCCGCGCGGCCGTCGCGGGGCGCGGCATTGCTGATCGGATCTGCCGTGGCAGCGCTGGTGTACGTCAGTGAGTGGCCGCTCACGTCATCGCGCATATCGGACGCAACCGTGGGGGTGGGTGCGATCACAGCGGCCACGGGCATAGTGTTGCTTCTCGTTGCAGCGTTCTCGAGCGCAAGAATCAGTGAGACTGATGCTTGACAAATTCGGTGTGGCCACCTTGCCGAATCGGTGAGGCGCGCCTCATCGGGCATTTGCGCGTGACTTGGGCCACATAGCATCAATGCGGGCGCAAACCGAACGCGGCAACTGGTTAAAGTCCAGAACAGACCCGCTCCTACCCCTCGAGCGGGTGACAACGCAGACGAGACGGTGAGCAGATGGATCTCTTCGAATACCAGGCGAAGGAACTCTTCGCCAAGCACGGAGTGCCGACTTCGGCTGGACGTGTTACAGACACAGTCGCCGGCGCACGCGAGATTGCCGAAGAAATCGGTAAGCCCGTGATGGTGAAGGCACAGGTCAAGGTAGGCGGCCGCGGCAAGGCCGGTGGCGTCAAGTACTCGCCCGACGTGGATGCCGCAGTGGCGAACGCCGAGGCAATCCTGGGCCTGGACATCAAGGGCCATGTCGTCAAGAAGCTGCTGGTCGCAGAGGCAAGTGACATTGCCGAGGAGTACTACATCTCCTTCCTGCTCGACCGCACCAACCGCACCTACCTGGCCATGTGCTCGGTAGAGGGTGGCGTCGAGATCGAGGTCACCGCCGAGGAGAACCCCGACGCTCTCGCCAAGATCCCCGTCGACGCAGTCAAGGGCGTCGACCTCGCGTTCGCGCGCAGCATCGCCGAGGCAGGAAAGCTGCCCGCCGAGGTGCTCGACGCAGCGGCCGTGACGATCCAGAAGCTGTGGGAGGTCTTCATCGGCGAAGACGCACTCCTCGTCGAGGTCAACCCCCTCGTTCGCACGCCTGACGATCAGATCCTCGCCCTCGACGGCAAGGTCACCCTCGACGAGAACGCAGCGTTCCGTCAGCCCGGCCACGAGGCATTCGAGGATCGCGACGCTACCGATCCCCTCGAGCTCAAGGCCAAGGAAAACGACCTCAACTACGTCAAGCTCGACGGTGAGGTCGGAATCATCGGCAACGGCGCAGGCCTGGTCATGTCCACCCTGGACGTCGTCGCATACGCCGGCGAGAACCACGGTGCCGTCAAGCCCGCCAACTTCCTCGACATCGGCGGCGGAGCTTCCGCTGCAGTCATGGCTGCCGGCCTGGATGTCATCCTCAACGACGCACAGGTCAAGAGCGTGTTCGTCAACGTCTTCGGCGGCATCACCGCGTGTGACGCAGTTGCCAACGGCATCGTCGGCGCACTGAAGACCCTGGGCGACGAGGCCAACAAGCCGCTCGTCGTTCGCCTGGACGGAAACAACGTCGAAGAGGGTCGTCGTATCCTCGCCGAGGCCAACCACCCGCTGGTCACGGTCGTCGCAACCATGGACGAGGCCGCCGACAAGGCCGCCGAACTCGCTCACGCAGCGAAGTAAGGGACTCACAGAACAATGGCAATCTTCCTCACCAAGGATTCAAAGGTCATCGTCCAGGGCATCACCGGCGGCGAGGGCACCAAGCACACCGCTCTGATGCTCAAGGCCGGCACCCAGGTCGTCGGCGGCGTCAACGCTCGCAAGGCCGGCACCACGGTCTCGCACGTTGCTGCTGACGGTTCCCCTGTCGAGCTCCCCGTCTTCGCGACGGTCGAAGAGGCAATCAAGGAGACCGGCGCAGACGTCTCCATCGCATTCGTTCCCCCGGCCTTCTCGAAGGACGCCATCGTCGAGGCCATCGACGCGGAGATCCCGCTCCTCGTGGTCATCACCGAGGGCATCCCGGTTCAGGACTCCGCTTACGCTTGGGCGTACAACGAGTCCAAGGGCAAGAAGACGCGCATCATCGGACCGAACTGCCCCGGCATCATCACCCCGGGCGAGGCCCTCGTCGGCATCACGCCCGCCAACATTGCAGGCACCGGCCCCATCGGCCTGGTCTCCAAGTCGGGCACCCTGACCTACCAGATGATGTACGAACTCCGTGACTTCGGCTTCTCCACCGCCATCGGCATCGGCGGCGACCCGGTCATCGGAACCACCCACATCGATGCCATCGAGGCGTTCGAGAAGGATCCCGAGACCAAGGTCATCGTGATGATCGGTGAGATCGGTGGCGACGCGGAAGAGCGTGCAGCCGACTACATCAAGGCCAACGTCACCAAGCCGGTCGTCGGCTACGTGGCTGGCTTCACCGCTCCCGAAGGCAAGACCATGGGCCACGCAGGCGCCATCGTCTCCGGTTCCTCGGGAACGGCTCAGGCCAAGCAGGAAGCTCTCGAAGCTGCAGGCGTGAAGGTCGGCAAGACGCCGTCCGCCACCGCTGCTCTCGCTCGCGAGATTCTTCAGTCCCTGTAAGGGGCTTCGCCCCCGTGCGTGGTTAGGGAGTCTCCGGACTCCTTAACCACGCACAGTGGTATCGACCCACATCGACCCGGCAGGTTCCAACTGCCCGGCACCGGATGTGATGGATGCGACGATCGAGTCGAGGTCGTCGGCGTCACCGGCGGCGAGCGTCATCACCGCCTTCGATCCATATGTAGTTCCGAGCACCGAGACGCCCCGCGCTCTCAGCTCCGATTCCACCCGACCGGCCTCCGAGTGCCGGATCGCCAAAGTGCGCAGGACCTTCCTCTCCCTGGCCACCAGCTCGGCCGAATCGAGAGCAACCGAAACGGCTCCCGAATACGCGCGGACCAACCCACCGGCGCCGAGCTTGATTCCGCCGAAATAGCGCGTGACGACAACAATCACATCGACCAGATCTCGAGACTTGAGAACCTGAAGCATCGGCACCCCCGCAGTCCCGCCTGGTTCGCCGTCGTCGTGTGCACGCTCGACGCGTGAGTTCGCCTCGTATCCGATCACGAAAGCCGAACAATGATGGCGCGCATCGGGATACAGCGACTTCTGCTCAGCGACGAACTCCGTGGCGGCTTCGGCGTCGTCTACTCGGCGAAGCGCGGCGATGAATCGTGAGTGCTTCACCTCGGTTTCGACGACATGGTCGGCGCCGGGCGCGAGGGTGAAGGGCATCTGCCCATTGTCTCCTGTCGGTGTTAGCGTGCGAAGTCGAGACACATACGCTGGTAACCATCGAAGACCGTCTACGAGGAGAAGTCATGACGTTCACGCCGCAAGGGCCCAGCTTCGGGCCACCGAATCAGCCGGCAGCGGGCGGTGGAACCAAGAATCTCGGATTCATCCTGCTCATCGCCGTCGCGGCACTCGGCCTGATCAATTTCCTGCTCGGTTTTGCGCCGTTTACGTCGATCAGCGGCAGCAGTAGCGGCATCGGTAGCGGCCTGGACACCAGTTCGAGCTTCTTCGAGTCGAGCATCTACGGCCTCGGATTCGTTTTCGCCGGCGGTGTGGTCGCAGGCGTGTCGCTGCTCCCGAAGCAGTCGTATGCAGGCATCGCCGCAGCGCTCACCCTCACGGGATTCTTCGCTTTGGTGTTCGCCGCGTTCTCCGTCGGTACCAGCGACTACGTCGACATCAGCCTCGGTTGGGGCTTGATCATCGTGCTGATCCTCTCGTTCGTGCAAACCGTCGTCGCAGTGGCCGCGTTGCTGTTCGAGATCGGAATCCTGAAGGCTCCCGCACCCCGTCCGGTAGCTCAGCAGTACGGTCAGCCGCAGGGCTACGGCCAGCCGCAGGGTCAGGCGCCGGGTCAGTCCCAGGGTTACGGACAGGGCCAGTACGGCCAGCCCCAGCAGGCTCAGCAGCAGCCCCAGTACCAGCAGAATCCGCAGTACGGGCAGGCGCAGCAGCAGGGATACGGGGGAGCGCACGCCGCCCCCGCCGATCCGAGTGCTTCGCAGCAGCCTTACGGCCAGACTGCGTCTCCCTACGGTCAGAACCCGGTGCAGAATCCCGCACAGACCGACTCGTCGGCAGCAACGACGTCGTCCTACTATCCGCTGACCTCGCAGCCCGCGAGTCAGCCGAACCCGAGTTACTCGTCGGACCAGTTCACCGCACCGCGCGGTTACGGCCAGCCGTACAACCAGCAGCAGGCTGGCTCGACCGAGCAGCCGACGGGTTTCGAGCCGCCCACATTCGAAGCGCCGACGCCGTCTGCTGAGCCTGACCAGGGCAGCGGCGATTCCGCTGCCGAGACCAAGGTCTTCGGCTCGCAGAACCCCGACGAGCGTCAGCAGTAGTACTTTTCGTTTCACGAACATGGATGTGGCCTCCGACCCGCTGCGGGTGGAGGCCACATTCATGAGCCCGACGGCGCGCCTGAGTGCGCGGCGCACTATCGAGTGAAACCCTCGAGGGGATGAGTTCTTTGATTGATGGCACCCGGTCCCGTCCCGCGTCCGCACGACCCGGACGTGGTCGTGCTGGCGGCGGCCGCGTCGGCGGCGGTCGCCCGGCACCGAACCCGGACCTGGCGCGCAAGCTGCTGACCGTCGCCTTCCGGCCGTCGGGCCTGACGATGCTGCTGATCGCGGCTGTCGTTGTGGTCACATTGGTATCGGCGAGCAGCGACCTGACCGGAACTTTCGGCGCCATAGCCACCACCTGGTTGGTCATCCACCAAGTGCCGGCGACTATCAGCGGCGTCCAACTCGGCGTGCTGCCATTGCTCCCGACGGCCGTCATGATGTGGGTGGTCGCACGCCGATGCGCGTCGACTGCGGTGCACACCGACTCCCGTGACGACACCCTCCGCCTGATGGGAGCCGCAGTAGCCGGACCGTTGACTATCACGGCAATCGCGCTCGCAGTGGTCGCCGACGCCTCCGCGGCGATTCCGCTGTCGAGCCCCAACACGTTGGCCGCTTTCGGCTGGGTCGCCGGGATTCACCTGATCGCCGCGTCCGTCGGTGTTGCTGCTGCGCACTGGGATCGCGTCGTTGCCGAGATTCCGCCGTGGGCATCGGCCGCTGTTCGTCCGGCCGCGGCTGCGTCGGCAGCGCTGCTGGCCGCGGGCGCCGTGGCTGTCGTCGTGTCACTACTCGTGTCGTGGTCGACGGTCGGTGACCTACTCGCGCGTGGAAATGGGTTTGTCGGCATTCTGGGATTGACGGTGCTGTCGCTGCTCTATCTGCCGAACCTCGTGGTCGGCGCTGCCGCGGTGATGACCGGGTCGACGGCCGATTTCGGCAGCGTCTCCATCAGTGTGTTCGGCAACATCGGCGGAGATCTGCCACCCTTGCCCCTTCTCGGAGCGATTCCGGAAGGCGTCGCCGGTGGAATCTGGCCTGTGTTGTTGATCGTTCCGGCAGCAGTGGGCGTGATTCTCGGCCGTGATTGTGCCCGACGCATCGCCGGGCAGGACAGCGTGCTCGCAGTGCTGACGGCAGCTGCCGGTGCCGGCGTCGTCATGGCGCTGCTTGCTCTTGCTGCCGGCGGAGACCTGGGGCAGTTCGGCACCGTCGAGGTCCTGTGGTGGGGCTTCGGTCTCCTGACCTTTGCGTGGCTGGGGTTGTTCGGGACCGTCTCGGCCTTGATCGCTATGTGGTTCTCTCATCGTGGACACATGAAGGACGAGGTTGCAGTACCGACCGCTGAACCTGCTCCAACAGTCGAGCCCGAACTGGCGATCACAGCCGCGGCCACACCGGAAGCGGCGGACGACGAAAACACCGACGAAGTGCTCGCCCAGGAATCTGCAGTGGTCGTCACCAAGGTCGTCGAAGCCGAAATCGTCGAGGAATCGGGCGAACCTGCGCTGGTCGTGACGGAGGAAACCGTCGAGATCGAAGTAGTCGACGCCGAGGTTGTCGCGGCACCTGAGGCGGACCCGGCAGTCGACCCCACAGCCGCGCCCGAGCCGGAGACAGACCTGCCCTCGAAGCCGCAGGAGTCCAGCGACTAGGCTGTCATGCGGCCGATACTCCGGCCGCATCATCTTCCAGTTCTCAGGAGTAGTGCGCTGACTGCCTCGGCCGACAATCCGCAGCCGACAATGCCCGACAGGGTCCAATTTCGCGACTCGATCGCGCGGGTAGTCGTACTCGCTTCCGGCGCGGGAACCCTGTTGACTTCGCTGATCGAGGCTTCGCACGCCGACGGGTACCCGGCCGAGATCGTTGCTGTCGGCGTCGATCGGGACTGCCTCGCTGCCGAGCACGCCGCGGACTCGAAGATTCCGTCCTTCAAGGTGTCGATCAAGGCCTACGAGGATCGCACCGCCTGGGACGACGCACTGACGGCAGCGGTGGCCGAGCACGAACCCGATCTGGTGGTCAGTGCAGGTTTCATGAAGATCCTCGGCCCCACCTTTCTCGCGCGTTTCGGTGGCCGAATCATCAACACTCATCCCGCGTTGCTGCCTGCCTTCCCCGGCGCGCACGCGGTTCCCGACGCTCTGGCGTACGGCGTGAAGGTCACCGGTTCCACGGTGCATCTCGTCGACGGTGGAGTTGATACCGGGCCGATCTTGGCGCAGGAAGCTGTGCCGGTGCATGACGACGACACCGAGTCTTCGTTGCATGAACGCATCAAAATTGTGGAGCGACGGTTGTTGGCGGACGTCATCGCCGCTGTTGCTACGCGCGGAGTGGTTTCCGATGGACGAAAGGCCGTGATCCCCAGTGAGTGAACGCAAGGCTGTGCGCCGTGCACTTGTCAGCGTCTACGACAAGAGTGGTCTGATCGAGCTGGCCACGGGCCTGCACGAGGCCGGTGTCGAGTTGGTCTCGACCGGTTCGACCGCGTCGAAGATCGCCGACGCCGGTATCCCCGTGACGCCGGTCGAGGCTCTGACCGGATTCCCGGAATGCCTCGAAGGCCGTGTGAAGACGCTGCATCCGCGCGTCCACGCCGGCGTTCTCGCCGATACCCGCAAGCCGGATCACCTCGCTCAGCTCGAGGAGCTCGGCATCGCGACCTTCGAATTGGTCGTCGTGAACCTGTACCCCTTCACCGAGACGGTTGCCTCGGGCGCCAGCCCGGACGAGTGCGTCGAGCAGATCGACATCGGTGGCCCGTCGATGGTGCGTGCTGCAGCCAAGAACCATCCGTCGGTTGCCGTCGTGGTCGATCCGGCTCGTTACGCCGATGTCCTGACTGCCGTTGCCGGTGGCGGATTCACCTTGCGTGAGCGCACTGTGCTTGCGGCGCAGGCGTTCCAGCACACCGCGTCGTACGACGTCGCTGTTGCAAGTTGGATGACGAGCACGATCGCAGCTGACGAGGACGGTTCGCTGTTCCCGGCTTGGGTCGGTGCGACCTGGAACCGCAGCGCGGTTCTTCGCTACGGCGAGAACCCGCATCAGGACGCGGCGCTGTACGAAAACCCGGCGGCCCCTGCGGGTTTGGCTCAGGCAGAGCAGTTGCACGGCAAGGAGATGTCGTACAACAACTACACGGACTCCGACGCAGCGTGGCGTGCAGCGTACGACTTCACTGATCCGGCCGTCGCAATCATCAAGCACGCCAACCCGTGTGGCATCGCCATCGGCACCGACATCGCCGACGCTCACCGCAAGGCGCATGCATGCGATCCGGTCAGTGCTTTCGGTGGTGTCATCGCAGCCAACCGTGAGGTCACCGTCGAGCTGGCCGAACAGATCGCCGACATCTTCACCGAGGTTGTCATCGCGCCCTCGTACGAAGACGGAGCTGTCGAGGTTCTGCAGCGTAAGAAGAACATTCGTGTTCTGAAGGCCGCGGCTCCGACCGCTACCGGAATCGAACTGCGTCCGATCTCGGGCGGTACCTTGCTCCAGCAGCGCGACGTCCTGGACGCCGACGGTGACAACCCGGCCAACTGGACTCTCGCCAACGGTGAGGCAGCCGATGCCGAGACCCTTGCTGACCTCGAATTTGCTTGGCGCGCCAGCCGATCGGTGAAGTCCAACGCGATCCTGCTGGCCTCCGGCGGCGCGTCCGTCGGCGTCGGCATGGGCCAGGTCAACCGCGTCGATGCCGCGCATCTTGCTGTTCAACGAGCCGGTGACCGCGTCGTCGGTTCGGTTGCCGCTTCGGACGCATTCTTCCCGTTCCCTGACGGCCTGCAGGTACTGCTCAACGCCGGCGTCAAGGCTGTAGTTCAGCCGGGTGGTTCGGTTCGTGACAACGAAGTTATCGCCGCGGCCAAGGAAGCCGGCGTCACTCTCTACCTGACCGGTGCGCGCCACTTCGCGCACTGATTCCTGCTTCGGTAGCGGGCCTCGACTCCTCGACGGGAGTTCGGGGCCCGTTCTGCATTCAGGCGGCCCGGTTCTTTCAGGCGGCGCTGCTGTGGGTGCCCTGGAGTTCGCGGGGGGAGCCGGTGATGACGACGCGTGAGGCTCCGCGACTGCGGATCTCGCTGATCAGTGCGCCGAGGGTGGCTTCGTGGGCAGCATCGGAGTGCGAAAGATCCAGCGTGACTGCGTATCCGGTGAGGTCACCGGGCAGATCGACATACGGCGGCGCGATGGACAGTTGGTTGACTCGAAGTTTCATGTGGTGCTCCTGCGTGTGAAAGGTAAAAGAAAAGGCACCCGAGGCGTTTGCCCTGGGTGCCCGAGAACGAATCCGGTGAAACTGGGGATCATTCTCGGGGTACACCGCGCTTGTTGCCCATGTGCTCGGCCGACATTGCGGCCGAAAAAATGTGCTTGTCTGCGGTGCAGCTGCGCCACGAAAGTACGGATACGACGTTCGGGTGTAGCGACATGATGTCCGTTCCTTTCTGGGTGGCGTTGCTGGTTAATGGATGACCGTACAGCACGGATCGAGGGTTCGCACCAATAAAAAGCGCCGCGAACGTAAACTCCGCGTGATTTCTGTCCCCGGATTCACCGGATCGAAAGAGTCTTCGTTGCAGGTCAGGCGTAGAAAGCAGAAGTCCCTCCGCGATGGTTCGCGGAGGGAACTTTCTACCTCGAGAAGAGGACGTTCGGTCTGTACGTGATCAGGAGAACGAACGGACCCACGCTGTGAAGGGCTCCGAGAACTCTGCCGAGTACGGAAGCGGCGCGACGTAGTCGGCTCCGGTGGACTGTTCGTCGCCGATGTCCTTGAGTACGAAGTTGGCGTTGCGCATCCGTACGGACGTCAGCGCTGTATGGGAGAGTGCGGCGTCGAGTGCCGCCACGTCGGCGGGAATGACTTGGATGTCCTTGTCCGAGCAGCTGGTGAGGACGGGCATCCCGGCCGGCAGCGCCGCCACGAGCGCGACCGGGTCCAATGCGTCTTCCTCGGCGAGTGCCTTGGCGTTGGCATGCACCAGTCCCGCATTCTGCAGCGGCTCGGGCAGATCATCCGGAACCGTGCCCTCGGAACGAAGGGACTCGACGGCGTCGGCTAGCGCGACGCGAAGTTCGTCGGCCAGTTCGACCGGCAGCTGACCGGCACCGACGACGGCGTCGAGTTGGCGGTGAATCTGCGTCGTGAGTAGATCGAGAAGCCGCACGCTTAGTGGCTCGAGCAGTGCGAGGGCGCTGACTCTCGATCCCTCTGTCGCAGTGGCAAGTGCCAGTGCGACGACGGCGCCGTCGCTGTGTCCGACGACGAACAGTCGCTCGGGATCTACGCCGGGTTGTCCGGCGAGGTAGTCGAGTCCGTCGGAGGCGGCGTCGACAAATGTGTTGAAGCCGAGATCGGCGATGTCTTCGATGTCGTAGTCGCCGAGGGCGGTTTCGCCGCTACCGAGCTTGTCGTAACGCAGGCTTGAAATGCCTTGATTTTCAAGAAGATCCGCGATGAACCGCAGAGTTCCGATATCGCCTTCGAGGAGTGCGCTGTCGCCGTTGCGATCGGTGGGGCCGCTACCGGCCAGAATCAGCGCGGCCGGGGCAGGGGCGTCGGGTGAGGCGGCCAGGCGAAGACTCCCGTACAGGGTGACGTCGCCGGATTGGAACGAGATCTCGGTGTCGGACATGACGACTTGTCTACCAGGTCGGTGCGGTCAGGCGGTGCGCAGACTCCGGACACGACGCCAGCCACGCCAGCTGAACCACAAGAGTGCGGCGAGCAACGGAATGATCAGGAGCGGCAAGATCATCGCGATCAACGAGGTGAAGAAAGTCAGCACATCCTCGATGACGGACACGACGGGATTCGCCAGTCCACCGGTAGTGGCCGTACTGACTGCACGAGTCCCGGTCTGGGCGGCGCTGAACGTCAACGCCGTCGGCGCTCCGACGATGATGCCCGCCAACGCGGCCATCGCAGGGTCGAGATGACTGAATGCCGCCCAGGCGGCGATCACTCCGGCAATCGGTCCGGTGACGTTGCCGATCACCGAGAGTGCGTTGTCCACGAAGGGAATGAGGTCGGCACCCAGTTCGACCACAGCGGCGATTGCCAATGCCACCAGCGCGCCGGTCGATCCGATCCACCGCATCGACTCGCCGACGGTGATCCCGAACAGTTCGAAGTGGACGGCAGCGCTGAGCATCAGCAGCGGCAGGAAGGTTCGCATTCCGGACGCTGCGGCGAGTCCGAGGCCGAGCATGGCGGGCAACACCCAGGTATCCATGGGTGGAGTTTAGGTCTACTGTGCGCCTTTATTAACCGCCGGCGGTTAATAAAGGCGCACAGCAAAGTCTCGGAAAGGACCTTCCATGGCGACAAACCCGCAGCCGATGTTCTTCCTCAACCTGCCCGTCAAGGACCTGGGCAAGGCCACCACCTTCTACGAGGGGCTCGGATACTCCAAGAACACGCAGTTCTCCGACGAGAATGCGTCGTCGATGGTCATCAGTGACACCATCGTCGTGATGCTGTTGGCCGAGCCCTTCTTCAAAACCTTCACCGCGAAGGGCATCGCCGACACCTCGACGTCGACGGAAGCGCTTCTTGGACTCTCGGCCGAGACCCGCGAGGCAGTCGACACCCTCGTCGACAAAGCTCTCGCGACCGGCGGTTCCGAAGGAAACGCGACGCAGGATCACGGCTTCATGTACAGCCGCAGCTTCCAGGATCCCGACGGCCACATCTGGGAAATCATCTGGATGAATCCCGAGAACATCGAGGGCTGAGCGGCCGAACTTCCTCGGCGAGAGGCGAAACCCCGCAAACACTCGTAGCGTGGAGTGGTGACTGTCGCAAAAACCCTCGGAGAGCTACGCGCCTCCGGACACGTACAGCGAAGTGTCAAGGAAGAACTACGAGAGAACCTTCTCGCCGCGTTGCGGGACGGCCGTGACCCCTGGCCCGGGATAGTCGGGTTCGAGGACACGGTCGCCCCGCAACTCGAGCGGGCGCTGATCGCCGGCCACGACGTGGTTCTGCTCGGCGAACGAGGTCAAGGAAAGACGAGGTTGCTTCGCACCCTCGGGCTCCTTCTCGACGAGTGGACGCCCGTCATCGAAGGCTCGGAACTGGGGGAGCACCCGTACGAGCCGATCACCCCGGCTTCGATACGTCGAGCCAAGGAACTGGGGGACGACCTCCCGATCGCCTGGCGCCACCGCAGCGAGCGATACTCCGAGAAGCTGGCAACGCCGGACACCTCGGTCGCCGACCTGATCGGCGACGTCGACCCGGTCAAGGTTGCCGAGGGGCGGAGCCTCGGCGATCCCGAGACCATTCACTTCGGCCTCGTGCCCCGTGCGCATCGCGGAATCGTGGCGATCAACGAGCTTCCCGACCTCGCCGAGCGCATCCAGGTCTCGTTGCTCAACGTGATGGAAGAGCGGGACATCCAGGTCCGCGGGTACACGCTTCGGCTTCCGTTGGACGTTCTTCTGGTCGCGAGCGCGAACCCCGAGGACTACACCAACCGTGGCCGCATCATCACCCCGCTCAAGGACCGCTTCGGCGCAGAAATCCGCACGCACTACCCCGTCGAGTTGGCGGGCGAGATCGCGGTGATCGAGCAGGAGGCACATCTGGCCGCCGAGGTGCCCGACTATCTCCTCGAAATTCTTGCCAGATTCACTCGCCTGCTCCGCGAATCCACCTCGGTGGACCAGCGATCGGGTGTGTCGGCTCGCTTTGCCGTCGCCGGCGCCGAAACCGTCAGTGCAGCGGCGGTACGACGCGCGGCGGTGCTCGGCGAGGCCGATCCTGTTGCCCGGCCCGTCGATCTCGAGTCCGTGGTCGAGGTGCTTCGCGGCAAGGTCGAGTTCGAATCCGGTGAAGAGGGCCGCGAACTGGAGGTGCTCGAGCACCTGTTGCGTCGCGCGACGGCCGATACGGTTCGGGTACGTCTGGGCGGAATCGACCTGGGGATGCTGGTTTCCGCTGTGGAGATGGGCAATACGATCGTCACCGGTGAATCTGTCACGGCCAAGGCGTTTCTCGACGAGCTTCCGGACCTCGAGGTCCTGGACGAAGTAGCCGAACGTCTGGGTGCGCAATCCGACGGCGAGCGTGCCGCCGGTGCCGAACTTGCCCTCGAAGGGCTTTACCTCGCGCGCCGGATCTCGAAAGATCAAGGCCCGGGCGGCCGCTCGGTGTACTCGTAAGGGGCAGTGATGATTCACAATCCGCGGTACGGGCCGTACGACGGTGGTCCCGATCCGCTGGCGCCACCGGTAGATCTGCGCGATGCCTTGGCAGCAATCGGCGACGACGTGTTGTCCGGCACGTCGCCGCGCCATGCCCTGCGGGAGCTGCTGCGGCGGGGCAATCGAGATATGCGCGGGCTGGACGAGCTTGCCGCACAGGCGAACCGACGTCGACGCGAGTTGTTGCGCCGCAACAATCTCGACGGAACGCTCGACGAGGTTCGGCAGCTTCTCGACAAGGCGGTGCTCGAAGAGCGCAAGGAACTGGCGCGTGCTCTCGACGACGACGCACGGTTCAACGAAATGCGGATCGAGGAGTTGCCACCGTCGACAGCTCAGGCAGTTCAAGATCTGGCCGACTACAACTGGCGCAGCGAACAGGCTCGCGCGGATTACGAGAAGATTCGTGATCTGCTCGGACGTGAGGTCCTCGATCAACGCTTCTCGGGAATGAAGCAGGCGCTCGAGGGCGCTACCGACGAGGATCGTGAGCAGATACGCCAGATGCTGGCAGATCTGAATCAACTGCTCGATGCGCATTCACGGGGCGTCGACACTCCGGAGCAGTTTGCGGAGTTCATGGACAAGCACGGGCAGTATTTCCCGGACAACCCTCGCAACGTCGAGGAACTTCTGGATTCGTTGGCGCAGCGCGCGGCCGCCGCACAACGATTGCGTAACTCGCTCTCGCAGGAGCAGCGTGACGAGTTGGATGCGTTGGCGCAGCAGGCGTTCGGTGATCCGAGCCTGATGAGTGAGCTGAGTCAACTCGACCAGTTTCTTCAGGCGGCTCGGCCGGGTGAGGACTGGGAAGGTTCGCAACAGTTCCGCGGCGACAACGGAATGGGGTTGGGTGAGGGGACCGGCGCACTGCAGGACATCGCCGAGCTGGAATCCTTGGCAGATCAGCTGTCTCAGCAGTACGCGGGCGCGGCGCTCGACGACATCGACCCCGAGCTACTCGCGCGGCAACTCGGCGACGAAGCCGCTGCTGACGCTCGCACCCTGGCCGATCTCGAGAAGGCCTTGCAGGAGCAGGGTTTCTTCGATCGTGCACCGGACGGTCAATGGCGCTTGTCGCCCAAGGCCATGCGGCAGCTCGGGCAGACCGCTCTGCGTGACGTCGCCGGGCAACTGTCGTCACGAACCGGTCAACGCGATACGCGTCGGGCCGGTGCGATGGGGGAACCCACCGGAGCTTCCCGCGAATGGGAGTTCGGGGACACCGAACCGTGGGACGTCACCAGAACCATCACCAACGCCGTCCTGCGTGACCCGGGCCGAATGCCGGTGCGGCTGAGCGTCGTCGATGTCGAAGTGGCCGAGACCGAACAGCGCAGCCAGGCTGCGGTGGCTCTGTTGGTGGACACGTCGTTCTCGATGGTGATGGAGGATCGCTGGGTGCCGATGAAGCGCACCGCTCTGGCACTCAATCATCTGGTGAGCACGCGGTTTCGCAGCGACGAGCTGCAGTTGATCGCCTTCGGACGCCACGCGCACGTACTGAGCCCGTCGGAGCTCGCCGGTTTGGACGGCGCCTGGGATCAGGGAACCAACCTGCACCACGCACTGTTGTTGGCAGCCAGGTACCTTCGACGCCATTCCAATGCGCAGCCGGTGGTACTGATCGTCACCGACGGTGAGCCGACGGCTCATCTCGAAGCGGACGGAGAAGCCAGGTTCGACTACCCGCCGAGTGCGCGAACCCTCGGTTTGACGGTTCGAGCACTCGACGCGGTGGCCAGGCTGGGCGCCAAGGTCACGTTTTTCCGCCTCGGTGAGGATCCAGGCCTGGCCAGGGTGGTCGACCGGATGGCGCACCGGGTGGGTGGACGCGTCATCGCGCCGGACCTGGACGGCCTCGGCGCAGCCGTCGTGAGTGACTACATGCGAGGTCGCCGTTAACCCCGTCGCTGCTAATTCTGTCGCTGCTAATTCTGTTCAGCGGGCTGATGCTGGGTGATGCAGTGGATGCCGCCGCCGCGTTCGAACAGCGGTCTGGCGTCGACGGTGACGACAGTGCGTCCGGGGTAGGCGGCTGACAGGATCTCTACCGCTTCGGCGTCGGCAGGATCGTCGAAGCTGCAGGCGATCACTCCACGGTTGACCACGAGATGGTTGATGTAGCTGTAGTCGACGAATCCCTCGTCGTCGCGCAGGATTTCGGGAGCGGGTACCCGAATGACCTTCCACGGCCGGCCACCGACGTCCGTCGAGCTTTCGAACAACTCGATGATCCTCTTGCTGACGGCGTAGTCGGGGTGCACCGGATTGCGTTGGTCATGGACCAGTACCACTCCGGGGGAAGAGATGGCAGCGACGATGTCGACGTGTCCGCGGGTTCCGTAGGTCTCCTGATCGCGGGTCAATCCGCGGGGAAGCCAGATGACGTGTTTGGCTCCGATGGTGCGGGCGAGTTCGGCCTCGATGTCCGCCTTCGTCAGGTCGGGATTGCGCCCCGGATCGAGTTGGACGGTTTCGGTGACCAGCACGGTGCCGAGACCGTCGACCTGAATGCCGCCGCCCTCGTTGACGATTGGTGAGTCGACCAACTGGGCACCGGATTGTTCGACGACAAACCTGCCGATCTTCGAGTCCTTGTCCCACTGTGCCCAATCCTGTGCGCCCCAGCCGTTGAACACCCAGTCGACTCCGCCGAGACGGCCGTCGTCGGACAAGACGAACGTCGGTCCGATGTCGCGCATCCACGCGTCGTCGAGAGGTGCCTCGACGATGTCGACCTTCTCGGACAGGTACTTTCGTGCTTGCTCGACCTCGGCGGGATCGACGACGACGGTGACCGGCTCGAATTCAGCGACGGCGTGGGCGACGGCCGCCCACGTCGAGCGCGCTTCATGCTGTTCTTCGGCGGTGTCCCCGAGGGAGTACCCGGCACTGGGGTACGCCATCCAGGTACGTTCGTGCGGCTCACTTTCCGCGGGCATGCGCCAGGTCATCAGTTGGCTCCCGCAGTCTTCACCGGTGCGGTCAGAGTCGAGTAGGTGTCGGGTCGGCGAGTGGCCAGGAATGGGAACAGTGCCAGCCAGTCTTCACGGTGCTGCAGGTCGAGATCGGCTACCAGCACGGCAGATTCGTCGCGGGGAGCCTGAACGAGGATGCGTCCGTACGGGTCCGAGATGAAGGACGAACCGTAGAAGGTGATGAGACCTTCACTGCCGTGACGGTTGGGAACAACCATGAAGGTGCCGTTGGCGATACCGTTTCCGACGATCACCTGCTGCCACAGCGGTTGGGTGTCGAAGTCCGGGTGATCGGGCTCGGAGCCGATCGCCGTCGGGTACACCAGAACCTGGGCACCGGCGAGGGAGTATGCACGCGCGACCTCGGGGAACCACTCGTCCCAACATGTCGGGAGTCCGAACTTGGCGCCGAGTGCCTCGTGAACGGGGTATGCGTCCTCGGACGGACCGCCGCGGAAGTACGTGTCCTCGTAGTACCCGGCCGTCACCGGAATGTGGAGCTTGCGGGTACGACCGAGGAGTTCGCCTCCGGGTGAGACCAGGATCGCGGTGTTGAAGCCCAGGCCGTCCTCGGCCTCGCTGCGCTCGTACAACGACGCGTGAACGAGGACTTGGTTCTCGGCGGCGGCCTTGGCGGCGAAGGCGAGAGTGGGTCCGGTGAGTAGGTCTTCCGCTTGGCGTCCGGGATTGTCGTCGGCCGGGCTGGAGGCGGGGTACCGGCTGAGCGTCAGCTCCGGAAGAAAGACCACGGAAGCGCCCAGCTTCGCTGCGGCCGCGATGCCCTCGCTCAATTCGGTGTAGAGGTCGTCTTGGTCCTCGTGCCAGCGATGTTGGACGAGACCCACACGCAGAGGGGCGGACGTGGACGGCGTGGTCGCGGCCAAAGACTCGGGTGGGGTGAGGGCGGTGATCGTCAGCATGGGGTTTCCTCGGTGCTCGGGTATTCGACGTTCAACGTAAAACGAATGTGATTCGTTAAGTATGGTGGGTGAGCGCTGATTGATCAAGGACTTTCGAGGAATTGTTTTTTGCGGCGCCCCGAACGGTGTGGATCACTACAGGAGGACATATGCCGCGGCCATCGCAACGACTGCTCTCACCGGCGATCATCACCGAGGCAGCGATCGAGTCGGTGGACGAGTCCGGCGATTTCACCATGCCGGGACTCGCCGCAAGACTGAAGGTTCGACCGTCGTCGCTGTACAACCACGTGTCCGGACGAGCCGAGATCGTCGAACTGATGAGGGCTCAACTGATGGCGGGAATCGACGTCGAGTCGGCCTCGGGCACCTGGAGTGAGACGGTTGCGGCGTTGGCGGCCGAGTATCGGCGAAGCTACGCCGCGCATCCTCGTCTGATTCCGCTCTTCACGGCGCAGACCGTGCAAGCCGGTGTGGCGTTCACCCTGTACAACGCGTTGGCGCAGGCCTTCGCGGACGGCGGCTTCGACCCGGCCGAAACGCTGCATGCAATTACAACCGTCGACAGTTTTGTTCTCGGTTCGGCGTTGGATCTGGCGGCGCCGGATGTCCAGTGGGCGTCGGGGCCAGAGGCCAACGACGCGATGAAGGCGGCGTTGGCAACGTCCGGGAAAAATCCCGAACGTGCCGACGCCGCCTTCGAATTCGGCTTGCGTGTGTTGATGGCGGGCCTGATCGCACAGGCCCCCGACGCTACTGTCTCCTAGGACACGCTGAGGTCGTTCTCGTCGCGCAGAGCCTCCGTGTCGCGGTTGAGGGTCTTGCCCTCGAAGAACGCGGGATTGCGCACTCGCATGACCATCATCAGAACCGCGCCGAGGATGAGAATGCCGAATCCGAGGAAGAAGACCAGGCCGATGCCGCCGATCGATGCCCCGCTGGCATTGTCCGGATTCATGCTCTCCTGAACCGAAATCACGAACACCGCAAGCAGCATGAGCCCACCGATGAGCGGGAATGCGAGCCGGAAGACGAAGTTTCGTACGCTCTCGAAGAGCGTCTTGCGGAAATACCACACACACGCGAATGCCGTGATGCCGTAATACCAGCAGATCATGATGCCGAGGGCGGCGATGGTGTCGAGCAGCGCACTTTCGGAGAGGAAGGTGACAACGCTGTAGAACACTGCGGTCACGGCGCCCGCGACCACGGTGGCGTACGACGGCACGAGGAAGCGAGGGGAGACCTCGGCGAGCTTCTTGGGGAACGCTCCGTATGCACCCATGGCGAGCATGGTTCTCGCTGCGGGCAGGAACGTGGTCTGCAGGCTTGCGACGGAAGAGACGAAGACGGCGAGGAACAGGAGCATGCCACCCCAGTTGCCCAGTACCGGATCGGCCAGAGCGCCGAAGACGTTCTCGGAGTTGTCGGGATTGCCGAGGCCGAGACCTTCCTCGCCGACGCCGGCGTACATCATCGCGGCAACGGCGACCAACAGGTAGGTCAGGAGAATGGTTGCGACACAGAGCAAACCGGCGCGGCCCGGGGTCTTCTTCGGGTTCTTCGACTCCTCGCCCAGCGTGAGACAGGTATCCCAACCCCAGAACGCGAAGATCGATCCGGTGAGTCCGATGACGAACGCTCCGATGGCGAGTCCACTGAACGGGTTGAACCAACTCAGGTCGAAGGACAATCCGGCCGGGGCGTCGCCGGCGCCGACGTGAACCAGTGCAACGACGGCGAAGACGACGAGCAGCACCATCTGGAAACCGACGAGCGCGAACTGCACGCGCTCGCTGGTGGTGATTCCTCGACTGGCAATCCAAGTGGCCAGGGCGATGAACACCAGCGTCGTACCGACGTTGACAAATTTGTTGCCCGGTAGATCGGCGATGGAGGGATTGTCGACCACCCGCGCGATGAACAGATAGAAGAAGTCGACGGCAATGGCCGCGAGGTTCGAGAGCACGATGATGGTGGCGATCACCATGCCCCAACCGCACATCCAGCCGACGTACGGTCCGAATGCCTTGGTGGACCACGTGAACGACGCCCCGCAATCAGGAGTGTCCGAGTTCAGTTCACGGTACGCGTACGCAGTGAGGAACATCGGGATGAAGCCGGCGATGAAGATGGCGGGCATCTTGAGGCCGACGGCGGCGACGATCAATCCGATGCTGGCGGTCAAGGTGTAACCCGGTGCCACGGAGGAGATTCCGAGTACGGCACCGGAGATCATGCCGATCTTGCCGGTGGCGAGGCCTTTGGAACTCAGTTCGGTGCTGGTCATGACAGTGCCTCCGGCTGGGTGAATTCGTGCTTGGGCACTACGACCATGGGAACGGGCAGCACGCGCAGCATCTTGGCGGCGGTGGAGCCCAGGAATAGTTTGCGTGGCTGTGCAAGGCGACTGGAACCGACCATCACGAGGTCGCCGTCCTGCCAGTCCAGTTGACGCACTGCGGATTCCACCGTGGAACCGTCGGCGATGATGACCTCGATCGGGAACTCCGCGGGAAGTGCCGCTCGGGCGACGTCGAGTGTGTCCTGAGCGTGATTTCGTGCCCGTTCTCTCGCCGACTCGGCGGTGTCGCGATGATCGCGAAGATCGTTCTGCGGGTCGAGCGCGACGAGTGAGACCAGTCGCAGAGGAACCTGCATCAGTTCGCTGGTGCGCACCGCTGTGTTCAAGACGATGTCGGCGCCGACGCGGGTGCCGAGTGCGCAGGTGACCTCTCGGATCGCCGAAGCCGCCGAGTGCCGCGTTCCGCGAGGGGCCAGAGCCACCGGGACGTGAGCGGAGTGCAGCAGCTCGGTCGAGACCGAACCTATCGCGTGACGGCCGAGCAGACCGTCGCCGGAAGCGCCCACCACGATCGCCAGAGCGTTCAGCCGGTCCACCTCGTCGAGCAGTCCCTGAGCGAACGACTCGTGGAAGCTCAGGTGTACTTCCACCTGGATGTCCTCGGGCACCGAGGCTTTCGCTTCGGCAAGCCAGTCGTGTGCACGTGCGGCGAGGATGTCGTCGTAGCCGGCCTCCGAGGGAACCTTGGCCGGCAGTGTCCGATCCGGAGGGAGGACCATGCAGATGTCGAGTTGCGCGCCGAGACTGCGCGCGAGCTGGGTCCCGAGGACCAGTCCGTCTTTACCGCTGGGTGTGGCGAGGTATCCGACGATAAGGCGCATGGTGGCTCTTTTCCGGATTGGAGGAATCTGCTGTGCGCCTTTATTAACCGCGGGGGGTTGATAAAGGCGCACAGCAGGAGGGGCGGCGACTCAGTCGTGCGAACTCATGACGTGCTTGAGGCGGGTGTAATCCTCGACTCCGTAGGCCGAGAGATCCTTGCCGTAGCCGGAGTACTTGAAGCCGCCGTGCGGCATCTCGGCGACGAGCGGGATGTGGCAGTTGATCCACACCGCACCGAAATCGAGAGCAGCGGAGACGCGTTGTGTGACACCGTGATCCTTGGTCCAGATGCTCGAGGCGAGGCCGAAGCGAACGTCGTTGGCAAGCGTGATCGCCTCCTTCTCGTCGGAGAAGCTCTGGACTGTGAGGATAGGACCGAAAGTCTCTTCCTGCACGATGTCGTCGGATTGTGCGACGCCGGTGATGACCGTCGGCTCGAAGAAGAATCCGGTTTCGCCCGAACGCTTTCCGCCGGTAACGATCTTGGCCGATGCCGGCAGGTTGGCGATCTTGTCGCTCACGGCGTTGAAGTGGTTGATGTTGTTGAGCGGGCCGTAGAAGGCATCAGGGTCGGAAGGCGCTCCGGGCCGCAGCTTTTCGGCGTTGCGCACGAGGGCTTCCACGAGCTGATCGTGGATGGATTCGTGGACGAGCACGCGGGTGGCCGCGGTGCAGTCCTGACCGCCGTTGAAGAACGCGGCTTCGGCGATGCCGGTGGCGGTCTTCTCGATGTCGACGTCACCGAACACGATCGCCGGTGCTTTGCCGCCCAGTTCGAGGTGCGCGCGCTTGAGTTGCTGCGCCGCGGACACGGCGACCGCGATGCCTGCCCGTACCGAACCGGTGATGGAGACGAGACCGAGGGCCGGGTTCTCCACCAACGTCGCGCCGGTACCGCCGTTGCCGAGCACGACGTTGAACACGCCGTCCGGCAGGATGCCCTTCGAGAGCTTCGCCAGGACCAGCGTGCTGCCCGGTGTGGTGTCGCTGGGCTTGAGGACGATCGTGTTGCCGGCCGCGAGGGCAGGCCCGATCTTCCACAGCGCCATCATGAACGGGTAGTTCCAGGGAGTGACCTGACCGACGACACCGATGGGCTCACGACGGACGTACGAAGTGAAACCCTCCATGTACTCTCCGGCGGCCTTCCCCTCGAGAAGGCGTGCGGCTCCGGCGAAGAACCGCATCTGATCGGCTCCGACCTTGACCTCTTCGTCGGCGATCATCTGGTGCGCCTGGCCGGTGTTGGCGCTTTCGGCTGCGACGATTTCGTCGCTGTGCGCTTCGATGGCGTCAGCGAGCTTGAGGAGTGCGGCCTGCCGCACGCTCGGCGTCGTCTTGCCCCAGGTCTCGAACGCGCGCTGTGCGGCTTCGACGGCGGCGTCGACGTCTGCCTTGGTGGAGATCGGCGTACGCCCGACCACACTCTCGTCCACGGGGTTGATCAGGTCGAGTGTTTCCGTCGCGGTTGAGGCGACGAATTCACCGTTGATGTAGTTCTCGAGTACGACGATCGACATCGGTACCGGTTCCTCTCGAGGTCGAACGAGTTCCGGCCGAGGTGATCGACACAGAACTCGCACTGTGTGGGGCGTGTGTGAGCAAGTGTGCGCTGACTCACAAGTAAAGACAGCTGCCAAAAAGGTGAAATCTTTGATCGCCGACGCGCCGAGTTGTACAGTCCAGCCCATGACGATCGCTGTGCGGTGGATGTTGGCGCAGCCGGACCTCGCGCTGGAACTCAAAGGCGGGGCGCAGGGGGTCGGTCGCGAAATCACGTTTGCGCACGCCACGGAGTTGCTCGACCCGTTCCGATGGTTGACCGGCGGCGAATTCATTCTCACGACGGGTATCCGTTTGCCGTCCACTCAGCAAAAGCGCGGCCGCTACCTTCGAATGCTCGATGCGGCAGGCGTAGCGGCGGTCGGCTTCGGGACCGGACTCTCGTACCCCGAAGTTCCGGCCGATCTGGTGGCTGTCGCCGACGAGATCGGCCTGCCGCTGATCGAGGTGCCGCTGCCGACGCCGTTTGCCGCCGTCGTCAAGCGTGTGATGAGCCGGTTGGCAGAGCAGGAATACGAAGCGGTCCTTCGGGCGTCGCGGGCGCAACCGCGGATGACGCGTGCCGTCATTTCGGGCGGAACGGCTGCGACCGTGCGTGAGCTGGCGATCGCAACGTCGGCGACGGTGCTCTTGCTCGACGTCGCCGGACGAGTTCTCGAGAGCTCACCTCAACTGCCGACCGACGAGGTGATCGACGAACTGCGAGCAACTCTCGGGGGCGGTGCGTCCAGTAGCGTGACGCTCGCCAGTTCCGGAGCGTCCATCGCCGTGCAACAGATCAGTGTCGGGCGAACGCCGTATGGATACCTGGCGGTGATCAGTGCGTCGGCGCTCAGCTACGTCGATCAGATACTTCTCGGTCACGCGAACTCGTTGCTGGCGTTGGACTTCGAGAAACCTGCGCGCCTGCGCGCCACTCAGGATCAGCTGAATTCGCATGCCCTCGGGCTGCTGCTCACCGAAGATCGTGACCCGGCGCCGGCGTGGCAACAGATCCGCCAAGCCGCAGACGGCGAGGGAATGATCCGTGGCCTGACCGTTCTGGCGGACACGGCCGACGTCGCGGGACGGGTCGGAGTCGAGATTGCCGAGTTCATGAACAAGGCAGGGCGGCAGTTGTTCTCGCGGATCAACGACACTCGGGTCACGGTGCTGCTGCGTGGAACCGACGACGTCCAGTTCGCCCGCGAGCTACTGGGCGGGGTATCGAGGTCGGATCTTCGCGCGCTTCGTGTGGGTCTGAGTGCGCGGCGCGTGGTCGCAGCGCTGGCGGTCGCCGTCGAACAGTCCCAGCTGTGTGCGTCGGCGGCGGAAATCGGCGGCGAGCCTTTGGAATTCGCGGCGCTGACCGGCAGTGTGCTGCTGTCTTTCGATTCGACGCGTGAAGTGCTCAATACGCTGGCGGAAACGATGATCACCCCGATCGAGGACTACGACCGTGACAACGGCACCGAACTGTTGGCATCGTTGCGGGCATTTCTCGAGGCCAACGGGCATTGGGAAGCGGCAGCGATCACGATGGGCGTCCACCGGCACACACTGCGAAGTCGAATGGCGAAGGTGGAGAGCCTGATCGACTGTCGGCTGGAGGTAGCGAGAGTTCGTGCGGAACTGCTGCTCTCGATCATTGCCCGGCAATCGTGACTGCCGGGCAATGATCGAGACTTGGCGAAGCGGCCGTCAGGCCTTGCTGCGGGCGATGATGTCGGCGGCGGTGCGCTGACCCATCCGAACGGCACCGTCGACGTGCTGGTACCCCTCGGCCGCGATGTCGGAGCACGAGAAGTGGATCGGTCCGACGGGCGTGCGGGAATCCGCGCCGTAGCGGTGCAGGCCGCCGAGATCGAAGCTCGCCGCGTACGCACCGCGGGTCCATTCCTCCGAGCCCCAGTCGGATTCGTAGTACACGACCGGCTCTTCGGCCTTCGGGCCCAGGTAGCGGGCGAGTGAGGCCAGAATCGTGGCCTTACGCTCCTCGGCGGAAAGCTCGAACATGGCGTCGGCCTTCTCGTCGGAGACAAAAGCAACCAGGGTGCCGCGATCGTCCTCGTGGTTGGTGTTGTCGTACACCTCCTGCACTACCTCGGACGCGCCGAAGCCGGTGCCCGAGAGGCCGTCTTCGCGCCAGAAAGGCGTCTCGTACACGGCGTGCACCTTGATGACGAGGCCGAGAGACTGATGCTGATGCATCTGGTGCTGACGACGCGGCAGCGGGGGATCGTAGGAGATCCGGGAGTAGAGGTTGGGCGGCACAGCCAAGATGACCCGGCTTGCCTCGACGCGAATGTCGCCGTCCGCCAACACCGTTGCACCGGATTCGTTCCACTTCACCGTACGCACGGGTGCGTTGAGGAAGACGTCGTCACCGAGGGCCTCCGCCATGCGGATCGATACCTGCTGCATTCCGCCGATCACTCGCTTGTCGAGGATGAAGTCCTCGTCGACGAGGTGGGAGAACGAGCCTGCGGAAGCGGCCATGAGTACGGCCTGCAGGGCGGAGAACGAGTGGGCGGGCTTGGTGAGCATGCCACCGGCGATGAAGAGGCCGATGTTGTCACGGGCCTCGGCGTCGTCGGACTGATTGATCAGCCACTGCTTGAAGGAGACTGTGTCGAGATCGCGGGCGAGGGGATGTGCCCACGGCTCCTCGGCGCCGATCTGCGCTGCGAGATCGTCCATCTCGTCGATGAGACGGTCCATCTCCTTCTTGGTGGTCTCGTTCGTGGGGAAGGAATCGCCCGTGTATCGAGTCCGCTCGCCTGCTGACGAGATGTAGACGGACTCGCCCTCGCGGTAGCGCTCGAAAGTCTTCAGGCCGAGTTCGTCGAGCAAGGAGATCAGAGCAGTCTGGTCGGGGGAGACCCACTGGCCGCCGATCTCCAGGACTGCGCCGTCGATGGTGTCGGTCCACGTGCGGCCGCCGACACGATCGCGTGCTTCGATCACGGCGACGGACAAGCCGGCCTTGCGCAGCGCGGTTGCCGCTGCCAGGCCAGAGGGGCCGGCGCCGACGATTGCAACATCTCTCTGGAGAGTAGGCACTTGCGAGCTCCTTCATGTTGAGCACCGCTCGAGTCGAAAAGCTGCCGACGAGCGAGTGAACGGGTGTCGGTTTTCAGTCTGTCCTGAGGAGACGCACGCCACACCTGACGAAACGGAGTGTTCGATCGTCGAAGTTGTGCCGTTTAGGCGCGCGGCTAGCCGTTGATGACGTGACGGTCGCCGAGCGGTCGGCTCAGCGGGACGTCCAAGCTGCCGAACACGGCAACCAGAATGCACATCTTGTCCGCGGCCTCTGGCAGTGCTCCGGTTCGGAGAGTGACGATCACCGTCGTATCGGTCTCCTCGACGGTTGCGTACGCGCCGTAGCACTCCGGAGTGCCGGTCACGAAGTGGACGGCCACCGTGTGATCGTCGACCTCGGACCACGATTCGAACATCGTGGCCGTCGCACCCACGATGTCGGCGCGGCTGTCGAACTCCGTGCCCATCTCGCTGTCGTCGACCTCGTCGGGAACGGGGGTTCCGAGCGACCAGTCGGCGGGACTCGCTTCGTTGGCCGCCATCGGATTCGGTGCGGCAACCGGCCCCGTGGTCTGGGCCCCGACGGAGCATCCGGCCACAGCAAGGCAGGCCAGAACGGCGAGGGTTAGTACACGCATGAATCCACCGTAACCCTGCTCAAGCGAGTAGTGCTGTGACCAGCGCAATTGCCGGAATAGACGCCAAAGTAGTGACAAAGGCACTGTCTCGGGCGAGGACCATTCCGCGCCGATAGCGGCTTGCATAGATGAAAACGTTCTGAGCCGTCGGCAACGTCGAGACGACCACGATGGCGAACAGCTGATGGCCGTCGATGCCGAGGAGGAAATGCGCCATCAGATAGGCCAGCGCAGGTTGGACGACGATCTTGAGCGTCGACGCCAGCGCGACGTCCCGTCGCGGACTCGAGCCCTTCTCGAGTACCCGCACGCCGTACAACGAGAGCCCGAATGCCAACAGTGCACCGGGTACGGACGTGGCGCCGATCAATTCGAAAGGCTGCATCAGCGGCCGGGGCGGTACCCAACCGATCAACGCGACGATCAACCCCGCAGCGCCCGCGAGCACGATCGGATTCTTGAACGGGGCAGTGACGGTGTCGATCAGCGAGAGTTTCTCGGCGTCAGCGCCGCGAAGGGCCGTCAGATCGAGGATCGTCAAGGCGATGGGGGAGTAGACGACGATCTGGAAGAGCAGGAGCGGCGCGACGAACGTGGCATCGCCGAGCACGAACACCGCGATCGGGATACCGAGGTTGGCCGAATTCACGTACGACGCCGACAGCGCGCCGATGGTCAGCTCGGGCAGCGGCCGATCGAGCCAGATCTTTGCCACGACGACGTACAAGGCGCCGACGGCAAAGGCGGTGGCCGACGCGACTGCGAGCGTCGGCGAGAAGATCACCGAAAGATCGGACGACGCGAGCGTGGTGAACAGCAGGGCTGGGGTCGCGACGAAGAAGACGAGCCGACCGAGAACGAACTGTCCTTGGCTACCGAGGGTGCCGAGGCGACCGAGGAGATACCCGACCGCGATGACCACAAAAATGACGGTGAAACCCGCAACAACTCCCGACACGCTGCGGGCACCTCTCGACTGGAATGAACGACTCCGGGAAATCTTAGTCCGGGCAACGAAGAGGCCGCGCAGTCGAGTGACTGCGCGGCCTCTTCGGTACTTCTACGTATGACTACCGTGCGGCGGTGAAGGGGAGCAACGCCATTTCGCGGGCGTTCTTCACTGCAACGGCGACCTGACGCTGCTGCTGCGGGGTCAGGCCCGTGACGCGACGGCTGCGGATCTTGCCGCGGTCCGAGATGAACGTGCGAAGCAAGTTGATGTCCTTGTAATCGACATGCGTGATCTTCGCTGCGAACAACGGGTTCTTCTTGGGCTTACGACCCTCTACGGGGCGTGGCTTCTTCGACGGTGAACGCTTGACTGCCATCCGACTTCCTTACCAGCTCGACTTGTGTACGCCAGGCAGTTCCCCACGGTGCGCCATTTCTCGCACGCGAATCCGGGAGAGCCCGAACTTCCGCAGGTGGCCGCGCGGACGTCCATCCGCAGCGTCTCGATTGCGCAATCGTACCGGACTGGCGTCGCGTGGTAGACGTTGCAGGGTCGCTTGGGCCTTCGCGCGCTCCTCGGGTGAGCTTTTCGGGGAGCGGATCGTCTCCTTGAGTGCCGACCTCTGCTCCGCGTATCGCTCGACGACGACCCGTCGCTGGTTGTTCTTCGCGATCTTCGACTTCTTGGCCATGCCTACTTCTCTTCTCGGAAATCGACGTGCTTGCGCAGCACCGGGTCGTACTTCTTCAGTACGAGTCGATCGGGGTCGTTGCGACGGTTCTTGCGGGTCACGTACGTGTACCCGGTGCCCGCGGTGGACTTGAGTTTCACGATCGGGCGGATCTCGTTGCGTGCCATCTGCTCAGACCTTCTCGCCGCGCGCGCGGATCCGGGCGACGACGGACTCGATGCCGTCGCGGTCGATCGTCTTGATGCCCTTGGTCGAGAGCGTGAGTGTGATGCGACGACCCTCTCTGGGCAGCAGGTAGGTCTTGCGCTGGATGTTCGGGTTCCAGCGACGGTTCGAACGCTTGTGGGAGTGCGAGACGGATTTTCCGAACCCCGGCACACGTCCGGTCACTTGGCAGTGAGCCGACATGGGTATTCCTTTCAACTTGCAGATGACAATCATTTTCGACAATGCGGTGAGATCAATGTAGCGTTCAACCTCGGTAATGACAATCATTCCCAGAAAGGCCCGCTGTGAACACGATCTTGGACGGCAGGACTCCGCTGGTCCTGGTCGCCGGTATGAGCGAATCCACCCCACACACCGCACGAGCGTTGCTGCGAACCGGAACTGTTCTGGTTCACCACGACCTGAGCCACGTCCGTGAAGGGGTGGTCAGGCGGACGGTCACCTCGATGACCGGGGGTACGGGGTCTGCCGGCACAGTGTCCGAGCGCGAGACGATCCTCGAGCTCGCGCACGGCTGCGTCTCCTGCACCCTGCGCGAAGACCTGCTGCCGCTTCTGCGTCGGCTTCACTCGCACAGTTCGGTGCAGCGCATCGTCCTGTTGCTGGACCGCCAACTCGAACCCGAAGCGCTGTGTTGGGCGATCGAGCACGTCGTCGTGACCGGCGTCGTCGGCCAACTGGACGGACCGGCACAGCGTGACGTCCGTGTCGACGCCGTCGTGACGTGTATCGACGCGCAGACCTGGCTGGCCGACGCCACCGGCGACGACGCTCTCGACGACGACCGCACCCTGGCGCAGGTCGTCGTCGGGCAGGTCGACTTCGCCGACGCGCTCGTCCTACGCGGGTCCGATGGACTCGACGGCTGGCAGCGGTCCCGCCTGAACGCGGTTCTCGCACGCATCGCCCCGCGGGTACCCGTCTTCGATGAGGGAGACGACATCGAGGCACTGCTCCTCGAGGTGCCTGCGGACGCGCGACGCGGTGAGCTGGCCGACGCACACTCGCCGTTGCTGCGTCGTCAGCCGCCGCTCGACGACGACGGCGGAGTGATGCTCGTCGAGTTCACCGCGAACCGGCCGTTCCACCCCGGGCGTCTGCACGAGGCGATCGACGTCCTGCTCGAAGGCGTCGTGTACTCCCGCGGACGAGTCTGGGTGGCGACGCAACCTGGCGAAGCGCTCTGGCTCGAATCGGCGGGCGGCGGCCTGCGAGTTGCCAGCGCGGACACCTGGCTGGCCGCGATGACGCCTCAGGAACGAGACCGCGTGCCGGCCGAACGCCGTGCGCTCGCCGCCCTGAAATGGGACGAGCGTTTCGGTGATCGCGACACCTCGATGGTTGTTCTGACATGCGGTGCGAACCCGCTCGAGATCGACCGAACACTGCAGCACGCCTTGGTCACCGACGACGAGTTGGCGGACGAAGCGTCGTGGGCCACCTGGGAAGACCCGTTCGGCGAGTTCCACGAAGACCCGTGCGACGAATCCGAATCACCTTATGCCGAAACCGAATCAACGCGAGAGGGAAACGAATGAAGAAGCAGATGCACCCCGACTACCACCCGGTGGTCTTCCAGGACGCCAGCACCGGCAAGAGCTTCCTGACCCGATCGACCGTGACGAGTGACCGCACCGTCGAATGGGAAGACGGTTCCACCTACCCGCTGCTGGTCGTCGATGTCACGAGCGACTCGCACCCGTTCTGGACCGGAGCACAACGCGTGATGGACACCGCCGGACGCGTCGAGAAGTTCGAGCGTCGCTACGGAAAGCGTAAGGCACTCTGATGGCCGTTCCCAAGCGGAAGATGTCCCGTTCCAACACCCGCAGTCGCCGTGCCCAGTGGAAGGCGACGGCGCCCGATCTGGTCGAGGTCACGGCCTTCGGACAGACCCACCGAGTTCCGCGCCGACTGGTCAAAGCAGTTCGACTCGGGGTGATCGACCCGAGTCGCATCTGACCGTGCGATCCTTGGCCGGTGCTGCTGAGGATCCTCGAACTGGTGGGCATCGTGGCGTTCGCGGCCTCGGGTGCCTTGGTGGGCGTCACCAAGCGACTCGACATCTTCGGGGTGTGCTCGGTGGGTGTGTTCACCGGCATCGGCGGCGGTATCGTCCGCGACGTCCTTCTCGGCGTCCATCCGCCCAGCTCCCTGAGCAGTTGGCCGTACTTCGGAACGGCCGCCGCCACCTCACTCGCCGTGTTCTACCTACACGAGCCGCTCAATCGCCTGCGCCGTGAAATCCTGGCGCTCGACGCACTGGGAATGGGCCTGTTCGCGAGTACCGGCGCCGTCATCGCGCTGGACAACAATGCCAGCTCGCTGGCGGCGACATTGATCGGTGCGACCGCTGCGATCGGCGGCGGAGTGATCCGCGACGTCCTCGTCAACGAGGTGCCGCTGCTCCTGCACAAGGACCTGTACGCGGTTCCCGCACTGCTCGGCGCTGCGTTGGTGGTCACAGTCTCGCAAGCCGGACTGTCCACCAACGCAGCGCTGGTGTGCGGCACCGCGTTCGCCGCGGTGTTCAGACTGCTTGCGTTGTGGCGTCATTGGAGCCTGCCCGGACCGAGGCGCACCCGGGACTGACCGCGACACGCCGGAGCCCGGAATCGGACCCTCTCAGCCGCATCTCAGCACTTCAGTCCAAACTGTCGGTATGCGTATTTTGGTGGTCGACGACGACCGGGCGGTTCGCGAGTCGCTTCGGCGGTCGCTCAGCTTCAACGGCTACACGGTCGAGCTCGCGGTCGACGGGCTCGACGCACTCGAGAAGATCCTCGCCAACCGGCCCGACGCCGTCGTACTCGACGTCATGATGCCGCGACTCGACGGACTCGAAGTGTGCCGTCGTCTTCGAAGTGCCGGCGACGACCTGCCCATCCTCGTGCTCACCGCCCGCGATTCGGTCAGCGAGCGAGTCGCCGGCCTCGACGCCGGTGCCGACGACTACCTGCCCAAGCCCTTCGCTTTGGAAGAGTTGCTTGCCAGGTTGCGTGCACTACTGCGTCGCACCGCACCCGATCTGGACGCCGATTCCGAAATGATGGCGTTCGAGGACCTCACCCTCGACCCGGTCACCCGCGAGGTCAAGCGCGGCGAACGATCGATCAGCCTGACCCGCACCGAGTTCTCCCTTCTCGAAATGCTCATGGCCAACCCGCGCCGCGTGCTGACCCGTGGACGCATTCTCGAAGAAGTGTGGGGATACGACTTCCCGACGTCCGGCAATGCGCTCGAGGTGTACGTCGGCTACCTGCGTCGTAAGACGGAAGCCGACGGCGAGCCGAGGTTGATCCACACCGTCCGCGGAGTCGGCTACGTCCTGCGGGAGACGCCTCCGTGATCACCGCTCCGTTCGGCAAGAGTGCCGAACCGAAGAAGTCCACCGGCACCAACGCATCCGTCGAAATGCGCCCGCCGATGCCGCTCACCCGTTCGGTGTCGTTGCGTTGGCGTGTGACGCTCCTCGCTGCGTCGGTGGTGGCCATCGCCGTCGCCGTCATGGCGATCGCGGCGTACGCGGTGGTTTCGCGTGCGCTCTACGCGGACGTGGATCACCAGTTGCGTACGAGAGCGGCGGTGCTCATCGACAGCAATGTCGTGCGCTTCGATCCTCGGTACATCTCCGGTGCAACGCTCTACACCACCGACATCAGTGTGGCGCTGATCTTCTCGGATCTGAGCACGTATCAGCCGCCCGGTTCCGACGTGCCGATCGGTGAAGCCGAAGACGCCGTCGCGCGTGGCGAGTCGGATTCCTCGCTGCGCACCGTCGACGGCCAGCGTGTGTTGGCCCAACGAACCCATGACGGAAGCACTTTGGTGATCGGCCAGCGACTCGCGCCCACGGTTGCGGTCCTGGACCGGCTGGCGTGGGTTCTCTTCGTGGTCGGCGGGTGTGGCGTCATCCTGGCTGCGGTGGCGGGTACCACCGTGGGCCGCACCGGTTTACGGCCTATTGCCAGGCTGACTGCTGCCACCGAACGAGTCGCCAGGACCGACGATCTGACGCAGATCCCCGTGACCGGCAGTGACGAATTGGCCCGCCTGACAGAGAGTTTCAACACGATGCTGCGGGCGCTCGCCGAGTCCCGCGAGCGTCAGTCGCGTCTCGTTGCGGATGCCGGACACGAGTTGCGAACGCCGCTGACGTCGTTGCGTACCAACATGGAATTGCTGATCGCGTCCAGTCGCCCCGGTGCGCCGCAGATTCCCGACGAGGACATGGCGGAACTTCGCGCCGATGTCGTCGCGCAGATCGAGGAACTGTCGACCCTGGTCGGCGACCTCGTCGACCTGGCCCGCGAAGATGCTCCCGAGACCGTGTACGAGCGCGTCGACGTCAGCGACGTCGTCGAACGTGCACTCGAGCGAGCACGGCGCAGGCGCAACGAAATCGAGTTCGAAGCGGTCACCACCCCGTGGTACGTCTACGGAGACCAGGCGGGCCTGTCGCGTGCGGTGCTGAACGTACTCGACAACGCTGCGAAGTGGAGTCCGAAGGGCGAACAGGTACGCGTCGAAATGCGTCCGGTGGGCCAAGGATTGTTGGAATTGACCGTAAGTGATGCGGGACCGGGCATTCCGGAGGAGGATCGGGAGTTGGTGTTCGATCGTTTCTACCGGTCGACTGCGGCACGCTCGATGCCGGGATCGGGTCTGGGACTTGCGATTGTGCGTCAGGTTGTCGTCAAGCACGGCGGAACCATCGCGATCGACGAATCCGATCGTGGGGGAGCACTTGTTCGCATCGTGCTTCCCGGCGAACCCGGGCCGAGTGCCGAGTAGCGTGTTCTGTAGACCCGTTGGTCCCGGGCTTCGGTGACTGACGTCACGGGTTAATGCGTTCGGCCCGAGAGTCTTTCGGGCCGAGCCGGACGGCACCGGTTTTTCACGACGAACTCTGGGTAAAGTGACAGGCACGTCTCAGCGCCTTCTCAGCAGCGCAAGGCAGCATTGTCGGCAGAACAGTTGTGACTGCCCGTCCGGTGGTCACCGTAGACGAAAGCGAGCCGATGACCGAGGACCGTAACGTCGGGCCGACCCGGCCCGAGCAGCCCAACAACGAGCCCACTACCCAGGCGCAGCCGGCAACACCTCAGGCGCAGCCGGCAGCACCTCAGGCGCAGCCACCTGTGCAACCCCAGCAGCCACAGGGGCAGGCGCCTCAGCAGCCGTACCAGCCGACCGAGTCGTTTGCCCGACCCACCGAAGCCCGACCCACCGAGGCCTTCGGGCAGGCGCCGCAGCAGCCCACTCAGGCTTTCGGCCACCCGCACGGTGCCCATGAGGCGGCATATCGGCAGAGCGCCCCGTACGGCGCACCCAATGCCGGTGGCCCCGGTGGCCCGAACGGTCCAGGCGGCGGCCACAACCAGATCCCCGCACCGCTACAGGGGCCGAACTCCGGTTCGACCACCACCAAGCCGAAGTCGGGACGCATGGCCCTGGTTGCCGGCGCTCTCGCTCTGGTCCTGGTCAGCGGCGGCGTCGGTGGCGTGGTCGGAGCCGTCGTCGCGGACCGCAACGGTGGAACCGCGACGGTCACCAACTCGCTGAACGCCCCGAAGCCGACCGCGACCAACACGTCCAACGCTCCCGCCGGTTCGGTTCAGGCCGTTGCCTCGAAGGTGGTGCCCAGTGTCGTGCAGATCGAGGTGGCCACCGCGCAGGGACAGGGCGGTGAGGGTTCCGGTGTCATCCTGTCCTCCGATGGACTGATCCTGACCAACAATCACGTTGCCGGTGCCCAGGGAGCGCAACTGCGGGTCGCGTTCTCCGACGGAACCAAGGCCTCGGCCACCCTGGTCGGTGCCGATCCCGTCTCCGACATCGCCGTCATCAAGGTCGACGGCCGCAACGACCTCACTCCCATCGATCTCGGCAACTCCGGCGACGTTCAGGTCGGACAGCAGGTTGTGGCCGTCGGGTCCCCGCTCGGCCTGGCCGGAACGGTCACCGAGGGCATCATCTCCGCCCTCGATCGCCCGGTGTCCACGAGCGGCGAGTCGGGCAACCAGAACACCGTCATCGACGCTCTGCAGACCGACGCGGCGATCAACCCCGGCAACTCCGGTGGCGCCCTCGTCAACATGGACGGCCAGCTGATCGGCATCAACACGGCGATCGCCTCACTCGGAGCGTCGTCGGGTACCCAGGGCGGCTCCATCGGCCTCGGTTTCGCCATCCCGATCGATCAGGCGCGCCGCGTCGCCGACGAACTGATCAAGACCGGCAAGGCGACCCAAGCCATGATCGGCGTGACCGTGCCGTCGCAGGACAACGCCGACGGCGCGACCGTCATGGATGTCACTGCCGACGGGCCGGCCGCCAAGGCCGGTATCCCAAAGGGTGCAGTCATCACCAAGGTCGACGATCGTGTTGTCGCAGATGGTGATTCGCTGATCGCGGCGGTTCGCTCGCATGCTCCTGGAGACAAGGTCTCGATCACCTACACCGACGGTGGACAGACCAAGACCGTCGATGTCACGTTGGGAACCGCGGCGGCGCAGGGCGGCCGATGATGTTCGGTGATCAGCAGACGATCGAGCCGATCTTCGGCCAGATCGCAACGGCGTCGGGATCGGACACTACGGTAGGAGTCATGGAACTCGAAGCCACATCGGCCGGCCGCGCTCTGGTCGTCATCGTCGACGATCGCACAGCCCACGGCGACAACACCGACTCCATCGGTCCACTGGTCACGGAACTGCTGAACGAAGCGGGTTTTCTCGTCGATGCGACGGTTGCCGTCGCAGCCGACGAAGTGGAGATCCGCAACGCTCTCAACACCGCAGTCATCGGTGGCGTCGACCTCGTCATCTCGGTCGGCGGTACCGGGGTGTCTCCGCGTGACGTCACTCCCGATGTGACCGCAGAGGTTCTCGATCGCGAGATCCCGGGAATTGCCGAAGCACTTCGCGCCTCCGGTCTTTCGGCCGGATCGCTCGAAGCAGGCTTGTCCCGTGGCCTCGTCGGAGTTTCGGGCAGCACGTTGGTGGCCAACCTGGCCTCGACCAGGCCGGCGATTCGCGACGGCATGGCAACCCTGACGGCATTGGCGAGCCACGTCATCGCCGAGCTGTCCAGCCTCGAGGGCTGAGACAGCTTGTCGGAGCAACCAGATACCCCGAAGAAGCCGCCAGTCGACAAGAAGCGCCTGGCACGCATCTTCGGGGACGTCTTTCCCGAGACGACGTCGGACGAGCGTGGACCGGAAGGGTCGCCGGGGTCATCGGACGACGAATGGCTGCGTAGTCAGCGACCCCCGCACCACGGTGGTTGACAAGATCCTCAGCTGAAAAATCAGGCCCTCGGACGCACTGTCCGAGGGCCTGATTTGTTCTGCGGGCACTGACTATTCGAGCGTCTTCGCGTGCGCTCCCGTGTCGGCGCCACCGGCATTGGCCGAGAGGATGTCGCGGATCTGGATGAGCAGATCGGTTTCGCTGGCTTCCTTGTCCTCGGGCTCGGAGACGAACTTCTTCTTCGCCGCATTCGCGGGGACGATCAGCACGAAGTAGACCACTGCTGCGATGATGATGAAGTTGATGATCGCGGTGACCACGGCGCCGATATTCACGAAGGTTTCGGCATTGCCCGCAATGATCTCCTTTCCCCAGCCCAATTCGTCGGATCCGCCGATAGCAGCGATGAGTGGGTTGATGATGTTCGACGTGAAGGCCGTGACGATGGCGGTGAAGGCTGCGCCCACGACAACCGCGACGGCCAGGTCGAGCACGTTTCCGCGAAGCAGGAAGTCCTTGAATCCCTTGAGCATGTCGGTGTCCCCTCGAGTCTCCGATGGCAAGTGCCAGATGGTCCGTTGATACCGAACCGACTGGAAAAATCCTAGAGGAGCTTCGGCCGCTTTGTGCGGTCAGTGGAATGTCACGGTGATCGCATTGGACAGCGATGCCGCGGCAACGACGTTGGCTGCCGGTGTCGGCAGAGCCAGCAGAATCACCTGTTCCTGCTGGTTACGTGTACTTTCCGACGTGGTGACCAACGCGACTACCGCCCCCGCCGCAAGAATCTGCGGGGCCTTGTCGGCAATTGATTCGTTGGGTGTGTCGGGGCGGGATGTGTCAGTGCGGGATGTGTCAGGGCCGACGGTCAGGACGTCGACGACATCCCCGCTGCGCAAGATGTCTGCAACGGCCGCATCGGCAAGTCGCACGGGCACGATGCGGGCGTCGTCGGTTCCTACGGACAACCCGGCCAGCCGTGGGCTGAGAACGCGCACGTCGGTGACTGTTTCACCGGTGCGTATCGGGCCGGCAACGGTTCTTCCGACCACCAAGCCGGTATCGGAGACAACTCCTTCGGGAAGTTGTTTCGAGTCGATCTCGCGGATCTCGACATCCGAATTCGCGATCACCTGTCCGGGAGTGAGATCGCGACTCGAGACAACTACAGCGACCGTATCGGTCGCAGGATCGCCTCGGAAGAAGAGAACGACGCCGAGTGCGGCCAGGGCAACGGCTGCGATCTTGCGGACTATCGCCGGGCGGAATCGTGTGCCGCGCGTCAGTTCGACGACGCGATCGAGGGTGCTCGGGGTGAGATCGAGCTGGGCGCGCAGTGGATCGGAGCGCCTCGGCGAGCGAGAACGTGCTGACGGCATTCATGCACGTTAGGGCCGGAAGCGGTGCTTCCGGCCCTAACGATGTGAACCTGTGGACAACCCGGAGGTTGTGGAAATCAGCTTGCGGCAGCCTTGGCGGGCGCCGGCGTGCTGGTCGACGAACTCGAGGTCGACGAGGAGTCCGACTTGGACTCGGACTTCGCAGCGGGTGCCGAATCACTCTTGGCCGGCTCGCTCGCAGTTCCGGAGCCGCCGCGGCTGTCGGTGCGGTAGAAGCCGCTGCCCTTGAACACGATGCCGACAGAGTTGAACAGCTTGCGGAGCTTGCCTGAGCAAGCTGGGCAGACCGTCAGCGAATCTTCGCTGAAGGACTGGACGATGTCGAAACGGTTGTCACATTCCGTACATGCGTATGAGTAGGTGGGCACCGGGCTTCCTCCGCACTGTGATGTTCGAGCAGCTGCGTATTTACACCGCAGCCTTTAGCACTCTACAAGTGACAGTGCCAACAGCGCTAATCAGGGATCTATTCCCGCAGATCAATCCCGTTGCAGCTGCGTCAGCCCGCCGCCCGGCGTCAATGCCCAGCCCATGGGTACGTCATGGTCGTCGGCCGGCAAGGTCTCGACGAGTTCGGAGTCTCTGACAATTGCCACAAGCCGAGTCTGCGGACCGACCGACCCCAGTGTGCGGTCGTAGAAGCCTGCACCGCGGCCGAGGCGTGTTCCGCGCACGTCCACTGCAAGTGCAGGGATCAGCATGCATTCCACGTCGGACAGGCTTTCCGGTGGTAGGACAGGTCCGACAGGCTCCCGAATGCCGTACTTCGCCGGTCGCAAACCGTCCGCGCCGCTGTACTCGACCCAGGACAACGGTCCGGGCTCCCCGGTGATCGGAAGTAGTACACGCCCGGCGACCTCGGCAACGGCGTCGAGCAAGTCGGTGGATCCTGGTTCGGTGCGAGTGGGGACGTACGCACACACCGTCGTTCCTTCGACTATCACCGAAGGTATGTGCGTGATCAACGCCGCAGTTTCCGCTTTTCCAGCGTGCTCGGAGACTGCTTCACGTGCTGCGAGTGCGATTTGTCGCCATTGTGCTTTTGTCCGCGGTGTCACCCCACAACGATATTCGTCGTGCTGACCGAGCGGTAACAAGCGGCGGCTAAGGTGTTGGCATGACAGACGTTGTCGCTAGCAGCACGAGGGCCTTCCGCACGGCCGTGGTTCCCGCAGCCGGACTTGGTACTCGTTTCCTGCCTGCCACCAAGACGGTTCCGAAAGAATTGCTGCCGGTCGTGGACACACCGGGCATCGAACTGGTGGCAGGTGAAGCCGCGGACTCGGGAGCCGAGCGGCTCGTCATCGTGACGTCCCCCGGCAAAGACGGGGTGGTTGCACACTTCGTCGAGGACCTCGTGCTCGAAAGCAAGCTGGAAGCAAGCGGAAAACTTGCTGCCCTGGCAAAGGTGCGCAAAGCGCCGGGTTTGCTCGAAGTTGATTCCGTCATTCAGGAACAGCCCCTCGGGCTCGGGCATGCAGTCGGTTGCGTCGAGTCGGTTCTCGACGACGACGAAGATGCCATCGCCGTCCTTCTGCCCGATGATCTCGTACTGCCGCGTGGTGTCCTGGAGATCATGGCGCGAGTTCGGGCCAAGCGCGGCGGGTCCGTTCTCTGTGCAATCGACGTCCCCAAAGACGCAGTCAGCGCCTACGGCGTGTTCGACGTCGAGATCGTTCCCGACGCGGTCAACCCCGACGTGCTCAAGGTCGTCGGCATGGTCGAGAAGCCGGCTGTGGAAGACGCGCCGTCGACCTTTGCCGCTGCGGGTCGCTATCTACTCGATCGTGCGATCTTCGACGCACTTCGTCGCATCAAGCCGGGAGCCGGCGGTGAGTTGCAACTCACCGACGCCATCGCTCTCCTGATTTCCGAGGGGCATCCCGTTCACGTGGTGGTGCACCGCGGAACGCGTCATGACCTGGGCAACCCTGGTGGGTACCTCCGCGCTTCGGTTGACCTGGCACTCGACAGCGACGACTACGGCCCGTCCTTGCGCAAGTGGCTCGCGGATCGACTCGACCGCTGAGCGTGTCGCCACGGTGGTTGATCGCCCGATAACGCAGTATCAATGTGCTTGTCCCTTTTCGAAGGCAAGGCATCATGAGCTGACGGATATCACCGAATTTCGAGACACAGGAGGACGCGGACCAGATGCGGTCGGTTGAGGAGCAGCAGACCAGGGTTACCGCTGCTGCAGTGGCACCCCGTCCGGTTCGGGTCGCCATCTCGGAAGCGCAGGGACTGCTGTGTGCCGAGGAAGTGGTGACCGAACGCCCATTGCCGGGATTCGATCAAGCTGCCATCGACGGTTACGCGGTTCGCAGTGTCGATGTCGCCGGCGCTGGAGCCGACCTCCGAGGCGAGGACGGCGAGCCTACGGACCTCAGCTTGCCGGTGGTCGGCGAGGTGACAGCGGGCTCACGCCAACCGATCCGGCTGCAACCGCGTCAGGCCGTCCGAGTCGACACCGGCGCGCCGTTGCCCACACTCGCCGACGCAGTTCTTCCGCTCGAGAACACCGACGGTGGTCGCGCTCGTGTCCGGATCTTCGAGCCGGTGCGTTCGGGTGACTACGTTCGTCGTGCAGGCGACGACGTTCAGCCGGGCGACGTGGCCGTTCGGGCAGGCACCATCATCGGAGCCGCACAGGTCGGTTTGCTTGCCGCGGTCGGTCGCGACAAAGTGCTCGTCCACCCGCGTCCCCGGCTTTCCGTCATCAGCGTCGGTGGAGAACTCGTCGACGTGGATCGCACGCCGGGGCCTGGTCAGGTCTACGACGTGAATTCGTATGCTCTCGCAGCCGCCGCTCGCGATGCGGGCGCCGACGTCAACCGCGTGGGAATTGCGGGCAACGACTCGCGCCGTCTCCGCGAAGTAGTCGAGGGTCAGCTGATTCGCTCCGAAATCGTTGTCATCGCCGGTGCCGTGGGCGGCGGAGCGTCCGACGAAGTCCGTGAGGCACTTGCCGATCTGGGGACACTCGAAGTCGAGCGTGTAGCCATGCATCCGGGATCAGTGCAAGGCTTCGGCAAGCTGGGAAGAGACGAGGTTCCGACCTTTCTCCTACCGTCCAACCCGGTCAGTGCACTGGTGGTATTCGAAGTCATGGTTCGACCGTTGATCAGAATCGCGCTGGGACGCCGCCAACCGATGCGGCGAGTGGTGAAGGCGCGCACGGTCGGAACGATCACGTCGATCGCCGATCGCAAGGGTTTCCTGCGCGGTCAGCTGATGCGTGACGAAGCGACGGGGGAGTACCTGGTGCAGGCCCTCGGCGGTGCGCCCGGTGCGTCCTCACATCTCCTCGCGACCTTGGCGGAAGCCAATTGTTTGGTTCTTGTCGATCGAGACGTCACCGAAGTGCACATCGGTGAAGAAGTCGACGTAGCTTTTCTCGCCCAACGTGGGTAACGCCGACCCGAGTGGGGTGTGATGTCAGTCCATCCAGGATGGCCGGAAGATCTCGGCCCGCTGCGAGTGCCCGCTGGAGTCGTGACCGTCCGCCCCGTCAAGCTTCGTGACGCTGCGGTGTGGAGTCGACTCCGCATACGCGATCGTGAGCACCTCGAGCCGTGGGAGCCCACCGGAGAGTCGCCCTGGGATGCGCGTCATCACATCACCGTCTGGCCGTCTCTGTGCGGAAATCTTCGCTCCGAAGCGCGTAAGGGCAGGATCCTTCCGTTGGTCATCGAACTGGACGGGAAGTACTGCGGGCAGGTCACCATCGGAAATGTCGTGCGCGGCGCTCTGCGGTCCGCCTGGGTGGGCTATTGGGTCGCCTCGCACGTCACCGGCGGTGGCGTTGCCACAGCGGCCGTTGCGCTCACGCTCGATCACGCGTTCTCGAAGGTCGGTCTGCATCGAGTCGAGGCGACAGTTCGCCCCGAGAACGCGTCGAGTCGCGCAGTCCTGCGCAATGTGGGGTTCCGGGAGGAAGGTCTCCTCAAGCGCTATCTCGATGTCGACGGCCAATGGCGCGACCATCTTCTGGTCGGAATGACCATCGAGGAAGTACCCACCACCGTTGTCGACAGATTGGTGCGGTCCGGACGCGCTTCGTGGGTGTGACGAAGACGGCGCAAGTAGCGTGGGAAACGCGAGCTAAACGGCAGTTACCGCTGAGTAGTCCTACTTTTGGTCGGCAAATTGTGATTTTTGATTCAACTAGAACTTGAGACTTTTGGGACTGAACCGGAAGTTCAGTTCGGTACGCGTGTGACACATGAGTATGGTGGGGTTCGGCGCGTCGGCAACGATGCGAGGGCGTCGGCCGTTAACCTTGACTCGTCAACGGCTGGCATAGGTGCTGGTAGGTGATCGGGAGGAGGCCGCGGCATGCCTAGCTCATTCGTGTGGATCGGGCTGGTGGCCGTGTGGCTGTTCGTCCTGGTGCCGATGCTCGTCAACAAGCGCCCCAGGATCCGGCAGACGAGTGACGCGGCGCTCGCGACTCGAGTACTCCACCGCGGCGACAGCAACCCTGTTCAGCGCGGACCGGCAGCAGGACATCGAAGCGATCCGAACTGGCAACCAGAACCAGTGCGCAGCAGCTACGACGCGGAGGACCAGATGGACACTCACGCAGAAGACGACTACGCCGGCGGTCGTGCACCGGTCGGAGAATTTGTTCCCGTACGACGCGGACGAGGCGGGTTCGACCCCGAAGCGGATGCCATCGCCCGGGAGGCGCGGTACGCCTTCCGTCAGCGGACGTTGCTGGGGCTTGCCTTCGTCGCGATTCTCTCGGGCGCTCTCGCATTGATCATCTCGCCGATGGTGTGGTGGTTGTTTGCGCTGACCGTGTGCGGTCTCGGCGGGTACATGGCGTACTTGCGTCGACAGGTTCGGATCGAGCAGGAGATTCGCCGTCGTCGTACCGAACGCCTCAACCGATCGCGACTCGGAGTCGAATCGCACACCGACGAAGAGCTGCGCCTGATTCCCGCGCGACTGCGCCGACCAGGAGCGGTTGTCCTCGAGGTCGACGACGAAGATCCGGTGTTCGATCACTTGGATCACTACGAAGAAGAGGTCAGGCACACCGAGATGCGTCGCGCATCCGGTCAGTGATCCACCGAGGATCTTCTGGGCCGATCTTGTCGGGCCGAAAGTTCGTGTCGGGTGATTCCAACGGGAGTATTCGTTCCTGTTAGAGTTGCCGAGCACCGCTCAGGCGGTGGCACGGGGCTGTGGCGCAGTTGGTAGCGCGCTTCGTTCGCATCGAAGAGGTCAGGGGTTCGATTCCCCTCAGCTCCACCAAGAAGTACCAGCAAAAAGGGTCTTTCAACGAAAGTTGAACGACCCTTTCCTGCATTTTCAGAGCCTGCCCGAATTGTGAAGATTCAGCTCGAGTGTGCGCCGTTTCATACGATTGCGACCGCTGATCCGGACCGTTGAGCTTCCAAGTGAGGGATGATCCTTGGGCGGATACATGTTTGCCGGAAATGTAACGAGGGTGTGTCCGGTGCGATAGGCACGGTGAGTCTGCCGCAGTTTTCCGCAGGTCGGACGTATGTGTCGGGGAGGAATGTCGATGAGCCAGCCACGACGGCTAGCGATGATGCTTGTTGCTGTGATGTGCCTGATGGGTATCGGCGTCCTTGCCGTATCGGTCTTCCCTGCCATCGTCGCCGCCCAGCCCGGTGGCAACAACGGCAATGGAAACAACGGCAACGGAAACAACGGCAACGGAAACAACGGCAACGGAAACGGTAATTACGGCCACGGCAACAACGGCAACAACGGCAACAACGGCAACAACGGCAACAACGGCAACAACGGCAACAACGGTGGCGGTAACAACGGCAACGGCAATTACGGCGGCAACAACAACGGCAACTACGGCTGGCATTGTCACCACCACAACTGCGGGACGACGGTAGTGCCGACCACGACGACGATCGAGCCGACCACGACTGAGCCGACG